>NZ_CP015348.1:2047500-2715122 GCF_002109325.1 Sporosarcina ureae | reverse complement strand
AGAGGTTGTTTTCAACTGGGAAGGATTCGGTACTATCGGGTTATAATATGCATCCAATACATGATTAATTTTCAAATCAGCAGTTGCGCCTACTAACATTTCTCCCATTTGAGGGCGAGATACACTTACATAGGCCGGTTGCCCTGTTGGTGCGGTACTTACCGCTTCAAGAATAGCTGAAGTGCTACGTTGAGCGGAATTGGATGTACGATTAGCCAATACTACTTGGTTACTACCATAATTGCGAATTCCCATCGTAGTGGACCCGCCACCATCAAAGTTCAACGCACGATCATAACCTTGTGACACTAAATAATCGGCGAATTGCGTTAAAGACATGCCGTTACTGTATCCAGCTCTCGAATCAACCGTCACCATTTGAACTTGCTTTTTGTCTTTACTAATAGCAATAGCAGTTCTTGCTGTCTTCGCTGTAGCACGCGGATTATTTGTATCCATTGTAATATGACGCTTTCCGTCTTTAACAAGCATCGGACCACTCGCCATCATGAATTCGGAGTCTTTCCATTTATCGTCAATTGATAGTTTCAATGAAAGAGAATCTCCTACAGTCACTGATTTAAAGCGCTCCAAACCTTTTTTGCCGTGAATCGAAACAACAAAGCCATTCTTTGGAATCGTGACAGGGTTCTTATCTCCATAGCCACGTACCTTCACAACGTTACCTTGCACTTGCTGACCATAATGTGTAGACGTAATCGGTTCATTCGTTTCAACGACCAATTCAATGCCGAATTCATTCGAACCTGTCGTGTTTTTCACATGCTGCGGTGTGAAGATCATCGTTTCATCGGCTTGTCGTTCACGGTTAAGACCTGTCATTTGAAAAACACTGCCATGAACGCCGACTTCGACTCCTAAATTAAAGTAATCAATTTCCGAAAGTCCGTCTTTCGTCACGCCAAATGCAATCGGTTGGCTGACATAGTAAGAGTTCGAACTCGAGATGACACCACCGTTTACAATTTCATTGCCTTCAGATAGCAAATACATTGGCACGCCAGTTTTCATATCGAAGAACGAAGTATTTACTGCACCGACTACTCTATGCCCTTCTTTTGAATCACGATTCGCCAAAGTTAATGTAGGGGCTGTCCTCGAAATAGGCGAAGGAAGTCCCATCTTCAATTTCGTGAACGGATCACTTAAATCAACACCAATGTGATTGATGTGACTGCTTGCTGAATATGTATAGTGAGAATAAGTAACACCAGAAGACACGGGGTAACTAGAAACGACCTTTGTGCTGGCTGCCGCTGAAAATGGCAACGAGATTAGCATAGCTGCCGACATAGCGGTAATGACTACATTCCGCTTCGTGCGAGACAGCAAAGTATTTTGTCCGATAACACAACTCCACCTTTTCTACTCTTTATCAATCTCTAGTCTATCAAATAATGCCTACGTTTTCATGCACCGTTTGGACGAAAAAGGTAGAAAGAAAGGGGAAATTTGCAAATTAATGATGACTTTTGGTAAATTCGTTTGGTGTCTATGAGCGGTTGCAAGGCGCGATAGAGCGATTAACACAAGTCTATGAGCGGCCATCCACCAGTATAGAACGGTTACGCCATTTCTATGAGCGGTCACCGAACAACATAGAGCGCTCAACGTGATTCTATGATCACCCCACCCTTCTAGTCTTTAATTAAAGCCTCCATAAATGAAACGCAAAGCAACGACTCCCCCCAATTACTCAATCCAAAAGAAAAAACCTACAAATGGATTACCCATTCGTAGGTTTTGATATTTCCTGCTGATGCTTACTGAACGCAACAAACGCGCCAAGCAAGATAAAGTAAAACAACGTATACATTTTAAGTTCCCAAATATTATAATACATTCCAGAAACACCGGTCGAGAACCACAGTGCAATCATAAACACACCGAAATTCGTATGGCGTGACTTCCAGAAGAACCACAACATGCTAAGCAAGAAGACCGCGAAAATCAATACGCCAATCACACCAGTCTCCGCAATCACTTGAATATATTGGTTATCGGAATAGAAGTACTTCCCACCGTATATATCCGAGCTAATGCCATAGTGATCATAAATCGGTGAACCATAAGATAACGTGGCGGAACCCCCGAACGATCCAAATCCTGTACCTGTTATAGGATGATCACCAAAGATCTCAAATCCTTTACGGATATAGTAGAAACGTCCACTCTCTGTCATGAGTGCCAAGTTCTTTTCATCAAATGTTTCTCCGAAGCGCCCACCGATACTTCCCGCACCACTTGGCTTCTCATCTACTGTCACACCGAGCTCTGTAATATATTGAACAGCCAAGTTTACTGGATAGTAAATTAAAATAATAGATGCAACCCCGGCAATTACTAGTCGTTTCAATAGATACCATTTTCTCGTCATGAGAATGAATACGACGCCAAACATAATTGCCGAAATCCAAGTCCCCCTTGAATAGGTAAGAACTAGAATACCAAAGAACAATACGAGTAATACACGGAATGTCCATTTGTATTTATTCTGCTGATAAACGTGTTGCAAATAGACAACCGCAATGAGTCCGAAGAACAATGATAATGCCAAAGAGTTCGGATTGCCCGTCAGTCCGTAAATACGCACAGCGTTTGTTGCAGATAAAACTTTATACTTCCACTCTTCCGGCAGCAGTAACTGACGCAAAGACAGTTTCTCTACTAAACCATGAAGCGACATCACAATGTTCAACCAGACCGTCACCCATGCAAGCTGCTGTAACCATTTGTTCGTCAGTGTCATTCTTGAAATCGTATAGTAAAGCAAATACATAATCAAAAACGTACGAACTTGGAAAATAATAGACGTTGGTGTGACATCATGTAAGAATCCTATAATTGAGCCGAATAAAATAAAAGCAAAATAAGACCACTCAAACCATTTGAATGTAAATAGAGAACGAATATTATGTCGGTAGTGGAACAATGTCCATGCGAATACGACAAAGATTACTAAATCCCCTATTAACTTTAGGCCACTGTTCACTTCCAGCAAAAAAGGTCGGATATTAACATAGATGACCAGGAACAGAATACTCTGCTGTGGTTTAATAATCGAAAATAAGACAAAAAATAAGGTCGTGCCGAGCAATGCTATTTTTGAAGGCAGCAATAATGCAATGAGCATCACAGCTACTGCAACCAATATTGTACTTGTGGATTGTTTTTCCAATCGCTGTTTCCATATATTCATTAGTCTATAAAACCCTTTCTACGCTTGCTAGTTCCTTGTTGCATTATATCACTATCTAGGACGGAATAGTGAAAGCATTCGTTGCATCTTTTCGAATAATTATAGATTGTCGCTTTTTGCTATATTTATCATTTTATATTGAGATGGTATATTACATACTTTATTCCATATTTCTGCAGCTATCTGTCTATATACTTCTGTCACTTTATAGAAGTCTAGTGTAATAATAGTCTATTAATATACCAAATGATGCTTACCAATGATAGTACTTTCTGCTACAATAGTAGGAGATTTATATAGGAGGTTTTGATTTGAAACGTTTGATAACATTACTGACACTATTGCTCTTGGTAGCTTCTCCTGTCTTCACACCGGTAGCGAGTGCAAATGACTTCTCAGGTCATCAGATGCAGCAAGAGCTGACATTTTGGGTAGATAAAGGCGTAATCCAAAAGGACTCAAAAGGGAATGTCTATCCCAATCGAGCGGTTACACGAGGGGAATTCGCTTCCTATCTTGCACGTTCATTGGAATTACCTACTTCGACACGCTATACCTTTAATGACTTGAAAGTAAACCACTCCCGTACAATTGAGATTCAAAATGCTGCAGGTGCTGGAATTTTAGCTGGCTATCCTGACGGTTCATTCAAAGCGAATCAGCAGATTACACGTCAACAAATGGCAGGAATGATTTTTAAGGCATTTCGTTTCCTAGAAATTCCAATCAAATCCACTACGGTTCAATTTAAAGACAGCAAGAAAATTTCATCAAACTTCGTACCCGCTGTATCCGCAGCTTCTTCATTGAATATCATACGAGGTGATCAAGGATATTTCAAACCAACAAGTAATGCAACGATTGCACATGCTTCTGCATTTCTATTTCGGATGTTCGCAGTCGCTGATGGAAAAGGTAGTACTCGCCCTCCTACAAACGTTGGCGGTACAGAAAATCCTAAAGTGCATAAAGTTAGTTCGATTTCCAATAGTCAACTGAATGTCACGGATGAGTCGTACATTACATTTGAAGATGCGCTAGCAGCGTATAACGCTTCTTCCATCGTTCAGACGATTTCTGTTAATAATAAAATTATCAAAATGAAGTCAGGACAGGCGTTTGCTTCAGAAAACCCTAAGCAGTATACGTCGCTATATAGCGATACTTCATTAAAAAACGAAGTCACATATGTCCAGAAAGGTTATGAACTGGATTATGTAGGCAGTAGCCCGGAACGTGTAGTAGTAGAAGTAGGCGGCTATACATATTATGCGAAACACGCAGAAATCGACCTAATTCCTTCTCAACTATCTACAGGCGCAAGTCAGTATAAAGTAACGAATGACGGCTTACTCATTCACCAACCTTATTATCGTACATACGATTCTAAAACAAAACAATATAAAGGAAGTTACGCAGAGTATACAGTCGGCCCTGCTTCTCCGACAATGAAAAAAGGACAAACGTATACGAGTAACGATGGTGTCCACTTTACAGAATTAAACGGTGCAGCAACCATTACGTATTATCCGTACTTCCAATTCCAATCGGTACGCCAGCCTTCCACTTACACTGGACAGGAACTGGATCGTTTCATCTCCAATGCATTACTTGCTAGACAAAAAACAGGTATTGCCCGCTATAAAAACGCTACGTCGAAGTCGAAGCTAATTGGACTTGGAACGTATGTGAAACAGATGGAGAAAAAGCATAACGTCAATGCAATGTTCATATTAGCGACAGCGATTCATGAAAGTGATTACGGGATGAGCGGCAATGCACAGCAGAAAAATAATATTTTCGGTATCCGCGTATTCGACTCTTCACCTGATAAAGGCGAAGTCTATGGTAATCCAACAAGAAGTGTCGATGCATTCATTACTCGCTACATTAACTTAAACTATGCGAATCCACTTGGTGCTTATGCCAATGGCGCAGCTCCCGGCAACAAGGCAGTCGGCTTTAATATGAAGTATGCATCCGATCCTTTCTGGGGAAGTAAGATCGCAGGTCACATGTGGCGCATCGATCAGTTCCTAGGCAGCAAAGACGCGAACCAAGCACAATTGGCTGTGATTTCGTATACAGGCAATACAGCAGTTAATATCCGCACAAGTCCAGATGCAGCGAATAAGAATAATATTCTATTCTCTTATAAGCCTAAGCATCCAGGTAATCTAGCAGCATTCGGCTATCCACTAGTTGTGACAGATCGTACAACCGGTGCAGACGGCTTTGTTTGGTACAAAGTACGCATGGACATCAACCCAGGTGCACAAATCAACGAACCATACGGCTGGATCCGTTCCGATTTAGCTACACTTGTAAATTAACCAATCAACGAAACCACCATCTCGCAGTTTAGAAGATGGTGGTTTTTCATTTGGAGAGTGATTGCAATGGGAATGGCGGTGCTAATCAACGGTGCCTTCCCCTTTACTCTATTACTACACTAAAAACAAAACACCATCCCCTGAACTAAAGGAGATGGTGTTTGTTCATTATAATGCGTCGGTGTACTCTTTACCTGCTGGTAGCAAGTTAGACATATTGATTCGTTTCAAGCCTTCTTTAATCTTCGTAGTATACCCTTGCTTCGTACTATTCAAATAGCCCGCCTTCGACTTAATCATGCGCTCGAATACTTTGGCTTTTGATTGATCAACCTGTGACCATTTTTCATAAGAATGAATCAAGTCTTCCAACGTCAAATGGACATAATCCGTACCTGAAAACTGACCATTCGGTGCACGTTTATACCAGATGTCACCGTTAGAACGAGTCCAGTTCTTCTCTTCAAAGCGAATGGCTTTTTCAATTGCACTGGCATTTTCCAAATACACTGGATCATTGAATTCTTGGAATGCCAACAAAAGAATGTTCATGCCGCCAAGTAAATGGTTCATAGACGTATGGGTCTTCACTTGTGATTTTGCCGGGAAGTAATCCGGAATATAATAGGCAGTTGGAGACAAGAAGTTCACATTGCCTTTTCTATGCTGCTGTACGAGCAAGTTTGCATAGTTACGTAAACCGTCGTTGTAATCTTTATGATTGAATGCGCTACCGCCATTATAAAGGAATAATGCAATCTGTTCATTGAAACGCGTGTCAACGAATGGTGCTGTGAAGTTATATAAATTCTTCAAATACGTACTCGTAACTTCCGTTTCCCAATAAGGCTTGCTTCCTCTGAAAACAGCTAAGTTTGTAAAGGAGTTATGCAAAATATCTTCATAATAACGTTCTTTCGTTTGGTTGTATAACAACATGACACGATCTTCTTTTACCAAAAGTAAATTGCGTCCATATCCGCGACCCGAAGCTGGCATCGGTTCAATTGTAGTCGCCATCTTGTTGTAAGGACCTTCAGCTGTATACCATTTATTACGCTTTTTATAGTTGGTAATCGATTCCCGAAGCCATGCATCTAATCTTTCATTTGAAGAAAAAAGCTTCTTATCGGATGAAAGAATCCATTGATCCACTACATCATACCCTCTAGAGTTCAACTCATATACCGATACTCGGGTATCGCCCATCAGAATATTACTGTAAGATTCCTTCTCATCCTGTAATTCACGTGTATGGCTAACTGAGCCATTATTATACTTCAGCTCGAGTTCACGTGAACGATATGTTTTCGAAATCATTTGCTGACCTGTTCCCTGCTGTGAAATGGTTTCAAGGACACCTACAGGAGAAGTTGCAATATCAAAGCCAAATGTATCATCCACATCTTTTTTCATAGGATATTTGTCAAATCGTTCTATTTTATTCGTTTTAATATTCCCATCAATTCGTACCAAATCGACGCGAATCGGCAGTCGATCCGGATTTCTCAACTCAACAAATGTAAAGTAGTCGCCATTTGGCAACTCACGTTTTGTTACAGTAACTCTTGTGCTTTTTCTCTCACTGACACCATAGACATAAATATGATCCGTCGCATGTCCGTGTGCTTTCACTCGCTTGGCCGCTAAAGACAAGTAGTGATTGGAACGCAAGTATGTTTGTCCCTCTTGTGTCAGTGGAACTTCCGTAATAAATTGATTAAATCGAATAGGATCGAATTTGCCCATTGTCTGTGTTTTATTGAAAACAATTGGTTGCTGTTTTTCGAGCAATCCTGCTTGAATCATTGCTCTATGTAGAAATACAGCGAATGAACCACGGTTAACAGGGAGTTTCGGAGCAAATGACCCGTCCTCTTTACCTGTTGTAATACCGTGTTGCATAAGTACTTTTACGCCGTATCTGTGAGACTCACTTATTTTATTCTCATCCGTAAAGCGTACTGTTTCACCTGTATCTTTTAATTTGAAAGCATTGACTAACACACTCGCCATTTGTTCACGTGTTAATTCATCGCTTACACCGAAGTTACCATCGGGTTTTCCTTTAAATATGCCTGCTTCATAAGTAGACATTGCACCACGCAAGTTGGAAGATTTTGCGCTGACATCCTTAAAGATCGGACGGTAGGAAGCCTCGGGTAATTCCAAAGCGACGGTCAGCAAGTTTGCCGCCTGTCCACGTTTAATACTGATTCCTGGACGAAACTGTAAATCTTGGTATCCGTTAATAATTCCTTCTTCCACTAGTTGTGTTACTTCATCCTTTGCCCAGAAATCATTACTTACGTCAGAGAAACGCTGGTTTACCGTTTCTGCTTTCGCGCTTACTGGCAGTACAATGAGGCAAATTAACGTCGCGATAAGAAAAGAATTAAAAATGGCGAATACATTCTTTTTTGAAGCGCATAACATCTTTGAAATCAACTCCACTCTGTGTTTTATCACTTTAGTATGTAGTTACCTTCGACAATTATAGCATAACCCCTATTTCATTTGGTCTTCCATTGAAAATGAAGAAGGTTCCATGCTTTATAGCGGTAACATGCCTTAGGCCAGTATAATTTCTCGTAACCGCACCGTACAGACGGAGAATAACAAAAAAGGTTTCAAATTATTAAATATAGTTTTTATAACTATTTCGACAAGTTTTCATAAAAAGAAAACGGTTCACGCTAAATAAGCGATGAACCGTTTTAAGTTATGCATGTTTTTGTTCGTATTCTGTAATTTTATCTTCATATTGGAATGTCAGAGAAATTTCATCCCAACCGTTCAACAACATCTTTTTGTAGTATGGATCCACGTCAAAACTGTACACAGAGCCGTCTTCACCTGCTACAGTTTGATCTTCTAGGCTCACTGTCAGTTTATACGGAGCTTCTTGGCCTTTACGCAAAAACTCTTCAATTTCTGCTACAGATAGCTTGATCGGCAAGATTCCATTCTTGAAACAGTTACTATGGAAGATATCTGCGAAGCTTGGTGCAATCACTACACGGAATCCATAATCTAAAATTGCCCATGGTGCGTGTTCACGTGATGATCCACAACCAAAGTTTTCATGTGCTACCAAGATAGTCGAACCGTCATAACGAGGGTCATTCAATACGAACTCTTCATTTTTCGTACCATCTGCATTAAAACGCCAGTGGTAAAATAGATATTTTCCGAATCCAGTACGTTCAATACGCTTCAAGAATTCTTTGGAGATAATCTGATCTGTATCTACGTTATTTTTATCTAACGGAGTGAGTACACTCTCTATTTTATTAATTGGTTCCATGTAAATACCCTCCTCAATTTTGCACAGTTGCTTCAACTTTGCGAACATCTACGAAATGTCCGTGTAGAGCAGCTGCTGCAGCCATGGACGGGCTGACTAGATGTGTACGTGAGCCTGCACCTTGGCGTCCTTCAAAGTTACGGTTAGATGTAGATGCACAGCGTTCCCCAGCTGGTACTACGTCATCATTCATAGCTAGACACATACTGCATCCAGACTCTCTCCACTCAAAACCAGCCTCTATGAAAATCTTATCCAAACCAATATCTTCCGCCTGTTTTTTCACCGTACGTGATCCTGGCACGACAATCGCAGTCACTGTAGGATGAACGTGTTTACCTTTTACCACTTTCGCTGCAGCTTCCAAATCGCTAAGACGTGCATTCGTACATGAACCGATAAATGCGTGCTGAATTTCAATATCAGTCAACGCCATTCCTTCTTCAAGTCCCATATACTCCATCGCATTACGAAGTGCCGATTTATCTGTTTCGGATGCATAATCTGCAGTTGTAGGGATAGTAGCTGAGATACCTGATCCCATCGATGGATTAGTACCCCACGTTACGAATGGTTCAATATCATCTGCATGGATTTCAAGTACTTGATCATATTCCGCACCTTCATCAGTATTCAATGCAAGCCAACGCTCTGCTGCTGCTTCGAACTCTTCACCTTGAGGTGCATAACGACGTCCGCGTAAATAATTAATTGTTGTTTCATCAGGTCCAATCAAACCTGCTTTTGCTCCCGCTTCAATGGACATATTGCAAATTGTCATACGTTCTTCCATTGTAAGTGCGCGAATCGCTTCTCCTGTATACTCGACGATATGTCCAGTTCCGACACCTATTCCAAACTTTGCAATGATTGCAAGAATGATATCTTTAGCTGTTACACCAAAACCAATTTTCCCTGTTACACGGATTTCCATAGTCTTTGGTTTACCTTGCCAAAGTGTCTGGGTAGATAACACGTGCTCTACTTCACTTGTCCCGATACCGAACGCTATAGCTCCGAATGCACCGTGTGTAGAAGTATGGCTGTCACCGCAAACAATTGTTTTTCCTGGCTGTGTCAATCCAAGCTCAGGACCGATTATATGCACGATACCTTGATCTGGATGCTGCATATCAGCCAATTGAACACCGAACTCTTCACAGTTCTTTTCAAGTGTAGTAATTTGTTTTTTAGCAATAGGATCGTTGATAATCGGCAAGTTTTTTGTCGGAACATTATGATCCATAGTTGCAAAGCAAAGATCTGGACGACGCACTTTACGGTTCGCTAGACGTAAACCTTCAAATGCTTGCGGTGATGTCACTTCATGAATCAAGTGAAGATCAATATATAATAGATCCGGTTTTCCCTCTTCTTCATACACAATATGCTGATCCCATATCTTCTCAATAATTGTTTTAGCCATAATTGTTTCCCCTTCCAAGCAATTGCCAATAGTAATATGCGGCGTGTGATTCAACTCGTCAATCTTTTCTCTAGCTATACATAAAGGGCGCACCAGTTTCGGTATGCCCTTTATGTGCATGTCGAGACTAAGACAGCGGTATTTTATTAAATATACGAGTACATGATACTATTGGAAACGAACTGAAGATCCAACTCGTCTACAATCTTATCTGTCCACTCTTTTGTCGTTAACGAACGTTGATCTTTACCAGCTAAATCTGCTGTGAAGTGACCTTCTTCAAATACTGTATTAACAGCCTTTTCAATTGCAGTTGCTTCCGTTTCCAATCCAAATGAATACTTTAGCATCATAGCAACTGAAAGAATAGTTGCTGCTGGATTTGCAATTCCCTGACCAGCTACATCGGGTGCTGAACCATGAACTGGCTCATACAAACCTAAACCGTCTGAACGCACACTCGCTGAAGGCAGTAATCCAAGTGACCCCGTAATAACAGATGCTTCATCACTTAAGATATCTCCAAACATATTTTCAGTAACGATTACATCAAAATGTGCTGGGTTCGTTATTAATTTCATTGCTGCAGAATCCACTAACTGATGCTCTACTTCTACATCTGGATACTGTGCTTTCTTCTCTTCTACAATCTTTCTCCAAAGCTTACTGGATTCAAGCACATTCGCTTTGTCCACAGAAGTTACTTTGCCTTTACGCAGGCGAGCCAACTCAAAACCTTTGTCGACAATACGTTCGATCTCCTTGCGCGTATATACAAGCGTATCAACAGCTGATTGATCTGTATGATGGCTCGGTTTACCGAAGTAAAGACCCCCAGTTAATTCCCGAACAATCATCATATCGACCTCTTTGATGATGTCTTCTTTTAAAGGAGAAGCCTGGATCAAAGAAGGTACAGCTGCAACAGGACGAAGGTTTGCAAATAGATCAAAATGTTTACGTATAGCAAGCAACCCTTTTTCCGGTCGTAATTCAGATGGATTCTGATCCCATTTAGGGCCACCCACTGCTCCTAGAAGAATGGCGTCGCTTGACTCACATAACTCAATTGTCTCTTTAGGAAGTGGGTTATTCTTTTCATCAATCGCCGCTCCACCGATTAGTCCATATTCTGTATGGAATGTATGGTTAAAACGTCTGCCGATCACTTCCAATACTCTGACTGCCTCTGCTACTACCTCGGGTCCTATGCCGTCACCGGGTAATACTGCTACTTTCTTTTCCATAGAACTTCTCCTCCTTGATCAATCTCGTATCACTCGATCGAATACTTTATCCCTTTGATGTATGTTGCTTATTTCAATAACTCTTCTTTCCGCAATTGTTCGCGAACTAGTTGACGATTGATAGCATTCAAATAAGCTTTTGCAGACGCTTCTAATACGTCTTGCGCTACGTCTCGGCCCGTAAGCTCGAGTCCGTTATGTCTTAAGTTGACTACTGCCTCTCCCAGTGCATCGCGGCCTTTACCGATCGATGTTACACGATAATCCAGAATGAGTACTTCACCTTTAATGGCTAATTCCAGTGCATTGAAGATCGATTCAACAGAACCTGCACCAGTAGTTGCCACAGTAACTGTTTCTCCGCTTGGCACAGTGGCTGTCACGGTAGCTGTCGGAATATTATTCGTTCCATATTGCACTTGAACATTATGCAATTCGTAAATCGGTGTATCGGTGTCGGACAATTGCTGGCCTGTGAATAAAACAAACAAATCATCTTCCGTGATTTCCTTTTTACGGTCTGCTAACTTTTTGAAGTCATCAAATGCCTCATTCAATTGGTGATCCGTCAGTTCAAACCCCATTGTAATAGCCCGATCTTTAAACGCGGCACGTCCGGAGTGTTTACCCAACGCTAACGGCATATCCGTTTCACCAATCAATTCAGGTGTGATGATTTCGTATGTCTCACGGTTTTTCAGCATGCCATCCTGGTGAATTCCAGATTCATGGGCGAATGCATTCTTTCCGACGACTGCTTTGTTTGGCTGGATGACTACCCCTGTCAATCGGCTAACAAGCTGACTAGCTTTTTTAATCTCTTTTAAGTTAATTCCGGTTTCCATGTTATAGAAGTCTTTACGGATATGCATAGCGACGGCAATTTCTTCTAATGCTGCATTGCCTGCACGCTCTCCAATACCATTAATCGTACATTCTACTTGATCGGCACCGTTCTCAACTGCTGCTATAGAGTTTGCAACAGCCATTCCAAGATCATCATGACAATGAGCTGAAAGCTTAACTTTTTCTATTCCCGTTACATTCTCTTTCAAGTACTTGAATAGAGCACCGTATTCTGCAGGAGTTGCATAGCCTACAGTGTCCGGAACATTAATCGTTGTCGCCCCTGCTTCAATTACTTTATTAATAATGCGTACAAGGAATTCCTTATCAGAACGGAATGCATCTTCCGCAGACCATTGAACGAGAGGGAAAAATTGTTTAGCATATTTAACCGTATCCGCTGCAATTTCGACTACCTGGTCTGGAGATTTCTTTAGCTTATACTCCATATGAATTGGTGATGTCGCCAAGAACACGTGAATATGTGGATTTACACCACCGCGTAATGCTTCCCATGATATATCAATGTCTTTCTTCATCGCCCTAGCAAGTCCTGTAACAGTTGAGTTTTTCACTGTATCAGCAATGCGTCGAACGGCTTCGAAATCACCTGGGGATGAAGCAGGAAATCCTGCTTCAATAACGGCTACCCCAAGCTTTTCAAGCTGACGAGCGATCTCCAATTTTTCTACTGTATTTAGATTAATACCCGCAGATTGCTCACCGTCGCGAAGAGTTGTATCGAAAATATCAATTTTTCTCACTCGCTACCACTTCTTCCTCTTTTGATTTAGCTCCTTCGTTGATGAATGGCATCATAGAACGAAGCTTCTGTCCAACTTCTTCGATTTGGTGCTTAGATTCTGCTTCTTCAATTGCATTGAACTTAGGACGTCCGTTTTCGTTTTCTTCGATCCATTCTTTTGCGAATTTACCTGATTGGATGTCAGTAAGAATATCTTTCATACGAGCTTTTGTGTCTGCATCGATTACACGTGGTCCAGAAACAAAGTCGCCCCACTCTGCAGTATCAGAGATTGAGTAACGCATTCCAGCCATTCCGCCTTCATACATCAAGTCAACGATTAGTTTCGTTTCGTGCAATGTTTCGAAATAAGCAAGTTCAGGCTGGTATCCAGCTTCTACTAGAGTTTCGAATCCAGCTTTAACTAGTGAAGTTAAGCCACCACATAGTACTGCTTGCTCTCCGAATAGATCCGTAACTGTCTCTTCTTCGAATGTTGTTTCCAAAACGCCACCACGAGCAGAACCGATACCTTTTGCATACGCAAGAGCAACGTCTTTAGCTTGGCCAGATACGTCTTGATACACCGCGAATAGTGCAGGTACTCCGCCGCCAGCTTCGAATGTTCTACGTACAAGATGTCCTGGTCCTTTTGGAGCTACTAGGAATACATCTACGTCAGCAGGTGGTTTGATTTCACCGAAGTGTACGTTGAAACCATGAGCGAATACTAATGATTTTCCTTTAGCAAGAGCTGGTTCAATCTCTGCTTCGTATACTGCTTTTTGGTTTTCATCTGGAAGTAAGATCATGATCAAGTCTGCTTTTTCAGAAGCTTCTTTAACAGATAGTGCTTCAAGTCCGTCTGATTTTGCTTGGTCGAATGATTTACCAGCACGAACACCTACTACTACGTTGAAGCCTGAATCTTTTAAGTTACGAGCGTGTGCGTGACCTTGTGAACCGTATCCGATAATTGCAACTGTTTTACCTTCTAATAGTCCTTCATTGATATCCTGGTTATAATACATTTTTGTCATTTTAATTTCCCCCTAAGTGTGTGTGTTTTACTGTTTTAAAATCGATAGCTGTGGTGCTTGAACCTTTTGCATATCGCGGGCAAAGCCGGTTGCGCCAGTTCGTGTTAATTCTTTAATGCCATATGGTCTCAGCAAATCGATAAATGCTTCGATTTTGTCTGGGTCACCCGTTACCTGGTACGTTACTACATTCTTTCCGGAGTCGACAATTGTCGGACGGAAAGGTTCAACGATGCTGTTCATCTCAGAGCGAATCTGTGGTGGTGAGATCACCTTTACAAGCGCCAACTCACGTAACACGATTGCTTTGTCTGTTATATCTTTCACTGTAATAACATCAATCTGCTTTTGCAGCTGTTTTACAAGTTGTTCGATTTTGTTTTCATCTTCTACGTGAACTTGGAATGTCATCTTGGATCTATTTGGTTGTTCAGTAGCACCTACTGTAATACTTTCAATATTGAATTGACGCTTCATCAGCAGTCCCGTTACACGGTTTAATACTCCGCTCTGATTAATTACTGTTACTGTAATAATTCGTTTCACTGAGGACTCACTCCAATCATGTCTTGTAATCCTTTACCTGGAGCAACCATCGGATAGACGTTTTCACGTTGTTTCACTCGACAATCAATCAAGACCGGCTCATCAGATAATAGCGCTTCTGTAAATACTTTTTCCGCTTCTTCTAAATTGTGAATGCGATACCCTTTCAGGTCATATGCTTCCGCCAATTTAATGAAGTCTGGTTGTACTGGAACTAGTGACTGTGAGTAACGTTCTTCATAGAATGTCTCTTGCCACTGACGTACCATACCAAGTGCACCGTTATTCAAGATGATGACTTTCACCGGAATACGCATTTCCTGAAGAAGTGAAAGCTCTTGTGCTGTCATTTGGAAACCTGCGTCCCCAACCACTGCAATTACACGATCTTTCGGTCTTGCAAGTTGTGCACCGATTGCTGCTGGGAAACCAAAGCCCATTGTTCCTAATCCACCTGACGTAACCCAGTTATCCGGATTATTGAAACGGTAATATTGAGCAGTCCACATTTGGTGCTGGCCAACATCTGTCGTGACGATCGCATCACCATTTGTAATCCGATGTATGATCTCAAGTGCTTGTTGTGGTAATAAAGCTTCCTCATCCCTTTGATACCAAAGCGGATATTTATCTGCTAAATCATTCAAATAACTTACCCACTCTACTGTGTCCGGTGATTTGAAATCTGCTTTTAGCAATGCTGTTAACGCTTCTTTCGCATCAGATACAATTGGAATTTCGGTCACTACGTTTTTACCAATTTCAGCTGGATCGATGTCTACATGAATGACTCGTGCATTCGGCAAGAATGCATCCAAGTTTCCTGTTAGACGGTCATCAAAACGTGCACCCACATTGAGCAATAAATCACATTCGCTAAGTGCATAGTTGGCAGTTGCCGTTCCGTGCATTCCAGCCATTCCGTAGAATAACTCATGTTCTCCATGAATTGTACCCAAGCCGAGTAATGTATTAACGACCGGAATACGATGCGTTTCGACAAGTTTCTTCAGCTCGGCCGTTCCGCCTGCATGAAGTACACCTGCGCCTGCAAGGATCATCGGCTTTTTCGCTTTCGAGATAGCCTTTGAAGCTTTTTGAATTTGCAGATAATTTGGTGTAGTAGTTGGCTGATAACCAGGTAAATTCACTTCTTTATCTTCTTTTTCTACAGGTACAAAGAGATCTGTTGCGATATTTTTTGGTACATCGACGACGACTGGTCCTGGTCTTCCAGTAGAAGCAATATGGAAAGCTTCACGCATAATACGTGGAATGTCAGCAACACTTTGGACTTGATAGTTATGTTTTGTAATAGGTTGAGTAATTCCGATGATATCCGCTTCTTGGAAAGCATCTGAACCAATGACTGTACTTGCTACTTGACCTGTAATAACTACTAATGGAAGAGAGTCCATCATGGCATCTGTAATACCCGTTACTAAGTTCGTTGCGCCAGGGCCTGATGTGGCAATGACTACCCCAGTTTTTCCAGATACCCTTGCATATCCTTCAGCTGCGTGGATTGCACCTTGTTCGTGACGTGCTAATACGTGTGGGATCGGGTCATTATATAGCGCATCATAAATTGGGAGAACTGCTCCTCCAGGATATCCAAAGATTATTTCTACGTTCTGTTCTTTAAGCGATTGAATCAAGATGGCAGAACCATCTGTAGGTTTATTTACGGCTTGTTCCTTTGGCATAGTAGATGCAGTCTGTTTTTCTTGTACTTCAGCACTCATACTGAACTCCTCCTTACAATTTTCAACTATATATATTGGCCAGTGACTTTTTTCTCTAAAAAAAGCCTTTTCATCCCACGCAAAGAATCTGATCTCTTTACATAGGGATGAAAAAGCTTTCATGGTACCACCCTAGTTCGTGACAATTGTCACCTTATGAAAAAGTAAGCCTAAGCTATACCTTTTCATTGTTAACGAGCCCGAATATCGAGCCCGGAATTGCCTAGTCGGTATACCTTTAAGCAATCCACTCCGAGGGGATGTCGCAAATAGTTGTATTGCCGGCTCGCAGCACCGCCGGCTCTCTGTGAATACAGTTTCTATCTACTTTAACCTCATCAACGTTTTATATATTAAATTTTCATGACTCCACCTGTACTAGCTGAAGTGACGAGATGGGCATATCTTGCAAGATAGCCTTTTTTGATTTTAAGTTCAAATGGTTTTAGTGCATTTCGTCGCTCTGCAAGAACTTCATCAGATACTACCAATTCAATCGTACGGTTGGTTAGATCAATTTCGATAATATCTCCATTCTCTACAAGTGCAATCGGTCCGCCAGAAGCAGCTTCTGGTGATATGTGTCCAATAGAGATACCGCGGGATGCTCCTGAGAAACGACCATCGGTAATTAAAGCAACTTCCTTACCAAGCCCTTTACCCATGATTGCAGAAGTTGGGGCCAACATTTCTGGCATTCCCGGTCCACCTTTAGGGCCTTCATATCGAATAACGACTACATGGCCTGCTTTTACTGTGTCATTATCAATATTTTCTTGAGCTTCTTCTTGTGAATTAAAGACAATCGCTTCTCCTCTGAATTCCTTGATAGAAGGATCAACTGCTCCCACTTTAATGACGGAACCTTCAGGAGCGATGTTACCAAATAGAATGGACAGGCCACCTACTGGACTATGCGGATTATCTTTCGTTCGAATGACATCTGTATTTGTGATTTCATATCCAGCGACATCTTCTTCAATTGTCTTGCCAGTAATCGTCTTACGATTATTATGCATCGCTCCATCAATTTTACATAATTCATTGATAATTGCGCTGACACCACCAGCTTGTTGAACATCATCCATTGAATAATCGGATGCTGGCATGATTTTCGATAAGTACGGTACTCGTTTAGCTACATCGTTAACATCTTCAATATTGTAATCAATTTCCGCTTCGTGAGCGATAGCTAATGTATGGAGAACTGTATTTGTCGAACCTCCCATTGCCATATCAAGTGCAAATGCATCGTCGATTGTTTCTTTTGTAATAATGTCACGTGGTTTAATATCATTTTCAATACAATTCATTAAATGTTTAGCCGCATCTTTGATCAATGTATGGCGAGCATCAGATGTAGCAAGAATTGTCGCATTTCCTGGAAGAGCCATACCAAGCATTTCCATCAGAGAGTTCATAGAGTTTGCCGTGAACATTCCTGAACATGACCCACAGGAAGGACAAGCATTCTGTTCGATGTCGAGTAATGTTTCTGCTGACATCTTACCGCTCTTGTAAGCTCCTACACCTTCAAACACTGAAGTTAATGAAAGAACATCACCCGTTGCGGAAACCCCTGCTTCCATAGGTCCACCAGAAACGAATACTGAAGGGACGTTTGTTCTAACAGCTGCCATCAGCATACCCGGTGTGATTTTGTCACAGTTAGGTATATAGAAGACTCCGTCAAACCAATGTGCATTAATGACTGTTTCGGCTGAGTCAGCAATCAGCTCACGGCTTGGCAATGAGTAGCGCATACCAATGTGCCCCATTGCGATTCCGTCATCAACACCAATTGTATTGAACTCGAACGGTACCCCGCCTGCCTCCCAGATTGCTTCTTTTACTACTTCCGCGAATTTATTCAAATGCATATGTCCGGGAATAATATCTATATATGAGTTACACACTCCAATAAATGGTTTGTGCATATCTTTCGTTTTAACGCCCGCTGCGTAAAGTAAGCTACGATGTGGTGCGCGATCGATTCCTTTTTTAATCATGTCACTTCTCATTTGCAATCTCTCCTATACTAATTGAACGAATCAATTGCTAATTACATTAATTTCATTCAGTCGAATATTCTGAACAACTAGTGAATACTTTCACAGCTGCGAACTAGATTGTTGTAATCATATCTTGTATGTGTATAAAGGTCAACCGTATTTTTAAAGTTTTTCGTTAATTGTGACTAATTTAAAACGTCTGAATACGCTTACACATGCAGTATAGCGCGATATATTGCATATTGAAATACTGTAAAATATTTTTGTTTTTATTTTGCTTCTTTCATTAGATAAGAGAAATACAAATTGATTTCTATTATTTGCAAATAAAACCATGCTTGTACTTTTAATTAGAGTTGTAAATACTTATTGTAGCTTTGTTGGTTTAAATTTCTGTAATCAGTAGGGTTAGTAGAATTCCTCCTACAATCTATTTATTCTATTCGCAAAACAGCTGTTTTATCAATGATTTGAAAGAAAACATATAGTTCCACGTCAAGTTTCGCTCGACATCTTTCGACAATTACTTTTTGTTTATAACTCTATGCACATTATCCACCGCGTATCTTAGCAGTTTCTGTAAACAATTCACACATTACCCACAGCTTACCCACTCCCATTGTGGATAATTCGAACGCTTGTTCTTTCAAAGAACCTTTGGTAAAGTAATAGATAACATCTAGAGAGAAGTATGCACACTGATTAGATTCTATTCATCCAAAGGGAGGCGGTTCTACTGTGCTACATTTATCGGATCAATTGTTGCTCTATTCGTATCAGCAGGCTCAAAAGTATCAACTGAATCAGGAGTTCATCCAAATGTTAGAACGTGAGATACGGAAACGTGCCTTAGAATCGATGAAACTCAGTAGCTAATCTTTCGGATACAATAAAATGGACATGCCCATTACAATTGGGCACGTCCTTTTTTATTGTGTAAATTACTCTTCTTCTATATAAGAGGCATATTTTATGATAAAGCTTTAAGCCCGACTACACCAAACACAATCAGGAGTAGACTGACCACTCTACCTGTACTCTTCGATTCCCCGAAGAACAGCATGTTGATGAGCACCGCACCTGCTGTACCTATACCAATCCACACGGCATACGCTGTACTGACTTGTAAAAACTTAAAGGAGTTATATAAAAAGAAGAACGCGATACCGAATCCTCCGTAGTATAACAACCCATTCCCCAATGTCTTATTTTCACTGAATTTCTTCAGCCCTATCACACCGGCAAACTCACTTAGTGCTGCCAATAATACTAGAATCCAACCCATCGCCTTTCACTCCTTTCAGCGCTTTCTTTTCATCCTGTCCATCCGCTATCTTCAATCCTGCAACGCCCAATACTAGAATGAAGATGAAAAAAATCTTTCCTATACTAATATGTTCACCGAAGAACATGACATCCATTAAAGATGTACCGACTGTACCGATTCCAGCGAATACCGCATAGACGGTCCCAGTTGGCAAACCTTCGCATGCTTTCGTTAAGTAATGAAAGTCCACAAAGATAAAACCTACTATGATAATCCAGTGCCACCAGTGAGTTGCTGTGTTAAATCCAAAAATCCATACTAATTCAAAAAAGCTCGTTAAAGCAACATATAGCCATGCTTTATTCATATCATCCACTCCTACAAGTTTCTTCATTCCATCTATTTGACTGACTGTCATTCATTTTATCATAAAAGCTAACATTTGACTATGTTAACTTCTCACTCTTTGAAATTGCAGTGCATGGGACATGAAATCAAGAACTTCTTCTTTCTGACGATCTGCTTCGCTTTCATCGTGTTGGGCATAAAGAAATACTTGCTCTGCTGTCGATTCAATTAGACCGATAATGATTTTAGCCGTCCGATCAGGTTTGATCGATTGACGGACAGCCCCTTCTTTTTTTGCCGCTTCAAGCTTTTCGCTTATCCATTCATAAAATGGAGCATAGACCGACTCCCACTCCCGGATATGTTCTGTTGAAGCGAGCCCGGAATATATGACTGCTAATATCTCATAATACTCTTTATTCACTTCATAAATCGCATCTACCATCTGCTCAAATTGTTTTGGGTAGGCATCCTGATCATTTACTGTTCGTTTGACTATGTCCATCGTTTTAGCTACCATTACTTCGGCAATTGCCGGCATAAGAGATAGTTTCGATGGAAAATATAAATAAAATGTACCTTGCGCAATACCTGCACGCTTGACGATATCAGAGATCTTGGTCTTCTCAATTCCTTGTTCTTGAAATACTTCTATAGCTGAATGTATAATCGCTGTTTTTTTCCCCAATGAATTTCCCACTCTCTATCTATAGATTCTATTATTGTATCGCAATCATTCTTTTCTGACAAATGATTGTGGAATCACCGCTCCTAACTATGACGCCTGGACTTGTCATTGCAAAATAAAACAGTTTAGGGAAAATTCAAAAACATTTATTTACACCATTGACAAATGACTCATATTCATTTAATGTGAGTACACAAGAGATTGAACGTCACGAATACGTCACAATTCATACATCACATAAATTCGTCGTCACTTGTTATTCTAGCATGAAACGAATTACTTGGATTTTCAAATGAAAACGCTTACCGTATTCTAATTATTCTTATTTATGACTGATAATCATTCATAAATGACTATTCAATCACTACATCATTTTATCTGGAGGGAATTTATATGAAAACAGGATATATCTTCGATGAAAGCTACTTTTGGCATGATAACGGTAGCGGTACACTGTATTTACCATCAGGTGGTTATATGCAAACCGATGTATTCGTGGAACATCCCGAGACTAAAAGACGAGTGAATAATTTGCTTTCACGCTGTGGACTCATGAAGAAGCTGGAACAAATCGAGCCACGTCCTGCCACTAGAGATGAAATAGAATTTTTCCACTCACCTGAATATGTAACCAAAGTGAAGCATTTAAGCGACACAACTGGTGGAGATGCAGGAGACCACGCAATCGTAGGCAGAGGTTCTTATGAAATCGCCCTATTATCTACTGGTGGTGCGTTGCGGGCAGTAGATGCTGTTATGGAAGGCGAAGTAGATAACGTCTATGCAATGACTCGACCACCTGGCCATCACGCAGAACGCGATAAAGGAATCGGCTTTTGTATTTTCAATAATGTAGCGATCGCCGCAAAGTACGCACGTGAAAAGTATGGTCTCAAAAGAGTATTGGTACTCGATTGGGATGTACATCACGGAAATGGAACGGAGCAAGCATTCTATGAAGATTCAAATGTTCTCTTCTTATCTATTCATCAAGACTTAAGCTTCCCGAATAACACGGGTCAAAAAGAAGATGTTGGAATAGAAGAAGGCCGTGGATACAACGTCAACATCCCACTTCCCCCTGGAACAGGCGATGCGGGATATGTTCATGCATTCGAATCTATCATTGAACCGATTGCAGCAGAATTTCAACCTGAATTAATTATTATTTCTGCCGGCCAAGATCCAGGTATGTTCGATCCACTCGGCCGCATGATGATGACAGCTGATGGATTCGGCAAATTAACGGATATTATGTTACGTGTAGCCAATGCACATTGCGGCGGTAAAATCGTATTCTGTCATGAGGGCGGCTACAGTAATGCATATGTCCCCTTCTGTACACTGAAAATCATTGAGCGCCTAAGTCAAATTGAAACAGATGTTACCGATCCTTTTGCAGCAGGTACACAGGGCTACCCTGATAAATTATATTCCAATCAGAAAGAAGCTATTGATGAAGTGATTAATGTTCAACAAGAGTATTGGAAAACACTTCGTCCAACCGTCAATAATTAAATGAGTTAATAATCTCTCTATTTATTCTATAAATTAATGCATATTTTCTATTTCACCAACTATCAAAGGAGGCGGTTGAATGGGTACAAAGCAGAAGACGATTGAACAAGTAGGTTTCGAGTTTATTCCTGAAAGTGAAAGGAAGGGGAATCCAAAAGAGCTGTTCTTCACCTGGTTCGCTGCAAGTACTGTATCTACTACACTCGTTACGGGTGCACTCGCTGTCATTATCGGCCTAAGTTTCTGGTGGGCAGCACTCGCAATCCTTATTGGACATGCAATTGGTGCTATCATCATGGGGCTGCATTCGGCACAAGGACCAAAGCTCGGAATTCCTCAAGTATTGCAGAGCCGTGCACAATTTGGCTATTTTGGAGTCATTTTGCCCATGCTTATCATTTTAACGATGTATTTGGGTTATGGTGCAATGAATACTATATTGGTTGCACAAGGCATTGAAGAAACACTTGGTTTTAATATCAATATCACGGTAATTGTCAGTCTGATTCCCATGGTGTTGCTTGCGATTTACGGACAAAACATCATTCAAAAATCGATGAAGCTTTACACTATTGGCTATACCCTCGTTTTCATAGTCCTTTCCGGATTAGTCATCAGTCAATTGTCTATGAACTTGTTGAGTCAAGGTACATTTAACTGGACATTATTTATCTTAGCTATTTCCATTTGCGTTACATGGCAGATCACATACGGTCCTTATGTATCCGATCACTCACGTTTCATGCGTTCACAAGACGCTCGTAAAACGTTCTTCTATACAGCTGGAGGAAGCTTTCTTAGTTCTGCATGGTTGATGTTGATCGGTGCAGCCATTGCAACTATGGTCGTCAATGGGAATGTTATGGCAGAAATCAAGGACATGGGCGTGATGGGTTATGTAATTGTTATCTTACTTTCATTAGGAGTATTGGTCATCAATTCCTTGAACATCTATGGAGCAGGTATAATCGTGTTATCTATCGCCAGTAACTTTTGGACATTTCGGACTTCCGGACGTTTACGCGTCATAGTATCTGCGGTTATCGGAACGATCGTTATTTTTGCCGCAACTGCAGGTGCAGGGGATTTCATGTCCTACTTCCAAATCTATCTTGGCTTTGTACTATTCTTTATCATCCCGTGGAGCGTTATTAATTTAACGGACTTCTACGTATTGAAAAGACGGTTCCATCGTGAAGAGTATATGAAGAAAGACGGAGTGTTTGGGAAACTGAATTATAAAACGATGGGTATCTATTTATTCACCATCCTTTGCCAAGTCCCTTTCATTAATACTGAAATATATCAAGGTCCCCTTTCCAAGGCACTGGGTGGTCTAGACATCGCATGGATCGTTGGAATTGTCATTGCATTCATATTCTATACGACTGCAACAAAAATCACGGATTCCGTTGCTGTTAGACAAAATTCGGATATTCAAATAATTAATCCAGCAGAATAAAAAAGTAACCATCTGTACAGCGCCAGATGATTACTCATGAATATGCGCCCTATCAGAACGCATTAGCTAGTTTAACACATTGCAGAGATTTTTCTTTGCAATGTGTTTATTTCTATCAATATTTAACAGGACTATCGACATTTGTGGATTTTTGAAATGTAAAATACCGCCCTTCAGATAGGACGGTATTCATATATTCATTATTTAACTTCTTTCGTTTCCTGCACAAAGGTTTCTCCGCTTTTACGAGCTTGGATATCAATGCTATGTTCTGGATACTCTTTTTCAAGGCGTTCGTTGTATTTTTTGACAACCTTTTCTGCATCTTCTTTTTTCATGTCGTCAGCTACTTCAAAGTCCAACAAGACAAAGCCACCTGCATCTTCTGTAATAATCAAACTTACTTCAGATACGCCCTCTTCTTTGGCGAATTCCTCTTTTAACTCATCATTACTAGCTGTTGTATCAGATTTATCTACTGGTTCTTTAACAACATCTTTAGCTGGTTCGGTTTGTTCTTTATCCACATTTGTTTCTTTTTCAGTATCCGCATTACAAGCTCCTAATAGTAGAAGTGATAGACTCAGCGGCGCTAACATCTGTCTTTTTTTCATGATAAACCGACCCTTTCTTCTATTAACTATAATGTGTATCCTATCATATTTGTAAAACGTTGACAAAGAATTCGATAATAGGGTTGTATCTTATAGTCACTTGTATTGCGAAAAGACTAGATGGGAATATGAGTCTTTTTTCTTCATTTCTATATCCTTTAACCGATATAGAATTGATGCGATAAATCTTGGAGGTGGGACAAATAGTGAATAAGAGATGGTTTGCTATTTATACATGGAGCATTGCGATAATCATCGGATGCCTCTTTGGTTCAGCAAACTCAACAGAAGCAAGTGAACGAATTACCGGCACATTTGTCAAGGCGAACTATGAGGAAGTACTAGTAGATAAAGATACTACAAAGAAAGAATTACGCAGCGTCACGATCAAAAACGATGCAGGACGCACAGCAACGTATACCGTCGATAAGTACACGCGCTTATCTGTCGATACGATAGCAGTTAAAATCGACGCCTTTAAGTTAGGTATGAAAGTAGAAGCCGATATACAAAACCTCTACTTTAAAACTCTACATGCTAAAACGGATACTCCAGGAGCTGTTATTGAACCAAACGCTAAAGCTTATAGCGGTATGGTCACCTATATGGACCGAGATCGAAAAGGCTTGACGATTACACTGGATGATGGACGCGTGAAAAATGTTTATATTAATTCAGAAACGCAGTTCTTTAAGAAAGGCAAACTAACTACTAGCAGCTCTTTATATGAAGGAGATCGCGTAAATATAAAGTTCTCGGTCTATAATTCGAACTATATTACGCTTTTGGATATTTTAGAGCCTGGTGTTCAAGTGGCAGGCTTATATAAAGGAACTCTTCACCAAATTGATCCAATCAATCGAAAAATTATTGTTCGTGACGAAACAAAATTCCAGAATTGGCACTGGTATGAAAACAATCCTAAAAGTACTACCAGTTATTATTATTCAACAAAAACACCTATTTATTTTGAAAACAAACCCGTTCCCCATAATCAGTTGCGGAAGTATGCAAACATGAAAGTCTATTTAGCTACAGTAAATAAAAATGGCAAAGAGCAAGTAGAACGTATCATTATACAAAAGAACGCAGAACGAACTTTTTACGAACCGTTACAAAGCTTTAATGGGAAAACAAAAGAAATCAGACTGATGGACTCACAGCGCTTCCGCTATCATGACGGTTCTATTTTGATCCGTAACGGTCGCCTTGTCTCACCCGAATCATTAGGTGCTTACGGGACAGCTTTTGTAGCTGCGTCCGGTCCGATAAAAACGCAGTACGCAAACATCATACATATTAGTAATGATGGATTAAACAGCCCCAACCTATCCGATCACTCTATCTATTTCGGTAAGATTTCTGGAGTTCTCGGTTATAAGTTGCGCTTATCAGATGCATCCGAACTAAAGAACAACGTTTGGTCTTCTATGAAGGAAAAAGATCTTAATTTCAATAATGAAACGTATGCGGTGGAAGAACATAAGGGAGAATTTACTACCCTTATTCCACAAATGGATCTACGATTCTACATGAACCGATACGCATACTTCTATATTTCTGACGATAATCAAGTGACTGCTATTCAATTAACAGATGGCAGTAAGATCCCAGCCAACATTACACTAGCTGGACGTTTATCTAAATTAGATCCTGCGCCGTATGGTAAGGTCACTCCTACAAAAATCAGTGTGCGTAATGTAAGCAGATGGATGAAAGGTGCATGGGCTGATCAAGCAGAAGTTAAAGAAATGAATATTCAACAAGCTACTTTCATTAAAGACGGTGTCGTAATTCAACCTAGTGATTTAGAAATTAACGACAGACTGTTTATTATTGCTGAAAGTGTTGTAAAAGGAAAAATCATTCTAGTAGATTAAAATCAGGCAGTGAGAGAATTCTCTTACTGCCTAAAAGAAGGTGTTGTATACATGAAATTCTTTACAAAAATAAGTACTAGTATTCTATTCCTCTCTGTTCTACTAGTCGTTTCACTGAATGCTACTGCTGCATCAGCAAGTCCAATTGACGTAAACGGTGGTGTCATGAACGAATATGAGTATAGCGAAGTGTTTTTCCTGACAGGTGAACCCGTTACGTTTACTGGGAAAGCTGTTGTGACGGAAAAAGCGAATAAAAATACGCTTACTCGCACGTACCGTTTTACACTGTCTGGTGATAAAGAAAATGCTACGTATCGAGATGCAAAACTTACAAGAAGCGTGAACTATGTAGCCAATGTTAATGAACACGAAGGTAAAGGGCAAACCACTTCACAGTTTGAAGTAAAAGGCTATTCTGAAAAAGTAACTTTTGGCAAAAACACCTATACTCTTGCTGATTATCAATATTCAGAAGGAATGGTTGCTGATAACCTACCCGCTTCCACTTTTTATTCAGGTAATATGGTTGGTCGAAAAATCTATAAATATGTTGACGGTACAACCAAAAATGAAGATATCATTACTGTTCATTTAAATGGGCGTAATATGGGCTATAAGAACTTTTGGGGTGCTACTGAGACACAATTGATGGACTCGGAAATCATCACACCTAATGGTTCTGCTTTTGTTACAAGTAAATCGTCTGACAGCAAATCACGAGTCATGGTATATGAACCGTTCGATCCTTCCATATCGAGCTTCACAGGTGGACACTCCGTCATCAGTTCATCCGATATGGTAAGTGAGTATACGTACAATATTCCATTTGGCATTGGTAAAGGTAAGATGGAATTACAGAAGAAAAACTTGCCATTAGTTGAACGCCTGATTGTACCAAAGTTTCGTGACCTCGATCGACATCAGGCAAAAGATTCGATTGAAAAACTGTATTCACTCGGTATTTTTGATGAGAACTCTCAATTCTTCTCTCCAAACACACCTATGCAGCGCTATCAATACACTACTGGTATTTTAAAAGCAGTCGATCTTCGTGTTTTGGAAGAGCCGAAAAAAAGTAAAGTTCCGCGCGTTCCTATATTTAAAGATCTATCCACAAAAGATCAAGACTATATGTATATCGAAAGTGCAGTGGAGCAAGGAATCATCACTGGCGTTACACCGGATTTATTCCAACCTGACAGTCCTATCACACGTGTACAAGCTATTGCTATTCTCGTCCGTGCTCTAGGGATGGAAGGTCGCGCTCCAAGTCCAGGATTCAAAACACATTACGTCGACGACTATAAGATTTCTGCGTGGGCAAAAGACAGTGTCTATGTAGCAACTGAACTCGGATTGGTAAAAGGTAATGAACAAAACTATTTCAATCCAAAGCAACCTCTAACTAGAGCGCAAGCAGCATTGCTAACATCTCGTTTCCTTGATTTTTTGGAGAATGATTTGAAACAAAATTATCGAGATGAAATCTTTTTCCAATAAGAAAGGAGGACCACTCTATTGAAAGCACGCAATCCGTATATATGGGGTCTACTGCTCGTTCTATTTGCCCTTTTACCGCAACAAGCATCTGCTAAGACTTCTTTTACAGATGTAAATGATCGCTACTGGGCTAAGGATGCTATTGAATGGGCATCAGAAATCGGTTTAACATCCGGTTATCCAAATGGGACGTTCAAGCCGGAACAAGCTATTACAGAAGCACAACTCGTAACGATGCTCGTACGCTTTGACCTCAACTCCCCCAATTCGTTCCTTTCAAGAAAAGGTGAACATAAATCGATGGGGAATTATCGTTACTTGGCTAAACACCACTTGCCCTTACGTGGATTAAACAGTGGTACTGCTAGAAACTCCGCTTTACAACGAGCGTATGCGGCGAAGATATTCGCTGCGTATCAAGGTAAAGACTTGTTTGCACAAGAAGCAGTGTATTATCTTTACACACATGATCTAGCCAATGGATTAACAGGTAAGAATGATTACCAAGACTTTGCACCAAAGAGAAATCTAACACGTGCTGAGGCCGTCGATATCATGCACAACATGTTCAAAGATCAAGGGCGGCATATGCAAGGTCTCACATCTAAAGCAAACGGTAAAGACAATGCACAATATGCAAAACCTCTAAAGTTCGTGGAGGAAGATGAAATAGAATTCGAGCGTCCTAATCAACCTTCCCTTCCAGGCAATCCTACGGGGAAACCACAAGGAACCGTAACAGTTGATATAGATAAACCAACTTTGACTGCGAATGGCATAGATGAAACGTTCATTACGTTTACATTCCGTGATTGTAACGGCGAACTGATTCCTTATGAACAAGAACTTGAATTCGAAGTAACTTCCAAAGAAGGTGCAAGGATTGAAGTGCATGCACCTATTCAACAGTCAGATAAGCCAATAATTCCGCCAACACCTGACCCTGTGCCTAAACCGGAACTTAAGCCACAGGATCCAGAAGATCCCGACCGTGAATTTGCAGAAGCAGAAACTGTAGTGGCATCGGCTTCTGCTGTAGTCGCTGCTGCGAACTCTTGGTATCCACATGCAATTTCAGACGGTCCTGAAGTAACGATAAAAGTAATCGCCCCCCGTACAACTTCTGAAAAAGTGGATACGATTACTGTTACGCCTGTAAGTAAAGTAGGAACTTGCCCACTTTCTACAGCTTCAGCAAACATTACGTATGTACCTAGAGCAGAAATTCAGTTGAAAGTTGAAGAGGGAAAGAGTTTCAATAATGGGATTACCTATATTACTGCCATACTTGCACGACCAGGCGGAGCACGCATTACAGACTTTAATGGTTATTTAAAGTTGGATTCCCTATACAGCTTGCCTTTTGAGAATTCTTTCATAAGGTTCAGTAATGGAGTTGCGAATACATCCTTCATAACACCGACCACTCTAATGCGGAATGAAATTTTTGCGACAGCGATAGCAAATACTTCAGTTACCGATAGTGCGATGCTGTCGATATTAGGAAAGAGCTTTAGTGAACCTGTTTCTTATGCACCTCCGTTAACTACAGATATGACGTGTACGAATGAAAAACCTGAAATCGGTTTTCTAATAGATTCCTCAGGTAGTATGGAACTGAATGATCCTGATCGTTTGCGTGTTTCCAAAACAGAGGAATTCATTACAGCTTTACAAGCAGACATGAATATCGCTACACACTTCACCACTAGCGGTATGTTTTTAGCCAAAGGTGCACCAAAACCTGTTATTGACTCTTTGGCACCTGGAGTAAAACAAAGTGGCGGTACAAGTATTGCAAATGGTTTAAAAGTCGCTTTCAGTAAATTCACACTGTCCCAGCCAAAAACGCTTATTCTTTTAACTGATGGCAAATCATCTAAAATACCGATATTGAAAGAAGTGGAAAGAGCGAAAGAACTTGGCATCAAAATTTACACAATTGGCCTAGGAAAAAACTTAGACACCGAGCTATTGGAGCAAATAGCTCGTGACACAGGTGGTCAATACTTCTTCATAAAAGATAGTATCGAACTACCTCTTGTCTATCAGTCCATTTTACAAGAAATTAATTGTGGGACACCAATCGAAACATGTTCACTCAGCGCGTCCATTTTCCAATCTCCATCAGTCAAACTGACAGCCAGTGACATCCGTATGTCAACGGAACTATTGACTGCATGCGGCCCAATCAACAAAGTAATCGTTCGATTCTCTTCAAAAGACGGAAACTTAGATTATGAACTTACACATAGAAGACAAGGGATTTATATGCTGAATAAAAAACAGTATGAAATAGAGGACTTCCAATTAAGTTCAGATGCAACGTTTATAGCATATGATAGCTCTGGGAAAGAGATTGGACAGCAGAAAGTACGTATAGAATAATACAAAAGTCGATCAAGAGAATCTAACTCTTGATCGACTTTTTTAATGTAAAACATATTACTATTCTGCACTTCAATACACTCTCGAAGTCTGCTATGTTTTTGAAGAACGCCAAACGGGTATGTAATGTATAGCAACTATAAAGAAGGAGGCTATACAATGGATGAACTAATTAGCAAAACATTTGTTGGTGTATATTATAACGATGCTGACCTTCTAGACAAGATCAAGGAACTTAAAGAAACAGGTTATCTAGATGATAACATTTATGTTATCGCTAAAAATGAAAACGATGTATCCATGCTGCGCAGTAGAACAGGCGCGGATGTGTACTCCGCATACGACACGTGGACTGACCGCTTTATGGACTTCCTAACCGGTGAAAATCATATTAAACAAATGATGTACGGTATAGGTATGGATACGATTCAAGTAGACCGCTACTACGAAGAAGTTCAGCATGGCGGCATGATGCTGTATGTGGATGAAGGCTGGGCATTCAGCGTATATTCAAAAAATGAGCTTTTTAATACAGACGGAATACCCCCTAGTGCGACTAAACCTGTTAACAATCATAATAGAACAGCAGATCCATTTATTGAAAACATTAATTCTGAACCTTCTTACGGAGGGTATGAGCCTTTGCAAAATGCCGCTCATCCAGAGGTCCAGTCTGTAAACAATCAAGACCCTATTATTCAGACGAATGATCTTACTTCAGAAGTGGACGATGCAGTACGTGTCGAACAAATTACAGAAAAAGATCCTTCTGAATTTCCTAGAGACTAATTATATTCAAGACAAGCCTCCTTTAAATATAAGGGGGCTATTTGCTTTGTTACAAATCCTTTACAAAACTTCCTTTCTGTAATGCCTTCTTAATATGAACGTAATGTTTCACTCTTCAACTGTCGTGTAAGATATTACTTGCAGCTAGAAAGCGACAAACATTATTCTGGAGGAGAGTCATTCATGAAAAAGCTTTTGTGTTCAATTTTGATGGCGTCAGTCATGATTATGGGGTTTACAGGCGGAACAGCCGATGCCGCTAGTAAAGCAACAGCAAAGAGTGGTACATACATAACGGTACATAATTCAAACGTTCGTGCAGATGCAGGAACAAAACATAGAAGAGTATTCACTTTAAGAAAAGGTACTCGCGTTCAACTAACACATCAAAAATATGTCGGTAAGCAATTATGGTACAAGGTGAAAATTAACGGTAAAAAAGGATATGTGTCTAGTTCACTGTTGAAAAGATCTACAGGAAAAGCAGTAGCAGCAGCTTCCCCTACTAAAGGTGGAGGTTCTGGTGTTGTAAAAACCGCAATGAACTTACGTGGAATTCCATACCGTTTCGGCGGCACTACAACTAGAGGATTCGACTGCAGTGGATTCATTCAGTATTCATTCAAGAAAAATGGTAAGTCTATTTCTAGAACGACAACTGGGCAATTCAAACAATCTTCAAAAATCAAATCACCAAGACCTGGAGATCTAGTATTCTTCCATAACACATACCGCAAAGGCATTTCGCATGTAGGTATTTATGTTGGTAACAATAAATTTGTTCATGCTGGCGGGAAGAAATCCGAAGTTGTCAACTTGAACAATCCATACTGGAAATCTAAATTCAATAGTTTCAGAAGAATATAATAAGCAAAACGACCCGATGAGAATTCATCAGGTCGTTTTTTTATTCGATAGAGTGGATTTTGCCACGCTCATCTTTATAAATCACATGATGACGTTCGAATTTAGTAGGTGAATCTAGACCAGCAGCCGCGGCTACACGAAATAATCCTTCTCTCATCGTTAAAATGTAGTTCGTCACACGGAACTTCTTCTCTTCGACAACAAGAGCGCGCTGTAAACTTTTGTCTGTCGTCGCAACACCAGCTGGGCATGTATTCGTATGACATCGTTCCGCCATGATACAGCCTACTGAAATCATGAAACCACGTGCTACTTGTATTAAGTCTGCCCCTAAAGCCAATGCGATGGCCGCTTTATCAGGTGTGATGATTTTACCTGAAGCAATAATTTTTACATGATCACGCACTTCAAACTTACGCAATGCATCATCCAGTAGAATGAGAGACGAACGAAGTGGTAAGCCCACACTGTCTGCTAAATCTTGATAAGTTGCTCCTGATCCACCTTCCGCTCCATCAAGTGAGATAAAATCAGGACCCATACCGGTTTCAGCCATATATGATGCTAATTCTTCCGCATCCTGCTTACCACCAATGACGACTTTAATACCAACAGGCTTACCACCCGCATGACGAATATCCTCAATGAAAGAAAATAACGTCGGATAGTCGTGAAACTGTTTAAAGCGGTTCGGACTATTAATAGAAGTAAACGGTTTTACACCTCGTATAGCCGCAATCTCTTCCGTCACCTTCTCCCCTTCAACATGTCCTCCACGCATTTTTGCTCCCTGTGCCAACTTGATTTCGAATGCTTTAATTTGTGGTATTCTGGCTTTCTCTTTTACTTTTTCAATATCGAACTGTCCATCTTCCGTCCGGAATCCGAACAAACCTGAACCAATCTGCGCAACGATATCCGCTCCACCAACTAAGTGATGATCAGATACTCCGCCCTCCCCTGTATTCATCCATGCACCTTTTGCCATACCAATCCCTTTAGACAGTGCAGTAATTGCATGATCGCCAAGTGCTCCATAACTCATGGCAGACTGCCCAAGCAAGCTACGCACAACAAATGGATGCTCACAATTCGGTCCTAGTACAATCGCATCTTCTTCAGGTAATAGCCAAGGCAATGTTGTTACTTCTTCGCGATGTTCTTTACGCGAGAATAAATTATCTGTGTCGACTTCATAGCGCATCGTACTCAATAGATTATCATTATCGACACGCATCTCTTCATTTTGTTTCGTAAACATCGCATTGCGAATATAATGACCCGGTTCCTGAAAATCCCGTTTAGAACCGAAACCGATGACACTGTTTAAATATTTTCCAGGCATCACCATATGTAAATACTCTTCACGGCTGAAGGGTTTGCCGCTGTTATCGTCATTGAATAAATACTGTCTAACCTCAGGACCCGCCTTCTCAAACATATAGCGCACTCTACCTAAAATCGGATAGTTACGTAAAATCGCATGTTGCTTTTGACTACGGTCAAAAAAGTATAGAAATATGCCAATGCTAATCGGTATCGCTAATATGATGAGCACTACTAGCGAAGTTGTAAAATTAATACCTTCTAACCAACTCATGGCCCCACTCCTCCCTAATTATCTGTACTTTACTTGTACCCTTGATAGGTGACTGACTAAACGTAGAAAAGCCCTAATCCTTGAATAACTCCAAGGATTAGGGCTTGATGTTGCTAGTTTAATGATTTGTTAGAATAGATTTTGATTATTTTGGGACGTTTACTTCGATAGTTTTTGTTCCAACTGGTGTAGACTGTCCTGTTTTCTTAACACTCACAACAATCGTACCTTGAGCTCCCGCATTAACTGTACCTCTAACGTTTCCGCCAGATACTTTTAAGTCAGTAGTATCTTTTGCATCACCAGAATAACTAGTTGCAATAGTCCCTAAGACAATATTTGAAGTTTCACCTTTTATATATATTGAACCATTTCCATCAATCTTTGGCTCAAACTCAGTAGAAGTCAACTTGATACCGTCTGGTGCTATTATTGGTAAATTTAACGCTTCTGCAACAGTAACTGCTTCAGTGTCTTTAAAGACAACAGAAGAAATTGCAGGAGTAGTGTTAACTACTGTAATGGTTGCTGAACCTCTTACAATATCCCCTTCTTTGATTAGAACATCTGCCGTACCTGCTTCTTTAGCAGTAACTGTTATTTCACCAGTAGCATTGTCTTTGCTAACTGTTGCTACGCTTTCATTAGAAGATGATACTGTGTACTTGTCTTCAATAGCATGACCCTCTATATAAAAACCTTGACTATTATACTTTTTCCAAGCTAATTGAACACTACCATCCTTAGATCCTTTAATAGCGTCAATTGTCAAATCTTCTCCAGGTATTATAGCTTCTAGCTTTCTAGTAGCTACTGTTTCATCATCCGATACAGCAACTGCAATATTACCTAGAACTGTATCTCCAGATTTAATTTGGACAGTTGTAGTTCCAGCTTTTATCCCTTTTACATTCACAGTAGCCTTACCTTCTGCAACTGCTAAAGTAGCTGCTGGAACAGTAGCAATCTCAGCATTTTTTGACTCAACAGTTACATTGCCAGCATACAAGTCACCATATTGGTCTTTAACTACTACATTAGTGCCTTGTGTTGCACCTTTGATTAATTTAGACTCAGTTGATGATAATGTAGCACTGCTTGCAACACGTTTACCAACACCTACTGTAAGTTTTACATCCTTCGTAACATCGCCTACTTTAGCTACAATCGTAACTTCTCCAGTACTGATTGGTGTTACTTTACCATCTGAAGTAACCGTTGCTACGCTTGGATTAGAAGAAGTAAATGTCGCAGTCGGATTTGTAAGTGTCGCTCCGCTTAACGCAATAGCTTCTTCAACTTTCAATGTTGTTACACCATTTTCAAGTGAAATCTTTCCACTCTCTACAGTTACTCCATCTTGCTCAACTGAAATCTTACTAATCTCAGAAGGTGTATTAGCAAAGTCTACTACCTTGACGTCTACTAATTCTGATTCAATAGTTTTTCCATCTTTATCTGTCACGATAACTTTATACGAGAAATTATCGGTAGTAGCCAATTTCTTCAACGTACCAGTTGCCTGCTCAGAGAACACACCAGTATTAGTAGATTGGAACGCAACCTTATAACCAGCATCCGTCAATTTCTTCATATCAACCGGCTTGCCATCAACGTTGAACGCTAATTTTTGGCCCGCTGTATTAGCATTCACCTGAGTAGTAGTAGCTGTAACTTTCTCTACTTTCAACTCATACATGAACTTGAATGGAGTGACTACATCGTCTTCTCCTTCAACTTCTGATTTAGTCGTCAAGTTAAGAGTCATTTCTTTACCCGACGTTAGTTCGTTTTTTAATTCGATTGTCGCTTTAGTACCGTCTGCATTCGCTTTGAATGAAGCCAGTTCATTTCCTTCAATCTTTAATTGTTCTGCTTTCAACGTGTGTAAGTTCTTACCTACTAATTCAAGTTCTTTTTCGCCAGTTGCTGTTACAGAAGTGATTTCAGATACTTCTGGTGCTTCTGGTTCTTCAGTTCCAGGTACTTCAACTTGAATAGTTTTATATAGGAATGAAGCGAACTGTCCACGTGTAGTTGTTTCTTTTGGTCTGAAGTTTGGCGCAGCTGGATTTGTGATGTCGAAGAAGTCGAGTACATCAATTGCCGTACGTGCCTCAGCCTTTGCTTTGTTCAAATCCACTACATCTCTATCAAATTCTTGTTCTTGAACATATGTTAGTAGGTTTGTCTTGTTCACTGAATCATACGCACGAACCAATACAACCGCCATGTTTTCACGCGTGATTGATCCTGCAGCTCCTAATGATCCATCTTCATACCCTCTGAATACATCGTTATCTTTAACGATTGCAGCAGATTGCAATAGATCATCATTGGACTTGGAAGTTAAATCCGTGAAACGTGGATTCGTTTTATAGTCTGTTGGAATTGAGTAACCTTTAGATACAAGCCATTTTCCCATTAACTTTACTACGTCAGAACGCGTTAAAGTTTTATTAGGCTTGAATGAACCGTCCGGGTAACCATTGATAACACCTTCTGCTGCTAGTGCATCAATTGCTTCCTTGTGTGAGTTCGTGTCGACTACGTCATTAAAGTCTGCCGCACTGACAACTGGTGCCACCGCTGATGCTACTAATGCTGCTGACGCTACGCCTGTTAGATACTTGCTGTACTTCTTTTTTGATTGTGATTTCATTAAATAATTTCCTCCTCATAATTTGTAGAAACGCTAATGCTGGTTGGTTGCAGAGCAGCAAAATACCACTCTCCTTATCTTATACCCTCTTTATACTAAAGTAATCATTAAGACTACCAGAATAAATAACAGTATCTTGGAAAGTGTGATTACTAGCTACCCGACTTAAATATTAGCATACCTTTCCTGTGTTGGTAATGGGAATTACAGGATGCATCGAACAGATTGTGGAATTACCAACCATAGGAAGTATACAACTTTCATGTTACATGTAGATTACAACTATGTAACTGAGTTTATATAAATTGAAATATAGCTCACCTACATCACAAATCACTTTTCGTGATACAATTCCAATATGAAAAAATTACTCGCACTTCTTATATTAATTGGAATACTAATCGGACTGGCGATCTCATCCAGTCAGACATACGAACAACAATCGCTTGTTTCTACATTACAAGAATTGTTACCAAATGAACCTGGTAAACATACTTTATCAACGTTGGAATTCACTTATTGGGATCGAACTATTTCTATTAAAGAACGTGGATATTATCACTTTGTTGAATTTTTAATTAGAAAGTCTGTACATTTCTTCACTTTTGGTTTTTTAGCTCTGGTAATATATTGGGTTTTACCCAATAGAAAAGGCCGCTTAGTACTAGCCGCCCTGTTCACTTTCCTTTTAGCTTGCGCTGATGAACTTCATCAGTACTTTACAGGTGGCCGTACAGCAACGATGCAAGATGTATATTTAGACATGACTGGTGCTATAGTCTTCCTTCTAGTGTTGACTTGTGCTCGTCTCATCAATCACCTACGCAAAAGGTAGTTCTATAGAATCGTTTTGATTTATTGTATTTCTTATCTTTTTATGAGCATACTAATCTGTGCTATGATATCGCGAAATAGGAGGTTATCTAATGCATAACTCGAGCGATCAGCTAATTCTATCGCTTAGCTATATTTCAGTTCAACGAGTCGTAGATCGCGTGGAACAAACTACACAAAAAACGTATCATTCCATCTGTCTTTTCCAAGATCGTATCACCACTTCTTCTAGAACATTTCTTTTGAAGCACGTATTCGACCTTTCCTACAGACCATTTTCCGGACATACGGGATTATTTTATCTTCATACGAATGAAGGCGTGTTTACATTTGAGATTGAAGAAGAACCAGAATACTTTATTTCATTATTCAAGCAGATTCAGTCCAACTAAGAATTTATATTGTATAAACCAACGTCCTATTTCATATTTTGAATTAGGACGTTTATACTTTTAAGGCGTCGGGTATAAACAACTATCGACTATATATAAAAAAGACGCTATTGATAGAATATTCATCGAATACTTAATATTTCAATACACTTTAAAAGCAATTAGATGATATAATAGTATTAATAATTTATATCACTCATTAAATCCTTTGAACTATAATCGATACTATTACTTCCTATTATGGAGGAGGGCAACTATGAACAGGGAACATGAGATAACTGCCATTTCTACGGGCATTGATCATGCGTTGAACACGGGTAAGTATTATGAAGCAATCGAACTTGCAACTCAGTTATTAAACAAAGCTGAATTACATTCTATAGACGAAGTGATTTTAACCGCACATTACATTTTGGCTTCCACGTATTACTACATTGGAAATTTCGAAAAAGTTCTTTACCACATTGAAAAACATCATGCCTACTGTCTATTGAATGGAAACAAATCTGATTGGATGCGTTCATATTATCTACAATATCTTGTTAGTCAGTTTGCTTCGGATTACGATAGAGGTGAGCGAGTGTTAAAAGATATGCTCTCGAGCGCACTTGATTTAAAAGATCACTCGCACATTAGCATGGCGTATGGAAGATTAAGCCACTTACACAACAAAAAAGGTGAATATGAACAAGCGTTAGAATATGCAAGTCTTGGATTACGCTATGCTCAGTCAAGAGAAGTGGAAAGAGAACTATATTTAATCCAGGCACATTTATTTCTAATGGAATCCGCTTTAAATTTACAGGACGCTCACTTAGCCCTAAATAGTATTAACTATGTGAGCGATTTATCCGATCTATCCAACTGTCCTCGCGAGAAAGTGTTTTATAAATTTTTGAAAGCAAGGATTCATGAATTATTAGACGAGCCCGAAATTGCTTTTCATTATTATACAATCGCAAAAGAAAATGATAGTTTGTTGAATGATTATGCCTCATTAAAAGACATACAGCAAAAGAGAATTGAGTTAGCTGAAAAAATTTGTGACTTTGATGAACTAGCCATCATCCAGAAAGAATATATTGAATTACTACATGAAATGGAACATATAACCTGGGTTAAAGCAGCACTCGAACTACAAATCCGCTTACAAAGTGCTTCATGCAAAACAAAAGAGAATATAGATTACTTAACAGGCCTTTTTAACAGAAGGTATCTGGAAGAAACTACTGATTTGAAGCTGAAAAAGGCATTGAAAACTAGAAGTTCTGTTGTCTGTATAGCTTTCGATATAGACAATCTTAAATCTATTAATGATACGTTTGGCCATCTCATGGGAGACGAAGCGATTAAATTTGTCGCGCATACTTGTTCTAATGAAATAAGAAAAGAGGATTTATTAGGACGGTTTGGCGGAGATGAGTTCGTTTTGGTCATGCAAGATATCTCTTTAGAAGATGCAAAGAGAAAAGCTAATTTACTGGCCGAAAAAGTCATGTCACTATCAGCCAACTCGGATATTTTACCCATTCCCTTAACTATAAGTATTGGTCTAGGTGATAATACGATGCATAATGTACAAAGTTTTAAAGATTTATTCCATTTAGCCGATCTCGCTCTTTATCAAGCGAAGAAGAACGGGAAAAATCAAGTCATGACGTATGTATAACATTAGCAAAGAGCCCTTCAAAAGGGTTGATATTTATTGTTTTAAATAATAGGCGTACTCCTTAATATAATTTTTCAAACAAAAAAGCTCACATTGGCATAACTGCTAATGTGAGCTTTCGATTTATTAGTTCAATACTTTTACTTTTACATTTTTACGTCCCCATTGGTAAGCACGTGATTTATTTGGAATAAATACGTCGATTTTCTTACCTTTGATAGCTCCGCCAGTATCTCCAGCGATTGCATATCCGTAACCTTCAACGTGAACTTTTGTTCCTAATTTAATAACTCGTGGATCTACTGCGATTACTTTTAAATTAGGGTTCTTTCGTAAATTCAATCCTGTACGTGTAATACCTGAACATCCATTACAATGAGCTGTATAAGCAGTTGCGCTTACCATAAGTTCTTTAGATACACTCGCTCCATTTGAACGGGATGGTGTGTTTTGTTTCTTTGGTGTGCTAGCAGCCACTTTAGAAGACTTCACCAAACGTAATTTTTGTTTTGGATAGATAACTGTTGATTTCAAGTTATTCCATTGCTTGATATTAGAGACCGACACTTTATGTTGTTGAGAAATTTTATATAGTGTGTCACCTTTTTTTACTGTATGAACTGATGCCGCAGCAGATGTTTCGTTCATTCCGCTTGTGAATACTGTGATTAACATGGCTACTGTCAATGCAAATAATAACTTCTTCAATATGCCACCCCTAACGATTTGATAGCCTCAGCTTACCAAGTTTATATTACAGTTAGATTACAACACTAAAACAATACAATGACAACGGTAAGTCTAATGTTACAAATAACATGTTTCTCGTATGAATTAAAAGATAATTTAGGTATATACACACATGAACTTTATTACATTTTGACACACAAACTATTCTACATGTTTTATAGGAATCAGAATGGGTAAGTTTATCAATAGCGCGGAGATCATATTCTACCTAATCTAAGGAGGAGCTAATGTATGAAGAAACGACACGTAGTAGGAACATACGATACGGACAGAGAAGCGATTGCAGCAATTGAAAACCTTAAGCATCTTGGATTCACTGCAGATGAAATCTCTATCATTAGTAAAGACCCTGACCAGTCAGAGTATGTAGTTGAACAAACAGAGACTCACGCTACTGAAGGAGCAGCAACCGGTGCCGCTACTGGCGGTTTGATTGGTGGAGTCGGAGGGATCTTGACGGGTATTGGGGCTCTAGCTATTCCAGGCGTTGGACCAATCATTGCAGCAGGCCCTATCGTGGCAGGTATTACAGGTGCCGCAGCTGGAGCAGGAATAGGGGGACTTGCTGGAGCTTTAATCGGCATGGGAATTCCCGAAGAAGAAGCCCATCGTTACAATGAACATTTTGAACACGGTAAAATATTAGTTCTAATCGATTCAGATCTATATGATCCAGTTACACATACACATTCCACGTATTCAACCGATCCAACAGTTGAACATACGCATACACATGTGAATTCAGAATCTAGTCCATTGATTGATCCGAACCCATTTGCTAAGGACCACAGTTATGATCCATTAACAGATCCAAAACCAGCTAATAAAGATCATTTATAATAATTTATCTAAAAAAGTCTCTTAGGAGGCTTTTTTTATTGTACATATTGAGTAAATTGGTTTCTACCCTACTATATAAGGGAAAGAATGAAGGACTATAACTATTTACAAATAAGTGAGGTGCGCTAGATGCCAGTGACACGTGATCAAGATGATGTTTCACGAGCGATTATACAACTGATCAAAGATGGCAATGTTGAGTCTTTAAAAAAAGCTATTGACGAACTGAAGCCTGAAGAAGTGGCTGATCAGTATAAACGATTGCCCCGAAAACGACATACTGTGTATTTAGAAGTATTAGATAAAGATAAACTGATTCATATGCTGGCTTTTTTATCGAAAAGTGAACAACTGAGAGTACTTGAATTAGTAGGTCCAATTCGTTCTACAGAACTTTTAGACGAAATGAAAAGTGATGATTTATCCTGTCTATTATCTGATCTTCCAGATAAACAAGTGGAAAAACTGATAGCTAAAATGCGTCAAGAAGAAAAAAAGAATATCCATAAGCGCCGAAAGTACCCAAAAGATTCTGCTGGACGAATTATGATAACACGCTATGTATGGATTCATCAGTCCTACTCCGTTGAGAAGACGATTGAAAAGCTCAAGCATTATGAAGCGTTTGCTCACTACTTGAACTACGTTTATATCATTAATGACGAAAAACAATTAATTGGTGTGCTTTCATACCGTGATTTATTACTTGCGGAGGCAGATGTTTGTGTTACGGAAATTATGGAAACAGGTGTAGCAAAAGTTTTGGATACAACTGATCAGAGTGACGTAGCCAAAATGATCGGTCGATATGACTTTGTATCACTACCTGTTGTGAATGAACAGGACGTTTTAGTTGGAATTATTCGTACGGATGAAGTACTCGATTTAGTTGTTAGAGAAGCAAACAAAGACATAGAAATGTTATTTGCTTCTGGTAAATCCATTGACTTCAATACAAAACCACTTATAGCTGCATACCGTAGACTCCCCTGGCTCATCCTGTTGCTATTTATCGGATTGGTATCGGGAAGTATCATTTCTAAATTCGAAGATACACTTAACGCCGTTGTAGCTCTCGCGTTCTTTATGCCGATGATTGCAGGTATGACAGGCAATACAGGTACACAGTCACTAGCAGTCGTAGTGCGTGGGCTTGTGTCTGAAGATATGACAATGAAGAGATCCCTTCATTTAATATTCCGGGAGCTAATCGTTGGAATCATACTAGGTGTAGTCTGTGGTGCCTTAATTTCAGTGATTGCTTATATATGGCAAGGCAGTTTTACACTTGGATTAGTAGTCGGTTCTTCTTTAGTCGTCACACTTATTATCGGAACGATTGCAGGTACTGTGATTCCGTTGATCCTTAATAAACTCAAAGTAGATCCTGCAGTCGCTTCAGGTCCTTTGATTACAACTATTAATGATATATTGTCATTGTTGATTTATTTTGGTATTGCGACTATGTTCATTTCAAAATTAATGTAGTTGAATATTCTGATTATTATGTATATAGCGGAGTGAAATGGCATAATATAATGTAATGAAAGGTTCGTGTAAGGTATTTGTAATATATCTCAGTTTCATGCCAAAGACTACAGAAAGATGACATTTTTCACAGTTTGATGATTTACGTTTATTACGTTTTTGATAGGTTATACTACTAGTAACAGCAACTGCACAAATGGATTTGGGTTGAAGTTTGGTGCAGCTGGATTTGTGATAGCGAAGAAGTAAAGTCGAATAGTTTGTACCGCTTCGTCGAAGAGCGTGTACATAATCAAAGCTCCGCGGCCATGGGTTGACCGCGGAGCTTTGTTTTTATTTCGCTGTTTATTTTTAATGAGGAAAGGGAATTTGTGAAACAGGAGGTGTTTACAGATGCCATGGAGTAAAAGTAATTATCCTACTTCACTAAAGAACCTAAATTCTGAAGTACGAGAGAAAGCCATTGAAATTGCTAACGCGTTGTTGGATGAAAACTATTCCGAAGAACGAGCGATTTCCATTGCGACAGCTAAAGCACATGAGTATGTCGAAGGCAAAAGCGAAGGTCGTCCTCACTATGAAGTGAAACCACGAGAGAATGAGTGGATTTTTCGTAAGACTGGAAGTGACCATGTGATGTTCAAAGAAGAAACTAAATCAATATTGCTCGAAAAAGCTAAAAAATATGTCAATGAACACAATGGAGTTTTAAATATCTTCCACGCGGACGGTTCGCATGACAAAACATTATACGAATAACTGTAAAAACTAAGTGCCCTTCTATTAAATAAAGGGCACTTAGTTTATGTTTCTTCACTAGGTTCTGGAGGATACGTCACTTCCCCATCATCTAACACAATCGGTTCAGCCCCCCACTTCCCTACTTCATGATCTTCAATTAACGTCTTTTCCTTAGGTCCATCAATAATATGTTTTACATTCCAACCATGTGTGGCGAGCCAATTACTAATTAATAAGCGATGGCATCTTGCCGGATGACGCTCTGAACAACATATTGCGATGCGCTTTTCTGAAGCTTCTTTCATCAATTCGTCGATTCCCTCTTGGAATTCAGAAGTCAATGTGTAATCCGCGTAATTGTGAAAGGATTGATTATTCCATCCTTCATTGACTTCATTATCAACGGTTTTGGATTTTCTTCTACGTCCTCCCAATTTTTCGCAATGTCGATAAGCAATGCCATGCGCAGGTAACCATTCTTTCATTCGATCCTCATGGAAATGTGGGAATTTGCGACTGCCGGGAAATGCCCGAACATCTACTAGTTTCTGAATACCGGCATCGTCCAATAATTTTAAAAACTCTTCTTCCGTATGTGTGGAATGCCCAACTGTATAAATTTCCATAACTACTCACTCCTTATATTTCTACTATTCCCTCGGATTCGAATAGAATAACCTCCTTTCCATTTTTGTTACCTACTACTATTCAAGCGGGAAACTTTGACGCATGATGAAAAACACGGGTTCATCGTCTCCTAGTTTCTACATCTGAAATTCGGGAATGATAAAGTAAAAAGGAAGTGAAGACTATGCTTCATTTCAAACGAGCATTGTTTATATATAACTGTACCGCCGGAGAAGATAACATGACACAGAAACTTTCTGAAACGCTTCACATATTTGCGCAAGCAGTCGACGAACTCATTGTACTGAACTCAGCTTCTGAAGCAGAACTCCAACTAGCCTGCGTGAAATATAGTGATCAAGTCGACTTGTTCATTATACTCGGTGGTGATGGCACTGTTCATACATGCATTAACAGCATTGCGCCACTTTCTGTCCGACCGATCATAGCCATATTGCCCGGTGGTACGTCAAATGATTTTAGTCGATCTTTAGGTATCCCTCAGCTACTGAATGAAGCAGCCACTGGAGTACTTAACGGATCAATTATCGAAACAGATGTCGGCAAAGTAGGTGAGGGCTACTTCATGAACTTTTGGGGCATTGGATTAGTTACAGAGACGTCAGAAAACATTAAGCCCGAAGAAAAGAAACGTTTTGGTTCAATTAGTTATGTGCTCAGTACATTGCGCACTCTCAAACAAACAGAACCTTTTCACTATAAAATTCGATCTACTGACACGGAATTAGAAGGTGAAGCTATTTTATTGTTTGTGCTTAATGGACGCTTTATTGGTACAACTGAGCTACCTATCGCGCCATTGTCCCCATTCGACGGCAAATTAGACTTACTGATCGTAAAAGACACTAACTTCGCTGCCTTTAAAGAACTATTTGCATTACAAGATCCTCTCGTCGAAAATGAGCAACTAGCTGAACTTGAATATATACAAGTAGAGTCATTAGAAATAGTAGATCCTATTGGGAGTAAAGTAGACATGGATGGGGAAATTTATGAAGAAACTACACAGAGAATTACTGTCTTACCCGGCCATTTACAAATGATACAAGTTAATAGTTAGTAAAAAGGTAGCCGGAGAATAGTCTCCAGCTACCTTTTTAGCGTTCTATTTCCAATATCGGTTCATTCGAATTTGATATACCGGCCAATTCATCACGCAGTAAATAAGCACCGAGCATGCTATACACGGTTCCGTTACCACCAAGCCCAATCAAATAATAGATATGTGGTTCAAATGGATGGCGACCGATTACTGGCAATTCATCTGTCGACTCACCAAATAGTGCAGTCCATTCGTATTCAAAATCCAGTTTCTGATTCGGGAACAAGTCTTGTAATTCCTGTTTTAATTGTGAAAACTTCTTATCTATCGCTTCTTGTGAGTCAGGTAGTGTGTCCATATTCTGATCCAAACCACCCGCCACAATTCGATTTTCATCTGTTAATCGCATATACAAATAAGGTCGTTTCGTTTCCCAAATCATCATACGGTCATGCCAGAATGACAAATCATCGATCGGCTGAGTAGCAATTGCATACGTCACTTTTAAGTCTTTCTGAGGGATCGACATATCGGGAGTCGGTGCATAACCCGTCGTGACAATAACGGACTTTGCCTGAAATTCTCCATCTGTCGTTTTTATTAATACGCGTTCTTCGGTATCCTGAATTCCCAGCACTTCAGTATGTTCAAATATATCCATACCCTTTTCATACGCATAGTGGATTGCACCCATGCATAAACGTAGAGGGTTTACTTCCGCATCCCCTTCTGTCACAATAGCGGCTGGTTGGGAGAATGGGAAGTGTGCTTCAATATCTTCTGGCTCCCAATACTCGACAGGGAAATCATATTTTTGTAGCGCTTCGAACTCCTTACGCAATCTTGCTACATCTTCTTCCGTACTCGCATAATATAAGCTTTCACGCGAATGGAAATTCACATCAAACGGTGCATGTTCCGCCACGTCTTTCAAATTCTTCATCGCTTCTTTGCAGCCTTTATAAAACTCGACTGCTTTTTCTTCACCTATTTGCTCCATCAGTTCGTGTAACATAATATCATTGGAGAATTGCAATAACCCGGTATTGGCTGACGTACTTCCTCCACCTACATCTTCTTGTTCAATCAACACAATAGAGTAGCCTTCATTCGACAAAACGTACGAAGTGAGTGCACCTGACATCCCTCCGCCTACTATCGCCACGTCATACAACTCTTTACGCTCCGTTTTCGGAAAACCTTCTTTTTCAAAAGTCGATTCCCAATATAATGATCCTGTATGTAACTTCATCATGAGCTATCCCCTGTCTAATCGTTTTCACTCTATTTACCCACTTAGATAGGTCATATAAACATAGACAAAAAAGACACTCAGCCATTATAGCCGAGCGTCTTTACTTCATCCTCTAAACGGCCACCAGACACCTCGTCCGAATGAAACCGTAATTGCTGGAATGAGCAATGGCAAAATAATTAAACCATATAGCAATAATCCCGAAATAACGATAGTTGCAATTTGTACGAGACTCAAAACACCTGAAGGCATCATGGCACCGAATGTTCCTGCTAAGATTACGGCTGCTGTAATAATAACCGTACCCATTTTCGCCATTGAATACATCAATGCTTCCTTGATCTTCATACCCCCGATACTCTCTTCGCGGAAACGATCGAGTAAGAAGATCGAGTAGTCTACACCGAGCGCAATGAGCATGATGAATCCGAAGAATGGAACAGCCCAACTAATTCCGTCATAACCTAGACCGTTGACAAAAATCAGTTCTGTAATCGAAATCGCCGTATAGTATGTCAGCAATAACGAACCGATCATATAAAGCGGCATGATTGCCGAACGGAATAAAACGAATAACACAACGAACAATCCAATTAACATGATCGCTACGGTACGCGTAAAGTCAGCTGACGAAATATCATTTAAATCCGAGTTAATACTTGAAATACCGCTGAACGCTAAATCCGCATCTTCAAATGGTGTGCCGATAACGGAACGCTTCACTGAATCTTTAATATCATGAACTGTAGAAATCGCTTCACGTGAATAAGGATTTTCCTCTAGTATGACTTCCATCAAGATTCCTTTTTTATCGTCGAATGTGTAACGATCGATCACTGGAGTGAACTCTTCATTATCAAGCGTTCCTTTAGGAATGAATAACCCCGTATCGCGCACACTTTTCGTATCCGCCATATCAGCGAGCAAACCAGCAATCTCCTGAAGTCCTGTAGTCACTTCAGCCAACCCGTCCTTCGAAGCTTTCACGCCACTACCAAGCTGTTTCAAACCACCTTTTAATTGGCCGATTTGTGAACCGCTTTGGTTAATTTGTGATCCTGCTCCTGCGATACCGCTGCTGATCTTATCCAATTCATTTCCTAATGCATCCAATCCACCAGCTGCTTGGGCTGCTGGTAAACCTTGTTGTAAGCCACCCGAAATCTGAGCGAGCTGACCGTTGATTTGCTCAATACCATTTGCCGCTTGGATTAATCCACTACCGCCACCCGCTCCACCGGAAGGTAGTTGGTTAGCTGCATCTCGCAAATTATATTGTACAGTTGCCAATCCTAGACGAATTTCCTGTATACCATCATTCGCCTCCTGCATGCCGTCCGCCATCAAGCCAACTTGGTGATCTACATATAAGTCTTCTAATAGTTCACCAGTCGGACGTGTAACAGTACGGACACTTTTCACGCCATCTACTTTCTCTAAATCACGAGAAATAGCTTCCAAATACGTAACGTCTCCTTCTTTAACGATTGGAGAATCTTTCTTCAGTAATACTTGTACAGGCAATGAATCCCCTTCACCGAATGCATCAGAAATGAGGTTCAACCCAATGACAGATTCTTTGCTACCATCAATTTCATCTACTGTATTGAATGAGAGAACATTGTCATACGTCAACAGTAGCGGAACCGTGATGATAGCTACAATCAACATGGAAAGTAGTGGACGCATGACGGATACTTTACTGAACGCAATCCATAATTTACTGTCCTTATGAGAAGCGGCCCCTTTAGCTGGCCAGAATAGCTTGCCTTTCAATATAGACATCAATAATGGAACAACAGTGAATAGAACGAGCATTAATACGGCAATCCCGACAGCTACCGCAACTGCTGACTTAAATATCGGGAAATCTGCAAAACCGATTGCTGCGAAACCGATAAACACTGCAAGTCCACTGATAAATAATGTACGACCTGCTGTTTTATAGGTGTTAATAATCGCTTCTTCCACTTCATGGCCTGCAAGTAATTCTTCTTTATAACGGCTTAGCAACAGAATACAATAATCTGTTCCAAGACCGAATAAAATTGCCACTAAGAATATTTGTGTATAGTTCGAGACTGGGAATCCAAACCAGTCGATGAAAAACGCCACGAATGATTGACTTAATAAATAGGCAATTCCCACCGCCACTAACGGTACGAATGGAGTGATAATCGAGCGGAATACAATGAGCAAGAGAGCAAATATCAATACAACGGTAATCACTTCCGTCTTTTTCAATCCTTCTTGCGCGCTCTCATTCACATCATTATTAATGATGGCTTCACCTGTCATATAGACTTTGTCATCTTTTGATACGATATCTTTCTCGATTTTCTCTGCTAACTGAATAACTTCTTCTTGCGTACCGTCTACAGTAATCGGAAGCAAGACGGTTTTCTTATCCTTTGAAACAAGTTGCCCTTCCATTTCTTCACTTTCAAATGGATCTAAGACATCTGTTACGATTTCACTAACTTTCTTAATTTCTTTAGCTGCAGCTGAAATTTCTTTTTTCTTTGTTTGATCTGCTGCTTTTTCTAAATCATATACTAACGAAATCGTTTCATCTGCTTGCCCTGCATCTTCTAACATTTGCGCAGCCTTTTGCGAGTCTGCCGAATCGAGCAATTGGAATGATCCTGCCTTCTCTGCTTGCTTCGCTAAATCAGGTGCAAGTATGAACAATACGGCAGTCAGCACAACTAATCCTATCGCTATAGGCCATTTGAATTTCAATACAGTTTTCACTCGTTATCTCCCCCTCTTTACTAAAATCGATTTTAATTTACGGAATGTTTCAATGAATTGTTCCAGTTCTTGTTCGTCTATACGATCTTCGAACAATTTTTCGATACTATCATATATTGCTGCATTTGAGACAGACAGTACTTCAAGACCTTTTGCGGTCAGTGAGATTCGATTGATCCGCTGATCGTTTGGATCTTTTTCTGACTGGACAAGATCTTTCTCGACGAGTTTCTTAAGGCGTGTCGAAATGGCACTTTTATGTACACCTTGAATCTCCGCCAATTGTCCACTAGATAGATAGCCATAGGCAGAAAGAATTTTTAGTACTTGGATTTGCTCTGGAGAGTAGTCTTTCCAAATCGGCACATCCAAATTTTTTACAACATGTTCCGTTCCGTAAATTATAACTTCTTCAAATAATTCTACTGCTTCTTGAAGTTGATCTTTCAAAGTAGTCCACCCCCTAAACCAATAATTAATAGTTTAGGGGGTGGACTAAATAAAGTCAACAAAAAAGCCAGCTTAAAAGAGATGTTCTCTCCTGCTGGCCTTCATTGGAATAATCTATTAAATAATACAGTACGCGATGACGGATAGTAGGATGGATGTTACTGTCATAGCAGCTAGCGGACGCATCGCACGATCTTTTAAGTCTCGTAGACTGACGTTTAGTCCAAGTCCTACCATAGCCGCTGTCAGTAACCATGTGGTCAGTGTGAAGACGCCTTCCATTACGTTGTCAGAAACGGGAATAGAATGTCCGAATACATAGCTTCCGAGGACACTTAAGACAATGAATCCTACTAAGAACCATGGAAACTCTATTTTAGCACCCGATTCGTCAGTATCTTTGTTTTTGCGTCTCATTATGAAAATCAAGATAAAGCAGAGTGGTACTAATAGGAATACACGACCGAGCTTGGCTAGTAAAGCTATAGCTAAACCGTCTTCTCCTGCAGGTGCACCAGCTAATGCAACATGCGCCACTTCATGTAAACTGATTCCTGCCCACATTCCGTACTCGATTGAATCAAGCGGAAGGATCGGACGTAAAATAGTGTAGCCAATCGCAAACACGGTACCCATTAACGCGATAATTCCTACACCAATTGCGGTATCTTCATCTTTTGCCTTAATGATTGGTGCAACTGCAGCAATGGCAGCCGCGCCACAGACCCCTGTTCCGACCCCTAAGAGCAAGGAAATATTTTTATCTGCTTTAAATACTTTAGCAAGCCAGATCGTCATGAAGATGGCAAAAATGATGACCCCTACATCTCGAGCGAGTAAGCCAAGACCGTCACTTAAGACTGTATCTATATTTAATTTCAACCCATATAAAATAATAGCAGCACGTAGTAAACGCTTCGATGAAAATGCGATCCCACTTCGGATTATTTCAGGATAGCCGAAGATTTGACGGTATGCTACCGCGATAATAATTGCGCATGCCAGTTGTCCGATATGATCGAAACCTGGTACCTTTGCTAATAAATACCCTAAAAATGCAATGAAGAATGTAAATGCTATTCCACCGACCCATGATACCCATTTGGATGGATGTTTCGGTTCATGCTGTTCCGGAATCATTTTTGAAGTAACCACGATGACATCACCTCCTGACACAAGTATATAAAAGCATTCGCTATAAGAGAAATAACAATTTATAATAGGTATGATAAGTAAAACGATATACATGGAAAGGAGTTGCTTTGTCATCGACCAGCAACTGCAAGTATTCATCGAAGTAGCCGAGAAAAAGAACTTTTCAAGAGCAGCGGAAGAACTGCATATGACACAACCCGCTGTCAGTCAGTATATCCGTTCATTAGAAGAATCCATTGGCGTTCGACTACTTGAGCGGACTAATAAATACGTGCGGCTCAATCAAGCTGGAGAAATTGTCTATCATCACGCAAAAGAAATCATCGGACTGTATTCTAGAATGCAGAATTTAGTTGATGACTTAGCTAACAAAGCAAGTGGTCCACTTACGATCGGTGCCAGCTATACGTTTGGAGAGTATGTTCTTCCACACATCCTGTCCAAGCTTGTCGCGGATTATCCATTGATCGAACCGCAAGTGACGATTGGCAATACAGCAGACATTGCGGAACTAGTCATCACTCACCAGCTCGATGTAGGCTTGATCGAGGGACACTTTAAGGAAGCCGCGCCTTTGCAGAATGAAGATTTTGCAGAAGATGAAATGTACGTCGTCACTTCCGTCGATCACCCACTTGCACAGAAAAAAGGACGTCAATCCATTACTGAGTTAGAAGATGATATTTGGTTGTTGCGCGAAGAAGGATCAGGTACACGCGAAGCGGCAGAACTATTCTTCTATCAGTCAGGATTTTATCCGAAACGTATTATGCAGTTTAGTAGTACCCAACCGATTAAAGAGTCCGTGGAAGCAGGTCTTGGCGTGAGTTTGCTGTCACAGTGGGCGATCCAAAAAGAGTTGCACTACGGTGATATGAAGGCGTTGTCTATAAAGGGAACGCCATTTAAACGTCATTTTTCCATTGTGACGAATTCCCCTTTCCAAACGAAGGCGTTGCAGGTTTTTATTGAGTTGTTGAAGAATAGTGAGGAATTAACTGTGTTGAATGTGCGTAGTGAGGGGTAGTGCTGGTGACGTGCGAGTATACGGGTAATTTGTTGGTAGAAGTAAGTAGGATACGATGGTAGGTAGTTGTTTTGCAAACCCTTACTCTTCCTTGTTTTGTGCAGGGGTTGTGGTTTGACTGGCTATGCAAGTGTGGCGGGCATTGGCCCCACTTCGGCGGTGGTGGATGGCTTCCGCAATGAGCCAGACAGGAAAGTGCGCCTGGCTGTCTCATTGCTACGCCTACCACGTGCAGCCGCCTTCGTTAGACTGGGTGTAGGGCGGTTCAGTTACTTGTTTTTCTAGTACACGGATAATTTGTTCGTACAGGTAAGTAGGATACGATGTTGGGTAGTTATTTTTGCAACCCCCTACTCTTTTTTGCTTTGTGCAGGGGTAGTACTTTGACTGGCAATGTAAGTAGGGCGATCATTGCCGCCACTTCGGCGGTGGTGGATGGCTACCGCAATGAGCCAGACAGGAAGTGCGCCTGGCTGTCTCATTACTACGCCTACCACGTGCAGCCGCCTTCGTTAAATAGTGTGTAAGTCAGTTCTGATTCTTCTTTTGCAAGAATAGGAACTAGTACCACCCAGTTACTGGTTTTATCTCCTATAAACCACAAACAAACTTGATAAGTACTTGGTAGCGCAGGCACAACTGCGGGGTAGGCCGTGGCCATGAGACAGCTAGCAGCCCCACCGCTAGTTGGCTCATGGCTGGAGGCAATCCCCCACGTGCCTGCGCGAGTCCAAAGCACGAGCCCTCACTACTTTCAATGACCAAGCCAAACTCGAGCAACGATCCAATCTATCTGTTCTGTACTTTTCCAACACCGAAGAAAGGTATCACCCAGTCACTGGTTTTCTTCTTCTATAAACAACAACCTAACTTGGTTCCCACTCAGTAGCACAGGCACAACTGCGGGGTAGGCCGTGGCCATGAGACAGCTAGCAGCTCCACCGCTAGTTGGCTCATGGCTGGAGGCAATCCCCCACGTGCCTGCGCGAGTCCAAAGCACGAGAACCCTCACTACTTTCCATGCACAAGCCAATGTCGAGCAACGATCCAATCTATCTGTTCTGTACTTTTCCAACACCGAAGAAAGGTATCACCCAGTCACTGGTTTTCATCTTCTATAAACAACAACCTAACTTGGTTCCCACTCAGTAGCGCAGGCACAACTGCGGGGTAAGCCGTGGCCATGAGACAGCTAGCAGCTCCACCGCTAGTTGGCTCATGGCTGGAGGCAATCCCCCACGTGCCTGCGCGAGTCCAAAGCATGACCCTCACTACTTTCAATGACCAAGCCAAACTCGAGCAACGATCCAATCTATCTGTAACGTCGAGCAACACCCCTACCCCACATAAAAAAGACTGCCAAAGCAAGAAACTCACTTTGACAGCCACATTTACTTATGAATTAGCCGGAACCCCTTGCTTTAACTTCAACACCACCAACTGATCACCAGCATCCAACGAAATCTTCTTCTGAAGCGTAGCAAAAACCAACGTCTCATTCTTCTTCTTCACAAACAACGCAGTCGCCGTCTCCGGAATAATCTCCTTAAACACTAAATCAGTATCCGTACCTTCCCACTCGAACAAACCAATTTCATAATCCGTATTAATCTTGCGGTTTAGCTCTGGGAACGTTGCGCCCTCTTCGAATAACAAATGAGCTTTCAGCGAAATCGGCAATGCCGACTTACTCATTGTATGATTGGAAACAGCCGTAAGGGAAAACGTATTGTTAAATCCAAACTCTGGCGCAAACGATTGTGTAATCAATGCGTTATAAGAGGCATCTCCAGTCATCGACAGAATCGTATCATACGGTGCCAAATCAATAGAGAATCTCGATCGTTCCGATAACATCTGACCCATGAACGTGTCAATTCCCGCTTCAATCGCAGGGCGTAAACGTCCTTGTGAAGGATCGACTATCAATACCGGGATATTCATTTCTTTTAATTGCATAGCTAATTGAATTGAAAAACTACTTGCGCCTACTATGAGCACGCCTGGCGGTTCATTACTTGCCAAGTTCAACTTTTTCGCTAGCGGTCCTAACGTAAATCCATGCGCAGTAACCGTAATAAACACGAGAGCAAAAGTCAACGCTGTCAGCAAAGTAGCTTCTTCATAACCATCTTCTGCAAGTGTCGAAGCGAAATAACCAGCAACAGTCAATGCGACAATTCCTCTAGGCGCAATCCAGCCAATGAGCAACTTCTCTCGCCAGACCAATTCGGTACCAATCGTCGAAATCCATATCGATAATGGTCGAACAACAAACAGCATAACCAACACGAATCCTATAATCGGTAATGTAAATATCTGCGCAATCGTTTCTCTTGCGAGCGAAGCTGTTAATAAAATAAAGACTGTAGACGTCAACATGACGGACACATTTTCAACAAAATGACCGACGTTTCCAATAGATGAAACATAGCGCTTCGAGCGCCCCAAAACCAGCCCCATCACAGTTACGGCAAGCATACCCGTTTCGTGCATAATGACTTCTGCCATCGTAAAGCACAGCAACACAAACGCCAAAATGACGGGTGATTTCAAGTACTCAGGAAATTGACCTCTATTAGCCATGACGCTAATCAATAATCCCATTACTAACCCTAGAAGTGCAGCAAGTGCAGCACCACCAAAGAAGTTTAATAAGTAATTCATCGATAAATGATCATTCGTCAATACCTTGATCACTTCATATGCAAACAACGCAAGCAACGGACCAGCAGGATCTACGATAATCCCTTCCCACTTAAGTACGGCAGCGGTTCGCGCTTTTAACTTTGCATTACGTAATAAAGGAATAATGACGGTTGGACCCGTTACTACAAATAGGCCTCCAATGATGAACGACACTTCCCATGTTAATCCCGCAATATAATGTGCTGTAAAAGAACCTAAAATCCATGCTAAAAATGCACCCAATGTAACAACTCGGAAAACAGACTTCGAAATGTCCTTTATTTCCCGAAAGTCTAGATTGGAACTTCCTTCAAATAAAATAATAGCAACAGCTAGTGAAATGAGCGGACTATACAGCTCGTCCAAAGCCACTTCTGGATTTACCCACCCCATGATCGGACCTATTAATAAGCCTGCAATCGACATGATGAAAATAGATGGCCATTGGATTTTCCACGCTAGCCATTGCGAGAAAATACCGAGTGCTAAAATGGCTACAATGCTAATCAGTGCTGCTTCTTCCATTGATACACCCGCCTTCATAATGATCTTATTATTTGCTCAGTGTACCAAATGACGAGCAGTATGCATACTAGAATGACATTCTAGTTTATAAGTCTTCCGCTAACTGAATTAACCCGTCTGAAGAATGGGCGATTATTTCAATTGCTTGATTGATTTCTTCCAAGATCTGAACAGTGTTTTCAATGGATACTCGTGATTCATCCGTTTGTACTTTCATTCCCGTTACCGCTTGAACAATCTCATCGTAGGATTGCGTCACTAGTTCGTTTTCTTTTGCACTTTCTTGAATCAGCTTTTCCATCAATTTCATGAAATTTGCCATCTCAGTGATATTCGTTTTGGTCTCCTCAATCATGCCGGTCACTTTACCAATCGCTTGTTTCGTTTCTGTCGACAAATTTCGCACTTCAGCCGCAACTACAGCAAACCCTTTGCCGTGTTGCCCTGCGCGCGCTGCTTCAATTGCGGCGTTCAATGAAAGTAAATTTGTTTGGTCGGCTATAGAAGTAATAAGCGTCACTACACCTTGAATTTGTTCAGAAGAATGATGTAGCGCCTTCATCCGAGTAGTAAAATCTGCCATGTGTTCGACTATTTGCGCAAATTGTTCAGATTGAGTGACTACTAGTTCCTTCCCCGCCAATGAAGTGTTTTCTGTCTCCGTAATAAAGTAAAGACTTTGGATCGTCATATTTTCTAGCATACGTGCTTTATCGGATAACTCTTCTGTCGATGCGTTCGTCTGCTCACTAATTGCTGCTAGATTCTGGGACGTATTCAATACTTGATTCTTCACAACGGTTTTCGATTCTTCAACCTTTTGTCGATTCAATGCATTTTCTTCTTCATACGCATCCAAAACTAACTGTTGTTCAAAGTTCATAACCTTCATAAAAGCACGCAATGTACTAAATTGTCTTTTCTTCGGCATGTCTACTTGTTCAACAAAAGAGAAAAATTCTTCATACAATGATTCAACTGCTGCTAGATACCATTTTGGCTCCAAACCGATATGTACGTGGACCTTCGCGATAATTCGTCTTTGCTTCAAATAGCTTTCATCAATCGTTCCACGAAATATTGACTGCATATGTTTTGTCAAGGAACCTTTCAAGCGATCCATACTACTATGTTCCGCAATAATATGCAGAAGTTGAGGTTGTCCATCCATTGCTTGATAGAAACGATCCGTCATCAAAGGTAATACAGGTTGTATTTGTTCTTGCATGCAGGAGAGATACTTCAAATCTGACTCTGTTAGATTAATCATCCGCAGTTGTTGTTTTATATCAGGATATTTTTCTAACGATATACTACCGACACTATACTGTGCAGGATGTTGGTCTTTATCTGTTGCTAGTTGTTTTTTATCTCTTTTAAATAAACGTACCATTTGGCTTCAACTCTCTCATGTAATATTAGTAAGTCTTTTATTCTATTTCCTTGTTTATTTACGATACAAAGCTTATGTAACAATGTATATAGACAGATAAAAACAGAAGTGGACAATGCCACTTCTGTTTCTCACATTATTCATTATGATAATTTAAATCGATCCACAACACTTCGTAATTCTCCTGCAATTTGGTTCATCTGATTCGTAGAGTCTGCCACATTTTCCAATTCACCTTGTTGCGCGGCAGCTGATGCACTCACTTGTTCAGATGACGCGGCCGTCTCCTCTGAAATAGCGGAAACATTTTGGATAGCTAAAATAGCTTCATCTTTGTATTCCATCATTTCAGCAAGCTTCTCAGATAGATCCGTAATTGACTCGCGTATTTGATCGGTGATACCCGCATTTTGTACAAAGGATTCTTCCGTATCCGTAACGGACTGATTTTGACCATCCATTGATTTCATGTTTAGATCAATCACTTCAACCGTCTGGCGCGATTCTGATAATATTTCTTTTACAGTTTCTTGAATTACCTCAGTTTCTCTGCGAGATTGTTCCGCTAGCTGACGCACTTCATTGGCAACCACTGCAAATCCTTTACCACTATCACCCGCACGTGCTGCTTCAATGCTCGCATTGAGCGCTAGCAAATTCGTACTTGCCGTAATACCATGCAATGTTTGAATGACCTGATTAATAGATAAAATCTTATTTGTCAGCGTCTGGATTTGAAGTTGTACTTTTTTATTCATTTCATTCGCTGACGTATTATGATCACGCAGTTTTCTCACTTCCGACATTCCATTCTCCGCAGAATTAGAAGCATCTGTAGATAACTGATTCATCGTCATAAACATGGTATGGATGTGATCCATGCGGTCTGCCAAGTCTGAAATTCGTAGGCTTGTCACTTCTGTATCTTCAGATTGTTTTGATGCGCCTTGTGCAATTTCATCTGTCGCTACCGATACTTCTTGGTTCGCAGCTACTAGCTCTTCAAAAGCATGTGTCACTTGCGATGATGAGTCACTTAATTGAACCGAAGACTGTTGGACTGTTTGCAAGGCTGCATTAGTCTGGCGGAGCATATCATTATAAGCGAGTGATACTAATCCTATCTCATCGCGATGTAGATTCTGTTCATCTACCATCATAGTTAAGTCTCCTGCAGCAGCTGTTTCCATTGATTTCTGCAACGTTTTTAAAGGTCTTAATTGGCGATAAATAAATCCTGTTGATGCGATTGACATCATCAAAACAATCACAATAGCTGAGATAATCGTAATCCATAAGATCGTATTGAATGTATCTAGAATAACCGATCTTGGTGTCACGGTCTGCACTGTCCACTTTTCATTAATATCTCGTAAGTTGATAGGTGCAAAAGCATTAAATGATTCTTCGCCTAAACTCTGGGAGTCTACATAAGTACTTGTCAGTTCACCTTTATCGAGTACGACTTTAGCAGAATTCCAATCAATCGCATCTGCCATATTGGTATCGTTCAATTCAGGCTTCAGGCTGTTTGCCGTAATAAAACCAGCATCGGTAATAATAGAAGCATAACCGCCTTCTGGTTTAATGGTTTTTACTACATCCGTCAAGAAATCAATTGATAGGTCAGTAGTCAACAAACCAAAATAATTTCCTGAGGCATCTATCAACGGGACGGAAATAGTAGTCATGAGAATTGTTTGACCGTTCGTTTCATATGCATAGGGTTCAGTCAAAATGGAGCGCGCTTCATTTTTCGGAACGGTATACCAGCTATTCGCTGTGGGATCATCCATTCCACTTAATGGTTCAACTTCAGTCGCATTGTCTTTCTTAAAGATATAAGGAATGAATTGCTGATTTTCATCAAGAAGATTTTTGGGTATAACTTCCCCTTCAGAAAATGCAGATTGGTTAACTACAGCTGCCATACCTGTTGCGTCATCATTCTTCTGTAAATTGTTCTTAATGATTCGAATGATTTCATTGGGATGCATATCACCTGTTGCTTGTAATGTTTCTAGTATATGACTAGTTGTACGTAGCATTTCATTCGTTTCTTTTAATTTCACACTCAGTACGAGTGAACTTTTGTTTGCACTTTCTAATGCAAATTCCTCGGCATCTTTAATACTTTGCTTATGTAACATGACACTTGTAACGACTGAGTATACTAAAAACAGTAATAAGAATAATGCGATAATTAATCCTGAGAGTTTCATCGCAATACTTGCAGACTTCTTCACTTTATTGGCCCTCCTAGTAAGTTATGAGTAGATCACTAGTATACCTTTAGTCCTTACTAAATGTATACTGTTTTAGATGAATGTCACATAAAAAAACCTTGCCTAGTAGACAAGGTTACTTTCAGACTATTATGTCCCTTCTGATTAGTTTGTTTCGTCATGTACTGTGTCATATTTCTTTTTCTTTGTAGAATTAATTTCTATACTTTCCACTGTCTTTTCCTCTCCGAATTGTTCTGCGTACAGCAGCTTAGCAGCTTTTGGAGCAGCCCAAAATGTCGGTAATAGTAAGAGTGAGACCGGTATGGCAGTCACTACAATAAATGATTGAATTGCCTCGACTCCGCCTTCACTGATCATTAATAGTACGCTCGCAACCGCACCCATGATGACCGCCCAAAATATGCGCATAGTTTTAGGCGGATGTCCGTCCCCCGTAATCGCAACGGATATCGTATACGCCATGGAATCCCCTGTTGTGACAACGAATAATATGGTTACAAGGAGAAATAATGGTCCAATTATCATATTTAAAGGCAGTTGCTCGGTAATGGCTATCATCGCCGCAGGCATACCCGAAGTATTTAGCGCTTCTGATATTACGCCAGGCTGTGCCAGTTCATAAAATATGCCTGCACCTCCGACAGTGGTGAACCAAAATGCAGTAACAATTGGTGCCGTAATAGATACAGCTAATACTAACTCGCGAATTGTACGTCCGCGTGTAATCGTAGCGATAAAGATCGCCATCATCGGTCCATAACCGAGGAACCAGCCCCAGAAAAAGATTGTCCATGATCCAAGCCAACTAGAATCCCCCCGGAATGTAGCCATGCCAAAGAATTCTTGTAGATGGATACCCGATGATGAAATGAACGTATTGATAATAAATCCGCCTGGTCCCAAAATCAGAATAGCAACCATTAATATCAATGTAATGATTACATTTAAATTACTCAGGAATTGAATTCCTTTGCGTAATCCCGTTACAGCTGAAACAGTAGCAATGGCTACGACGCCGATAATGATAAGAATCTGTGTCATTAGCGTATTGGGTACACCAAATAAAGCTTCCATTCCATAAGCCGCTTGCAGACCAAGAAATCCAATTGGTCCAATTGTACCGGCAGCTACTGCAATGATGGAAAACGCATCGATAGTAGTTCCTAAGACACTTTTACGCATGATCTTTTCACCGAGAATTGGATAAAGCAATGTACGCGGCTTTAACGGCATTCCTTTAGAATAATGAGCATACATGAGTACTATTGTCCCTAACGTACCAAGTATTGACCATGCAAGGAACCCCCAATGCAAATACGATTGAGCGAATGCTGGGATAATAGCACTTTCCGTTCCGGATACTGCTTCCGTGAATAGCGGAGGTCGATCTAAAAAGTGATACATCGGTTCTGCAGCGGCCCAAAAAACGCCACCCCCTGCAAGCAACGTCGTCATAATCATCGCTAGCCATTTGAAATAACCGATTTCCGGCTTATTCATTCCACCCAAGCGTATCTTCCCGTACTTTGAGAATGCCAGAAATAGCGCGATAAAAAATGTACCCATTAATAATATTTGCCAAAACGCTCCAAAATATTTTACAGCGAATGCAAATGTCCAATCTACCATATTTGCCACGAAATCCAAGTTAATGAATGATGCCACGACAAAAGCTACAAGCAATCCGCCGCTGATAAATAATACGGGACGATCCGTTTTTGATTCATACTTATTCAAAGTCTTGCCTCCTCTAAGTTGCGATTGCTTGTAACCGCTTACTTTATGTATAGCGGAGAAGTTTTCTCCACTTTATTATTTCACTTCCACAATAACATCGATTTCAACAGCAGCACCACGTGGCAACATCATACCTACTGCAGTGCGTGCGTGTGCGCCTACATCTTCACCGAACACCTCAACGAGTAAATCCGAAGCACCGTTCATAACTTTTGCTTGTCCAGTAAAATCGAATGCAGTGTTGATCATGCCAAGCAATTTAACGAACTTTGTCACGTTCGACAGCTCGCCAACTTCTTCTTTAATCGTTGAAAGTGCGAAAAGAATAGCTTGTCTTGATGCCGCATAACCTTCTTCAATTGTCAGTGTATCGCCTACTTTGCCGATCACATCGTACGATAGTGAACCGGATAGAAATAATAGATTACCTGAGCGTACACAAGATATGTAATTTCCACCTTTTGCACGTTTTTCAGGTAGTTCCAATCCTAGTTCTTGTAATTTGTCTTCTGGTCTCATTTTTATCCCATCCTTTTCATAATGCATTCGTTATTTTTTCTGTGGCAGCAAGCAATGTGGCTATATGCGGTTCCATCGTTTTGCGATTCCATCTAAACATCGGCCCTGAAACAGATAAAGCACCAATTACACGATTTTGCTTATCAAAAACTGGTGCCGACAACGCAGCAACATTTGTATTGATTTCTTCTTCATTCGTTGAATAGCCTTGATTTCTAACTTCTTCTAAAATCTGTTCTAGCTTATTTCTTTCCTCCACGCGCAGCGTAGCTAGTAATCTGTCCTGTAATTCAGGTGGCTGGAAAGCGAGAATAGCCCGTCCACTTGCACCTATATGAATCGGCAATCGTTTTCCGATTCCAACCGTGCGTCTGATTTCTTGCTGACTTTCATATTCCAGTACACAAATACGCATTTGCCCTGTAGGCATATAAAAACCAACTGTCTCTCCAGTATCATCTCGCAATGACATAAGCCATGGTTCAACGACGGGTGCAATAGGCATTTCCGTCAAAATTTTATTAGCATAATCCAAAAAGATTGTTCCTAATGAATATAGTTTTGAACGGGGATCCTGAAATACCATACCTTCTAGTTTCAATGTTGTAAGCAAGCGATGCACAATTGTTGTCGATAAACCAAGACCTTTGCTTATATCACTAACACCTTGTGGACCCGATACATCGTTCAAATAGTTGATCACAGATATCGCACGCACTACTGTGGACGATACTTCCGGTGTCTTAGTCATTTTCATGAACTCCTTTTACGCTTTGAATAGAAAAAAAGAGGAATGAATGCTCTATTCCTCTTTTTGGTCTACCCTTACTTAGTTGCTGTTAATATAACGTGTTTTGTTCTGGCAATAGAATTCAACCGCTTCACTGCCGAGTTCTTTGTAAGTTCCAGTACTTGATTGCTTATATCCACCAAATGGTGCCTGGAAGAACGTACCTGTCGTTGTCATGTTGACTTTAACAATACCTGCTTGAATTTCATTCAATGCACGGTTCATGTATGTCAAGTTGCGTGTGCAGATCGCTGCAGACAGGCCGAATGCTACGTCGTTTGCTACTTCAATCGCTTCGTCAATCGACTCGATTTCGATGATGCTGATAACAGGACCGAATACTTCTTCCTGTGCAATCGTCATTTCCGTCTTCACACCACCAATTACTGTCGGTTCCACGAAATACCCTTTATCCGAACCTTCGAATTCAGGAATACCGCCACCGGTCAAGATTTCTCCGCCTTCAGCTTTCGCTTTTTCGATTAAATCAAGTGTTGATTGACGCTCTCCGTCACTAACTTGAGGTCCCATTGTTACCCCTTCGTCCATGCCGTTACCGATCTTAATTTTCTTAGAAGCTTCCACTAGCTTATCCGTGAACTCTTGACGAATATCTTTGTGCACGAGTACGCGGCTAGTTGCTGTACATGCTTGACCTGTTTGACCGTATCCACCTGCTACTGCAAGTTGAACAGCTGCATCCACGTCTGCGTCTTCCATGACGAGCAATGGGTTCTTACCACCCATTTCAAGCAATACACGCTTCATATCTTTTGCTGCTTCTTTATAAATTAAGTTACCTACACGATTTGATCCTGTGAATGTAATGGCTTTTACTGCAGGATGATTGATCATTTCTGTTACTAGACGACCCGGTCCTACTAATTGGTTAACAACACCAGCAGGAACGCCAGCTCTTTCAACGATTTCGATGAACTTCTGTGCTGTCAATGGTGTTTCAGATGAAGCTTTCAACACGACTGTGTTACCGCTTAGGATAGCAGGTGCGATTTTCCAAGCTGGAATTGACAATGGGAAGTTCCAAGGTGTAACAACTAATACGACACCTAGTGCTTCTTTATGCAATTCGATTTGAACGCCCGGTACGTCTGATTCAACGATACGTCCTGTCATGCGACGACCTTCTCCTGCGTAGAACTTCACGATACCTGCTGCATAGTTTACTTCCTTAAATGCATCAGCATATGTCTTTCCTTCTTCTTGAACGATAACGCGTGCGATTTCATCTGCTTCTGCTTCCATGATTGCTGCAATTTTGTATAGATATTCGCCTCTTGCAGGAGATGGTGTTTTGCTCCATTCAGGGAATGCTTTTGCTGCCGCATCGATAGCTGCTTGCGCATCGTCAGCATTGGATTGCTTAACTTTTACAACAAGCTCGTCTTTATTCGCAGGGTTTCTGATTTCCAACATATCTGTACCAGAAGTTTCTACCCATTCACCGTTAATATAGTTCTTCAATACTTTCACATCGTTTGTAACTGTCATCATGTATACTCTCCTCCAGCTAATAAATTTAGTTCGTTATGCCATTTCTCCTGCGCCGCGTTCACGCGATTGATCAGTAGATTCCACTAACATACGCTTGCCTGTCTCGTTCAAGTCTAACCATAATTCTCGGCTAACTTCCGTTCCAAACTGCCAAGATGATTCCCATCTCTGTTCGAAATCGTCTGTCGTTGTTAAAATATATTTCGTGTCTATTGTGTTCTCGAACCGATCTATTATCTTATCGACTTCATCGACCTTTGTCGTACCGAACATACAGAACCTCGTTGTAACGGAAGGTAACTTCAGTTTCTTATCACCCGTCAGTCCCAATTCTTTATTTATACCTTCAATAATATCTTCATTGTCACGCTTGTGAATCATAATCGGATAAATGGAATTGGGTGATGAAATAATCAATGATGAATGACTTGGCTTCTTATACAAAATGATACTCGCATGTCCTTTTCGCGAGATATACATCGCTTGTTGCACGAGAACACGTGATGGTCGTGTATCACGTACACAGACCGCTACTGACGGCTGTTCCTCTAAGCGTGCAATTAAATAATCAGCGCATGCTTTTCCAAGCAACATACCGCTTTGCTTTCCACCATCGATCACCGTTACGCTATCAGATTCATTCAGTATTTCGATTTCTTCGATTTCACCTTGCAAAGCCGGTAATTCATCCCAAAGTTGCTGTAAACCATACAATCCTAGGAACTCCGCATTTGCTACGGTTTCGGCTCCTTCTTCCGCATACCCATAAGGAACTCCGAGAGCCTGGAAGATCTTTTTGCAGTGAGTATATAATTCTAAGTGAGAGACACGCATTTCGCCAACTCCTTCTCAGACTTGAACCCTTCCGTAAAGAACCGGTGCCAGTTGCCGCCCATAATTTTGGAGATTTCTTCATGTGTCATACCACGGGCTTGCAAACCATTTGCGATATTTGGGAAATCGTCAGGTGTCTGGAACCACTCCGGCCATTCCGGCCATCCTGGACTTTCTTTCGATCCTGCACCGTAATCGATTTCATGTGTCCAGCGTCCCATACGCATCCACGCAAGAAAATCTATGGACATATTATGCGTCAAATCAGTTCCGATTCCTACATGGTCGATTCCCATAAAATCAGCTGTACGTGCAATCATATCGCAGAACTCTTCTAATTTCGTATCCGCTCCGTTGATTAAATGAGGATATGCACAAACTCCAAGCACTCCTTTATTATCACGTAAAGCCGTAAGAATTTCTTCTGACTTGTTACGTTTCGATGGATAGATCCAATCTGGATTAGCGTGTGAAATGGCTACGGGACGACTTGAAAGCGCTAATGTATCAAGGGATGTCTTCGTTCCAACATGCGACAAGTCAATAACCATACCTACACGGTTCATTTCCTTGATGACATTTTTACCGAATCGTGAAAGACCCGGATCCGTTTCTTCATAGCAGCTACTGCCGATCAAGTTTTGGTTATTATACGTCAGTTGCATAATCTTAACGCCCATTTCATTGAATACAGATACGAGTCCTAGCTCGTCTTCTAAAGCGGATGTATTTTGTGCACCCAACATGATTCCGAGTTTACCACTACGTTTTGCTTCATCAATGTCGGCTCCCATTTTCACCGGTAGGATTAAATCGTCATTCTCTTTAAAAAAGCGATGCCATTCCGCTACTTTTGTCAACGTTTCACGAGCGTTTTCCCATAGTCCAACGCAAGCATGAACAGCCGTTACGCCACCTTTTTGCAACATGATAACAAAATCTCGGTCCCATTTACTTAATTCTAAAGCATCTATTACAATCATATCTCTCATATCAACAGTCATTTGATCTCCTCAACTTTCGGTAATAGTGGATAGAACCAATCATCTTCGAATGTAGTAGTTCCGATTTCTTCAACTAGCGGTGCTCCTTGGAATAGCGTAATCCGTACCCAACGATTGGACTTCGGATCATAACGTTCTGCACCATATATCGCTAGTTTGCAGCGCAATAGATATACCGGAAGTAAATCTTTTCCTGTCAGATTCGCTTGTATCTCACCATACTCCAGACCGTCTAACGATTGGATTCTTCTAACGATCCCTCTTAGCTCCGGCTTTTTCAGTAAGAACGCAGCTACTTTCAGATCATCATCACAGACCTCTATTTCCGTAGCTAGTTGCTGTACTTGTTCTGCAATATTCATCGGCATGTACAATTCATCACCCGGATCAACTCCACGTTCTCCGATACGCGGCTCTTCCTTTTCAGCAGAACGGTACCAGAAATAATGTCTTGATTCTGGTTTTGTGAAATCGTACTGGAACGCCCACTGATATTGTTTTCGAATAATTTCACGCAATGAACCAATAGACATTTCGGGTATCAAATGAAGACCGTCGTCCGCGTTGGTCTGATGCTCTAAGTCGACGATTACTTCTGGATAGAGATCAATCAGTTCTGAGTTAAGCAATTCCTGTGCTTCCATAGTGTAGTTCGCTTGTACTTTTTCCGTTAACTCCAACCACAGTCTGCCTACTTCATGATTAGAATTTTCTATAGTGTTACAAACGTCTTCTACTAACTTGGAAATTTCTCCGGTTTCTGTTGCCAAGTCCCTCGGATTTTTAAATACTTCCATATTCGGAATTGGAGCGTCTTCAAAGAATGTATGAACTTGTTGTAGTTTCGCAATTAAGCGCTTGCAATCTTCTGCAGTTGGCTTCATTTTCTTAGCACGAGCCAATGCTACTTCACGAATCCACATCCACTGATGTAGAAGTTTTGGATGGGAGATCAAGTAAGGTACCATTCCAAGTCCAGTTGCATTACCTGTACCGAATAGTTTTTTAATTTCAGGATGTAATGTAGCCGCTTGTGGATTATTTTTGCGCGCAATATGTTCAACCAGATCAAAACTGAAGTGGCGCAACATATAGACAGCAAACATTTGAGATAGATAGGCACCGCTAAACGTATGATTATCTTTCATATGTTCATAAGGTGCAATTCCGAACTTACCATTTCCATAGACTGCAGTTGTACGGAATAGATAGCCAATATCGTAAATGATTTCTGCATCAGGTTGCTTACCTTGAGATAGCGCTTCCACTACATGAGAAAAAACACGTTGGCTCTTATTCGCTCTCGACCATACAAGATCCGTGACATCTCCTCGGCCCATTTCCTGTTTCGGAAGTTCTTGTTTCATTCGTTTCAATTTTTTATCGGAAATCGCTCCATCGCAAAGTGCAAATGTAACATCCCATCTTTCAGAAATGACTCGATCACTCCGAGTTTCTTCACTGATCTCACGGGATAATGCGACAAATGTATACTGTCCTTGTGGGGTAGTAATACTATAAAGCGCTTCACCGTAACCTTCATCGTTTATATCAAAAGTCGTTTGCTCAATTTCCCAAGCTTCACGCATCATTTTACGAACTAAAATGCGCAAAAAGCTGAGACTTGTTGAGCGCATTACGCCAAGTCGTTGGATGTCCATTACTTCAGATGCCGGTCTTAGCGCATCTGTGTTTTCAATAGCTAATTTAAACATGTAAAACCCTCCATTCTTCTACTCCCACAAAATATATACTTTCACGATTATCGGAATGCCTTTCCGAATATCTATCTCTATCATAAACCCGTTTGAATTCTCTGTCAACAATTCTATAAAAAAGTCCATGAAGATTCATAATGAATCTTCATGGACTAGAATAGTTTATTTAGTTCTTTCGGTCATTTGGCGCCAGATTGAACCTTTTGCCTCTTCACCTTCTTCAATTCTTGCGATCGCCATACGTACTTGCAGTTTCACTTCAAACTCGTTATCGTTTTCTGCTTCATGCAGTGCCGGTAAGGCTTGCTCTGTTCCGGATTCATACAAGAACATAGCTGCACGCCAACGGACCAACTTGTTTTTATCTTGTAACAGACGGATAGCCGCAGCTTCGAACCCAACATAGCCAAGGTCGCTCATGCAGTCTGCAGCTGTACGGCGAACCGCCCAACTTTTGTCTTCCAGTGCTTTTTCGATATACGGAATGACTGATTCGTCTTCGATCATACCAAGATACACTGTAGCGAGTCTGCGTATAGACATTTTCTCGTCTTTCAGCGCCATCATCAATACTGGATAGTCTGACTCGTCTGGATCCGGCATTTGATCAAGCAATCGGAAGCGTGTTTCCCATTCCGGAACGATAAATTCCGATACTGTCACTTTCTTTCCACGAGTTATGGTTTCCTCGTCTGCCTTTTCCGCTTTCATAACGAGCTCATGCAATCGCGTTTCAGGGTATGCAGCTTCAAGTTCTAAAACCACTTGCTCGCCTACTTCTTGCAATTCTCCGTAACGGATTCCGTAATCTGCCCATTTTCGAAGTAAGATATAGTTTTCTACCTCGGAATGGTGAACACTTTCCATTGCTTGAATGAAACGTTCACTTAATCCAAATCTAGATTCCTCATCACTATTGAATACTTTCACTTGCAATGGAATCTCTTTATATGTCTGTACATGCACATAGACTTCCCCGAAGTGCTCATCTATCTGTTGCTCTTCGGCTTGCGTTGTCGTTTCGCCGCCTTCATTTAAAACAGAACGCACTTCGGCAAGAATGGATTCCCACGCAACATTTCCAATTCGCTCTACTGCCATAAAGTCTAATACATGATAGATTCCTTTAATTCCTTGTATAGCCAAAAGAGAACGAATCGGCTCAGGTGCCTGAGCTTCATCTTTCTTCTTATAGTTATGGCTAGTTCCATCAGGTAAAGGGGTATCTAAAACAATTTTCATGGAATTTGGACTTGGTGTCGGTTCAATCGATTTGATTTTCAAGAAAATCTCCTCCAATGTAATTATTCAACTAACTCCTGCAAATAAGACCAACGCTCGACTAATTCTTCGTATTGCTGATTCAGGGTGGTCAGCTGTTCATCAAGTTGACGAAGCTGATCATAATCTGAACCCGTAATCGTCATCTGCTGTTCTGTTTCTGCTATTTTTTCTTCTAACTTTTCTATATCTGACTCAATAGTTTCGAACTGCTTCTTTTCAGCGTATGTCATTTTCTTTTTAGGCTCTTTAACTTCTGGAGTCGGAACAGCTACCGCAACTTTAGCTTGTGGCTTCACGTCTTTTGTATTCTTTTCATCGAGGTAGTCTGAATACAAACCTAGACGCACATCGATTTCACCTGAGCCGTCTAAAATCCATAACTTACGCGAGATCCGATCCAAGAAGAAACGGTCGTGGGAAATCGTAACGACAACTCCAGCGAACGTATCAATGAATGACTCCAAAACGGAAAGTGTTTCGAGATCTAAGTCATTCGTCGGCTCATCCAGCAGTAAAACGTTCGGCTGTTCCATTAATAACTTCAATAAATAGAGACGTTTACGTTCCCCACCTGATAATTTACCAATTGGCGTTCCGTGTGCAGAGGAAGGGAATAAGAATCTCTCCAACATTTGCGTCGCAGACAATCGCTCACCGTCTCCCGATTCAATATCATTGGACGTCTCACGAATATACTCAATAATTCGCTGGTTTTCCTTCATTGGCGGCAAATGCTGATGGAAATGAGCAATCTTTACGGTAGAGCCTGTATCGACTTCCCCACTGTCCGGCATAGTCGTGCCATCTAGCATTTGAAGAAGTGTCGTCTTCCCTACACCGTTCGGTCCGATGATCGCAATACGTTCTTTCGCTTGTAGAATTGCGGAAAAACCATTCAAAATAACTTTATCGTCAAATCGTTTCGTAATATTATTAATTTCCAACACCTTTTTACCAAGACGTGTCGTTTGTAAATCCATTTCAAAGTCAAGTGACTCATCAGTCTGCTTCACTTTCGCTTGAAGATCATCAAAGCGATCAATTCGCGCTTTCTGTTTCGTCGAACGCGCTTTAGCACCGCGGCGAATCCATTTCAATTCACTGCGATAGCGATTGCGGTCTTTCTGATCCGAAGCTGCTGACATCTCTTCGCGCAGTGCTTTTGACTCCAAATAATCAGCATAATTTCCTGTATGTGAATAAAGGGTTTTATCGGCTAATTCGTAAATATGCGTAGCCACTTGATCCAAGAAGTATCGATCGTGTGTAACGAATAATACTGCCCCTTGAATATTTTGCAAGAAGTCTTGCAACCACTGAATCGATGCAACATCCAGATGGTTCGTCGGCTCATCCAATAATAATAAATCTGCTGGTTCGATTAATACTTTAGCGAGAGCAACACGCTTCAATTGCCCACCTGATAATTCACCCATTTTCTTATCGAATGTCTCAATACCTAGCTTCATTAATATAGTACGGGCCAATGCATTTAAATCCCAACCACCCGATGCATCCATTTCATTTTGATAGAATGAGTAACGTTCCTGGTACTCTTCATTTGAAGAATCTTCGGTAAGTAGTTGTAAAGCATTTTCGTAATTAAGATTTGTACGAATAACTGGTGCATCGCTTTCAAATACCGCTTCCATCACCGTTAAGTCCGGATTGACAATCGGTTCTTGAGGCAAAAAGGCTACACGGAATTTATTCGGGTGATCCATAGTGATCGTATCCGCACTTCCCTGTCCAGCAAGTATAGATAACAACGTAGATTTCCCCGTACCGTTAATACCAATTAAACCTATCTTGTCTCCACTTTTCAAATTAAACTCCACATCTTTAAAAAGCGTTTTTTCTCCAACTGTTTTAGTTAATTTCTCTATTACTAAATGACTCATCGTTGCACATCCAATCTTCAAATTGCTTCTGTTCTTAGTATAGCCGAAATTCCGGCAAGTTGAAAACATGCACACCTTGATTTATTACTTGTCAGTAGGAATTTCGAATTACAGACATACTTTCAAAATATATTTTTACAGTCTATGCCATTTCATTAGACTCTATGGTTTAATAGATGAAAGAGCTTTCATTAAATTAATAAGTCTAAAGGAGCTGTATTCATGGTACAAACTACCGAACATCAAGTAACCGATATGTTAGTCGTACAAGCACTAGAAGACAATTTGGCCATCATTCGTTTTGATATGAATCGTCGTATCGCCTATGTAAATAAAAACTTTGCTCATACGATCGGCTACGAGCCAGAAGAAATGATTGGAATGAAGCATGAAAAGCTCTGTTTCGATAGTTTCCTTGAAAGTAACGCATACGAAAAACAATGGCAAAATTTCAATAAAGGCATTAGCTACCAAGGCAAAATTGAACGTAAACGTAAAGATGGTTCTGCAGTATCGCTTGAAGCGACATATATGCCTATTTTTGATGATAAGCATAAAAAAGTGATCGGGGTCACAAAAATCGCGACGGACATTACAGAACGACAAAATGCCATCGTTGAAGTCGTCAACGAGATGCATAAAATGGCAGAAGACCTCACTCAACAAGCAAATGCTGGAATGAATCGAAGTACGGAATTATTGACCATGATCGAGCGGATAGCCGCTGTTTCTGAACAGAACACGAGTTCATTACAAAATCTAGAAGTTCACTCCCAAGATATTCAAGGCATCGTGACGACCATACGCGCGATCGCGAGCCAAACGAATTTATTGGCTTTGAATGCGGCGATTGAAGCGGCACGAGCCGGAGAATACGGACGCGGATTTGATGTGGTGGCAAAAGAAGTTCGGAAACTTTCAGGGAATGTCCAGGATTCCATCGTCGAGGTGCGTAAAGGCATTGAAACGATCACGGAGGATATTGGTGTGATTTCACAAGGTACTTCATTGGCGCAGCAAAATATTGTGCAATGTCAGAATGAAATCGAAATTGCTATGAATGACTTCCGCTCGATTGCGTCGTCGGCTGCAGATTTGGAGAGCCAGTCGCAGGAAGTGGGACGGATCATTTAATCAAAAAAGTGCTATCTCTTGGAAGTTGGTACTTCTACGAGATAGTTCTTTTTATGAGAGTTGTTTTTGTGAGGGGCGAGTTAGTGGGGCGGACAGTGGCTTACGTTAGATTGGGTGTAGGGCAGTTCAGGTACTTGTTTTTCGAGTATACGGATTATTTGTTCGTACAAGTAAGTCGGATACGATGTTAGGTAGTGGTTTTGCGAACCCTTGCTTTTCCTTGTTTTTTGCAGAGGTAGTAGTTTGACTGAAAGTGTAAGTGGGGCGGTCATTGGCCCCACTTCGGCGGTGGTGGATGGCTTCCGCAATGAGCCAGACAGGAAGTGCGCCTGGCTGTCTCATTACTACGCCTACCACTGGCAGCCGCCTACGTTAAATTGTGTGTAAGTCAGATCAGATACTTGTTTTGCAAGAATAGGAACTAGTACTACCCAGTCACTGGTTTTATCTCCTATCAACCACAAACAAACTTGCTAAGCACTCAGTAGCGCAGGCACAACTGCGGGGTAGGCCGTGGCCGTGAGACAGCTGGCAGCTCCACCGCCAGCTGGCTCATGGCTGGAGGCAATCCCCCACGTGCCTGCGCGGATCCTAAGCATGACCCCTCGCTACTTTCAATGACCAAGCCAATGTCGAGCAACGATCCAAGCCATCCTTTACGTACTTTTACAAAACCGAAGAATAGTTCCCCAGTCACTGGTTTTCATCCTCTATAAACCACAACTGAACTTGTCAACCACTCAGTAGCGCAGGCACAACTGCGGGATAGGCCGTGGCCATGAGACAGCTAGCAGCCCCACCGCTAGTTCGCTCATGGCTGGAGGCAATCCCCCACGTGCCTGCGCGGGTCCTAAGCATGACCCTCGCTACTTTCAATGACCAAGCCAAACTCGAGCAACGACCCCAAAATATCATCTAGACTTCGACTGCTGATCCATACCAGCCAGCCTCTTCACCAACTGCTCCAATAACACCGGCATCTCCTTGAACGCACTATTAATATGCAAACGCTCCGTCTTCTGATGCGCATCCTTACCAAACGGCCCGACATTCAACACAGGAGCAGTTAGCTTCCGCATGTCCTCAAACGGAATCGAATACGTATCACCATAGACCGGCGTATTGTCCGCAAACGCCATCCAATGATTCTCCTCATCCTTGTAATGCACATAACTCAAATCACAAATCCCATTAAAGTAATGCACCTGATCGAGCGTCAGATCAAACACCTTCGCACGTTCTTGCAGAAACTCGATAGACTCGATGACAAGCGGATCGTCCGACGAGTTAACTGCAGGATAATAAGGCGGCGCATAAAACAGCACGGTTGCTGGTCCAAGCTCTTGGCACTCCATCATCAACGTATCTACAATGCGAATACATTGTTCGCGGTCATCCCATTCTTCCTGCAATAACACTTCTTGTTTCAATCTGCGTACTTCATTCTTTCCTAATTTACCTTCAGCGTACTTTAATAACTCTTCAAAACGTAATACACGAATGTCCCCCAATGGCTCAGCGGACTCACGATCACATATCGCTTTATACTGTTCATTGCATTGCTCCATCGCTTCATTCGCTACTTGTTCGAATAAATCCATGATTTCTGCAGCTGTCTGCTTGAACAAGAATACATTGTATAGTGCAGCCGCCCGCTGTGGAGTTTGTGTAGAGTATTGGATCTTTAAATCCTTTTGATGCAGTGTGACAGGAAGTGGGGTGGACTCCTCCTGATGCACTTCACGGAATAGTGGATTCCATTCCATCCTGTGCGTTAAAAACGATGCCATATAATCGGCGGTAATACCTTTTAACGGTTCGCCAACATGCGTTTCTTTGCCATAGAACAAAGCGGACGGCATGATTTTTCCAATTGTTCCTGAATAAATATATTCTTTCGTATCCGCAGGTCCTTGTGAAAATGAAGGCTCTCCGTTTAAGAATAATTTATAGTGGCGACCTTCTTGTTCTTGTAGACGCACCAGCTCCTTTACAGCAGCCCGCATTCCAGCCGAATTCACTTCTTCATCTGGAACTGTACATAGCAATAAATTTATCGGCCACTGTTCTAGACTTGCTCGCTCAATCAACTGAATATGTAATGCCAAGCCCATTTTCATATCCATCGTACCTCTGCCAAATAAATAATTTCCTGATTCCAAATCAATACGCGCAACTTCAGGCAACGTATCTTTGTCTTCCAATAACTTCTTTGTTAGTTCTTCGGGATAGAATGCTAGTGGTTCAAGTGCTCCATATTCGTCTGTTTGTACAGTATCGAAATGACTGATCAAAACGATAGTGTCTGTTGCATCAGCATGTTCATACAAGGCATGTACCACTTGTCGTCCGAGACCTGCATCGTGAAGTGTAATGTTATCAGGATACTGAGTGAAGTATTCTAGTTCACTTAATTTATTTTGCAATTTCCAGGAAAAAAAGCGCTCTCCTTCCGTCAATGTACGGCTATCCCAGCTTACTAGTTCACAAAGTAATGCACGCAGCTTTTCAGGTGTATCAAAACGGTATCGATTCATTCTATCTCCCCCTTCATAGTTAGCTAAAGTATAGCTGATTCTAAGCCAAATGAGAAAAGAACTTGTACCTAAGGAGGCAACAAGTTCTTTCATTTATTATTTAGACGATGAAACGAGCTCGGTCGGAGACAATTTCACTTGCTCCACTGCCCGCTTCAATTGTCGTAGATGACGTTTTTCGTGGAATCCGACGAATCGGAACCATTGAATTAACGGAACGTTACCGAAAATCGGGTGCTTGATCGACTTGCAGCGAAGTTCTGTAATAGTAGCAGACTCATAGATATCCAGCAAATAGTTTCTGGATTCATGCAACTTCTCTTTAATCTCTGGAATAGAGAGATGTGTATCTGTCGGTTGCGTGTATTCCATGAAGTATGCTTTCACTAAAGGGCTTGCCGATACACTAATCGGTTTTTTGAACACACGTAAACTCACAGGATTTTTCAATTCTTGGGCGATGTTTGTAGCAACTCGACATTCCATTAATGCTAAATGTTCTACAATCTGTTTGGGTGACCAGCCGCCATGTGATGGTGTTCCGTTAAATTCCTCATCTGTTAAGCCATCAATCAACTGCAAGATGCGTTTACGGACCTTGATGTTTTCTCCAAAAACCACCAACATCTACCTCCATTTCTTCCTTGAAATCTTTTCTATTGCCATAGCATACGCCTTTTGTTCAGAGATTTAAAGGGGCAACGGTTAGATTTTTAGTAAAGCCTGGCAATGGTGACAGAAGAGTGCCATTCAGCCCTGATATAATAGGATTTCTAGCCTCTTTCATTCGTTAGACTTTCTATTCCCGATAACACTTCTTGAGTAGTCGGCATACCACCTTGTGCACCGAATTTTCCTACAGATAACGAAGCCGCGACATTGGCGAACTGAATGGCAGATTGTAAATCGCTTCCTTGTACTATCCGATTGGCAAGCGCACCGTTAAATGTATCACCTGCCCCTGTTGTATCCACTACCTTTGCAGGAACACCAGGCACAGAGATAACTCGCTCACCATCATGATAGCAAACCCCATCTTTTCCTAATGTTACGAGGAGTTGATTCGGATAGTTTGTCACAGTTTCTTCTATAGAAGTACCAAAGAGTTGCGCACACTCTGTTTCATTCGGCGTCAGGTAGCGAACATAGGACATGTATTCCAATTGAAAGCTACTTGAAGGCGCAGGGTCCATCATAACGGGAACCTGCAATTCCTTACACAGCTTCAAGACATACCACACAGTATCTGTTGGCAGTTCAAGTTGCATCATCACAAAGTCGCTGGCACGAATAACAGGTTTTAACTCTTCAATTCGTTCGGGCGTCAGCGCGTGATTGGCTCCGGGTATGGAAATGATTCGATTATCCCCTTCCGTCAATAAAATAACAGCAACGCCAGAAGGACCTTCTACTTTCTTAATATAGGAAGTATCCACACCTTGTTCTTGCAAATTGTCTACAATCATTTCTGCAAATGAATCCGTACCTGTCGTGCCGATCAGCTGAACTTGCTGCCCAAGTCGTGCACATGCAACAGCTTGATTTGCCCCCTTGCCACCAGGTGCTGTTTGAAAACCTTTTCCTCTCACCGTTTCTCCTTGTAACGGAAACTTGTCCGCTTGTGCAATGACATCCATATTCGCGCTACCAATTACCGTAATCATGCGTATTCCTCGTTTCCATTTCTTTTATCCGATCATAGACTTTTGTCCAAGCTATTTCAATATAGACTCTTTACTGACTGAAAAGTTACACTTTACCTTAAAGTGTTTACAACGACTTGTTAAACAGTATAATGAATGAATAAATATACATCAACTAGATTATACACTAGGAGAGAAATATCTTGAAAAAATATACTGTTAGTACATGGTTCGTATTCTTAATTCCTTCTATACTCGGGGTCATGTTATTTATGATTCCACTACCGTTCGCAGCGGGCTGGAAAGTACCTATAGCCAAATTGGCGGATGTTATGTCCGGCGCATTGGAACCTATTATTCCACAACTTATGATGTACTTGATCATTGCTTCTGCAGTGGGATCTGTTCTTTATTTATTCGTTCAGAAAGATCCGAATCGGCCTTCATTCTTTACAAATCTATTCAAGGTTACACCGTTTTGGACAATCACTCGTATTGTTGGGGCGATCTTTGCCATTATGGTCGTCTTCAAAATAGGACCTGAAGCGATTTGGAGCGCGGATACAGGTGGATTACTACTTGCTCGTGATGGCCTTGTTTCATTCCTGTTTAGTATCTTCTTCTTTGCAGGACTGTTACTTCCTTTATTACTAAACTTCGGATTGCTTGAATTCTTTGGAACTTTGATGGTGAAGATAATGCGACCATTATTCAAATTACCGGGTCGTTCTTCCATTGATGCTCTCGCTTCATGGATCGGCGACGGAACCATCGGCGTATTATTGACCAGTAAACAGTACGAAGAAGGTCACTATACACAGCGTGAAGCTGCTGTTATTTCAACTACGTTCTCAGTTGTTTCGATTACGTTTACATTAGTGATCATCGATAAAGTCGGTCTCGGAAACTACTTCCTACCGTTTTACGCAACCGTTCTATTCACGGGACTGATTCTTGCTTTAATCATGCCAAGAATTTATCCACTACGTTCGATTAAGAATACGTATATTGATGATCGTGAATATTCTACTGAGGATGAGAAGTTACCTGCTGGGACAAGCGTGTTTTCACTAGGTCTTGCCAGAGCACTCGATACCGCTTCGAAACAACGCTCTATCGTGAAGACGGTTCGTGCTGGTATGCAAAACGTGCTCGACATGTGGTTCGGTGTGGCACCGGTCGTTATGGCATTCGGTACGATCGCATTAGTGATGGCTGAGTATACGAGTGTATTCCGTATTTTAGGAAAGCCATTCGAATATATCCTGAACTTCTTACAGATTCCTGAAGCTGCTGAAGCTGCACAGACGATGGTAGTTGGATTTGCGGATATGTTCTTGCCTGTCATTTTGGCAGAAGGTGTGATTACATCTGAGATGACCCTCTTTACGATTGCAGCGATTTCGGTTATTCAGCTGATTTATATGTCAGAGGTTGGCGGATTGATTTTAGGGACGAAGATTCCGTTGAATATTTTTGACCTACTGATCATTTTCTTGTTGCGCACAATCATTGCGCTACCGATCATTGCAGGTATTGCACATTTATTGTTTTAATTACATCCCGAACCCGTTACTTCCTTACGAAGTGGCGGGTTTTTAGTTGATTGCCGAAAACTTTGTACTATGAGACTTTAGGCTATGAGCGGTTGTATGAGCTTTTAGAGCGCTTACCACGTAACTATGAGCTTTTAGCGCGGCGCATAGAGCGGATAAAGTAGCACATAGAGCACTCAAGGCTTCTCATAGAGCGGATACCCCGTTACATTGAGCATTCACTAACATTTCATCATTAAAAAGGCTACTCTCTATAAAGAGAGTAGCAAAATGAAACGGCTTGAAAGTAACCCTGCTAGAATATATTGAATGTCCGCAAGTAAGGGAGGGTTGCGTTTGGGATGCTGCGTGGTAAAGCAATGGTGGGCTTTGGCACGTTGCATTCCAATAAGTAGCTTTGACAGTTCACTTTCAAGCGTTTCCGTGATATACCGTTTGTGCTGACGGATTTCCGAAAGCCATCTATGAAGAGGAGACTTCATTCCACTCCATAGATCACAATCGGAAGGTCAGCGACAACTTGATACTTGTCGCTGTCTTGAATTACTTACTTTCTACCTTTTCTATCGGTAAGTGTTGAACTTTCACATCAAAAGTCTTTACTTCATTACCGAGGATTGAACTCGGTCCTTGCGGTGCTTTTGCGTCATGCGCTTTTGCATTCTCTCGGCTATGTAACCACTTGTCAAAAAACTGGCGGTCTTCCCATGTTGTACATACTTTTACTTCATCACGCTCTTCACCTTCTTCACTCAGCAACACTTCCATGCGAATGAACCCTTCAAACGTATGAACTGACTTTGCTTTAGCGAAACGAGCAGTGATTTGTTCCCCTTTACCTTTTTCTACATAAATCGTATTAATTGCAACCATTTTCTGCATTATACTGCCTCCATTTTCATCGACTGTAAATATTCAAGTACTGATGCTGATTGTTCTCCACCTGCTGCTGCGTGACGCAGTAACGGAATGCCATGCGGCCCTTTTAATTCGCTCGCATTTGGATACCATTTCAACATCGATTTAACGATCTCGAGTTCTCCTAACATGGCAGCTGCAAATATATCCATACGCGCGCCTTTTTCTAATAAGTACTCCGCGATATTTCGATTACCGGTATGCGCTGCGGCTCCAAGACCACTTTCCCAGTCGTCTCCACCCCAGTTCATCACAGCGTGGACTAAATCAGGCTCCTGCTCAATTAACTTTTGTACTTCTTCAAAATCACCGTGGGTTGCAATCAAGTATTGACGCACTAACGCTTGATCAATTGGTTGTTTCTTTTCTCCTTCGGTTCTCAGAACAATCATCCTTCCGTAATTTACTTGGCGTGAAAAAGCACTTCCCATTATTCATAAATATCTCCGCATCTATCTCGAAAATAGAACGGAACATATCTTTGCACAATACGCACTGCGGAATGCCGTCAAAACGAACACTACCATCTTTTAATACGATGAGCCGGTCACTGTAACTAGCCGCCTGATTGATGTCATGAAGAACCATAATCACCGTCATTCCATACGTTTCATTTAATTCTGTAACCAATTCCATGACTTCGAGTTGATGCGAAATATCTAAATACGTCGTCGGTTCATCGAGTAATAATACTTTAGGTCGTTGCGCAATCGCCATCGCAATCCAAGCTCGCTGACGTTCTCCACCTGATAATGACTGCAACATACGATTTTTGTATTTATCCAACTTTGTCACGCCGATCGCCCAGTCGATAATTTCTTGGTCTTCTGAACTTAACTTGCCGTATCCCGAGCGATGGGGATGACGACCGAACTCCACTAACTCGCCTACGGTCACATCAAGTTGATGATCTTGCATTTGCGGTAGCATAGCCAAATTCCGTGCTACTTCCTGGGATTTCATTCGTTTCAATCGTTCGCCATTTAGCAGAACTTCTCCACTGCCAGGCGTGATCAATCGTGAAATCAGTCGCAGGAATGTCGATTTGCCCGAACCATTTGGTCCTAGCAAACTGACGATTTCTCCTTGTTTAATATGCAAATCTATCTTCGTTAATTCGAATGAATCCGAATGTCGATACGTAAGTTCTTCAGTTATCAGCAAATGAATCCCTCCGTTTTTGAATTAAGTACAAGAAGAATGGTCCACCTAAGAAGGAGAGTAAGATTCCTACTGGCAATTCAATTGGATTGAATAACGTACGGGCAATTGTGTCTGCTACTACGACGAGTAATCCACCACCAAGTGCTGAAGCGGGTAACAAGAATCGATAGTCGCCTCCTACTATAGAGCGCATAATATGCGGTACAACAAGTCCAACAAAACCAATCAATCCCGAAACACTGACCGCCATCCCCGCAAGTAGAGTGCTTAAGACTATGAGAAAAAATCGACTTCGTTCCACGTTATGTCCGAGCAGCTTGGCTACTTCGTCACCTAGACGCAAAATGCGAATATGCTTGACTGAGAAAATGGCCAATACAAATGCCGCAATCGCGTAGTAGATGATCATTTCAAACTGCACCCACCCCACGCCTGCAATTCCTCCAGCAAGCCAAGGCAATACAGCTTGCACGCGGTCGCTGTAAAGCAGCATTAACGCACTCATGCATGCGCCGATCACTGCATTAATTGCGACACCGACTAAAATAATTCGTAAAGGCGATGCGCCACCTCTCCAAGACAACGCATAGATCACAATGGCCGTTGCAAGTGCTCCAAGAAACGCAGCAAGTGGTAGAAACATAATATAGGCCGGATAAATAATCATTATGACTGTCGCTGCAAGTCCCGCACCTGATGAGACACCGATAATTCCTGGATCAGCCAATGGATTACGCATAACGCCTTGTAAAATAGCACCGGCTACCGCAAGACTTACTCCGACAATCATGCCGACTAGTACACGTGGAAAGCGAAGTTCCCATACAATTCGCCGCTCCATCGTATCGTTTGCCACGAAAATCCCATTCCAAATTTCTTGCATGGAGAACGACACTGGACCGATCATCAAGCTTAAAATAGCTGCGATTAACAGTAGACTTCCACTCGTCACGAGAACGATGACACGTTTTCTCGCAAGTGGATGACGTTCTTTCTGCGTTTGCTCTCCTACTGCAATCATCTTATTTAACCTGTCCTAAGCTTTCTTTCATCACGTCAAGTGCTTCAACTACTTTTGTTCCAGGGTTTGTACCGAACAAGTGTGAAGGTAAGACCATCACATTACCTTTTTTCACTGCATCAAGATTTTTCCATGCTGGGTTCTTCAACATTTCACCTTCGAATGCTGCTTTGACTGCTTCAGGTTCTCCGTGAGTAATCAACATGACCATTTCTGGATTGCGTTCAATAATTTTCTCAACGCTCAAACTTGCGTATTGTGGATATTTTTCTTCATTCGGGAAATCGCTTGCAATGTTTTCTCCACCTGCTAGTTCAAGTAGATTTCCTGATAATGAATTAGGTAGTGCCACCATGTATGTACCTGGTGCTCCGTATACTAGTAAAGTTTTCACAGCTTCCGCTTTGTCCGCTGAGCTCTTTTCAATTTGTTCGGTAATATCGTCTTGAATTGTTTTTGCTTCTGTTTCTTTATCGAATAGCTGTCCGAAGAGTCCGATCGTCTTTTTGATATCGTCTACAGAGTTAGCGGCTGTATACACAATTTTTGTACCTTGGCGTTCCATGTTCGCTTCGTGTTGTTTGAAGCTTGGGGCCGCAATGATGACTTCGGGATTTATTTCCGCAATTTTCTCAAAATTCGGCTGATGCGGGTTTCCGATTTCAGCGATGCCTTCTAAGTCTTTGTTTGGTGGTCCTTGTACTGTTGGACGCCCGTCCACTTTTATTCCAAGTGCGAGTAGCATATCGAGGTCGCCTGAGCTTAGCGTGGCGACAGATTTTGGCACTTCATCGAATGTTGAGGTTTGGCCGATCATGTCTGTCACTTCGATAGCTGTGCCAGTCGTTTCTTCTACTTTTTCTGTTTCTTCAGCTTTGACTGCTGATGCGGCTGTTTTGTCTTCAGCTTTCCCATCCTCTGTTCCACATGCGCTGAGTACAAACAGAAACATGAGTATGCTCAACACGCTTGCTAACTTCTTCATCTCTTTTCATTCCCCCTCGAATATAATGAGAATGTTTCTCATTGAAAAACATCATAAACGATAATGAGAATCATTGTCAAATAGATTATTGATAATGAATCGTTTGGACTAGTGGTGGATTGGGTCGTGGCTCGACATTGACTTGATCATTGAAGGTAGCGAGGGTCATGCTTTGGAGCCGCGCAGGCACGTGGGGGATTGCCTCCAGCCAGGAGCCAACTAGCGGTGGAGCTGCTAGCTGTCTCATGGCCACGGCCTACCCCGCAGTTGTGCCTGCGCTGCTGAGTGTTTGATAAGTTGGATTGTGGTTTATAAAAGATGAAAACCAGTGACTGGGTGGGACAATACTTCGGTCTTAGTAAAGTCATTAGGAGATAGATTGGATCATCGCTCGACATTGACTTGTCCATTGAAAGTAGTGAGGGTCATGCTTTGGAGCCGCGCAGGCACGTGGGGGATTGCCTCCAGCCAGGAGCCAACTAGCGGTGGAGCTGCTAGCTGTCTCATGGCCACGGCCGACCCCGCAGTTGTGCCTGCGCTACTGATTGTTTGATAAGTTGGATTGTGGTTTATAGGAGATAAAACCAGTGACTGGGTAGTACTAGTTACTATTCTTGCAAAACAAGTAACTGAACTGACTTACACACTATCAAACGAAGGCGGCTGACAGTGGTAGGCGTAGCAATGAGACAGCCAGGCGCACTTCCTGTCTGGCTCATTGCGGAAGCCATCCACCACCGCCGAAGTGGCGTCAATGACCGCCCCACTTACTCTGCTAGTCAAACCACTACCTCTGCAAAAAACAAGGAAGAATAAGCCGTCTCAAAACAGCTACCCAACATCGTATCCTACTCCCCCCACCCCAAAACCAGTTTCCAAACCACCAACCAAGGGAATAACAACAACTAAACACCAAGAGAAAGGAGCGAAACAGCATGACCGCTGTGCAAATACTGATCTTGTTAACAATTGGCTACATCGCCATGACCATTGATAAAAAACAAAAGAACTTCCCACTTCCCGTCTTTCTGGTCGCAATCGGCTTTGGACTGTCATTCATTCCTTATTTCGACAGTATCAATATCTCCAAAGAAGTCATCTATAATATATTCTTGCCAGGGCTATTATTCGCATCAGCTTACCACTACTCGGCTTCATCCTTAAGAAAGCATGTCAAAGTCATCGGAACGCTAAGTACGGCGGGGTTACTTGTGACTGCCATTCTTTTGGGACTCGCTACATATTGGATGGGGGCAAGTATAGAGATGACATGGGTTGGCGCTTTACTCGTCGCTTCTATTCTCACACCAACTGATCCAGTCTCTGTCGTATCCATTTTGGAAAAGTCGCTAGATGATCCATCTGTTGCGGATATTCTTGACGGTGAATCTATGATTAATGATGGAACTAGCGTCGTTCTCTTTACTGTGCTATTGACTATGTTCACCAAACAGCAAAGCTTTGAATTCTGGCCATTTCTAGGGGATTTTCTATCTGTATCGATTGGCGGTATCGCAACAGGTGTAGTTGCTGGCTGGATAGTTAGTAAAGCGGTTCACCTATCCACACAACGCGAGAGTCAAGTATTACTGAGTATTATTATTGCGTATGGGGCCTTTCATTTAGCGGAAGCTTTCGGGTTTTCAGGGGTGTTGGCGACGGTCGCTGCCGGTATTATGCTATCTGCTGAGCTCGAACGTGCCAGTGAAGAAGAAATGCATCGGGAGTCATTGAACGGATTTTGGGAGGTGGCAGAACCTGGTTTGCTTGCGATACTATTTTTAGCCATCGGTATTGTGGCCGCTGACTATTTATTAGCTTTTGATTATTGGTTGCTCGCGATTGCCATTTTCTTCGTTTCAATTGGTACTCGCTTTATTGTAATCGCGGGGACGATGCAATTATTTTCAGGCTATCGAGAGTTGGTGGACGTCAAAAAAGCCTCGCTCCTATCATGGGCTGGCATTCGTGGGACGATGTCTATTTTCTTACTACTAAGCTTAGCTGATGCGGCAGACAGCTCTGCAGATGTACTTGTCTCATTGGGATTCGCTGTAGTGTTCTTGTCACTCGTTGTACAAAGTATTGGCATTTATCCACTATCTAAAGCACTCGATAAGTAATTACTTCGAGTGCTCATTTTCCTGTTGAATCATCTGCATACGTTCATTGAACAGGGATGGATAAGAGAGTAATCCTAGACATGCACTAGTTAATGCCGCAGTTGTCAGCAAAAGAAACACAATTAAAATCTGAAATTGCACTGCCTCTAAAGGATCAGCGCCTGCAATGATTTGGCCACTCATCATACCAGGCAACTGTACGAGTCCAATCGTCTTTTGACTTTCAATAGTTGGAATCATACTTGCCTGTATCGAGCGAATCAATTGCCTATGTATCGCCTGTTTTGGGGTTCCACCAAGTGATAAAATGAGTTCGCTTTCTGAGCGATGCGTCTCTACTTCCGATACGAAACGATTGAGGAATAAAATCGCAAGCACCATCGAGTTTCCAACTACCATGCCCGTTATGGAAATAATATATTGTGCAGTCGCTGGGACAATTTTGAATCCGAGTAAAATCCCTTGCGTCAAAACTTCTAATAACACAAAAGTCACGATCAACTTCCACGTGATTCCTTTGATTTGAGTCCCCTTCTTACGCGCATTTTGAACTGCCGCGCCGATCATCAAGGCGACCATTAAGAATATAAATACATAACTTTCAGAATCAAAGACAAATTTCAATACGAACCCGACCGCTACTAATTGTACAGTTGAGCGAATCGTAGCGATAATTGTATCTTTCTCCAGTTGTAATCCAAGTGTTTTTGATAGCGCTAGCGGAATCAACACAAATATCAGTGTCAGGAATAAGGCAGTGGTACTCATGTAAATTCCCCCTTCAAGAAACGGTTGACTGATGGAATATCCGAATGATCAAGTACAGATATTTCACCGGCATCCACTAATTTCCCGTCCACCATGATCCATGCATACTGCCCCATTCGCTTCGCCTGCTCCAAGTTATGCGTGATCCAGATGACCGTAATTTCATGCTTTTCATGCAGGTCACGAATCAAATCCTCTACTTCATTCAACGAAGATGGATCTAGCGAAGACGTAATTTCATCCATCAACAAAATCTTCGACTCATTTAATAATGTCCGGGCAATCGATACTTTCTGCTGCTGGCCACCTGATAAGTTCTGGCTGTCTCGTTCTAGATACTCTGCTTCAAGACCGACTTGATCTAAAATATCTAGTGCTTTTTCTTTACTCAACTTCTTGTCCTGTAACCGCAATGGTAGTGCCAAATTGTCATAGACGCTCCCTGCGATCATCGGCGAATTTTGTAACACCATTCCTGCTTTTCGTCGGAGATCAATCGGCGACATATCATGAATGGCCCGGCCTTGTACCGTAATATCTCCACTCGTAGGACTTAGCAAACCGTTGCACATTTTCAATAATGTCGTTTTCCCTGCACCCGAAGGCCCGACAAGCACTGTGATCTGACCGGTAGGGAATGATCCTGTTATATTTTCAAGAATCTTATTTCCCGCTATTTCAAATGAGACGTTTTGGAAATGGATTGCCGGTTCATATAATGATTTATTTTGTTCACTATCCATAATATCCACCTTTTCTGCTACTTATCATTCATCCAATTTCAATAAATCCAATGGTGTAATGATGCCCAATAATTTTTCATCTTTACCACCTTGCTCGGTAATCAACAATGCTTCTAGCCGTTGCCCTGACATAATGGATTTTCTGAAATACCCTTCCGCTTCGTAAGCCGACATCGTACATTTGACAAAACGATAGGTTTTCTTTCGTTTTTCATGATTATATACGTCGAGTAATGTCGGTATTTCCCGGGAAATGCAATCGGTTTCCTGATCGGCAAGCCAATTCATGATACCATTTGCAGTAATCAACCCCATGAATCGACCTTTTTTATAAATGGGCAACTGATTAAATTTCCTTTCTCTTATCAAACGCAAACCAGTCGCCAGTGATTCATCTGACTGCACGGTATGTACTTTTCCCGAAAACAGATCCTTGACGGTGACAGGATGCGATAGTCCTTTATCTATGCTTTCAATTAATTCCACAATTTCATCATGTGGCTCTGCTATAGCGTAGTCAAATCCTGTACGATTATGCACAATCGCATTACGTAAACTACTGAATTCATGTAGTTCATCTTCATAACGGGCAATCAATGCGTTTTGTGATTTCGCTTTGGCGATTTTCTTAGAGAATGATAAATGACTTGGCATATCCGTAATTTTCATCAAGGACTTATCGATTCTATTAAATGCAATGAGAAAACGCTCTGAATTTTTGTGATCCATGACACATCGCCTCCTTTAATAGGGAAAGTATATCATATCTATGTAGATGTCTACTTCTTGGATTACGTTGTCTGTACTAAACGTAAACATAAAAAAGTCGTTGCAGCGCCAGTTCACTGACACGGCAACAACTTGTTATTGATTTGCTATTTGTTTGATTTGATAATCGCCATATTCGTCTATAACAATCGTGTACTTCTTATGTTTTTCCAACAATTTATTCGTTCCGTCTTCTTTCGTAAAATCCATCGTCTCAAATGTATATACGTCAATCGACTGATCATTGTACACAATATTCGTTACGGTCGTGTCAATGAATTCGTAGTATTCATTTTTCCCTGACAGATCGTCTAGAAAAGCTAGTAACTCATTTTCAGCCGAACTACCGGATGCGATAAAGGAATTGATATATGAGTAATCCACCTCATCGACAGCATATTCATATTGGTTTCTGAATTGATCGATGAAAGACTCTACCTTTTCATCTGCAACTTCCATACCATCTACATATTCTTCAGGCTCTTCTACATAATCATAATCGCCATCATAGTCGTATTCCTCATCCACTTCTGAATCATCGTAGCCATAGTAATCCTCATAATCCCAAGATGTATCATCAGAATCATAGTACGACTCTGGCACATAATTTTCGTAAACATTGAACAATGCCGCTACCGCTTGACTGCTCATTGGTTCGTTAATCCATCCATCTACTTGTTTTTGCATACTGTGCATCGGAATCGAAAACCCGAATACGGTATTGTCTTTGTACAATAACGAATTAATGCCGATGACTTTGCCTGTCGTTGCATCAAGCAAAGGTCCGCCACTGCTTCCATGATCTATTTGCGCATCGATTTGATAGATTTTTTCATAAATGAAGTCCATTTCCATATCACGATTCAACCCGGTTAAATAACCGATCGATGCCGTATTCTCAAAACCTTTTGGACTTCCGAGTGCAATAACTTCTGTACCGATCGGTGTCTCTTTTGTTTCCGTCACAAATGGTTTGACATGTTTGTTCGCTTCCGATTTAATCAATGCGATATCATAACGATCTGAAATTCCAATGACTTTACCTTCAAAATCTTTCCCTACAGAATTTCTGACAATTACATCGGTATAGCCCGCCACTACGTGTGCATTCGTCACAATATAGCCGCCAGTTTTATAAAGAAATCCTGATCCCGAACCGTCATTTGTCCCAATTGTAAATACACTAGGTAACGATTCTTTGATCAATTGCGTTTTATCTTTAGCTTGTTTCTTTGTTTCATTGACAACAGTTGGTGCTTTTTTTATTCGTAATTCCTTTTCACTTTCGCTACTATCTTCTGCTTTAGTGGAGGCTACTGTCTCTTTCGGCCACTCAAAACTCCAGTCCGTTGCATAGCCATAACCAGCTCCACCAATTAGTAAAGCCAAGACTATTGCAAGAAGTGGTTTATTTTTATTAGACCCGTGCATCGCCTTGCCACAGCCCCCACAAAAGTTTGCTTCGTCAGTATTTTTATGACCACATTTTGGACAGTACATACGGTTCCCCCTCTTCCATTCCCTAATTTACCTGAATGAAATACCGCTTTTATTATATCATATGGACTAATACAAAAGGCATGCACTCGTTATGGAATAGCATCATTTTGTTTTGTAGGCTGAATACAGTAATCCTTTCCAGCGTGATAGGGCAATCACACAAAGAATCACATTTATAAGCTACTCCCTATTTTGTAATGCAATATTTCACTTCACAGAATTAAATCCTTTCTTATTGTTCCTATCCAATGAAGCGGCACAGTTCTCAGGCGAATTTTCACATACGCTAAAGAGAGAGGGAGGTGCATAAAAATATGTCATCCAGGAAGTACAGACCTTACAATGATTACGAATCACCCAATATTTCAAAACGAAAAGCGCGTTGTTATGACCAAAGAAAGATCGTCCATATACTTGTCGATTTACCCATGGGAGCACCTGTGGAGATAACATTAAAGGAGTCGAGAGGGATACAGCATAACGGTTATTACTTACAGTTCGACCGAAAAAGACGTACCGTTCACTTTCAGCCATTTGGAGAACCAGAAGTAGAAGAGATTGATGTAGAAGATATTTGTACAATTAAATATAGTTCGTGAAAGCAATAAAAAATGTACACAGCGTAACTGTGTACATTTTTTTATTCTGTCTGGCTAATTTTTTCACTAATTGCGTCGGTCAACGCATTTACTGTTTCCGGTACATACGTTTTCATCATGGAATTCATAACAGATCCCATCATCCCTTTACCTGTAATATCCAGATAACCTATGAGACTTGTTGCATCTATTGCATCTTCTACTTGAAAGCTTCCGTTCCCTTCTAGATTTTCATTCAGACCTTCTAGAGTAAACGCTACTTTTGAATGTTCGGCTTGTTCTGTAATATCCACTTGCATGACAATATTCTTTTGTATCACACCAAGATCTGCTCGGAACTTCCATTTGAATTGCTGATCATTACTCTTCTCATGTTCAATATAGCCTGGGATCAGTGGTGCCCACTGGTCTACATCTATGAGAAAACTCCATACTTGTTGCGGAGTTGCTGCAACTTTTATTTCCTTTGTACTGTTCGGCATAATACATCTCACCTTCCTTATTCGTTACCTTTTCGTCATAGTACTATGAAACACCACGCTTTACAAACGAGGTTATAGTACGAATGAAGTCATTGTTCCTTTAGTCTTTATCTTCTTATATATTAACCGTTAACAGTAATATAGACTGAAGAAATCAATACTGTAGCACATGGTTTAAGGCGAGGCTGCTTTTTTCTGTTGACCAAGGCGTGGTTTTTTCTATGAGCGGTTGGCTAGTGCCATAGAGCGGATAAAATACAGCATAGAGCGGTGATGGGTTTCGATAGAGCGGATAGCGGTCTGGATAGAGCACTGACGGGCCACGATAGAGCGATTAAGCCGATTGATAGAGCGCGGCCTCCAGAACAATGGCCTATTCTAACTCGCCCAATTCATCCGCATATGGCATTGCAGAAAGAGCTCCTGATTTCATCGCGCATAACGCTCCCATTTTATTGCCAAAACGTATATAATCCAGCATTTCTTCTAAATTATTTGGCTTACCATGCAAATGAAGTCCACGAAGTACGCCCGCAATGAATGCATCCCCCGCACCTGTCGTATCGACCGGCTCAATTGGCACGACTCCTACATGATGTTGCTTGCCTTCAATTACTGCAAGCGTCCCCAGTTCTCCCATCGTCATCATAACTACAGGAATATTATATACAGCAAGTCCAGCCAGCGCTTTTTGCACATCTGTTTCCTTCATGAGAAAAGCTAGCTCTTCTTCCGTTAATTTCAGCAAATCTGTCTGATGTAAAAATGACAAAATCGTACTGCGACATATGTCTTCATTCTCCCAGCGAAGTGGTCTCACATTAGTATCTAGTGAAAGATACACGTCATTCGCCTTTGCTAATTCAACAGCCCTTTTAGTAGTAGCTAGAGCGGTCGGGTGAAACATTGTACCCGAGCAAATATGTAATATGGAAGCCTTTCGGAAAGCCTGTTCATCCAGGTCGCTCGGTTGTACCTGTAGATCAGGCGTGTCATCTATATAGTTCGCGAATACACGGTCACGTTCTGGCGTTAGATGAACGTAAACACGATTTACTTTTTTCTTAGGAGATCGTAAAGCATATGTTAAATCGACGCCTTCAGTCTCCAGTTCATTTACTGCGAAGTTCGAGTCTTCATCTTCGCCGATTACAGTAATTAATGAAGAGTTGGCACCCAGGCGCGAAACTCCTGCCGCCACATTGATTGTAGCACCTCCGAGGAACGTCTTGAATTTCGTGTTGGTTTTGTCTGTTGCAATATAGTCCACGAAAATATCTCCGTAAATCAGGACATGTGTTTTTGGGGTGTTATTCATGCGTTCGACCTCCTAGAAAGTTTTCTTTCTATCGTATCATAGAAAAAAGCCATCTTCGCTGATTAGTTATCAATCAGGGTAGATGGCTGTGTATTATTTCGACTGTTCAATTACATCCGGTCCTTCCTCTTTCTTCCGGTCCTCCAACACTTTATCAAAGTACGCAGTAAATTCGGATTCCCCTGAATAGGAAATACACAAATACTCCTTCGCTCGTGTCATGCCTATATATAGTAGCGATGCTTCACGCTCGATATCTTCTTCCAAAGCAAATGGAATATTATTCGCGCTGACGATAAACACCGCCTGAAAGTCTAAGCCCTTACTGCTTTCGATCGTACTAATTTTGACGCTTTCGTGATCGATATCAAAGTTGCGTTTTGAGTCACTGTTTTCTGCGATCCAATAGTACGGTATATCTTCTTGCTCCAATGCGCTTTTTAACAGCGCGATATAGTCTAGCCCTGAAAATCGTTTAACTCGGTACAGAATCAATATTTCAGATAAAGGCAACTTCCGCTCACGATGTAGTTTGGCAATTTGCTTGGCGACGATCACAGCTTCTCGCCTGAAACTATCAACGCGGACAATCGCAGGTTCATAGCCTTTCCTACGTGTGCTTTGTGGGGCAATGATATCGCCTTCGAACTCTTTACTGACAACTTTATTTTTTAGCACAGAGTGTTGCTGATAGAAAGCCCATGCGAACGACACGATCTGTGCAGTGTTGCGGTAATTAATGCTCAATACTTTGGAGCGTCCTCTGAAGTCGAGACCCGTGTCTTGTAAATACGAACGTCCTCGCTTATAAATGGACTGCGCACGGTCTTCTACAAGAAGTAATGATTTGGTATCAGGATTTAATAATTCGCTGACCAGTTTGAACCAGTCCGCGTCGAAATCCTGTCCTTCATCGATCATGATGGCATCGTACTTCGGCAAGATCGCTTCGCCCTGCTTTAACTTCTCCAGCATCATAGGAATAGTAGCTTCTGATATACGCAAATCATTGCGCAACCAGCTGTGGAAATTCCGGACTTGAATCAAATGCTTGGCTCTTTTTGTGTGGGTTTCTTCTTTTGTGAAGTCAAAGTCGAACAGTGAATCGGGCTCATTCATCATATGATGCACCATGTGTTCAATATTTCTTGCCAATGAAATGTTGTAACAGAGAATGAGTATCTTCCAGTCAGGATGCTCTCTCGAAAGCAACTTTGCACGACTAGCCAATATGAGCGTTTTTCCGCTTCCCGCCACACCACGAATCAACCTATTCTTGTCACCAATTTGCTTAGCCATATTTTCCTGATGCAAATCCATCGTCTTAATGTCATGTAGCGACAGCAATAATTGGTCTTGATGCGGAGAAGGCTGCTTGAATTCAGCACTAATTCGCACTTCTGGAAACAGATGATAACGTATCGCATCAATGTCATCTTTACCGAGCGGTTCACGCAATCGATACGGAACGACAAACATTTCCGCAATCTTTTCCATTAAATTCTCTTCTGTAAACGCCTCGTGTTCAGGATCCATTTCATCCCGTGTTAGCGAAAGGTGAGGTTCGATGACGCCATACAGACCAAGTTCAAGAAAGTCTTTCTGATGAAGGCGCGTGAAAACTGTTCCAAAACCATACGGAAACTTCAACTGTGATTGATACTTGCCCTCAGTTTGTACAAGATTCCCATCTTTCTTCAAAAGATCTACTAATAGAAAAGCATTCTCCCTTGCTTGTTTCTGCGGACTCTTCGTTTTAACTTGTTCACCGTTTGAATTAATCAGTGTCCATTCATCACGATCCAGCTGATACAACGTGTTTTTCGTATAGTCTTTCACTTCGAGAACTAGAATACCGAGATCCGGTCCAATCACTACGAAGTCCGGTCGCTTACCACGTATTTCTGGTTCGTAATATACAATATAATCGTCAGGCAAATAGTTCTTCAATGTCCGAAATAGCAGACGCTCTCCTGCCGTTGCACTCGATCTAATAGTTTCAGGTACTGTATAGGCCACACCAATCCCTCCCTTTCTATTAGCCATTTATTACCTATAGTATACTACATATCTAGTTTTTGTAAAATTCTATTTAATTAGACACAAAAACAAGCTATTAACCTAAAAGGTCAATAGCCTTGTGTTCTCACTGTTTTTTCGTCAGTGCAATCTGCTGTATCCGTAGCCACTCGCTTTGTTCCTCTTATATCCATTTGAACTTCTGCTTCATTCCCATTTCAATCGATCTACATAACTTCCATGTACATACAACACATCATACGGTGCTAGATCTGATCGAATTTGAATCCAAGGGCTTTCAGGCAATTGATCGTTGTTAATAATCAATGGCATACCAATCTTTGCATATTGATAAACTTCAGCTCTGCTAGTGTTAGGATCTTGACGAACATTGAGTTTAACCTCATTCGTCAAACCAATCTTCAACTGATTGGCCATCTCTTTCCCACCCATCGAGCGATCCATCCGATACAAATGGCCTCCAATTTTAGAGCCCCAATACGGATCGGACGCGTACTTGACGTTCATGCCGATTGCTTTATTGCCGAAATTCGTTCCATTCGCATATTTGGCACCTGGTGGTAAGTAGTTTCTATTCAAAAATGAATCGACAAGTTCCTGGATGTTCTTACTTACAGAAGCAAAATATTTATTTTGTGGATTATCATCCGTCACATACATACCGAATAAGTTATTATAATTCAGTGCGTATGAACTAAGCCCATATTGGCTTTCATGCTGTGCCAGCGCAAGGATATGCATCGCGTTAATATGACTTTCTCGTTCTATACGCTTCAACTCCGCCCCCATCCCAATCAACTTGCTTCTTGTCGTCGCATTTTTGTAGATCGTAGGTTGCGGGTTGGCATTTTCAAGTCTTCTTAACTGATCCATAATATACGCATCAAGTTCTTCTGCTGTATAGCGTGTCATACTGCGCATCGGCAAGTATTGGAAGTACTGATGGGCTGTACCGACCGCTGTGCCTACCACATCATGGAAATGGCTTCCGTCCGTGCTATAATACTTGGCACCCTCTTGCATGAAACGTGGTGCCGCGCCCATTTCATATGAAGCAAATTTTTTGGCGTTATGTGAATAAATGAAGTGATAGAGCGAACCTTTCGACACTTTGTAGTACGTGCGATCCGTCACCGTTTGACTTGGCAATAGCCTCGCATTTTGTGGTTTAATGTAGAAGTTTCTTCCCGCCAGTTCAACCTTCACAGATTTCGCTGTTGAATCAACGTAAAGAAGCTCCGTGTCAGCTGGTACATACGTTTCTTGTATAGTTAACGCTTCATTGGCATATAAAATCGTCAATGAACTCCCTCCATATGCTACAGTCGAGACAAGTCCTGCTGGCATATGAATAATCTTATTTTGTAACAATACCACTTGATTGTTATTCATACGATTTGCAGCAGCTTCAAAACTTGGCAATCTTTCTATAATGGATGTTGTACCATTGGCTTGTACATTCGCTAGATCATAGGTTACCCCTGCTTTGATCGAAAACGTCTTCGTAATCGGTGATTTTAATGATTGGCCGTCCGTGTTTTCTACGGCTTGAGTGATAACCAATGTATAGTGTTCACCGTAACGGTAATTGCCTACAGGCGGTGCAATATGTATTTTTTGATCTTTGTCAGAATAGGACAGCACATTCTCCTGTATTTTCCCTTGAGAATCTGTGATATAAATCGAGCTTGGCACTGTTTCACGCTTTACCGGTTTATTGAACGTGATCGTCCAAGACTTGTCCGGCTCCTGATTGGGCGAATGATCCGGCCAAGTTGCAGCTTCGGCTACGAACATCAAGGAAAACGTAACCAGAAAGGCGATTGCAGTAGTTGTGATATGTTTTGTCATGTTTTTCAATTCTAGTAACCTCCCTTTTCGATAATTATACAGGATGTTACTAGAAATCTTATTAAATAAAACAACTATCTCCGCAATACTTTGATAGACACAAAAAGCCACTTCACTTGAAACACACTTCATTTCTAAAGTGTGTTTCAAGTAAGTGGTTTTTCTATTACGACTTATATTATTTCGTTTACTAACATGACGTGTTCATTTCATACACTTGTAACTAAATCACTGTTTTCAAGAATAGATTCTGCAGATACATACTGCAGATCCTGCGCTTCAGCCACTGCTTTGTATGTTACGTTTCCATTCACTGTATTTAACCCTTTACGTAGTGCTTCATTATCTAGAAGCGCTTGCTTAAACCCTTTATTAGCAATTTGGAGTGCATAAGGAACCGTGACATTAGTCAATGCCATAGTAGATGTTTGTGGCACAGCACCTGGCATATTAGCAACTGCATAATGCACTACATCATGCTTAACGTAGATAGGATCATCATGTGTTGTCACTCGATCTGACGTTTCAAAAATGCCTCCTTGATCGATGGCAATATCCACTAAAACGGATCCAGGTTTCATCGATTGAACCGCTTCTTCAGATACAAGCTTAGGTGCTTTGGCTCCTGGAATGAGTACTGCCCCTATCACCAGATCTGCTTCTCTAACAGATTCTGAGATATTAAATGGATTGGAAACGAGTGTCTGTATACTATTACCGAAAATTTCATCCAAATGACGTAAACGATCGACTGATAGATCTAGAACCGTTACGTGAGCACCCATGCCCACAGCAATACGAGCCGCGTTAGCACCCGCCTGCCCTCCACCAATCACTACGACTTTTCCACGAGACACACCAGGCACGCCAGCTAGTAGAACACCTTTTCCACCTTTTGTTTTCTCAAGATACTGAGCGCCAATTTGTGTAGCCATCCTTCCAGCCACTTCACTCATTGGAGCGAGCAGAGGTAATGAATGATTAGGTAGCTGAACCGTTTCATAAGCAAGACCTACTACTTCATTTTCAAGGAGTGCATTCGTCAACTCTACTTCAGATGCCAAATGTAAATACGTGAACAGTATTAATCCTTTGCGGAAAAAGCGGTATTCAGAAGCGATCGGTTCCTTTACTTTCATCACCATGTCTACATTCCACGCTTCTTCTGCTGTCTGGACAATTTTAGCCCCTGCTTCAACGTAGCTCTCATCTGTAAAACTAGATCCTAGACCCGCTCCCGTTTCAATAAGTACTTCATGGCCTGACGTACAAAGTGTGAAAACGCCTGCCGGAGTCATCGCTACCCGATTTTCATTATTTTTAATTTCCTTCGGTACACCAATTAACATGCTCATTCCTCCTCGAATAAAAGATAAACATTACGTAGTTTTCGGCTGTTATAACGCTAATAAAGAAATAGAAAGTATTGCATAGAAGAAGCACCTCTAGCTGCTCACTACATCAAGTAGACAAGAGGTACTTCTTTATGCACGCAAAGGATAGACTCGCTATTTACTCATTCTCTTTAAATACTTTTTTAATAACAGATACAATAAAGTCAAAGTCTTCATCTGTGCAGGAAAGTGGCGGGCATAGTGCAAGCACGTTATTGAAACCTTCTACTGTTTCGCCGTTTCGGCCAACAATGAGTCCGTTCGCCTTACACTCTCCAATGATTTTTGTAATACGAGCATTTGAAGCAGGCTCTTTTGTTTTTTTGTCTTCTACCATCTCAATACCCATTAAGAATCCAAGACTTCTGATGTCTCCCACATACGGGTGATCTTTCAAACTAGCTAGCTCATCCGACAAACGATCGCCAAGTTCAGCAGAACGATTGATTAAGTCTTCACGTTCCAAAATTTCTAAGTTCTTTAGTGCGACTGCACAAGCTGCCGGATTGCCTCCAAATGTATTCACATGGCGCAAATGACTATGCTCTTCGCCCGTATCGAACTTTTCATAAATATCTTTTCGGATTGCGGTAACTGATAGCGGTAAGTATGCGCTAGTCAAACCTTTTGCCATCGTCACAATATCAGGTTTTACCTTGAAGTGTTGGTGTCCAAATGCTTTTCCAGTACGCCCAAATCCGCAAATTACTTCGTCGATAATTAATAGAACGCCATGGCGTGTACAGATCTCTTGCACCTTCTCTAAGTAGATCGGGTGTGGAATCAAAATCCCACCACCTGTAATAAGTGGCTCCATAATGATTCCTGCGATTGTCTCTTTTTGCTCCCAAATAATCTTTTCTTCAAGCTCTAAAGCACGCTGGATATTGTATTCTTCCACCGAAATCCCTTCTGGTTTTCGATAGTTATCCGGAGGCGCTACATGCAAGAATCCTGGCACTAGTGGTTCATACTTATACTTTCGAAGTGCTTGGCCTGTAGCAGATAATGCACCCATTGAACTTCCGTGATACGCACGATAGCGGGAAAGGAATTTATATCGGGATGGTTGCCCATTTTGCTGATGGTATTGACGTACTAGTTTAAATGCTACTTCATTCGCATCCGATCCACTATTAGAATAGAAGATTTTATAGTCGTCTCCCAACATTTCATTTAATTTAGCAGCAAGTTGAATGGCCGGTTCATGGCTTTGTGTCATCGGAACATATGCTAGTTTTTTCATTTGCTCATATGCAACTTTTGCAATTTCTTCTCTTCCGTAACCGACATTCACACACCATAATCCTGACATGCCATCTAAATAACGATTTCCTTTATGATCTGTAATCCATGCATTGTCTCCACTCTCAATAATCATCGGTGGATTCTTTTCATTATAAGCAGAAATATGATGCCATACTTTATCTCGATTTTGTTCTGTCAATGACTGTTTATTATTTTGATCCTGTTCATGTATAGTTTTCAATATGCGTTCCTCCCTTTTCTCAATATTCATGACGTGCAGTCAACATTTTCTTGCGTGTGTAGAATTCAATTCCATCACGGCCGTTTGCATGCAAATCGCCGTAAAATGACTTCTTATAGCCAGAGAATGGGAAGAATGCCATAGGCGCTGGTACACCTAGATTAATACCGAGCATTCCTGCGTCGATTTCTTCTCGGAATTGACGAATAGCCTTCGAGCTATCTGTGTACAAACAAGCACCATTCGCGAAATCTGACTCATTTGTAAGTTGAATCGCTTCGTCTAATGTCTCTACTCTGATCACCGAGAGTACCGGCGCGAAGATTTCTTCCTTCCAAATTCGCATTTCGGTCGTAACGCCTTCAAATATTGTCGGTCCTACGAAATAGCCGCCTTCTGAAGTAGATTGATCGCCACGGCCATCACGAACGAGATTAGCGCCCTCTTCAATACCTGCTTCGATGTAAGAAAGTGTCTTATCTTTATGCGACTCACGAATAACAGGTCCAAGGAACACTCCTTCTTCCAAACCATTTCCAATCGTCATATTATTTGCCTCTTCAACTAATCGTTTCACAAGTTCGTCAGCAATATCTCCAACTGCGACTACGACAGCAGCAGCCATACATCTTTCACCAGCAGAACCAAATGCCGCATTAGTAATATTCGTAACTGTTAAATCCATATTTGCATCCGGCATAACAATCGAATGGTTCTTAGCGCCTGCTAGTGCTTGAACGCGCTTACCATGAGCAGTTCCTGTTTTATATACATACTCTGCAACCGGTTGTGATCCTACAAATGAAACTGCTGGTATGTCTGGATGGCTTAAAATTCCGTTAACGATATCATGTGCTCCATGAACGATATTGAAAACTCCATCTGGTAGTCCCGCTTCCGTTAATAACTCTGCTAATCTATTCGCTAATAGAGGTGTACGCTCTGAAGGTTTCAAAATGAATGTATTACCTGCTGCAATGGCAAGTGGGAACATCCAGCAAGGAACCATCATGGGGAAGTTAAACGGTGTAATCCCCCCGACAACGCCTAAAGGATAGCGATACATACCCGATTCAATGTTGGTAGCAATATCGGGTAGTTGGTAACCCATCATCAAGGTTGGTGCCCCTGAAGCAAATTCCACACACTCAATCCCACGCAGAACTTCTCCATAAGCTTCTGCATAGTTTTTTCCATTCTCTATTGTAATTAGTTGTGCCAGCTCCTCCCAATGAGCCACAAGAAGTTGCTGATACTTAAATAGAATACGAGCCCTTTGCGGTACCGCAACTTTCTTCCATGAAGAAAAAGCTTTTTTGGCTGCATCTACGGCAACTTGTAGATCTTCCGCAGTTGAAACGGGTACTTCCGCAATAATTTCGCCTGTGGCAGGATTTGGCACCTCTTCATATTTATCCGTGAGTGATTTTACCCATTGTCCATTAATAAAATTAGAAAGCGCTTTCTTTTCTACAACCAATGTATTCATTTTTCTTCCTCCCCTTCTTCTAACCTTGCTTTAGAGCAAGACTTGAGCTAAGCTACTATCTATAGTTTAACGACTATTCTAATAACTTTCATTTTACATTGTGTAACATTGTTCCAAGTATTTTTTTACGTTATGGAGGTCTGTAATGATGAACGAACATTCTTTGACTGTTCAAGACGTCCTTGCCCGCGACACCTTTAAGCATGCAAGACTCTTAGCAGGAAAAAACGGCTTAGATCGTCAAGTTAGATGGTCACACATACTCGAAGTAAGCGATTTCAGCTCATTGGTCAACGGAGGTGAAATCATTTTAACAACGGGCATACATTTACAGCTTGATACAGAAACACAATTACACTATATAAAACAGTTAATTGAATTGAATGTGGCATGTCTATGTGTTGAAATTGGAGTTCACCTTAGTGAGGTGCAGCAGGATATTATTGACTTTGCCGATGATCAAAACTTTCCTATCATTATTTTTGAGAAGTCTGTAAAATTTGTTGATATTTCACAAGACTTGCATACAGTAATCATTAATCGGCATTATGAGATGCTTTCAAAAATCGATACACTATCTAGGAAATTTAATGAGTTAAGCTTAATGCCTAATGGAATCTTAAAAATCTTACAAGAGTTACAAGTGCATTTTAAACAAGATGTGTTGTTTATTTCTGACGATGAAAGATCCTATTATTACCCTATTGAATCAAAAACTTGGAAAGATGATCTGCAGCGTTTCTTAAATGATAATCGTACAGAAACTTTTGAGCACGACGTATACATGGTAAACGGAGAACCATTCGCACTGCTGTCAACAAGTGGTTTAGGCCAAGACTTAGGTTATCTGTGTTTACATCTACCACAATCGCTGGCTGATGACTTTATTTATTTAATTTTAGATCGAGCCTCTCTAGCCATTGCGCAAATATTACTTCGAAATCGTACTATACAAGAGAGAAACCAACATTATGAAGATGAATTTGTTCGTAATTTACTACATGGTCGTTCAGTAGAACAAGAGGATTATCAATTTTATTTACCAACGAAAAGTCGTAATACACATTATCGTATTTTAATGATTCAAATGGATACTCATGACTCCGTAATAGATGACTATAATTGGGAAGAAATCCGTTCGCAGCAGGCTATGATCATTCGTTCACTTTGTAAGCGACACAGTATTTTCCCCGCTCTTACAGTTAGTAAAAATGAAATCACAATCGTTGCCTCCTTCATTGCATCCGATCAGCGTATAAAAGATACAAATCGCTTCACTCAGCTAATCAAGCAGATCCAGAGTACGGATGATAATGCTTTCTCTAACGGTCGTACGTATAAATTTGGTATTAGCTCTGTACACCAAGACCCTTCAAAGATTCCAACTGGCTATATGGAAGCCAAAAAAGTAGTGGATATTAAGCAAAGTTTTTCATTTGAAAGTGATTACTATGAAGACTTAGGTATTTATAGATTGCTTCTATTGATTAAAGATGAAGGATACCTTGATCACTATGTAGAAGATTATCTCCAATCTTTAATTGACTATGACACTAAAACAGACAGTGAGTTATTTGAAACTCTACGTATTTATCTTGAGTGTGGAGGCTCAAAAAAAGAAACGGCAGATCGTCTCTTTATTGTTCGGCAAACGCTATATCACCGACTGGAAAAAATCGAAACGATACTTGGTCCGAATTTCATGTCTCCCCTAAATCGCATTGCGCTCGAAGTGGCTATTATGGCCAAACAAATTTTAGTCAAAAATGATTAATATAACTTACAGCTGCTACTTCCTGGACTATACAAGTAGTGGCTGTAAGTGCATGATATCTCTTCGTATTCAAGAACTACTACTTCCCCCTGCAATAAGAGCTAGTTTATTTAGTTCTATCCTGCATCATAATGGATGATAACTACCGCTAACTGCATCTACAATAAGTTGTCCTTGCTTATTATTCGGCAACTTGAAATCCGTCAACCAAAAAGGGCGATAAAAAAGATTTCTTTGTACTTCTATGATTTTAGGCATTGTTACGAATTTTGCTTTTGAGGAAGCATTATCAAAAACAAATCGCTCCGCTATACTAATGGCATCTTCCTCTGCAATGACAGGCTGAGGAATTCTTCCAGTTTCTACTGTCCGGTCAAAGAACATAGGTTTGACGTCTACAAGTGACCCTCTTCCACCAAGTGCGTCTACCGTACAGGCTACTTTCCCCTTAAACTTCAGCAAACTTTTTGCGCTTACTTGATATTCAAAGAAGTAATAGGGATAGTAAATTAAATCTTGAATGTGAAACAGCGTTTGTTTTTCATACTGTTGCAACCCAAGCAATACTTCTTCTTCCGAGAAATCAATTTCTTGTACTAACAGGGTGCTCATAACTATCTACTCCCGCGAAATATTTATCGTTCATCAAAAACTTAGATACATTACTTGCCTCTGGCGCCAGATCGCGTGTGATGTTGCGATCAAACTCCTTTGAAAAATAGCGTTTTTTTCTAGACTGTTCAAATGCTTCTTGTACTTCTTCTGAAGGCTGTCGACCAAATTGACTTCCAATCATCATACCTAGAATCGATACAATTAGACCTGCCAAAAACGGATGAAGTCCAGTCGATGTTTCCAATGACATGGAAGTCCAAATAATATTTGTCATCGCTCCACCGATCATGGCAGATAAGCAGCCTATATAATTAGCTTTTTTATAGTAGACGGATGAAACATATGGAACTAAGAAAGCATTTCCTAGTGTACCGAACGCAAACAGAACTAATGCAAATACCGATGGCGGCTCATAGATCGCTACAATTACACCTACAATACCTCCCATTAAAATACACAGTCTGGATACGAGAATCATAGTTTTTTGACTAGCATTCTTGTTGATGAACCGTTGATACACGTCACGCGAAAGAATAGATCCCGCTTGCATCAAGATAGAATCTGCAGTGGACATAACAGCAGACATAATTGCCGAAAGCAATAATGCTGCAAAGATTCCTGGGAATAACGTATAGGCCAGTTCAGTAATAATCATTTCAGGATCTGCAATTGTAGGAAGCAAAATGATACCGATCAATCCTAAAATATAAGGAACGAAAATGAAAAATTGGTTCCAAATAGCACTGATCATGACTGCTCCTTTTACTGTTTTCGTACTCTTCATAGACATATGGCGAACGACTACGTGTGGGAGTCCCATATAGCCTATAGAATAGATAAGGATTGCACCAATCACCATTCCCCATTGCCCATAATATGCCAAACCTTTACCCCAGATACTCAAGTAGGTAGGATCAATAGCTTTTAAGGCAACGTTCAATCCAGTTAATCCCCCTACATGAAAATACGCAAGAAAACCGATGCCTACAACGCCAAACACCATAATTAATCCTTGTACAAATGAGGTATACGCAACAGCTAAATAACCTCCAGCTACCGTGTAGACAATAATGACGCTAATCCCGATAATTAATGATAGTTCGTACGTGAAACCTGTTAATGTAGCCATAGCCTTTCCAGCTGCAATAAACTGAGCGCAAACATAACCGAATAAAAAGACGATGGAGATAATCGATCCTACTACACGAACGCTCGGACTTTCAAAGCGTTTCTCTAAATATTCAATCGGTGAAAGCGCTCCCATAATTTCAGACATTCTTCTCATCCGTTTACCTAAAACGGATAGGTTGATGATGGATCCACCCGCATCACCAATAGCGTACCAAATAGCATACCAGCCGTATTTAAAGGCCATAGCAGGAGCACCCATAAACATGAATCCACTCATCGCAGTCGTTTGCATTGTCATTGCAGTAACAGCAGGCCCTAGAGAACGACCGCCAAGTAAATATTGTTCTGTTGAGGATGCTGATTTTCTGGAAAACCATAAACCAATCGTTAATAGAACACCTAGATAGATAATAAAAATAATCCCATCGATACTCATTGAATCCCCCCATTGTTACTGCATATTTTGTTGTTGTTTTTCATGTTCGTCCATTTCATCTTCTAAATCATCTTCTCGCTTTAATTTAAAGTATATGATTACAGCCAATCCTACCCAAATAAAAGGCCATGGTACAAACCACCAAAATGTTTCAGCAGGAAATCCAAGCATATTTTCACCTCCTCATTAGATCCGTAAATGTTATCAGACTATTTAATCTATTATATTTGTAAATCAGCTGTAACACATTGGACATAGTGTAATGAAATATCAATAGAGATTAGATGTTTTGTAATTCATGGATATTCTGTAAGTAGTTACACATAAAAAAGGACTATAGAGTAGCCCCTTCATAAAAGAGCTTTCTATAGTCCTCATTTTGTTGCGTACATTAATTATAAAATTGAAGTTACTTCTTATTTCACATGGCTAAGGGGCTTTTCATACTCGACTACCCCATCGATAATCGTCATGACCACGGACACATCTTTGATTCTTTCTGTATCCAATGAAAGTATACTTTCATCCAATATAACCAAATCAGCTAATTTCCCGACTTCTATACTACCTTTTATTTTTTCATCAAAACTAGCATAGGCCCCCATATAGGTATAGGCCTTTATCGCATCTTGCACACTTACTCGTTGGCTGACTCCTACATCCTGTCCTGAAATAGATTTTCTATTGACAGCTGCATGGATGCCAATAAGTGGATTATGATCTACTACTGGTGTATCAGAAGCGAATGCAAATGGAATTCCTTTTTCTAAGTAATCATTTGCGGGATACATTACATTTACACGATCCCCAAAGTTTTTAATATAGGAATCACCATTCGCGTAGATGAAAGCTGGATTAGGAATAATGACAACTCCTAATTCCTTCATTCGATCTTGAAGATCAGGGCTCGCAATCCCCGCATGTTCAATGCGGTGGCGGTGATCAGAACGCGGATTTTCATTTAATGCATTTTCTATACAGTTCAGCAACATTTCAATCGCTCTATCTCCTTGAGCGTGAGCAGTGATTTGATAACCTTTGCGATGTGCTTCCCCAAGTATTTCATTCATTCTATCCTGTTCATAATACAGTATGCCTGTATCTGTTGGATCACTATCGTATGGCTCGCGAGTGGCTAATGTTGGTCCTGTACTACTGCCATCTGTAAAGAGTTTAGCCGGTCCAATTTTGAGCCACTCATCGCCATCTCCAGTTACCGCTCCTTCATCGATCATATGTCGAACGAAAGACTCCGAATCCGTCAATGAACCAATGAGAGTATAGACTCTGTTTTTCACATCGCCAGAATCTATTGCTTTTTTAATCAATTGTAAAATATCCGGTCCCCATCCGTAGCTGCCTGCGTCATGGAGACTAGTGATACCAGATTCCACGAATACTTGTGATGCTAGCTTTAGTCCTTGTGCAATTTCCTCTTCGCTATAATCTGCTACGCTGAATAATTGCATATGTGCGTTTTCAATCATTTTCCCTGTCAAGTCACCTGATGAATCTCGTTCTATTTCTCCGCCAGCTGGATTCACAGTTTCTCTTGTAATCCCTGCAAGCTCCATTGCTTTGCTATTTGCAATAGACGTATGATTACATACTCTAATAATCACTATTGGATGTTCAGTGGAAATCGCGTCAAGCTCCTGTATAGTAGGAAAACGCTCCTCCTTCACAGCACTTTCATTAAAACTCGTCACACGAATCCATTCACCCTTAGGAGTGGATGTAGCACGTTTTTTAATTTCAGCAAACAAATCTTCCAAGGAATGAATGTCAGGACTTGCACAACTAATACCTAGTAAGTTTGTTCCATAGATAGTCAGGTGCAAGTGCGGATCTATAAACCCTGGGAGGAGAGATTTGCCTTCCAAATCAATAACCCTAGTCTCTTCTCCAATATAACATTCTATCTCATCGTTCTTGCCTACAGCGACAATAATATGATCTTTCACCGCCACGGCTTCTGCAATAGTTTCGTTTTGATCAACTGTCAGTACTTCTCCATTAGTAAATACTATGTCTGCGTGCATAATTAGCCACCTCTCCAAATTTAAATGAACATATGATAGTTAGCTGCGAAGATAAATGTCTTCCTCTTCATTCCCAGCAGTCTTCGTAAATAGACTTACAACTATCATGATGATCACATTAGCAATCAATCCAATGATTCCGGCATGCATTCCAAATGGTGTGGATTCTGCGACCAATTGGAAGTAGAAATTCAACGCCGCTCCCACTACTAGTCCGCTGATGACGCCAGCTGCGGTAGCACGTCTCCAATATAACGCACTATACACACCTGGTGCGAATTGAACGATCGCCCCATAAGCACCTAATAGCAAGACAATTAATCCTTGCCCACCAAAAATCGTGATAATATATGCCAATCCACCGATTACAAAGACACCTACGCGCATGATAGTCAATACCGTCTTATCAGGCAGATCTTTAAATATAGCGCGAATAATCCCATCTGTCGTTTCCAGTGTAGCATTGTGTGTAATCGCATCAGCAGATGACATCGCAGCAGCAAGTGCACCCGCACCAACTAATCCATATACCCAGCCTGGCAAATTCATGACAGTTGTGATTAAGAATGGTAGAATCTGATCCGCACTTTCAATCAAGTTCGCATCTACAATTCCTTTAGCCGCAAATCCTACTAGCAATAGTGGTACTAGGAATAATGCGAAAATCGGATAAACCAGAACCGTTTTCTTTATGACTCTAGGACCTGTCGCATAAGATTTTGTGAATAGATGCGGCCACATAAGAAATCCGATTACAGAGACTAGAATAGTAGTCGTGAATGGTATAGTCCCCATATTTGACCCTTCTTTTCCAATCTGTAAAAATTCAGGTGTTTCTGTAGCGATATTCGTGAACATCACACCAACTGAATCATGCAACTGATTTACTATAGCCAATCCTACGACCCATGAAATGATAATCATCAATAGTCCCTGGAATACGTCTGACCAAGCTGCAGCACGCAATCCTCCTGTTGCTACATAGACAACAACAATGCCATATGCAAGGAGTCCTCCCAGCCAAAATGGAATTCGCCCTTCAGTCATGATGTTAAAGATATGTGCCATTCCAGTCAGTTGAGTAGCTAAGTATTGTATGGATGCTAGTAAAGCAAGTACACCAACAATAATACCGAGCCATCTACTTTTATATCGAATTCTCAAAAAGGATGAAAGCGTATACAAATTAAACTTTTTACCGATCTTAGATATCTTAGGTCCGATGATATACCAAGGAAGAATCGCAAAAGCTGTATAGATGATAATATAATAAGCAGGGGCTCCTTTTTCATATGCCCAACCTGGTGCACCTAAGAATGAGAAGGCGCTAAATACAGCTCCACCCATCAAGAACCACATAACGATTAACCCTAATTTACCTCCTGCAACAGCAAACTCATCTAGAGAACTGGAATCTTGCCCTTTACCTGCCCACACCCCGACTACTAATGCAATAACTAAGTAACCCACCATAATGATTAATGCGATTAGCCAATTTTCCATTATTCATCACCTTCTTCCAACGCGCGATCTGGATCAAATTGATGCAGTATGATTATTGCAACAAACGTAAGTAGTATAACTAAGATAATATAGAAGAATGAAAAGGGAAGTCCCATAACTATTGGCGTTGCTCGATTAGCTAGCTCAAACAACGGAAATATTAGCAATAGAAAAGGGATAGTAACAGTAATAACATAAATGGTATTAAACTTTTTCCTACTCATTGAATTCCTCCATCAATACTTTATTTTGTAATCTATTACTTTTGACAAGCCATTCTAAATACGGTCTTATAGAGTAATTCTGCTCCTAATGCAATATCTTCTGGTGAACTATACTCCTTTGGATTGTGACTTATACCATCTTTGGAGCGAACAAAAATCATTCCATAATCACATACATAGGACATTTGAAGTGAATCATGAAATGGTCCACTCATTAACTCAGGTGGTGTTAAACCCATTTCACTACTTTCTTCTCGCATGATTTGCATAATGTTTTCGTTGCAGAATCGTGGCTCGTTCCTCGTATCTTCACTGATTTTATAGGTCAAGCCGTGTTCTTCTGCAATTTCATCTATATACTGTCGTAAAACTTTCTCGATTTTATCACGTCTATTCTCATCAATATCACGAAGGTCTACAGTAAAAGTAACTTTTTCCGGAATGATATTGCGGGAATCAGGAAATACTTGCAAGCTTCCTACAGTACTAACGGTCGGTGCCTCAGGAATTTCTTGCGCTAATTCATTTAACTTTACAATGACTTTAGCAGCGCCAACTAATGCATCTTGCCGCATCGACATAGGAACAGATCCAGCATGTCCTGCAAGCCCCTCCATTTCAACCGTCATCCATAACGGACCTGAGATGCCTGTCACAATACCAATCGGCTCATCTTTTGCTTCTAGCACAGGCCCTTGTTCAATATGTAGTTCTAAAAATGCTGCGATCTTTGAAGTATCTATTAGACATTCTGTAAACTTTGATGGATCCGCTCCAAATTCAATGAGTGCCTCACGCCTAGTCATACCTGTCTTATCCTGACGATCTAGTTCTCCTTCTTCTAGCTTATCTAGGATGCCTCTAACACCAAATAATCCTTTATTGAAACGTGAACCCTCTTCATCAGCAAAGGCAATTAAAATAATAGGGATCTCGGGTATGATTTTATCTTCATAAAAAGATTCCAGTACTTCTAATGCCCCCATCACGCCGAGCGCACCATCATATCTTCCACCGTATGGCTGTGAATCTATATGAGAGCCTATGACTAATGCTGGCGCATCATTTGCTAATCCATCCATTCTGCCAATCAAGTTTCCAAAATGATCAATTGTTGTATGCAATCCTATTCCATCCATATACTTTTTAACGTGTAAGACAGCTTGTTTATCTTCAGGTGAATGTGCGAGTCTTGATACCCCTGTCGAACCGATTTTACCTATCTCTGCTAAACTTTGAAGATTATCATTCAATCTACCTGCATTAATCGACTTTGATAACGCTTTCATTTCAACACTCCTTCAGCCTATAATTCTTTTCCTGCTCTATTATTGATTATATATTCAAATTTGTCTATGCTCACTTTACATAGTGTAAATATTTCGAATATAAAGACATACAAATAGTCTAATCTTTTTACTTTTAAATTAAATCTATTTTTCCAAGTAGAGTAGTCTTTGAGACAACGAGGTCCAAAGCAGTAATAGATATTTTTCCGCAAAAAAGCTCCCCAGCCATGATAGCTGGGGAGCTTCTCTAAACTATACTTACTCTTTAATTAACTCTAACTCAACTGGAATGTCCGCTTCTACGTCCTCGCCATTTAGCGTAGCAACCGCCGCTTCCATTGCCTTCTTCCCGATTTCTTCAGGCTTCTGTGCAATCGTCGCTGACAACTTGCCATCTTTAACAGAGTTGACTGCGTCGTCCGTAGCGTCGAATCCAATTACCAGAATATCTTTACCAGCAGACTGAATCGCTTCCAATGCACCTAGCGCCATCTCATCATTATGTGCAAATACACCTTTGATGTCTGGATTTGCTTGCAAAATATTTTCCATAACCGTCAAACCTTCTGCTCGGTTAAAGTTCGCTGTTTGTTTTGCAACGATATTTACTTTACCTTCTACCGCTTCGTTAAAGCCGGCTCCACGGTCACGTGCTGCCGATGACCCTGCGATACCTTCAAGCTCTGCTACTTGTGCATTATCTTCGCCAAGTAACTCAAGCATATATTCTCCTGCCAACACGCCGCCTGCTTTATTATCCGAAGCGATGTGAGAAACTACTTCTCCACCTTCTGCACTACGGTCTACTGTAATGACCGGAATGTTCGAACTGTTAGCTGATTCTACTGCAGATACAACCGCTTCAGAATCTGTCGGGTTGATGATCAGTAAATCTACACCTTGTTGAATTAAATCTTCTACATCACTTGCTTGTTTAGATGCGTCATCTTGTGCATCTACTACTATAACTTCTGATCCTGAATCTTTTGCTTGCTCCTTCACTCCGTCACTCAATGTTACGAAGAACGGGTTGTTTAACGTGGATACAGAAAGACCGATCTTATATGCTTTGTCTCCGTCTTTTGCTGCATCTCCCTTGTTATCAGATGAAGATTCTGAACCCGGCTGATCCAACGAACAAGCTGCCATTACGAACACGACTGCCATAAGCAATAACCATTTAATATTCTTCATACACTTCTCATCTCCTTATGCTGTTTTTTTGCGATCCAAGAGGACTGCGATTAATATAACTGCACCCTTTACGACCTGTTGGAAGAAAGAGGATACGCCAATCAAATTCAAACCATTGTTCAATACACCAATAATCAATGCACCGACTAATGTACCAACAATCCAACCACGACCGCCAGTCAAGCTAGTCCCACCAAGTACTACGGCAGCGATGGCATCGAGTTCGAACATATTACCAGCTGTCGGCTGCGCGGAATTCAAGCGTGATGTCAAAATTAATGCAGCAATGGCCGTCAATCCGCCCGCCAATGAATACACATAAATTTTGATTCGATCGACGTTGATTCCAGAAAGACGTGACGCTTCTTCATTGCCACCTACCGCATAGACGCGGCGTCCAAACGTCGTTTTCTTCAATATGAAGTACAGCACCGCAAAGGAAATAGCCATCGTAACGACCGGAACGGGGATACCTAGAATATATCCTTTACCGAGCATTTGGAAAGTGAATGAATCACCAAGTCCTGAAATCGGTCGGCCTTCAGTATAGACCAACGTTAATCCGCGGAAAATGGTCATAGTCGCAAGCGTTGCAATAAATGGTGCGACCTTACCTTTCGCAATGATCAATCCGTTAATTGCACCGAGCAGAACACCTAATAATACTCCGAGTAGCATAGCCAAAATCGGATCCATACCGCCCGACATCATGCCGGCTGTTACAGCACCCGTTAGCGCGAGAATCGATCCGACCGACAAATCGATTCCGCCTGTCAAAATGACAAACGTCATCCCGAACGCAATCAAGGCGTTAATTGAAACTTGACGCAATACGTTGAACAAGTTGTTCAACGTTAAAAAGCTTGGACTCATAACTGAAATAATGACAATGATCAAAAGTAAACCAATGACCGGCCCCAATTTCTGTATGGACGATTTCATATTAGTTTTGGACAACTTTGTCACCTCCTGTTGCAAAATGCATAATCCGTTCCTGTGTCATTTCTTCTTTTGGCAAGTTGGCCATCAACTGGCCTTCGTGCATAACGAGCACGCGGTCTGCCATACCGATCACTTCTGGTAGTTCAGATGAAATCATCACAATCGCAACTCCACGCTCAGCCAACTCATTGATGATGCTGTAAATTTCTTTCTTCGCTCCAACGTCGACACCTCTTGTCGGTTCATCCAAGAATAGAATATCCGGCTCAATCCCAAGCCATTTCGCGATAACTACCTTTTGCTGGTTACCACCGCTCAACGACTTGACGCTTTGTTCAGGTCCAGATGTGCGAACACCGAGACGTTGAGACATCGTGTCATACAACTGATTTTCTTTCGTTCGTTGAATGACTCCTGAGTTAGAAATACGATTGAAATTGGTCAGGCACATATTTTCTCGTACCGAAAATTCAAGAATTAACCCTTCAGATTTCCGGTCTTCCGTAACGTATCCGATCCCAAGCTTTTTCGCTTGTAAAGGATTCGAAATCACTACATGCTTTCCATCAATGAAAACTTTACCTGCAGTTGGCTTCTTAAAGCCGAAAATAGATTGAATCACTTCCGTACGCCCGGCACCCATCAATCCGGCAATACCGACGATTTCACCTTTTCGCACTTCAAATGATACATCTTCAAAATAGTCACTGCGCGAGAGGTTTTCTACTTTCAATTTCACATCGCCTATTTCACAAGCACGTGCTGGGAATCGTTCACCCAATTCACGTCCGACCATCATCTGGACAATTTCTTCAAACGTCGTATCTTTAATATTTCGCACACCGACGTATTGACCGTCTCGCAAAATGGTAATGCGGTCGCACATCGCGAAAATCTCTTCCATGCGGTGAGATATATAAACGAATGAAACGCCTTCTGCCTGCAATGCGCGAACCGTTTTAAATAACGTTTCGATTTCACGATCCGTCAGTGCTGCAGTCGGCTCATCCATCACAATCAGTTCGGCATTAGAAGAAACCGCCTTCGCAATTTCAATAATCTGCTGTTTACCGACAGACAATTCACGCGTGATGGTACGTGCATCCACATTCAATCCTAACTTCGATAGAATCTCTTCCGCTTGACGATTCATTTCCTTCGTCTTCAAAATTCCAGTTTTGCCGAAAGTCTTTTCTTTACCTAAATAAAAGTTCTCCGCAACGGTTAAGTCAGGTAAAATATTAAGCTCTTGGTGAATAACCGCAATGCCTGCAGCCTCAGCTTCTTTAGCACTTTTGAACTCTACTTTCTCACCTTTGACGTAGATCTCACCTGAATCACGCGTATAAATCCCTGTCAAAATCTTCATCATCGTAGATTTCCCTGCACCATTCTCGCCCATAAGCGCATGGATTTCACCTTTCACCACATTAAACTCCACATTATCGAGTACTTTATTTCCATTAAAACTTTTCGATATTCCGCTCATCGCAATCATCTCTGCTCACCCACTTTCAGAATATGACGCCCGACTGCACGATAATATTGGCGTAAGGTGTCGCTTCTCCTGTACGAATAATTACTTTCGATCGACTTGATTGTTCTTTCAATTGCTCATGTGTCAGCTCATCTATCGGACATTCTAACTCTTTGATTTTACTGTATACTTTAGAGTTCTCCGCTTTTATTTCACCAGCAATATATACTTTTTCTACTTGAAAGTCTTGTAATAGTTCAGTTAGTACTTCAGTGAATGAAGGTTTTCCGAGTGTATACGAAAGATCGATACACGGAACATCTTCTGGAATTGGTAGACCGCAATCGGCTATCGTTAGTTGATCAGTGTGACCCATCTTAGCGAGCACAGCCGCAATATCACGATTGATCATACCTTGCTTTTTCATCGCCTTTCCTCCAAACGCGCTTTCACTTCTTCAAATGAAGGCATGCCACCTTGTGCGCCAAACTTCTCTACGGAAAGCGATGCCGCTGCATTCGCGAAACGAACCGCTTGTTCCAACTCCATGCCGGTTACAATTCCATGTGCAAGCGCTCCGTTAAACGTATCACCTGCGCCTGTTGTATCCACGACATTTGTCTTAAAGCTCTCTACGATCACATGCTTTTCTCCATCAAAGAACCGCGCACCATCACTACCTAGCGTAATAATTAAACGGTTCGGATACTTTTCTAATGCACTCACCATATCCATGCCGAAGATCTGCTCACATTCCGTTTCATTCGGCGTCAAATACTTGATGGATGGCATCATATCCAGCTCAAAGCCTCGTGCTGGTGCAGGATTTAACATCACGGGAATATTGAGTGCTTGGCATTTCGCCAACGCATAGATAACGGTCGGGATAGGGATTTCCAATTGAAGCATCACCAGTTTACTGCGCTTGATGAGTTCCTCAATTTCGTCAATATAACTAGGCATCAACGAAGAATTGGCGCCTGGAACGACGATAATCCGATTATCTCCTTCCGATAGTAAAATATTCGCAATACCGGAAGCTCCTTCAACCACACGAACACCTGTGACACCGACTTTGTTTTGCTCTAGATTATTCAATATACTCGTACCGAACATATCATTCCCTACACAAGCCGCCATATGCGTTTCGCTACCTAGTCGCGCTGCCGCAATTGCCTGATTCGCGCCTTTTCCACCCGGCACCGTATCGAACACATTTCCAAGAACCGTCTCGCCTTGATCCGGAAAATTCTCCGTGCCGACTACCAAATCCATATTGGCACTGCCAATGACCGTTATCATTACGTCTCACTCCTTGTCGTCTCACGAATGAGCAACTCTGCCGGAATTAGTACTTCACGCTCCGTCAGCTCGTGCCCTTCAATTAATTTAATAAGCATTCTTGCCGCCATCGCACCAATTTTGTATAAGTCCTGAGCAACCGTTGTTAGGCCTGGTGTTAATTGGCTCGCTAGCATCGTTCCGTCATACCCTACGATTTGAAGCTGATCCGGTACGTGTATGCCTAAAGAATACGCAGCCTTCATTGCACCTGCCGCGGTGACATCACTACTCGCAAAAATCCCATCGATCGGCACGTCTTGCAACACCTTCTTCACCATCGTCTCAGCTATTTCAAAATGGAAGGGACATTCAATAATATGAGTTTCTATATCTTTCCCGTTCACAGCATCATTGAACCCAGCAAATCGATCATCTGCAGGACCTAATCCCGATGGCCCTCGCATACAAAGAATATTTTTACAGCCACTCTGTAATAAATGCTCCGTTCCAATGCGCGCACCTTCGCGGTTATCCGTCGCAATATACGGAATCGACGAATGAATTCTGCGGTCAATCGCTACGATCGGAACGTCCAAACCGGTGTAATGTTCAGCCTCTACATGACTCGTCGCCACAATAAAACCGGCTACATATTTCTGCTGAAGCGTTCGGACATAATTAATTTCCTTTTCCAAGTCTTCATCTGAATTGCATAGGATGACAGTGTATCCATAAGCTAACGCGATATCTTCTATCGCACGTGCAAGTTCCGGAAAAAATGGATTGACGATATCTGGCACAATCAATCCAATAAACGTCGATTGCTTCGTACTGAGCGAACGCGCGATCATGCTTGGCTCATAGTTCAATTCCTCAACGGCTTTGCCAATGACTCGTTTCGCTTCTTCACTTATGTATCCTTTATTATTTAAATAACGTGAAACAGTCGCTACTGAAACCCCTGCATGTTGCGCGACATCCCGTATATTAGCCAACTATTCCACCTACAATCTCTCGATATGTAACCGGTAACACATTCATATGTGGTACCGGTTACACATAATGATAACAGACAAGGTTTTTTAGTGTCAATAGGGAAATAGAGCGGTCGTGGGCTGGCATAGAGCGGATAGCGCGGGTGATAGAGCGGATAACTCGGTGGATAGAGCGGTCACGGAATCGCATAGAGCGGATAACGCGGCTGATAGAGCGGATGCGGGCTCGCATAGAGCGGATAGCGCGGCTGATAGAGCGGTCGCGGACCCTGATAGAGCGAATATCACGGCCGATAGAGCGGGCGCGATCTCGCATAGAGCGGATAGCGCGGCTGATAGAGCGGGCGCGGGCTCGCATAGAGCGGATATCCCAGCCGATAGAGCGGGCGCGGGCTCGCATAGAGCGGATATCCCAGCCGATAGAGCGGGCGCGGGCTCGCATAGAGCGGATAACGCGGCCGATAAGAGCGGATGCGGACCCTGTTAGAGCGAATATCACGGCCGATAGAGCGGGCGCGATCTCGCATAGAGCGGATAGCGCGGATGATAGAGCGGATAACGCGGCGCATAGAGCGGATAACGCGGACGATAGAGCGGATACCACATCAAATAGAGCAACTACCCCCACTCACCTCTTCGCTAAAAGAATCAACATCACTTGTTTATACATATTTATATAGGTAAAATGGAAATGGAGTCTTCGTTACTATCCATAAAGGAGAGATCGGTATGATAGTTTCTCATGAAAATGAAAATGTCCTATATGAAATTCCGGTAGATTTACGCAAAAGCATAGATTACGTTAGTGGGGATTTATTTATTACAGATCAACGCTTTCTTTTCCAGCCACGAAATATGCATTTCAAAAGAGACGCGATGGAATTTACTATTCAGGATATCAATAATATTGATTCGTCATATGTATTAGGCATCGTACCGAATGGCATTACCGTAGAGTTGAATGACGGCACTACGAACACATTCGTGTTGGAGAGTACATTGTTCGTCAAGTGTGATGATATTATCAAAACCGTTTGGAGTTTAATGGAGAACAGGTAAAGTGGCTAATGTTATATGTTGTATATAAAAAGTCATTGCATTGAATATTCAAAACCCTCTTGTATTTAATCTAATTTTCTTAGTAAACTAAGTATAGCGAATTACTGAATTAAAATATAAGAGGTGCATTGTTTATGAAGAAGTCTGAACGAGAATTGAATCTTGAACTAGAAAAACTTCATACAGAAAATAAATACTTAAAAATGATAGTACAGAACCATTTACCTGCATTTCAGATTAAAGAATCTACCAGTTTAGTTACCGATACTTCGACCGCACAAGAAAAGGTTCAGTTATTTCAAAGTTTATTTCGAGGTAGAATGGATGTTTATGCAACTCGATGGGATTTAGATAATGGAAAGAGCGGATATTCACCAGCTCGTAAGAATAAAGCCTTCATCCCTCTTACCGATCAAACTGTTTACGACCATTTAAGTGGGAAGCACGTTGTCGGTTTATATCCATTGTTAATAGATAACTCTTGTTGGTTTCTTGTAGTCGACTTTGATAAAAAATTGGCAAGACGATGTATTAGCGTTCGTAAATATCTGCAGAAAGATTCAGCTTCCTATTAGCATTGAAAGATCTCGTTCTGGTAATGGAGCGCATGTATGGATTTTCTTTTCAGAAGCCTTACCTTCTTCATTAGCTCGCACCCTTGGCAAAACACTTATTAACTATGTCGATAAGAACACAACAGCTGAATTAAAGTCTTTTGACCGTTTGTTTCCAAGCCAGGACTTCCTTAAAAACAATAATAGTTTAGGGAACCTAATCGCATTACCTTTACAACGCTATGCCCGGGATGTAGGCAATAGCGTTTTTGTTAATGATAACTTTAAACCATTTGAAGATCAGTGGCTATACCTATCTTGCCTAAATAAAGTAGACGAGAATGCTATGAATAACTATTTGAAACTACTTAATGTACGGAATAATATTAGTAAATCTATTAAAGAGCAGAGCGCGTTAAAAGTCATTAAAAAGAATGGCATTCATTTCAAGCTAGAAGATCTTTCTGATTCACTTACTTCACAACTCGAAAACTTAGCTACTTTTGGAAATCCTGAATATTTTAAAGCAAAAGCTAAACGATTATCTACCTATATCATCCCTCCCCTCATTGAAAGTTTCGATAAGACTACTACCCACTTAATTCTTCCTAGGGGATGCGAACAAGCTATTCAAGATTTACTAACATCTAAAGGTATTAAAGTAGACTGGGCAAATGAACGCTTTTTAGGTCATCCAATAGAAACACACTTCTCTGGAACTTTATCTCCACAACAGTTGGATGCGCTAAAACAGCTGAAAGAAAATGATAGCGGAATTCTAGCAGCCACTACAGGATTCGGAAAAACAGTAACAGCCGCAGCTTTGATTGCTGACCAAAAAGTCAATACACTTATTATAGTCAATCGAAAACAACTACTAAATCAGTGGATTGATCAACTCTCAATATTCTTGAACTTATCACATAAGGAAATAGGACAATTTGGTGGTGGAAAACAAGTAGCTACTGGAAATATTGATGTAGCAACAATACAAACTCTAACTTCTAAAGGTATTAATCCTATCATTACTCAATATGGACAGATCATAGTAGATGAATGTCATCATTTATCAGCATATACTTCAGAAAAACTGATGAAAATGGTTCGAGCAAAATATGTTTATGGCCTGACTGCTACACCTACACGTAGGGATGGACTTCACCCAATAATCACCATGCAATGCGGACCAATCTTATATAAAACTGATGCTAAAGAACAGGCTCTCATACGACCTTTCCATCATCTAATCTATGAAAGAAAAACTTCATATAAAACTAAATCTGAAAGCATACAGCAAATGTACAATGAAATTGCAGTGGACGATAAGCGAAATCGACTTATTTTCGATGACGTACTTTTAGCATTAGAAGATGGTAGGACACCATTAATTCTAACCGAAAGAGTTAACCATGTTAAAATACTACATGACTTGCTCAAGGGCTTCTCAAAAAATATTGTTATTCTTTCAGGAGAACTATCAAAAAAGGAACAAGAACGAGCATTGAACATGATTCGTAATTTACCAAGTGAAGATGAATTAGTAATTATTGCGACTGGCAAGTATATTGGTGAAGGATTTGATTTACCTCGATTAGATGCATTATTTTTAACTATGCCTATCTCCTGGAAAGGTCTTCTTACTCAATATGTAGGAAGATTACATCGTAACTATTCCGAAAAGCAAGAAGTACGTGTGTATGACTATATTGACCAAAAGGTTCCCATTCTAATAAATATGGCCAAGAAGCGATCAAAAGGATTTCGAGATATGGGTTATGTTAATGGAATCGATGACAAGAATAATTCTCAACAAATGAAGCTATTCTAACGGATTTTATTCTATAAAGTTTAGATACACGTAAAAAGGCTGCATGAAAAGTTATTAATAACTTTCCATGCAGCCTTTATTTATCATCACATCACAATATTACTTTCCTTCGCTTTCTCAATAAACTTATCGCTCGATTTATTAAAGAATTTCTTCAATCCTATTCCCACACCTAGCGATAAAGCGAAATAGATGAACAGGTAGAGAATTTGTTTCCAAGCCACCGCCCAGATAATGCCCCCAATGGATTCACGCAATAAAGTGATTGCATGGGTGAACGGCATGAATGCAGAAATGCGTTGGAAGAATTCGGGTGCCATCTGGATCGGGAATGTTCCGCCTGACGCACCGAGCTGCATGACCATCAAAATAATTGCGATGACTTTTCCAGTGTTACCAAATACGGATACGAGTGTGTAGACAATAGTAACGAATACAACACTAATGATCACACCGAATATCACAAATGGCAGCTTATTCACCACATAGACGTCCATGATAAATATCTCACCTAGCGTGACGATCAATGATTGAATCGTCCCGATCCCGGCGAAGATGATTAACCGTCCAATATACGTTTGGTAACTCTTGAACCGTGTTTTCTCCCGAATGTCCACTTTTAACGTGGAGACCATTAACAACGCACCGACCCATAATGATAGCGTTGTATAGAACGGGCTCATTGCGGAACCGTAGTTCGGAATTGGATATAGCTGGTGCTCATCCAATACTACCGGTTCAGCGAAAAACTTACTAACACCAGTAGGATCTGTTGCGAGAACATCCAATAATCTATCCAAGTCGCCGTCTTCTTCTAATTTACGGATCTTCTCCGCCATCGTTTCAATCGTTTCACGCGCTTCCGGGAAGTACTTCTCCGCTTTCGCTAAATCCGTTTTCCCTAGCGCAACCCCTGCTTCTGCCTTTTCAAGTGCCGTACGCAAACGTGGAATCCGTCCATTCACTTCATCCAATACGTCGGACACATCATATAAAGCATTTGTTGCGTCACGCATCGCCGACTTATACTTTCTTGTCAAATCACTGTTGACGAAATCAATAGCTTCCCCAACCGAGCGATCCAATTCTCCGGATACGCGATCGACTTCAGCCAAATGTTTCTTTCCATTTGCTTTTGATTCATTGATTCGACCAACTAAGCCGTCTACAGATGAATTGGCAGATGATAAACTGTTTTGCACCGTTTTGATGCGTTCAATCTCTCCAGAAAGCTTATCGGAATGAATGAACTTCTCTAAATCTGTTAGTCCACTTGTAATCGATCCAATTGCTGACAGCCCATTATCGATACGATCTACCATCGTTTGAAGTACGCCAATCGTAACCTTTGGATCTTCTGCTGTCCCTAACAATCCTGCAAGCTTCTCATCAATTTCTGTCTTTGAGGCTTGGAGTTCATTGAATCGATCACGTAATCCCTCATCAAAAGTCTGCAGTTGTTCAATTGCATCAGTAATCGCCTTTTGGCTATTCGCATCAAATTGATTTCGCGCATCCACAATCTTTTGCTCGCTAGCTTCCAACTGTCCTTTCAATTGATTCAACAACTCAAGACTTGGCTTTTCGCCTTTATTGATGGCGGCTTGCACTTTGTCAATGACTTGTTTAGTCGATACTAACTGTTCTCTTAACGAAACAAATCTCTGTCCCAAACTAGCAATTTTGTCACTACCGGTTACTTTTCCAGCGGCTTCAAGAACTGAAATCACTGTATCCGTTTTACCGATTTGATCTTCAATGGCAGTGGACATACTGTCGAGCTGTTCTTGGAATTGACTGAAATCAATTGACTCCCGCTTATCGATCAAGCCTTGCACAACTTTCTGCGCATTCGTATTCACTTCCGTTGCACGGTCCAGCAAGCTTGTAATATTCACAGAAAGCTCTTTCAACTGCTTCATCAACTTTTCCGTTTGAGGAGACAATATATTTTCATAATTACCTTTGATTTTATCCATATCTTCAGCAAGCTTGTCTGACAGCGCCTGTGTTTGTGTGATCAGATCCGTCGCTGGATTCTTACCACTTTGTAAATCTGAAATGATAGTTTCCAAGTTCTTCTTCAGACGACTTAAATCCGCCACGCTGTCACTCAAAGAACTCTGCAAGTCTTTAATATTGGATGAATCTTTTAAATTCTGATCCTGCTTCTTCAAATAATCATAAATATCATCTAACCTAGCATTTGTATCTTCCAATTTACCTTGCTTATCGCGCAGTGAATCGACGATACGATCCACATCTTCCCCTTTACCTGACAATTCACTTGTCAGATCAGGCACTTTACGGAATGCGGTTTGCGCACTCTCCAAGTTGGATGTAATGACCCGCAATGTATTATCCACGGTCTTTTCATTCTCTTGCAACTTGCTGATCAATCGTGCATTCAGTTTTTTCGCATTCGCATGCACCGAATTGACATCGTCCAATACCAGATCCACACGATCAATAGAAGAATCCGCGAAATTTAACCCTTTATCCACTAGCTGCAATTTCGAATAAATGTCGGGAATATCATATTCTAGTTGATAAACTAAATCGCGTAGTTTTTCAATATTGACACGATTGTTTTCCAGTTCCACTCCTAGATTATTGAATACCTTGATCACTGCTTTGTTCGCTTCTTCAACGAACGTGCTATCGATATTCTCTACTATAGCAGATGCGCCCTTGCCTGCTACTTTTGGAGAAATCGCATTAATCTTTTCATTGATATAATAATCCAATGTCGGTTGTTTAATATCGTCTGTAACGATACTGCTTAAATTTTCCGAGAAATTCTTGGGGATGATAATCGCAGCGTAGTAATCGCCGTGCTTAACACCTTTTAAGGCTTCGTCTTTCGTCACGAACTGCCAACCGAGATCATCATTCTTGGTCAGCGAAACGATTACTTCGTCTCCGACATTGAATTCCTTACCCTCAATTTCTGCGCCTTGATCTTCACTAACAATCGCTACTGATACGCCTTTCGTATTGGAATATGGATCCCACGAAGCCAAAATGTTCATCCAGGCATAGAGCGACGGTAGAAATGCAATGGCTGCAATGACGATGAGCGCCGCTTTATTCTTGAATATATTCCGGAGATCCCGTTTGACTATAAACAATATTTTATTCATGTAGTATAAACCCTCGCTCTGTATTCCGACATTCGCATATTACACCAATAGACTAGAGAAAATCGTATAGTTCAACACATCTGTGATTTGCTCCTCGGTCAGCTGGTCATCATGCGTTTTCGACCAATCCACTACTAACGCCAAATAAGATTTGAATAATAGATACGCGATCAGTTCACTATTACATGGCTTCAATTCACCTTTGGCAACACCGCGTTCAATCTTACTAGCAATAAACTGCAATATTTCCTTCTCTATAGAAGTTAACACATCCCCGACAGCTGGTGTGCGTAACTCTTTTTCCTCTTCAATCAGCTTAATGAATAACTGATGCGTCTCACGAAACTTCAATAACTGCATAATACGCGCATGGGCATTCTCTTGAAACGATGCCCCTTCTATAGCCGTTCTTTCCGACGCCTCTTTCATTTCGTTCACCATATTCCAGACGATCGAATGAAATAATTCTTCTTTATTCGAGAAAAACGTATAGATAGTACCTTTCCCCACATTCGCTATTTTCGCTACTTGGTCCATTGTCGTCGCCTTATAGCCAAACATCGTAAACGATTTTCCAGCCGCCAACATGATTTCTTCCCTACGATCCATTTTGACACATCCTTCGAAATTGACCGTAATACCATTTCGGTCTGATAGTCATTATACTACATAGATTTTCAATGAAATGCAAGATGCTTGCTATTAATGAGTGAAAAGAATAGTTTGATCGGCATTCAAAATATTTACTGAATTAAAGTTGACTACTTTACTAGAATATGAAACGATAAGACATGGATAAACACTAGGGGTGCTTTTGCTGAGAGAGGCTATTTGCCTTAACCCTTAAACCTGCTCTAGATAATGCTAGCGGAGGGAAGTGGACATATGACCGGTCTTGGCCGAACTATGCAACCGCTTCGCACAAAAGAAGTGGTTTTTTTGTGTGGATTTTTGAAGAAAAGAGATGTGAAAAGAATATGCCTAATAAAATTTTAGAATTTACCGATGTATCCTTTCATTATCAAGCAACCAAAGCTTCAAAACCGACGGCTATTTTTGACCTAGTTGATTGGCATGTAAATGAAGGCGAATTCGTCAGCATCATTGGACCAAGTGGTTACGGGAAGAGTACGTTGTTCCGATTAGTTACTGGCCTTGAGAATCCTGACAGTGGAGAAATTTCATTGAACGGTGAAGTCGCAACGAGGCGTTTAGGAAAAGTCGGTTACATGCCGCAGCAAGATTTACTCATGCCTTGGCGAACCATTCTAGAAAATGTTCGATTGCCAGTGGAACTCCGAGGTGCCAAAGCGACTTCCGATGAGATGATCCAGCTACTTGCAGATTTTGGGCTAGCTGGTGAAGAAAACTCTTACCCTGGCAACTTATCAGGTGGTATGCGTCAACGTGTTTCTTTTTTACGAACGATTCTAACCGGCTCTGATATTTTATTGCTGGACGAGCCTTTTAGTGCGCTCGACGCCATTACCCGCTTGACGATGCAAGAGTGGCTAATTGATCAGTGGAAGAGGCTCGATAAAACCATTGTCTTCATCACCCATGATATCGACGAAGCATTATTTCTATCTGATCGTATCTTTGTACTTGCTGAAAAACCTGTGCGGACAATTCGCGAAGTAGCCGTTCCTCTTGATCGACCACGTACGATGAGAGACTTGGCACGCCCAGAACTGGTTGAATTAAAGCAACAACTCATCATGGAGCTACGTTCGGAGGCACCACTATGAAAAAGATTACTTCTTATAGTAGCTCCATACTTTTCGTCGCGATCTTACTTGGCATATGGGAAACCGGAGCGCGTCTTTATGATAAAAGCTTCTTATTCCCGTCTCCATCTGCGATTCTAGTCAAGTTATGGGAACTAAAATCGGAGCTGTTTATCCACCATTTACCTCCGACAGCTGCAACAATAGTCATCGGACTAATTATTTCGATACTTATCGGATCAGCACTTGCGATCGCGATGTATAGCAAGAAGCCTATCGAGCAAGCGTTTTATCCACTTTTGATTGCGTCACAGACGATTCCCGTCATTGCGCTTGCACCGATTTTCGTGCTGTGGTTCGGCTACAGCATTTGGGGAAAAGTTGCAGTCACTGTACTAATCACCTTTTTCCCCATCACTGTCAGTGTGTTCGACGGCTTGCGTTCATCGGATAAAAACTTACGTGAATTAATGCTCACGATGGGCGCGTCTGCAAAAGATATTTTCTTTAAACTGGATCTACCTTCCGCCCTACCTTCCTTTTTCTCTGGACTTAAAGTGGCGGTCACACTCAGCGTGATCGGTGCTGCAATCGGAGAATGGCTTGGCGCACAGGCGGGTCTTGGATATTTCAGCAGAAGAATGATGACTCAATTCGATAGTGCGGCTGTATTTGCACCGATTGTTTTACTATCTGCTGTAGGCATTATTTTCTTTTTACTTGTCGTTTTATTGGAAAAATACTTTTTACAATGGAGGAACCACGAATGAAAAAACGTTTGCTACTTGGGATGACCTTTCTTCTTTTGCTAGTCGCTGGCTGCAATAATGATGCAACCGCAGTAGATACGGAAGAGTCACAGAACGATGATAAGAAAAAAGTTAGTATTATGCTCGACTGGTACCCAAACGCAGTACATAGCTATATTTATGTGGCACAGGAAAAAGGTTATTTCAATGATGAGGATGTCGAAGTTGATATTCAATTCCCTGCCAATCCAACTGATCCAATGAATTTGACTGCTGCAGGAAAAGTGACACTTGGATTGTACTACCAACCCGATGTCATTTTGGCTCAAGCGAATGAAGATATCCCTATCAAAGCGGTCGCATCTGTCGTACGTGAACCACTGAACTACACGGTCATGCTGGAGGACAGTCCCATTCAATCGCCGAAAGATCTAGAAGATCTGACGATTGGTTATCCTGGCATTCCACTCAACGAAGCCTTGATCAAAACCATGATCACAAATGATGGTGGCGATTACGATAAAGTGAAAATGATTGATGTTGGATTCGAACTAGAATCTTCATTAGTTTCTGAACGGGTTGACGCTGTGACGGGAACATTCATTAATCATGAAGTACCTGTTATGAATGCTAAAGGGTTCAAAACACGCTATTTTAATCCCGTAGAATACGGCGTTCCTAACTACAGTGAAATTGTTTTGTTAACGGGTAACGATACGTGGGAGAAGGAACATGACGCCATCTTGGCCTTTTGGAGAGCCGCACAAAAAGGGTATGAATTCATGGTGGAACAGCCTGAAGAAGCACTGGAATTATTGCTTAGCAACCAAGATCAAGCGAACTTCCCACTCGATAAAGCCATTGAGATGGAAAGCTTGAGTATTTTATTGCCGAAGATGGAAACAGGTGGAGAACCCTTTGGCCAGCTTGATGAAAAGTCATGGGAAGAAGTACGTGATTGGCTTCATGAGATGGAATTGATCAAGACGAAACCACAAGTGGAAGATATGATCATAGATATCAGTTCTAAAGAAATATTTTCTAACGTAACAAAGTAATATAAAAAGCTATTGCGTAAGTCTACATGACTTATTGCAATAGCCTTTTTTGGTTCTATAGGATTAATCCGGCACGACCGTAAACTTCACAACAACTGATTTCTTCAGTGTCACACCTTTTGTATTCTGCAATCCTTGATTCACACGTAAGTAATGAACACCTAGTTGCCATTCATTAAGAGGTGTGACGAGTAATTGCTGAGGATCTAGTGGATTCAATTTCGCGGTAAATCCTTCTATGCGTTTTGTGCTATTTGGTAGATGTGTAATATAAATATGCTCGCTGTAGTCTTTGCCGAGTACTAGTTTATTAGTAAATTTGATTTTGAATACTTTGTTCTTTTTCACGACTAAGTCCGGGAAATCACCAACAAAATCCTTTGGCTGATTTGGATTGGCGGCAGTTGGCAACGCATAGCTAAGTCGTTCTAAATTTAGTAGTCCTGCACCGAAATGATCGTCTTTACCGAGTTGCCCTAAGTCTGTCGCAGTCATTTCAAGTAACTCTCTAATTTCAGTTGACTTGGCTTCCGGTTGCAAGGACTTCACCAAAGCTGCCGCACTTGCCACCATAGGTCCCGAGAAAGAAGTTCCACTCACTGATTTATATGTGTTATTAATGTACGTGGTAGAAATCACCGCGCCTGGTGCAACCAAGCTGACTTGAGAATTAAAATTTGAAAACGAAGCGCGTTGATTTTTGCTATCGGTTGCCCCTACTGAAATTACGGAAGGATAGGATGCAGGAAACATGACGGAATTCCCTTTTTCAGCATCGTTTCCTGCAGATGCCACGACGGTGATTCCCGACTCGATCGCTCGTTGTATCTCTTTTTCTTCTAGTTGGGACGGCTGGCTACTACCATAACTCATGTTGATCACATCGACTTGTTTCATAATCGCATAATCAATCGCTTTGATACTATCCGATACTTTGCTAGTTCCATTCAAGTGCGAAATTTTCAATGGCAAGACTTTCGTGTCGTATGTTCCCGCTAGACCTGCCACACCTATGTGATTCCCTGCCCTCGCAGCAATGACGCCCGCTACTGCCGTTCCGTGTCCATTGACGTCCTGAACGTTTGCGTTGTTAGCGTAAAAGTTATAGCCACCTGGCTGAATTCTTCCTTGTAGATCTTCATGCTGGATATCAATACCTGAATCGATAACTGCCACAACCGCATTCTTCTTTTGTTCTGTCACTCTTGACCAAATTAACTGCGGCTTCAGTTGCGGAATCCACCACTGCTTCACGAAAATAGGATCATTGAGGACGATATGCGAATAGCGCTCGTAATTTGGTTCAACATGTAACACGTTTGGATCCTCAAGTAGTTGTTCTTTCATTAACAGCATCTCTGCCGAATCTGTAAAACTCCATAATTCCACTTCATCTGATATAGTTTCACGGCTTTCAACACCTGGTAGCCCTTCATCAATAGAAAACGATTGGCGATTTCCTTCATACTCAACCAATAGTTCATTGGGTACTACATCCGCATTGACCACTCCTTGAAATCCTAGTACCATCATCCATACGATGCAAAAAACCAACACGATATGCCGCTTCTCTCTCATATGCATCCTCTTCTCTTCCTTAGCCCCTACCTTGGAAACACAGGATTCTTTTATACTATTATAGCTTGTACGTTTCTAATTATATACAGCAAACACTGAATATAGTACTACGTAAAAAACATAATTTTAAATTTCAATTTCACAAACATACCATTTACTCATTATCCTTATATAACAACTTTCCTTACATCTAGAATAATCCGGCCAATCATAGTATAATTTTGACTACATTGGTATCTACTCTAGTTTCCAAAAGAGAGAGCCATAGCATGAAGTAGGAGAATTCAAATGAAAAAATGTCCAATTTGTAATGAAATGAATGATAAGCAGCAAGAGTTTTGTACAAACTGTAAAGCATCTCTTGCGTCACGTCGTTTGAATAAAAAACGTTCTATATGGAAAACACCACACTACCCAATTGTATTAATTGTTGTCGTGCTTGTAGCGATCATTGGCTACTACACTATTGAAAGTAAATATGGGCGAAATGCTACAACAGAGAAATTCATTACGGCATTGATCGAGCAGGATCGCGACACATTGCAAGAATTGATTGTACCGAAAGACAGTCGGATTGCGATTAACGCAGATAGTTTGCAAGCGCTGCTAACGTTGGTTGAGAAAAACCCTTCGATCGTACAAGTAGTGGAAAACCACTTACACGAAAAATCCGAAGACGGCATGTTTTCCATTCGTGCAGCTGGTAAACGATTGGGTCTTTTCCCGCGCTACACAATCAATCCAGTAGGCTATATCGTCAAAGTACAATCTATCGGCGATGAAACGGTACTGTCCATCCATGATGCGGAAATCGGCTATATCAAAAAGCGGAAAGAACAGGCTGAATTCGGCCCTTTCATGGCGGGAATCTATCCAATTAAAATGACGACGACTCTGGATGACGATACGGTACGTGAAGAAATCCAGGCGAACGTCTTTGGGGCGAAACAAACTGTTCATCTAGATTTTGATTCCATTAAAGAATTGGCTACCGCGGCCAACACAGATGTAGAAAAGGATAATGATCTGCCCGTTGTTCAAAACGACATTGTAAAAGAAGAACCTGTCGAGACGGTCATTGTCAAAGAGATTATTAAAGAAGTTCCAGCTGACGTTCCAAAGGATCATTTCATCATTTCATACAGCGGAGACGTGTACCTCGATAAATCCGATTTAAAAGGATTATCTAAAGACGATTTACGTTTGGCGCGCAATGAAATATATGCGCGACACGGCTATGTCTTTGAATCAAAGGAATTGCAAGACTACTTTGGTTCGCAATCTTGGTATACACCCGATCCATCATTTAACGGAAAGATGGCGAAGTGGGAGAAACACAATGTGGAACTGATTAAGTCGCATGAATAAAAACAGGAGCAATCGAAAGAGTCTAATGACTTCCTTGATTGCTCCTGTTTTCTGTAGTTAAGCGCGGACACAAGCCGAGTTAGCTCGCTTGCTCCACGTCTTCACTACTCTCGCCTTCTTCTATTAACTTCTTCATAGCTTTCGCTTCATACGTAACCCAATCGACATTCGGTTTGCTAATTAATTCATCCAGAATCGCTGTTGCCTCGGCATTCTTATTTAGCTTCCATAATGCGCGACTCTCTTGCAAGCGCATCCCTTCTCGATAAGGGGACTCTTTATAATGCTCACTTTCTTCTTTATAGAAAGCTTTCGCAGTATTGACGACTTCTTCATACTTCTGCTCGCGTAAATAACTTGATGCTAAGAAATACGACGCATCGTCTGTAAAGTAATCACTTTCTTCAGTGCGCACAGCATACTCTAAATAGGCCACTGCCGCAGGGAAGTCTTCATTCAGATACTGCTTATAACCTTCGTTATAATACATTCTCGCCTCTTCATTCGATACGAATTCAGGCTCAACTTCCTCTTCAGGTTCTGTATCTGGCACTTCTACTGGCTCTTCTTTCACCGGTTCAGTCTCTGTTATGGCTGGTTTTTCAACCGGCACAGTAGTCGGCAACTCACTAGCTGTATCGGGCTGTGCCAGTAAGTTGGCAATTAACCATATTACGAAGACTAATAAAACCGTTGCAATGCCCGCGAATAAAGCCGCTGCTCCCTTTTTTAGCTTGCGTTTCGGCTTCGGTTTTGGCACTGGACGCGCAATATCCGGACGTGGAGGTTCTGCCGCCACGACACGTTTGATAGTCGGATCGTCAAGAACATGCAAAGGCAATCCAACCGTATAGCGTGATAACGTGCCCGCTTCATAACGTGCCACCAGAATGGTTTTCATACGATATAATTCAATCGGAATCGGCATTTTCCCTGCCATTTCCATGGCGTTATCTACTATATGTAGGACATTTTCGGTATAGCCCAATTCAATTTCAGATACAGCGTAGTTATACTCAGCGATCACCTTTGTATAGGTGTCCCAATTACTAAGAATCACTTCTTCCAGCTTGGCGACATGAGGCTCCTCGCTATCGAGTTCCTTCAAGTACGCTAATGCTACATGCAGATTGCCGACTTTACTCTCAAGCAAAGCTTTATGCCACAGTATCTGCTTTCGGTTCACACTAAGTTTTTCAAGTTCTCGGATCGTATCAAGCGCCATCGTGTAACGCTTCTGGCGTATCTCTTGTTGCATTTGCTGAATCAACATAGGAATGTTAGTGAATGAACTCATCGAATCACCTCCACCTACTTAATGGGCGGACGCAGTGACTGAGCCATTGATCCATTGTAATGCTTGTCATACACGTTCCCCCTTTTACGTAACTGTTTTCACGAATGCATCTTGAATAACTTGTCCTTCTATTGAAAAGGCTCTGCGGAATACAGCCGCTACTTTAAATCGCTCAATTCCTGGCGCTTCTTCAGCAGGTATAGTGCCGACCGCTTCCATAAAGCTTTCGTCGAAATATTCATCATACACCGGTAACTCTTGTATACCCATGTCCTCAAGCAAATGATGCGCTTGATCGATTACGGTATCCAATTGCGCGATCAAATCGATCGACTCCGGGTCCACCGTCTGACGTACGTCTTCGAATAATGTAAAGATCTCTACTGCCCGTTTCGCCATATGTACACGGTCTTCAAACGCTTCATCCTGCAAACGAGTAATCGCTTCATCAACCGGCAGAACGGCTTGATTGCTCTCAAGCAATTCTTCTAGCGACCGGAAACTCGTTGATGTGAATTGCTGAAACTGCTTCAAATCCTCTTGCGTAACCGGCTTCTCAATAGGATCTACTTCAAAATCTTCAATAGTAATTTTCTCTAGCTGCAATAATTCCTTATCCAATATGCGCTGCAACTCTTCCGGCCTGTTATCCGCGGACTCATGTATAGTACTCATCGAATTCCCCTTTTCGAAAAAACATATGTAATTCTCAATCAAGCAAGAAAAGCCCAGTCTACTCTCAGGCTATTATACTGATAAGATAGCACTTTTTGGGGTCTAACACAATACTGGGCCATGAATTGTCGGAGGAATGGGACGTCTTGCATACATGGGGTGACAGGTTTTTACAGGGTTTGGCATGGAAAGACAGAAGAGCCCTCCAGTAGGAGGACTCTTCTGATGAACACTAATTTACTTATAATAGGAATAAAACATAATCCTACTTTCCTTACGTAATGAAAGGTAATTAGTATTTTGAACGTTTTTTGTCACTGTAAGATAATGATAACCTTCCTGCCAGGACTGATTTGGCTCAATCAGTAGTTGCTTATAGTTCAGGGGATTTACTTTGGCAGTAAAACTTTTCACACGCCCGGCACCATTCGATTTTCTGGAAATCACAACATCTTGACTATAATCTTTAAACGGAGATAATGGCTGAGTAAAGGTGACTCGGAAAACTTTATCCATGGGGACGTCTGGATTTGTAAAATCGCTTGTAAATTCATACCCTTTGCCGTTTCTGACAACATGTACAGTCGCAATTTCCGCCACTCCACCTAATCGTGCTCTAGCTGTGACGAATACGGTACCCACACTTTTCGCTGTAACTACACCATTCTGATCGACTTCTGCTATGGAAGGGTCTGATGACGACCATATAATTCTTTGATCCGTTGCGTTATATGGAAAAACCTTTGCGGAAATTGTAAACTTTGCTTCTATCGTTGTATCTACCACATAAACGGGCAGGATTTTCCTGGCGTTTCCAATATAAAACGTGATGGTCGCACTTCCCGGATAATTCGCTACCACCATCCCATCGTAGTCTACGTAAGCTACTTCCGGATTAGATGATTTCCACTCCACGAGGTTATCCTCTTCGTTCAAAAAGTATTCTCTATCTCCTCTTTTCATAGACACTTCGTCCAATATAATATCAGGAATTTCTACATCACTATATTCCGGGATAAAGATACTCGATATTTCATATTCCTGTTCCACAAATCTTTCATTATATGATGATTCTTGATGAACCTTCATATAATAGTAACCTTCTTGCAACTCTACTTTCATAGCTAATCCTTTTCTACCGTTAGCCAACTCTTGATATTCAGCTTTTGCAATCCAGTTCTCTTTTTCATCATATAAATCTACATTTAAAAATTGATTATCAGAACCATCTTGCGAATAATCTTTTGTCCAATATATTTCAACATCAAGCGTCCCAGGCTCATCCCTTACTAATTCATAAAAATCTATATCCTTAGAAGTTTTATTTATTCTTCCCCTCATATTTTCATAGTAATAATTTAAAAAGGAAGTAGCTTGGGAAATTGTATCGTTTGGCTCTATTTCATACGAAGCAAACTCAGCTAACTGGTTTTTATTCGCGGAAAGTGCCTTTACTTCATTCGTTACATAGCCTAATGACAAATCCAGTGTCACAGCTTCCGTGTTCAATTCTACTCGTTCAACTGGAACTATTTTTGGCGGAAGTCTGTCATGCAATGCTCGTAGATTCAGTAAACCTGAACCAAAGTAAGCAGGTGTATTTAAACCACCTAACGGCATCGCAGTATCTTTCAGCAAGTTTTTCATTTGTTGCGGTGTGGTATTTGGTTGCAACGATTTATACATAGCCACCGCTCCCGCCACAATCGGTGAGGAAAACGACGTGCCCTCACCGATACCAAATCCATGGTTGGGGCTTGTAGTGTAAATTGATGTACCTGGAGCCACCAGAGTTAGACTGTTATTGTAATTAGAAGATTTCACGTGCTGATTCAACTGATCCACGGAACCAACGGAAATCACATTGTCGTAGGAAGCAGGATAAAACAGTGGATTCCCTTCCTCTGCTTTATTTCCCGCCGCAGCCACAACCGTTATTCCAGCCTCGATCGCTTGCTGTATCGCGTTGTTTTCTATATCTGACTTCAAATCTCCACCCAAGCTCAAGTTAATGACATCTACTCCACGTGAAACAGCATAATTAATGGCCGCCACTATATAGGAAGTCTTTGTTTTATTTCCTTCGCCAAATACTTTTAAAGGTAAAATCTTCACGTCATATGGACCTACAATTCCTGTGACCCCTATGCCATTTCCATATTCAGCAGCAATTACCCCTGCCACTTTCGTACCGTGTCCAGTTACATCAAAAACATCCGTACTACTATCATAGAAGTTATACCCACCGGTTCGAACTCTTTTTTCCAAATCAATATGTCTAGTATCCATACCTGAATCAATCACTGCGACACTAACCGATTTCCTTTGTTCTGCTACACGCGACCAGATCATTTCCGGACGAACATGTGAGATCCACCATTGAGCATTCAATCCAGGATCGACGATGTCTGCTGCGATTTCACGTTCTGCATTCAGCTCGACGTATGCGATAGCAGGATCCTCTTGCAACTGGAGTTGAAGTGCTTCAACGTCCGCATCTTTTGTCAAACTCCATAACTCTACTTCATCAGAAATCCTCTTGCGCGTTTCCACTTGCATCTCTACTTCTTCACTAAATGTCATTCGGACATCTTCTGCGTATTCCACCAACAACTCTGTAACCGGTGACTGCGCATTACTATGTATAGGTTCACTATTAATTAATCCAAGAAACACCAGTACCAACAGTAGACAACGTAAACTACTTTTCTTCACAACATCCCTCTTTCCTAATAAAGTTCATATTTTCAATCCATCAATCGTTGCATGGAATAGATGACTTTAGTCCATTCTACCTCCTAGAAACGAATAGGACTACAGGTAATTCCATATTAATGAAATTAGTCAAAATTCGTATGTTCCTTATCTCCATAGAAAAGTAATGGTTGCATTCTTCATACATACCAAGTACAGTAGGGGTAATTAAACTTTCACTTATTTCGATAATTCGGAAATAAGGATAGAGGCGCAAAAACCATTAGTACACAATCAGAGAATCATGAGGTTCTGTGAAGATTGTTGAAAGGGGAATTTGCCGAAGCTGCGAGACACTCATGATCTCCAAGCTGATTCTGGACTGAACAAGTGCAGGATTGTCATATGGGAAACTGTATGGTGGGCTATCTCGTGCAAAGAAATAATTCATTATTTCAACGCAACAGCGAGCCCTCGTTGTTGCTTTTTGCGTTCACTTACGTATCGCCCCCACCTCTATGTTTTTTAATAAAATGATAGGATGTGGAGAATAATGAATTTTGGATCAGTTATGACAGCGATGGTAACTCCGTTTGATGAAAGAGGAGACATCGATTACCCAGCAACTAAAAATCTAATCAATCACTTACTAGCCAATGGAACAGACGCATTAGTCATCGCAGGCACGACAGGAGAATCGCCTACGCTTACAGCAGAAGAGAAAGTGGAACTATTCAAGTTTACTGTCCAAACCGTAGCAGGCAGAGCACCTGTCATCGCTGGAACCGGAACGAATAGCACGAGAGAATCTATCGATTTAACGATCCAAGCGGAAGAAACCGGTGTCGATGGAATTATGCTAGTCGTCCCTTACTACAACAAGCCTTGTCAGGAAGGACTGTACCAGCACTTCAAGACGATTGCGCAAACTACGACATTACCTGTCATGCTATATAATATCCCGGGCCGTAGTGCAGTCAATATGTTGCCAGAAACCGTTATTCGGTTGGCTAACGATGTGTCGAATATTACGTCCATTAAAGAAGCAAGCGGCGATCTAGAAGCCGTTGCAGCCATTATTGAACATACGGGCGATGAGTTCTTTGTCTATACAGGAGACGATGCTTCTACACTTCCTGTATTAGCCATCGGCGGAACAGGCATTGTGTCGGTTTCAGCGCATATTATAGGAAACGAAATGCAAGAGATGGTACAGAACTTTAAAACCGGTAACACAAAGCAAGCAGCGGAAATTTACCGTGGTTTATTGCCAATCATGAAAGCGATGTTTGCTGCACCTAACCCTTCTCCAACAAAGGCCGCGTTGAATTTACTGGGTGTACCAGTCGGCGGAGTTCGTTTACCGATGATCGCTTTGCCTGAAAACGAAGTGGCGGCTTTGAAGGAATTGTTAGCCCTTGAAGACAATGCTACGATTGGATTGTAAAAGTAACGAATAGAAAATACGCTGCCTCAAAAAACTACTACTTGTAGATTTTCTGAGGCAGCTTTTTGCATCTACAAGTAAAAGCCTGTTTAAGATACGTATCTCCCTTCAAAACGAACTCAGTACAAACTATGTAATAGATGCGTTATACTGTGTAATAATCGATGAAAATAGATACATCATGGAGGCTTTTATGTTTAACGATTCTTTTATTAATACACTCATACAGTTGGAAAATGATAAAAAGTGGATGTCTGTAGCGAATTGGATGAATGAAAATCCCCCAGTTATCCAACTAGATCAGACGTTGCTAGAAGCAGCTAAAGTACTGAAGGAATTGAAAATCGAGTTTCTCCCTATCGTTGATTCACAATATAAGCCGGTCGGTATCATTACTGCTGAACACATACTCGAAGCATTCGTCAATGGCCGTAATAAGCACACAACACTAGAGCATATAGTACTTATGCAAGTAGCTACAATAGACGAACATACATTATTGAATGAACTCCCTTTCGATCCAGACAATACAAATGTCTATGTTGTAAAAAACAAACAAGGCAACCTCATGGGTCTGTTAACTCAAAAAGAAATCGTCAAAGGGCTATCGGCATTGATCGAAAGTTATATAAAAAATGAAAAAGTCTCCGATATTTTATCAGTCATTCTGGAAAAAGCGTATGAAGGAATTGCTGTGGTCGATGAATTGGGTATGATCATCGAATTCAATGAGGCCTATAGTAAATTCACCGGTATCCCTAGATCGGAAGCAATTGGACGGCATGTCACAGAAGTAATCGAAAATACAAATCTACATGAAACCGTACAGAAAGGCATGCCAGAAAGAGGCGTTCTTCAAAATATTCAAGGACAAGATATGGTCGTTCACCGCATTCCCATTTGGAAAAACGGTAAAGTAGTCGCAGCAATCGGTATGTTGATTTTCGAAGGTGTTTCAGACATTTATCGCATTTATGAGCGTTTACAACTACAGAAAATTATGGCTGATACTGAACTTCCTCCCCTATCTCCTGAAGGTTTTTCCAGTCTCAATCAAATTATAGGGACGAGCGAAGCGATATCCGACTTAAAGAGAAAAGCTCGGACTGCCGCTCGAACACAAGCTGTCGTTTTATTGTCCGGTGAAAAAGGAACGGGTAAAAACGCATTTGCAGAAAGTATCCATCAGTTAAGTCCGATCGCATCCAAACCATTTACAACTATATACTGCAAAGTCCAAGCAGCGCGAAATGTGGAAGAACAACTTTTCGGCCCGCATGGAATCCTCCATTCCGGAAAACCAAGCACGCTTTATTTACAAGATATAGATGCTTTATCTATGAATACACAAATGAAATTATTGGAGTTTCTAAAACAAGCTCCAGAAGATTTCCCAGTTCAACTAATCATTTCGTCTACACAAGACTTACACGAATTAGCCGAAAGAGATGCTTTTAGTTCCGAGTTATATGCCAAATTAAATCCACTGCAACTCTCTATTCCTGCGCTTCGTAACAGGAACGAAGACATCCCTTATCTACTGTCACATTATATGCAGGAAATATGTTTCACACATAAAATACCCGAGAAGTCATTCTCTACTACCGCTGTAACGTATTTAATAAATTATCAATGGGAAGGCAATATTGAGGAATTGATAGATGTGCTTGAAGACTTAGTAAGCATTGTTGACTCCGATAGTATTGATGAGACAGATTTGCCGCAACATATTCTGGATGGACAAAATTTAAGTACGTTAGAAGACTTCAGAGAAAAACAAGAGGCTGAAGAAAAAAAGATTATAGTAAATTTATTGGATCAAACAGAAGGTAATAAATCCAAGACAGCCGAGTTGCTTGGCATACACAGAACTACATTATATAAAAAATTAAGAAAATTTAATATCTTGACCTGAGTGTAGCGTGGATGCTACACTCAGGTTACAAAATAAAAGTGTAGCATCCACGCTACACTTTTTCTTGTTCTATTGTAAAAGCACACTCTAGTACAGGAAATACAATTTAAGGAGCTGACCTAATGGAAACTTGCAAAATGTTTCAAATGCCCCCTACTATTCTGTATCAACAACATTCTTTCGAACAGATTGGGGAAAAAGCCACACTCCTCGGTAAAAAAGCGCTGATCATTAGCGACCAAATCATGCACAAACTCGGTTACGTAGAAGAATGCCAACAGAAATTGTCTTCTCATTCTGTTGAAAGCGCTATCTTTCTCGGTGTAGCTTCCGAACCGAATGATCAATATGTAGATGAAGCACTTCAATTGTATACAGATGAAAAATGCGACCTCATTATTTCATTGGGTGGCGGTAGTTGTATCGATACGGCGAAAGCGGTTGCAGTAGTCGCGACGAACGGTGGGAACATCGAAGACTATGTAGGCATGAAGAAAGTTGCGCAAATCGCGCCTGTTCCTCACATCGCTATTCCAACTACTGCAGGTACGGGTTCAGAAGCAACGGACGTAACGGTCATTACGAATTCAGCAACTAAAGTGAAAATGATGATCAAACAGCCTGCTTTCATGCCGAATGTAGCGATTGTTGATCCATTGCTCACTCTGTCTTCCCCACAAAAAGTAACGGCTGCAACAGGTGTAGACGCACTGAGTCACGCGATTGAAGCCTACATATCCAAAAAAGCACATCCTATGACAGATATAATGGCTTTATCCGCCATTCAATTAATCTCAAAGAACTTATATAGAGCATTCACGGACGGTCAAGACATCGAAGCAAGAGAAGGCATGTCACTCGCTGCCCTTCAAGCAGGAAGCGCATTTTCAAACGCGTCTGTTTGTCTAGTCCACGGCATGTCTCGACCAATCGGTGCACTCTTTAATGTACCGCACGGCTTCTCTAACGCGATGCTCTTACCTGCCGTTCTAGAGTATAGTAAAGATTCATGTATCGATAGACTGGCAGATATCGGTCGTATCTTCTCTTCCGACGCGGCACAGCTGTCAGATGAAGAAGCGGCAGAAGTAGCTGTACAATCCGTTAAGGACTTATGTAAAGCACTAGACATTCCGAATCTTGAAACATGGGGTATCCCGCGCGAAGAATTTGTAAACGCTCTCGAAAAAATGTCTAAAGACGCGGTCGATAGTGGAAGTCCCGGTAACAACCCAAAAGTTCCTTCAGAAGACAAAATAGCAGACTTGTATCAAGTGTGCTATGAATACCAATTTTAATTTGACACGTAATTACACTAGGAGGTCATATACATGACAACAGCTATTAAAACAGTACAAAACTATATTAACGGTGAGTGGGTATCCGCTACGACGGACCAGACAGAACCTGTATACAATCCTGCAACAGCAGAAGTAGTGGCACATGTTCCTATTTCAACAAAAGAAGATTTAGACACTGCAATACAAGCAGCGAGTGAAGCTTTTGTAACGTGGAAGGAAGTACCGGTTCCACGTCGTGCACGTATCCTATTCAAGTACCAGCAACTATTAGTTGAACATTGGGATGAACTTGCTCGAATTATCACAGTTGAAAATGGCAAAAACTTTACCGAAGCGCATGGTGAAGTATTGCGTGGAATCGAATGTGTGGAATTCGCAGCTGGAGCACCTACTTTAATGATGGGAGATAACTTGCCATCTGTCGCAACGGGTCTAGAATCTGGAACGTATCGCTACCCAATCGGAGTGATCGGCGGCATCACACCGTTCAACTTCCCTATGATGGTACCATGCTGGATGTTCCCGATGGCAATCGCAACAGGAAACACGTTTGTACTTAAACCATCCGAGCGTACACCGATGCTAGCAAACCGCCTAGCTGAACTACTTGAAGAAGCAGGCTTGCCAAAAGGTGTATTCAATATCGTACACGGTGCGCATGACGTAGTAAACGGCATCCTTGATCACGAAAAGATCGCAGCGATTTCATTCGTAGGATCACAGCCGGTTGCAGAATATGTCTATAAACGCGGTACAGATAATCTAAAACGTGTTCAAGCACTGGCAGGAGCGAAAAACCACTCGATCGTATTAAAAGACGCAAACTTAGACAATGCGGCTACACAGATCATCAACGCAGCATTCGGATCCGCTGGAGAACGTTGCATGGCTTGTTCAGTCGTTGCAGTAGAAGACGATATCGCAGACGAGTTTGTTGAGCTATTACTTAATCGAGCAAATGAACTGACAATCGGTAACGGTTTGGACGAGGGAATCTTCCTAGGGCCTGTCATTCGTGATGCGCATAAAGAACGTACAGAACAATACATTGCGACTGGAGAAAAAGAAGGCGCTACAATGATTCGCGACGGACGTACAGACGATGCTGCGAAAGAAAAAGGATACTTTGTCGGACCTACAATCTTTGACAACGTAACGAGCGAAATGAAAATTTGGCAAGACGAAATTTTCGCCCCTGTCCTCTCTATTAGCCGTGTTAAAGACTTAGATGAAGCAATCCAACTATCCAATAAATCCAATTTCGGTAACGGAGCTTGTATTTTCACAAGAGACGGTGGAAATGTACGCAACTTCCGTGAAAACATCGATGCAGGCATGCTCGGACTAAATATCGGCGTTCCAGCACCGATGGCATTCTTCCCATTCTCTGGTTGGAAAGATTCATTCTACGGGGATCTTCATGCGAATGGTAAAGACGGATTGAACTTCTATACGCGTCAGAAAGTACTTACAGGTCGTTGGGAATAATCAACAAACTACTTGATTCATCTACAATGAAATAAAACTCCAAAAAGACTTCTAACCCAATTTGGATTAGAAGTCTTTTTGCTTTGTATAGTATTAATTAGGTAGCGATCATGCAGAAAACTATTCTGTCCGTACTTCAGGAACTACTATCAATTAATCCCCATAATCCCAAGCGCAATCGCAGGAATCAACGATAGCATAGGGAATACAATTGCGATGACGCCCATCTCTTTGTAAGACTCTTTATGCGTCATCCCCGTTACAATTAAAATCGTTATAATCGCCCCATTATGTGGCAGGGAATCTAACCCGCCCGAAGCAATGGATGCTATCCGGTGAAAGGCTTCTGGAGACGGGCCAGTAGTTGTCGCAATTTCATAATAATGCGAGCCTAGCGCTTCCAACGTAATACCGAGTCCACCTGAAGCAGAACCTGTAGCCCCTGCAAGAACGTTTACAGCTATCGCTTCAGAAATTAAAGGATTGGCGTTAATGCCTAAAATAGCATCGCTCAACTTTTCAAATCCTGGAACAGATCGCACAATAGTTCCAAAACCAACAGCAGCACTCGTATTGATCATCGCCATAACGGAATCACTCGCCCCGCTATTGATCGCTTTCGTAAAGCCTTTAAATTCCTTGAAAGAAATAATTAATATAAGAACAATACCTGTACCTAACGCGAGAACGATATCCCACTTTAAAAAGTTCAACGTCACGATTACAGCCAATAAAGGAAGTAGAGAAAGAATGACATGTGGATAACTAGTTCTTTCTTCCATATTCGCATCTTCTTTACGCTCTTCGAATCCTTCACCCGCTTCTCTCAATACGCGCACACGTCTATTCAAGTACAGTATGGAGCAAACGATCATGACAGCTGATGAAACGAGACCGATAATCGGTGCAGCTGCAGCAGTCGTATTAAAATACTGCGTCGGAATCAAATTCTGGATTTGTGGAGTACCCGGCAATGCCGTCATAGCAAACGTCATCATCCCTGCTACGATTGTTCCTGGAAGGAGTCGTCTACTAATATTGGCTTCCCTGAACATGTTCACTGCCAATGGATACACAGCAAATACTACAACAAATACACTAACACCACCATAAGCCAAGACACTTGCTGCGACAATTACGCCGATAATTGCACGCTCTTTACCAAATACGCGTGAAATCCCAATAGCTACAGAATGAGCCATGCCGCTAGACTCCATTAGTTTTCCAAATATCGCCCCCAACATAAACACGGGGAACCATTGCTTCGCGAAGTTCACGAAACCGGTCATATATGTATCTGTATACGCATCCAATAAGTTCAATCCACCAAATAACGCGACGATCCCTGCACAAACAGGTGCAATCCAGATGATCGACCAACCTCTATAAGCCAATACCATAAGTAACACTAAGCCTATGAATATCCCTAACATCCTACCCCTCCTCTATTAGGCTATACACTCTACAAGAATTTCGGGCTTACCTCTTCATAACGAATGCATTCTAGAAAGAAAGCAGGATCGGAGTTTATTATTCACTACGATCCTGCTTATGGTTAATTAGCTACTTGGGAAGTCGAAATCTGTTTTGCTTTCATCATTATAAGCAGTATCAAACCATCTCTCAGAAATAGTTTTTGTTTTTGTGAAGAAACGTACAGTATCTGGACCAAACATTTGCCCTTCTCCGAATCTTGAACGTTTCCACCCACCAAAGTTGTGATAGCCAACCGGAATTGGAATCGGAACATTGACGCCTACCATTCCTACTTCAATTTGATCAGTGAACATTCGCGCTGCTTTACCACTGTCTGTAAAGATCGTCACGCCGTTACCATATTCATGCTCATTGATTAGATCGATGGCTTCTTCAAGTGTATCTACTCTAACGACAATTCGAGCTGGTCCGAACACTTCTTCTTTATACACATTCATATCCGTTGTCACATGATCTAGCAATGTCGGCGCTAAGTAATAGCCGTTTTCATTGTCTACTTTAGGATTACGTCCGTCTGCAGCAATCACAGCGCCCTCTTCTACAGCCAAATCAATAGACTTGATGACACTTGCCTTTGCTTCTGCACTGATCACCGGGCCAAAGTCTGCGTCTTGATCGTCGAACTTTCCGACTTTCAGTTCGTTCACTTTCTCCGTCAACTTCGCAACAAATGCATCAGCCGTCTTCTGACCTACAGGAATTGCAGTGGAAATCGCCATACATCTCTGTGATGCAGCACCATATGCTGCGCCTAGGAATGAATTTACTGCTGTATTGATATCTGCATCCGGCATGATAACCATATTGTTCTTTCCGCCACCAAATGCCTGTACGCGCTTATGATGTTTCGTTCCTTTTTCATAAACCGCTTCCGCCACTCTCGTCGAACCGACAAAGCTCACTGCCATAACGTCTTTGTTCGTCAGTAATGCATCTACGGCTTCTTTATCACCATTGACCACATTCCAAACACCCGCTGGCAATCCTGCTTCAGCCCAGAGTTCCGAGAGAATCAACGCAGAATGAGGAACTTTTTCTGAAGGTTTCAAGATCATCGAGTTACCGACTGCGACAGCCATCGTACTCATCGCTACAGGTACCATTACCGGGAAGTTAAATGGAGATATACAAGTCACAACGCCTAAAGGTTTGTGCATAGAGTAAGAATTGATTTCTCCTCCTACATTCACTGAGTGCTCACCTTTCAACAAGTGTGGAGCTCCAAGCGCAAAGTCTACTGACTCAATTCCACGTGTAATTTCACCCGCTGCATCAGAAAGTGTTTTCCCGTTCTCTTCACCTATCGCTCGTGTTAATCGATCCGTGTTTTCTACAAGTAGCGCTCGGAACTTGTGAAGAACTTCCATTCGCTTGCCGACTGAAATCTTAGACCACTTATTAAATCCTTCTTTCGCCAATTGCACCGTTTCATTCACTTCTTCTGTCGAAGCCAATGGTACTTCAGCAATTTTCTCTCCGATAGAGGGATTGAAAACATCGCCAAATCTTCCACTCTTTCCTTCTACCATTTCACCGTTAATAAAATGAGTCAACGTCTTTACACTTGTTTTTTGCATATCGCTATTCCTCCTAGTTTTATTATGAATTTTGTTTTTGTTTAGTTAACTTATCCTGGAGCATCAAGTAACAAGAAGACATATCTTCATGCGCATGGCCTTTTTCTACTTCCGCTTCATAGTATTCTATCAACTGTGATGCAATCGGTAACTCGCCCTCAAGAGAGTCGGACACATGCTTTGCAAGCTTCAAATCTTTTAATAATAACGAAGTAGTGAATGCGCCTTTATTGTACTCATCCTGCGAAATATATGTTTTGTAATTTCGAGTAAGAATGGTACTTGCGCCTGAACTCACATTGACAATGTCATAGACAATATCCTGATCCACGCCAGCAAGCTTTGCTAGTGTAAGTGCTTCTGCAACGGCTTGATTGTGAATACCTGCCATCATATTATTAATAAGCTTAACGATTGTACCGACACCTGGATCCTCACCTACATGGAATACGTTCGACCCAATTGCTTGTAGATAAGGCAACACCGATTCAAAAGTTTCTTTTTTACCACCGACCATGATCGATAACGTAGCATTCACCGCTCCACTGACACTACCGCTAACTGGAGCACCTAAATATTCAAGCCCTCGCTTCAATGCTTCTTGCTCGATACTTCTATTTAACTCAGGTGAGATCGTACTCAAATCCACTAAGACCAATGGCTTGTTCCCGTTAGGTACAATACCGTCCTCGCCTAAATAAACACTTTCCGCAATAGCAGGAGTAGGTAGACTAGTGAAAACCAGATCTACTTCTCCCAATAGTGAAGCAGTTGTCAGCCCTACATGCCCACCCAGTTCTGCAAATCGTTTTTCGGAATCCTTATTAATATCCAATGCATATACTGTGTACCCATTTTTCAATAAATTTTCCGCCATCGGGAAACCCATATTCCCGAGACCGATAAACCCAATCTTCTTTTCGTTCGCCATACATACTCCTCCTTTTAGTCTGCTGAAAATGAAAGCGTTATCATTTAGTGCAAAAAAATATAAAAACGTATTGGACAATATTTAAATCTCTAGTACAGTATGAATAGATCTTTCACATACCGCGGTCACATACTGCAGTCACTTAAGAATACCGATGAATTTCAAAATAGTCAACCAATTTATTGAAATTCTTTAAATATGCTATCATAGTACTAATTAACAAGCATTGTAGAGGAGGAATAGAATTTGACAGAACTAACAGCTAGACAAATAAAAGCATTAGAAACTAAAAAAAGCCTCCTTGAAAAGGGCTTGGAGCTTTTCCATGAGAAAGGTTTTGATAACGTAACGGTTGAAAGTATTGCCAAAGCATGCAATGTTTCAAAAGGGGCATTTTATGTTCACTATAGTTCGAAATATGACATTTTCCTGGAGAAATTTAAAGACATCGATAACTTTTATCTATCCTTTGTCCCTAGCATCCCAACTGAATTAAGTGCTTCAGAAAAAATCATTCTCTTTTATCAAGGTCAAATGACGTATTTACGCGATGTCTTGGGGAAAGACTTTATTCGAACGATCTACACAAGCGCACTCGCCTTAACGATAGACGACGATCACTATTTAACGAATCAAAATCGACAACTTTATCAAATCATCCACTCCTTTGTCGAAGAAGGAATAGAACGCAATGAATTCCGACAAGACTTTTCAGCTAATTATATATCCATGCTCATCACACGTTGCATGCGCGGGACGATTTATGACTGGATTATTTTTAGAGACCGTTTGGATCCTGTAGTAGAAATACAGAGTATGACTTCTGCTGTGTTGGACGGATTAAAATCTACTAAATAAAACAAGACCTCAAACCACTATAGGTTTGAGGTCCATTCATCATTCACAAGATTACTTCCACGCAAAACCTTACATAACTAACCGCTTAATCGTCTCAAACAAAACATCTGTACCATCCGCCAAATCGCCAGCATCCGACCATTCTTCCGGACAATGACTGAGTCCATCTTTACTCGGAATAAATAGCATGCCGCACGCTGTGAAATCAGATAAAACCATCGCATCATGCCCTGCTCCGCTACTCATGGAACAATACGGGATCGACAACTCATCACTCACTTCTTTCAACAGACCACGAAGTTCAGAGTCCAATTCTTTCGGCTCAATAAACAGCTGCTCTTCAGCAGATATAGTGATGCCACCCACTCCATTATGAGCAGATAGTAATTCATCCACTTGCTGTCGCGCTTGGCTAATCTGTTTTTCTTTGCCCGAGCGAATATCAACCGAAAAGACTACTTTATCCGGAATTACATTGGCACCGTTTGGAAACACGTGTAGTCGACCTGTTGTAATAACCGTTCCATGGCCTGTTTCCTTTGCAATCTGTGGAAACGTTGCTATCAATTTGGCCGCAGTAACAAGCGCATCGGAACGATAATCCATTGGCGTAGTGCCAGCATGCCCCGCACGTCCTTGCACAGTTACTTCTAGATGATTGAGTCCAACGATCGCTTCCACAATACCGATGCGAATTCCTTTCTCTTCTAGAATCGGGCCTTGTTCAATGTGAAGTTCAAGAAACGCTTTTATGGTTTCAGGTGATCTCACTTTCTCCTTGGAGTAATCCAATCCGATCTCGGACATGGCATCCGTAGCGAGAATACCGTCTTTATCGGCTAAATCATAAAAGTCTTCTTCCGATAATAAACCCATCATGCCCCTTGAGCCCATCAAACCTCCGCCAAATCGAGACCCTTCTTCTTCGACCATCGCAATGACTTCTAGAGGATATGTAGGCTTCAGTTGTAACTCTTGGAACAGTGCCGCCACTTCTAGTCCAACGACCACTCCCGCCGTTCCGTCATACGCTCCCCCGTTAGGAACCGAATCAAAATGTGATCCGACTATAACGGAAGGCGCATCTGATAACGTTCCTTCTAGCTTTCCGAAGATATTACCAAACCCATCCTCAGACACAACAAGGCCATACTCTGTCATTTTTTCTTTAATATAATTCCGAGATTGTAAATCTTCTTTACTGTATGTCAATCTCGTCACACCTTGTCTAGGCGTCGCTGTAAATTGTTTGAGCGCATCAATATGTTGCTCGATTCGTTCTTTATTTGCTGTCATACTATTCCCTCCATATTATAAGAATCCAACGAATAGACCGGCTAAGATAACAGAAACAACCGTCACACTGACAAATCCTCCGACAAGCATTGGTGGCAACATATGACTCGTTAATGCTTCTCTTTCTTTCTCATCCTCCGTTAATGAATTAATGACTTCATTGGTGATAATATAGTCTGCTGGAAAGCCATACAACGCGGTTAGTGAAACGGCAAACGCCATTTCCTTACTCACTTTTAGTACTTTTCCAATAAAGAACGAGAAGATATACATTCCGACAACGGCTATTGCGATACACCCAACAAGCGGATACAAAATCTCCATCATCATCTCAGGTGTTGCCTTCTTCAAGCCATCCAATACATACAAGATCAATGCAAGCATCGCAAAGCCAAATCCATTTCCTTTTTCAAGCACTTGTCTTTCCAAGAAACCTACACTTGTTGCAAGAATCCCGAATAATAAGCAAAGAACATATGGACTGATCACGACGATTGGCGCAAGAAGTGTAGAAGTACCGTATGCGAGAAAGGCAACAAAAGCTAAGCGGAAAAACTTAAAATAATTAGTATTATACTTTTCCGGCATATTTCGGAACATTTTCGGTTCAGCATGCGTAATCGGCTCTTCTCCAGGAGAATATTCCTTCATTTCTAGTTCTCCATTACGGTATTTACTAAGCAGCATCTTACCTTCTTTTTTCAACACCACTGAAGTCAAAGGATACCCTGCAAAACCTTGCATGACGTAAATAACTACCGCAAAAACTGACAAAGTAGCTAGACCCGCTTCAGTTGCACCTTCAGACATAATCAATGCTGAAACAATGCCTCCAACTAACGGCGGGATTGCGACCAATATCGTTTTTATATCAAATAATAGTAATCCAATAGTGAAAAGAAATACGATAATACCTACTATTCCTGATAATGAAATCAATATCGTCTTCCATTGCTGTTTCAACTGCTGTACAGAAAGCAATGTCCCCATATTTGTAATTAGCAAGTAAATCAATAGTGAAGCCACGACTGGCGGTATACCCGCAGTAGCTACCATTTCCTCAGGGAAAAATGTCCAATAACCGAATAACATTAAAACCGCACAGACAAAAATTGATGGAATCCATGCTTTTGTACGAACTGCAATAAAATCTCCGATGAATAAAATCCCTGCTAAAATAACGAAAGCAAGCATCTGTGGCATATCATCCACTCCTCTCTAGTTGTATAGACGTTGTCTATTTTAGCATAAAGTTTGTAGAATAGTAGGACAGATTGTAATAGTCTGATTATCCTTTTTACATGACGACTATTCTCTGTTTGCCTTCTAGTAATTTCAAACTATCCAGCAGAACATCGCCTTACCCACCAATCGATTCTAGCTAGTTTTATTACATTAATTCAAAATCTGCCATGTACAAATACCCTTTTACATCAACAACCGAGTGTATTGCATTACATCGCCTCATGAGCTGCTACATACAGTACAGCATGGAGGTGAAGTTTATGTCGAAATGTGTAAACGTAAGTAATGAATGGCTATTTTTCTTTGGGATTTTAGCCGCATATGCAGTATTGGGATTGTTTTTAATCGTCCCTACTTTGTTAGCATGTCTCACAGGACACTTGTTACTAACAGTCGTTGTGGGAATTTTAATCATCGTCATCGTATTATTTGCCTTGGCGATTATTTTAAAAGGACTTTCAAGACTGCTTTATTCTTGTAAGCGCTAATGAAAACAGCCGCCATTATAAAAATGGCGGCTGTCTATACATATATCGAATCTATTACTCGATATTACACCGGTCCCCATCCAATCATGACCGCAAACGTCAACATAATCACAGCGATCACTGTCCAGATCAACAACAATGGCAACATCCACTTCGCCCATTTCACCCACGCCACACCCGCAACAGCCAAACTTGCCATTAGGGGGCCTGATGTAGGAAAAATACTATTCGTGAATCCGTCTCCAAACTGATAAGCTTGAACTGCGACTTGTCGAGTTACACCAATCATGTCCGCTAAAGGTGATAGAATCGGCATTGCAATAATCGCTTGTCCGCTTCCTGAAGGTATGAAGAAATTCATCACACCATTGGCAACAAACATTCCAAGTGCGCCAAATACAGGAGATAAGCTTGCCAATGGCACAGAAAGAGCTTGAACAAACGTATCCAAAATCTGAGCATTTTCCATTACGATCAAAATCGCTCTGGCAACCCCAATAATTAAAGCACCATACACAATATTTTTACACCCATCAAGAAACGTTATCGTAATTTCATTGTAATTCATTTTAGCAATGATACCGGAGCCTATACCGATAATAATGAAGAATGCAGCCATGTGATCAATAGACCACTGGAATTTAATCGTTGCGAAAACAAAGAATGCTAAACATAAGCCAACAAAAGATAAGATTACTTTATGTCTTCCTGTAAAAGGAGCTATCAAATCTTCTGCAGAGGCGTTCGGATCACTATCGTCCAATACACCGATTAAACTCTTCGACGGATCATCTATAATCTTTTTTGCATAACGCCACGTATATAAAATAGTCACACCAACAATTACGACAAACGCTACAACGCGCAGCAGCATACCTGAAAACAGTGGAACATCCGCAACAGTTTGTGCAATTCCTACTGTATAGGGGTTTAGGAACCCAACGTTAAATCCAGCAAATGTAGCACCAAATGTAATCGCCACCGCTACAATCGCATCGAGTTTTAGTGCTCTTGCAATAATTACACCAATCGCAACGAATGGAATGATAGAGTTAGCAACAGCACCAACTGCTCCACCAAGCGCAAATAAAATCGAAACGAGCGCAATCAATAAAAACTCTTTACCTTTCGTTTTATCGACTGCTCTCAAAATTCCGCCTTTAATCGCTCCCGAGCGCTCTACCACTTCAAATGCCCCACCCGCAAATAATACTAGAAAGATTAAGCCGCCAGATTGAACCATTCCTTCTTGCAACGCCAAAAAGATATCCATAAATCCAGTAGGATCCTTGTCAGCCTGTTCGTACGTATTAGGAATGACCCTCTCCACTCCCTCAATCGTTTCTCTTTCAAATGAACCCGCCGGTACTATGTATGTCGCGGCCACTGCCACTAGTAACACTAAAAATAAAATTACATATGTATCTGGCATTTCCAGCTTCCACTTTTTTCTCTCGTTCGGCTGTGGGTTATGTTCTTTCTCTCTCGATGTCACCATATACAGTTGATCTTCCTTTCTTATACTGAAATTGTATTGGTCCAGTATATCTGATATTGCATACCAATAGTGCACTATGTTCTAAATTTTCTATTTAAATAATAAAAATAGTATAATAGCAATATGAATATTCCGTAAAATTTAAATAAAGCCTTCATAATCGATTTAACGATTATGAAGGCTTTATTTCTTTTTTTACAATGTTTCCAAGCAGATCCGAACACTTTTCACTAGATCATCCAAAGACCAACTCGGTAGTTTTTTATTTACTAAGGCTAACTCATATGAGGCTGGTATGTGAATGAAACCTGCGCGATAGGATACCTCTTGTTTTTGCGCATAATTTAGAGCGGCATACATGATATTATTACAAAGATATGTACCTGCAGTATTAGAAATAACGGAAGGTAATCCAGCTTCTACTAGTCGATTAGTCATTTCTCGAATGGGAAGCGTTGAAAATATTCCATCAGCGCCAGCAGGATCAATCGATTCATCAGTTGGTGCGTATCCGTCATTATCCAAATCTCCATCTTTTACATTAATCGCGATTCTCTCAGGAGTAATTTTAGAACGCCCAGCCGCTAAACCTAACATTACTACCACGTCAGGATTCGTCTCTTCAATTGCTTTTAATAACTCTTTTTCTGAATGATTAAATCTAACAGATAATATCTTAGGTATAATCTCTAAACCGGTAATTCCTTCCGAGACAATAGCTTTCACTACTTCTTCCGTAGGGTTTATTGGATAATCTAGAAATGGCTCAAAACCTGTTAATAACACTTTCATGTAATCATATCCTTTCTGTTAAAAATGAAATTTCTCTTCATTCTTCTTATAGTTGTGAAGGCATGATCTATGTTAACATACAATCCATTTTATATAATCAAACAAATCTTAACAGTTAGATATGCTTTTCATAAGACTGTAACTGCCGCCTCAGTATCATTTGATAGCTATTTTTATAAGTTCTTAAACAGTAAAAGCTCCTACTGTATTCACAGTAGGAGCTTTTTGTAGATTTTTCTATACACATTACCTCTCGCAAGCAATACCATCTTTATCACGATCAAGACCTTTGTGCGTATTATATATATTGGCTTCAACAGTCGGTTTCAGTTTGGTCTTACCACCTTTATTTTTCACACTAGCATTCATTGCAACGCCGCCAGGATATACTTTATTTAACTGCGTACAGTTTTTAAACTTGGCGGCCGCTGCTGCTTCAGTTGATTGGACCGGTAGTAATACGATACTGCATGCTAGTAGTGCGGGTAAAACTCTTTTAGTAAATTTTATCATTATCTCTGCTCCTTTTTTTCCGACTCTCATTTACTATAAATCCATACGATACTGCTTATTTGCTTTACTATCGGTAAAGTACAATGTCCCATTGTCTTCACTAATATCATTTGTCAAAAAGTCTGTGATCTGCGTTTTAGCACTACCATCCGTTCGAATCTTGAATAGGTATCCGCCATGTGAGTAATTGCTAAAATAAATCCAGCCCTCGTGTACGACTAATTCATTCGCACGTATGTCGGCAATCTTCTGGTTCTCACTGCCATCTTCTTTCATTTTATATAATTTGATATCGTCTTTATTATTCGCGTAATAGATCCAGCCATCTTCCGTATCGAACGTCCACACTCTACTCATATATTCATATCGAGTGTCTGATGCTTTTGGCAATCCAGTATTATTCCACGAATGTGTTTTAGCCAGTTGACTGTCGGATACTAGGAAATAACCGTAACCTACTTTACCTTCTCTATTAGGTACAGGGTCGTCCCATGTAGCGTCGAGATTATACCAGATACCATCAACTTTTACTTTGTTCCAACCGTGATTCATTGCGGGATTGCTTATCACATAGATGGTTTCTATATCTAACTGATTAAGCAAATATACCATCGCTAATCCATAGCCATTACAAACTGCTATTTTATTTACTAATACACCGTACATAGAATACGATTCTTTCGGTATAGTATTGTTTAAAAAATTATCGTAATCATAAGCTGTGTGAAGAACGACATAGTCATGCACGGCTTTCACTTTTTGATAGTCGGTCATACCTGGTTTAATTGCTGTCGCGTATAGTGTATCGATTTCACGTTGTAAATTAGCTTTCATTCGATTAATTGTTTCTTTTGGATAAGCATATTTTGCTTCCAAACGACCATCTGACCAAAACTGACTTCCAGTATATTCGTAATAAAATATCTCAGGATGCTCAGACAATACTTTACGTAATTCTGCATAGGCTACTTTACTGTCTTTTGTGTATTGATTGACGTAAATCATATCGTCCATATTTTTCAACCCAATATATAAAGCAGAATATAGATCAGTAACTTCTGTGATCTCAGGCTTTTGCGGTGTCTTTGGTGGTTGATAGATAAATTGCTGATAAATATCTTTACCTAGCTGGATGCCTTTCTCGCTGTAAAGTTCCTTTTGTAACACTAACGTATAGACTGTTCCTGTTTGGTAAGGATTATTCGGAGTAAGTTGTAGACGTCCTGAACGAATAGAGATAATGGTAGGAAACTCAATTCCTTCATCATCATAAATTTTTGCATGGTCCCAGTTTTCTTCGTCTGTGCTCATCGGTTGATTAAACGTGATATTCCAAGGCTTTTTAGCATCAGTCGTAGTATGCAGTGGCTTCCATTCCGTTGCCAGTTGCAGATTCGGAAGTAGGCGCAGCATTTGACGTTCAGGGATAACAGATTTTGTAACTGCCGATTCGAATAACTCTTTGTATGGTTCATTACCTTGTGAAAACTGTTGTTTATCGGTTATCTGTGCTGTCTCCACTTCATAACTCTCCATATTAGGAGTAGTGGCGAAAACAGGATGAACAGAAGTAAATACTAAACTTGCAATCAGTAGCGGTAATAGTAGTAGTTTATTAAGCATATTATCCCCCTTTTTAGTCACTTATACTTATTTATAGTATAGGTTACTTTGGACTAATAAGATATATATTTTTTACTCCATTATCCAAATTCACTATTAAATATGTAAAAAAACCTCCTGAACTTAATCAGAAGGCTTGTTGAAATTATTTACTTATGAAAATCAATAATCGTTAACAGACAACTCCGTCTCAACTGACTGCTTTATAACCTCTAATGCCGCTGCTTCGCTGTCGACAATCGGGAAGATTTTATCACATTGGGAAATGGCAAATAACTTGCGGACGAATTCATCCACTATAATGATGACGATTTTTTCGTTTTTTAAAGAAATCTTTTTGGCAAAGTTGACGATCATGCCGAAGCCTGTGCTGTCAATATTTTGTACTTTACTCATATCTAAAATGAAGCTGCGGCCTTCTTTAAACGGTGTCGTCTGTAATCGTTTTTTCAATTCTTCAATCAACGCATATTGCAAATGGCCCGAAAACTCGAGGATCACGTACGTATCTTTTTCCACCACTTGCAACGCTGCTGTTTTCTGTTCCATACTACTAACCTCCATTACATTCTAAATTTATTTACTTCCTCACGTAAACGATCCGCGACCTCTGCTAAACTAGTTGTATTATCGGCAATTTCAGCGACTGTTGCATACTGTTCTTCAGATGAAGCGGCAATTTGCTCTGTCGCTGCGGCAGACTCCTCAATGATGGCTGAAATGTTTTGGATAGCATCTTGGACAGTAAGTGAATTGGAATTCACTGCGCTGAATGCATCTTTTATATGCACTACACCAGCCTCTGTCACGCTTACTTTCTCTACTATGAGCTTAAGCGCTTCTCCGCCTTGGTTAATAATGACTACTTGTTCCTCTACTGCTGTTAAATTACTTTCCATCGTCCGCACTGTTACCGATGTCTCTGCTTGAATGTCTGTAATTAGATCGGTGATTTGCTGGGCAGCTCCTGTTGATTGTTCAGCTAGTTTACGAACTTCTGCTGCAACAACCGCAAATCCTTTACCATGTTCTCCTGCTCTTGCCGCTTCAATTGCCGCATTTAGCGCAAGTAGATTCGTCTGTTCTGAAATTGCGGTAATAACTGTAATAATACCGCCGATTTCTTCCGAACGCATACCTAATTTTTGAATCGAATCAGTCGCATAGCTTACCGTTTCTGTAACTGTGCCTAAATGTGAAATCGCTTTACTGATTGACTGCTCGCCTTCATGCGCTATGACTGTAGATTCTTGCGCGTTCTTTAAGCTCTGCTCAACATTTCCTAAATTGCCTTCTACTTCTACGATCGTATCACGCATCATGCCTGCGATTCGTTCTGCTTGTTCAGATTGATTCGTCACGCCTGACGCAATTTCATTCATCGTGGAAGCGATTTGACTAGCCGTTTCATTTGTCTGCTGGGAGGATTCTGCCAATGCGACCGATGAATGAGCAATTTCATTGGCATTACGCGCAACGTTTTGCATCGTTTCCGTAAGTTGCTCTTTCATATTTCGAAATGCAACAGATAGTTCAGCAATTTCGTCCGTTCCTTTCGCTTCGTATAGCTCGACGTTTAAATTTAAATCAGCTAATTCATTCGCATTATCACGTAATCGATTAATAGGCTTAATCAGCATACGCTGAATGATAAAGCTCACGATTAAAATGATGAGCAACGCAAGCACTAGCGAAATAATAATGGTCTGCATAGCTGAAGAAGTGGCGATCTTTATATAAGGCGCTGTCGGAACAGCCACTGCGATAATCCCGATCACTTCTCCGTCTTTATCAAGTATCGGATCATAGGCTGCTTGGAATGGCTTGCCGAGTACATCTGCGGTGCCGAGAAAACGTTCTTTTTTGCCGAGCACGACGTCTCCCACTTCAGCCGCTACTTGTGTCCCTAAACGTCGTTCTCCATTTTCTATAATATTTGTCGCAATACGTGTATCCCCTTGGAAAATAGACATCGTATTTCCATCTGTCAATTCGCCCAACTGATCGGGAATCGCGTACGCTTCATACATATCCATTTTGCCTTTATGCAATGAACCATTCGTAATGGACCAGTCGCCCGGCACGGAAATTTCGAGCAGCTCCAAACTCAGTGTCAAATCGGAAATGAGCTTAGCTTCTGCCGCCTTCAATAAATTCCCTTTTGTCGCATTATAATTCAGGCCACTCAAAATACCTGATAGTAGTAAAATCGCTAGTAAAATAACTGCATTAATCTTATTCCCAATCGTCCACTTCATTTACTTTTCCACCGCCATCACTAAATTTTTCTTCACACCGACTAAAAACTGTTGATCGGACAGTTGTTCAAACCACAGCTGATCGACCATATGCTGAATGAACAAAAAGCCGCGTCCACGCTCACAAAAACTCTCATCGTCTATAGTTGCATCGAGCACGACCGGCCACTGTTCTTCCGGTATCCCCTTCGCAAAATCAGACACTGTAATCTGCACATATTGTTCATCATTTTGCATACGTACTTCAATCGACTCTGTCCGTCCTTCTTTCTCCATTGCCTCCACTGCATTAATGACCAGCTCGTGCGTCACAAAACAAATTTCTGTTGCGAATGGAATCGAATACAGCGCCATGTAACTCTCCATTAATTGATCAATCAACTGAATCGACGGCTGATTGGGGGTAATTGTGAACTTGAATTCCATACATTCTTCCCTCACTTATAACGAAGTGGTAATCGAAACCACTGTAATATCGTCTTCCAATGGCAAATGTGATAATCCGAACTCTTCCGTAAACTTCCGCAACATGACGCGACTATTTTGCGAACTGTGCGAATGAAAAAAGCTCCAGTCAATTTTCAGATCAGGATATAACGTCCCTAACCCGTCTGTATACAAAATAATACGATGCCAACCTGTCAAACGAATACTTTTCGCCTGCACTTGAATCGATGGAAACAGACCGAGAATGGGAGAATTCGCATGCATCATCACAGTTTCTCCATACTTCCCGAACATGACGCCTTCCGGATGCGAAGCGTTTACATACTGCAGCGTACCATTCTTCTTATCGATTACAGCATAGACGGCCGTCACTAAAAACGAGTCCAGCCCATCAGTAGAAAACAACTCATAAATCTTCCGGTTCACTTCTTTTATCACAAGTACCGGATCAATCAACTGCATAATAATTTCCTTGAGCAAGGAACGAATCGACATCGTTACAAGTGACGCCGCCACCCCATGCCCCATCACATCAAACAACATAACTGCCGTTAAATCTTCATCGAGCTGAAACCAACAATACATATCCCCGCCCAGAGCTTGAGAAGTGAAATAAATACCATCCACTTCAATATGCGATAGCGACAACGCGGGGGTCAAAGCACTCTTCTGGACGTTTTTCGCTATCGCTAAATCTATCGCCAGCTGATACTCATGCTCTTTTCGTTTTTTCGTTTCCTCATAATATGTAAGCGCAATTCGAATCCGCGTTTTGAGTTGGAAGAAGTCAAACGGCTTTAGAATAAAATCAAAGATCCCAACTTCCAATAAGCGCTCAAAGATAACCGGCTTCTCATAAGACGTCGACAACAAAATCGGCACATCCCGCCATACACACAGTGCCTCTATTTCCCGACAATGCGCTTCACAGTTATCTGCATCCAAATTCGCGTCATAAATAACCAGCTTGATTTCTTCTTGTAAAAACAAATGTTCATATTGAATCGCTGTATAGGCACTTTGAAACACATGAATCGTATACAGTCCCAGTTGCTGCAAGCTTTTTTGAATTTTAAGGACATCATTGCCTACATCACCGATAATTAAAATCGTCATCATTCAATGTCCCCTTAAAATTAGTAATTTACTGGTTCTTATTGATTATACGATAGGACAATGTAGAAAGATACAGAGTATTTGTTTAAAAAAGCCTTTCCATCGTTTACTGCGATGGAAAGGCTTTACTGTCTAAAACATATTTTATTGTATAACTTATTCCATAGATTGTATTAAAGTAACATTATATTGTTCTATGTCAGTTAGTTCATAGTTGTATAGAGTATCTGGTACATACCAAGACTGGGAGGAGAAATATTTTTGCAGGTCAGCAGATTCAAATATATATCCATGTCTCGCATATATCTCATTTCGTGCTATCCGTAAATCTGACTTCGACAAACCATAAAGCTGCGTTTCTACCAGTTTAGTATATTGACTGTCCGCTAAAATATAGTAGTCATATGCGCTTCCAGAACCCTCTGGCAACCCATCATCTTTCACGTCTAAAAATATCGTATTGTCAGTTGTACTATCTTCCTGCCATTCATAGCTTTCATTATCATATCCCCAGTCATTCAAGATATAAAAAAGTGGAATTATTGCAATTGCTAACAGAGTGACAAATACCCCTAATTGATTTTTCTTTTCTGATTCAGGAATTGAACTGACTTCCACTTTCTTTTGTTTATCTTTTCGTACAGACACATTAATATTTGAAACAGCCTTCTGTTGGTTCCGTTTAACTTTGAGTGGTAAATTGTTTTCAATTAGATTTTTCTTGATTTCATTTTCAGTGACCAAAATTTCAATTAGTCGTTCCAAACTCTCACTAGAAAAGTAGTCGGACACTCTACGTGCATTGAACTTTTTAGATCTCATCATCCAGCTATAGAATCCACTTGACTCTCGAGTGTAGAAAAAGTGTTTAGATAAGAATTTGTTCTTCCATTCTTCTTCCCAACCAAGAACTTCTGCACGATGTAAAAATTGTTCTTTAGAGATCCCGTTAAATACTACGACAGATGAAATTATCTGATGCGGGTCTTGTCTCATTGAATTCGTTAGATGCGATGAAAGTGTGCTTTTAAGCTCACTACGATAATTTTCTGCTTGTTTCAGCGGTTTGTGCTGACCCCTTTTGGTCAATATATTTCCATTTGGATCAAATCGTTCTATAAATCGTTCATTCCAAGTCTTTACTTCCAAAAACATAAATCCGATATTTTCCTCTATAACTAAAATGTCCGCCTCATAGTGAATCAATGTAGGGTTATGGATTACATGAGCATCGTCAGGCAACTGTTCTTGTAGCATAAGCAAGATTTCTTTTTCACCAAGCAACCCTTTATGAGTATTGGCATCAGTTTCATTCAGAATCATGCGCTTCAATTGCTGCATTCCATAGATGTTTGCCATTACGCCTCACCTCTATCAGTTCATATAAAGATTCACTAATGCATAACAACGTTCTTTAGTTAAATCAGCGGATGTTCCTATATAAGTGACTGGCTCAAAACTCCCGCCAGCAAATTCCGCTGCATTGACGCTAGCAGTGTGATCACGATATTTTATCCATTCACGTTGCTTTATACGTAATTGCTCCATATCTTGAGCAGATAACTGCTTCTTCAATACGCCATATATCTCATTAAGTGCATTATCCCATCTTGTATATCTTTCGTTTTCCGCCTCAGACATTTGAGACGTAATACCATTCGCATATAAATGATTCAGATCAGTTAAGCCTGCTTCAATTGCGTCCAGCTTATTGCGATACTGTTGTTGCTGGCCCGATTGTTTTGGTATCACGTCCAATTGAAGTGCAGTACTTTGATCTTGCTGAACGACGGGAGGTTGTACCATTACAGGCGGAGCTTGTTGCTTTTTTAGTTCGTCTTCTAATCGCTTCTCCAAACTAGCTAGTTTGTCACTGAATTCGTCTAGTGAAGCCTGATCTTTACGGAGCTCTTCTATTGTTTGTTGCGCTTCCTCAAGCTCACCTGCTTCAACAGATGTCTCAATGTCTTTTACATGAGCCGCCACTTTTGCAGACACTTGCTGATTCGTCTTCACCGTATCGACCATGTCTTCTAACGACTTCCGGAGTCCAGTGGCCAACTTGTCTTGTCCAAGCATCTCCTCAGCCTTTTCTAGGGCTACGTCCCATTTACCATCTTTCATCTCTTGCTTTACCGAATAAAATCCAGTCAAATCTTCTTTCATCTCAAGTGCCTCTTTATCACTAGGCTTTTCATCCAATGCTAAGTCGACTGAAGATAACGCTTTATCATATTCACCATTCGCTAACGCAAGTTTACTTTGTTCCATTGCTTGATCAAACGTGCTATTTGAGCAACCTGTCAATAGAAAAACTAGTAATAACAGAATAACGGTCTTTTTCATCATCCACTTGCCTCCTTTGCTGATACTTCGTTTAATAAAATAAATTAAGCTGTTATTAATGGTGTTTTGTAGATGCACGTATTCTTAATATTTCAGGTATTAATCGGACTTTACATTTTAGATATATTATACCATTACAAAAAGCTTATCCACTAGATTTCCGGCAATAATTCTACTTTAGAAATACTACTATCAGTTAATTATCCACTGAATATAGTATATATGGCGATTCCTAACGATCCTTTCGAGGTAATATATAATTTAGAGCTATTACTTCCGTTTTCCTCCGTCTACTGTGAATACATCTAAGGAAAAGATGTTTTCTTGTCAGCCTTTTACACAGATTTTCCATAAAATTAGTTATGTAGGAGCTTGGTATTTGTTCTTACCCCCTATAGACTATGCCCTCACTAAACGCACCAAAAAGAGCTTCCCGATCGATATCTTGATTAGGAAACTCTTTTTTATAATTATCTAGTTGAAGGAATAGTGTGTGAATAATATGAGGCACAAGAACCCTTCACTAATTCCTGTTCAATTGTATGCTATTATAAGGACCACGATTTACAGTAGCCAAGGTTTTTTTCCACATGACTTCCCTTTGCATAATATCTGTTCCATCATCAAGTAATTCTAATACTAAGAACTCGATTTCGTTATATCCGTTTTCAAGTACGAACAAGTTTAAATGGTGGGCATTGCCATTAGATGTTAAGTGTTTCATCCAACGCCCTAAGATTCCGCCACCTCCGTAAGCACTCCCTACATATCTACTTGCCCCATCCTTGGAACGCTGAAGGTAAACCCCACTTTTCGACAATTCTTCTTTCAAAATATTTTCTTCCGAGTCGTCTTCATAAATCGCAATGATTTGACTCCATTCAATAGGTCGACCAAGCACCGTTGCATCTGTCACATCAATGTCTTTCAGCACAAGCCCTTCAAACTGAGAAATCTTTGCAATATCACTAGTTGACTTACAAACTTCCATAATTTCTTTTTCTAGCAATATATCTTTAATCATTTTAGCCAAAGCGACATAATCATTAGTTTTATAATCAATTTTACGATTCGTACTATTTTTAGCCCCAGGTATTTCGATTAAACGTTGTTTTAAGATGGGATTTAATTTACTGCCGTAATAAATTCTAAATTCAAAGGCATTTACGTCTCCCCATAACTCAAAAGCCCGCATTCTATATAAATTAAATTGGACGCGGTAGGCCACATGTGGGTTAGGAAAACTCGTTCTATCATTTTCTTCTTTCACTTCGAATAATTGACTTAATCCACTATCCTCCAATATTCTCTTCAACTGATTTAGCATATTCATCCTCCTCATTTCATTAATACAGACAAGTATGAAATGTACATGTTTTCTCCTGTATTGATTATATCATCATATTTTAAGCATGTTATCCAAAATATATGCACTAATGGTACGTTTGTATAATTACTTGTGCATTAAATCACATTTATGAGAAAACAGAAGTATTTGGGCCGAATGACGTGTAGCACTCTTTTATTTTTGAAGATAGAAAATCATCTGCGAAATACTGCGAAACTTTTTTTCGCGATGCTAGTAAGTTATTTTATGAAATTTAATTGTGTGAGGAATTCGCATCTGTTCTTATGCCCTATAGACTATCCCCTTGCTAGAAGCATCAAAAAGAGCTTCCCGGTCTTATCTTGATCAGGAAACTCTTCTATGTGATCACGTAGTCATCTTAATAGGGTCCGATTTCTGTAGGGACCTGGTACATACTCTAGGTCAAACAGAATAATACAGATCCTCCTCCCTTTCATAACGCACTGGGACGGATTTACCATCGTCCACTTCAAACTGCAGGCTTTGCGTATCCAGTTGACCAACGAGTATAGAAAACGAATGTCTGTCTTGACGCGAAGGCAGAAGTGAGTAATGGATAATATCATGAATTAGGGAAGATAGATCCTCATAAGACGTAAAAACATAGTATTCATTAACCATATAAGCTGGCATCTTGCTCATCTCCTTTAGTTTACAATCAAGTTGAATTTTTCAGAAAGGGGTCCGTCTTTTCTATGAATCAATCGTTTAAAAACTCGTATAGGAAAATGTAAGTACTCTACGTTAAAGATAGTATAGCAAGCCGTTCTTACTTTTTTCTTACATTTAAATGATTACATAAAAAAAGCACAGAGGATTTCATTCCCCTACGCTGTTGTTTGTTATGCCTCACACTCAATTATTATGCTCTCCAAGTCTTCTTCCCTGATCACCGGCTTGATTTTATCAATCAAATCTCCCAATTGTGTTATACACTCATTCTCTTTATAATAGTTGGCCAGTTCGTTTACGAGACGTACGTACTCTTGATAATAGTTTTCCGTTTCACTCATGCACCAGATATAGCCTTTCCCATCGAATAATTCTCCTTGATACAGGGAGACGGCTTTTTCAAAGTCCTTAAGGTTTTGGCTGTTAATTTTCAGTTTTTTGTCCATAAATTGATCGAACGCGATTAAATCACAGTGAACTCTCGGTAGCATGATTTTATACATGCCGTTTTTCCTCTCCAACTCAACAGGAATACCGGCTTTTTTTAATGTTTTCTTGAGTCGGAAGATCATCGTGTAGAGATTTTGTTGGGACTTTTCCATGGAGTGTTCTTCCCATAAAATATCAATGATTTGCCATTTGCTGATGCCATTTTTTCGGTGCATGATCAATAAGGCAAGAAGCTCTTCCAGTTTGGCGGTCATGAACTCGGTTCGGGAATCATTCATACGTAAATGTATGTTTCCGAACAAACAAATCTCGCCTACCGTTTTCGTCTCTTCTCGCGTTATTCGCTTTTTCTTGTATACTCTATTCAATACTTCTTCTACCGACTGCTTGTCTACCGGCTTCAAAATATAATGAATCGCATTCAGCTCGAAAGCATGCATCGCATATTGTTCGTATGCCGTTACAAAAACTATCGCCATTTCATCATTGTTATTGATTTGGATGAGTTTTTCCCCCAACTCCATTCCGTTCATTTCGGGCATGTCCACATCCAAAAACAACACATCCGGCTCCAATCGTGGAATTTCAATTAGCGCAAGTTCAGGATCCGTAAACGTACCGATTACTTCGATGTCAGTTGTCTCTCCTACAATCTTCTCTAAGTAATTTAACACCAACATCTCATCGTCCACCAACACCGCTTTAATCATTGGCTGTCTCCTCCTCGTCATCGTGTAAAGGAATAATAAAATAGACATCTGTGCCTAGGGGATTTGTTTCGAATTGCAGCTCAGTCTGATAAAAACTTTGCAATCTACTATGGATATTCGCCAAACTTATACCGTTACCAGTCAGCGATTCTAGGTTTCGTTCCCCGCGTCTAATAGCATTCAATTGATGCGGATCCATACCTTTTCCGTTATCCTGAACACCCACATATATGCCGTAATCCTGTTTTTTAATTGTCAATTTCACTTTGCCTCCACTTTTATTTTTCAAAACACCGTGCCTGATGGCATTTTCAACAAGAGGCTCGATAATGAGTGGAATGATCTTGCACGAAAGAATTTCTTCATCTACATCATAAATCATGTCCACTCGGTCGCCGAATCTTACTTTCTCGATCTCGACATACGCTTGAATCAATTTCAATTCATTGTCGAGCGTGACATAATCGGTGTGAATATCTATTTGGAAAGATCGCTTCAGGTAGTTAGACAAATCGGACAGGACTTTGCCTGCACGTTTCCCGTCCGTATAGCAAAGACTGATGATACTGCTAAGCGTATTAAATAGGAAATGCGGTTTGATTTGCGCTTGTAAAAAGGCCAATTCATTTCTCTTCGCGATCTTCGTCGTTTGATCGAGCGTGGAGAACGTTTCAACCAATTGCGTCGACAATTCTTCATTCTTTTTGTAAGAGTTCGTATATCGGAAAATCAATAGGACGGACAAAGCAATGCTGTAGACGGCGATCATCAAGAACGAAATCAACATATCCTGCTTTAATCCCGTACTGTATAAAATCATATCGAACCAGAACAAGTAAACGCTAAGCAATGAAACAATCATGGCAATATGTTCTACACTGTCAATTTCAGGACCGCCTTTCTTGATGAACAGGCAGAGTACTCTTAACCATACAAAGAAGTAAAAGACGACTGTGGTCACCATGTAAAACTCTAATATATTGGAGTAAATAGTCATGGGTAGCATTAGTATAATTAAGATGAAAATGCTGTAAAAAATCAACATACCATTTTTTATTCGATTGGATAAAAAGATGGGACTGATCTGATTGAGCACGATCAATACGGTAATCACTGTGAAAGCACTCATTAAATGCCCAAAACGAAATGTGCTGTCCATGCTGATCATAGGGAATATCACTGTAATAATTCGTTCGCTGTATATACTGCTCATAATTCCATAGAATAGACAGCTTAATGCGAGCGGAAGTGTGGCGGGCTCCTTCTTTCGATAATCTGCATTAATCAAGAACAAGAAGAGATAAAACAGACCGATAATCACTACAATGAGAATCATCGCAAATTCAAACATGACATTTCGCTGATGCAGTTGCATTATCTCATTTTGCGTTCCAAACGTAATCGATTTTGCTATACCTCCAACGATAAAATCATGGTTGGAGGCCTGAATGATAATTTCGGCCGTCGAACTCTCCAATTCAAAAAAAGCCGCCATCGAGTTATTACCGGATACATTCGTTTCCGGCGACTCCGAAATATCCCCATCTTCCAAAACCAATTTCCCATTTACGAATATCCGGCTCGCATTTCTTATATTCCCTTTTAGTAAACCAAAATACTTCGTGTCCGACGGTATATTCGCAACCACCATCCTGTACGTTGCATATCCCGTACTGTCATACGTATTGCCTTCTTGATCGTGCATCCAACTTCCTGGAACTACTGTATACTGCAGATCAAGTGGGGTTTCATCGATGAAATCTTCAGGACTCCGTAACTGCTTCCAATAAAACTCCCACTCTCCGTCAAGTGCAATTACACCTTTTTCTTGAAAACCTGTTTCGGATAGATCAACTTTCCCGTGGCTGATGGAAGTATCCGCCTTTAGGGCTTGTGAATAATAATAGGCAAGAGCTATCAACGTTATGACAATGACGATAACAAAGTATTGCTTACTACGTTTCAATAGTCTCACCTTCTTGTCATTTATTTCTTATTATTTTACCATGGAATTACAATATTAATAGTTCTTAATATGCATATATTTTTAATTTTCTTTCATCCTTAAGCTGATTATCTACAACAATCTAACTCCTTCTTCCATAATACCGGCAGTAAAATATAACCCCCAGCTTCTATTGCCTTTCCCAAGTATGCGAAAGGACATTGTGGTATCATTCATACCGAACACAAAAAGATTGGATGACAGCTATGACAAATCGCAACAAAGGAATTTTATTATTACTCGTATCAGCATTTGGCTTTTCCATCATGACGTTATTCGTCAAATTATCTGGAGACGTGCCTACGTTACAAAAGACCATTTTCCGAAATGGTGTATCGATGGTGATTTCCTTCTTCTTCGTTCTTCATTTCAAAGAACGTTTTTTCGGAAAACGTGAAAACCAACCACTCTTGCTTTTACGATCAGCACTCGGCATGATTGGCATCATCTTACTGTTTTATGCAATCGATCATCTCGTGATAGCTGATGCTGACATGCTCAACAAAATGAGCCCTTTTTTCACGATCATTTTCGCAGCATTTTTTTTAAAAGAATATGTCAAACCGTATCAAATCTATAGTATTGTGATAGCTTTCCTTGGCACTCTGTTCATCATCAAACCTTCATTCTCGCTCGATATTGTTCCGTATGCCGCGGGGATCTTATCAGCTGTGTTTGCAGGCGCTGCATACACAGCGCTACGAGCACTCGGCAATCGAGAACAGTTTTATACGATTGTGTTTTATTTCTCAGGATTCACAACAATAGTGCTTCTGCCGTTTGTCATTTACGGGTACGAGTCGATGACATGGCAACAGACGATGTACTTGCTCCTCGGAGGCGTTTTCGCGACGATTGGGCAATTCGGTATCACGCTCGCTTACAAATTTGCACCTGCAAAAGAAATATCAGTATTTAACTATTTTACGGTAGTATTTACGGCATTACTTGGACTAGCGTTTCTCGGACAAGTACCTGATCGTTTTAGCGTCCTTGGTTATATCATCATTTTCGGTGCATCACTCTTTATGTTTTTGAAAAACAAAGGGGAACCTAAAGATACGTAACAAAAAAAGGAATTCAAAATCTTGATGAGTTTGAATTCCTTTTAATCGACCGTATGAAATGGTAGCAGATTGACTACAAACAGTTGCCTGAAAGCACATTCGAAATAATTGCGAGACGTGTAGGTAATGCTTTTTATGCTGGAATATACTCGGAAGAATGCACTACCTTCCTTTCTAATTTCTCGATACGTTCTTATTCAATAACTTCAATTAACAATTCAAATATGTTTTTTCTTTGATCGACTTCTCTATAGATTTATTCAAATCATACAAAAACACTTACGTATCGCTGCCGATCTATAGCAACTGTTATTTGTCGTCCACCTTCTGCTTAAAGGAAATGTACGTAGCAATGGATAAGGTTATTAGAGAAATGCTCACAATTATTTGAGTTAGGTGTATTATTTGTTCGAATATATTTAAACGGGGTTCGTACGATAAATTGAATCCCATCGTAGCAATACTTTCAAACAAACTGACTATCAATATTTTTACTGTGCTATATATGTGCGATAAATCGTAATTTGCTGCACCGTTTACAATGGGCTCACTATACAAATTGTAAGCACTTCTTACAATAGCTGCCAACAGCATAATTTCAATCAGACTTTTAACAGCCAACAACATACGGTCTTTCCCGTCTAAATCAGATGATTTCTTCTCTTTGGATAATATGTCTTTAAAGAAAGCAACGACTATTTCAATGGATCTTGATAACAATCGCGCGAATAATACCGCTGTAATGCTTAGTAAAAAATTGCTTAGTGAGAATACTTCATTTTTTGTTTTCCATGAAAATATATCAAAAGTATAAAAAATGAAATAGCCACAGAGAATCAGAAGGAATTCCATATACAAAAACAGTGAGAGATTTAAATTCTTCTTATTGCGACGTATAATATACCCGCTCAGCTTCTGCGGTAAATCCACGTGAGGATTTTTCCCCAACTTAGCGTACTTTAGATCAGATTTAAGCAATTCAACTGCGTAAGAAGAAAGTAGTACAAGAATTTCACTAAATAGCAATATAACTATAAAAAAGCGATAAGAATACAGTAGATCTAGTTTATATTCATATGTGATTAATAGAGTAAATAATGTTGTCATAAAAATAGGCGTAATCGCTATAAATAGATGAGGTCTATTTCTCTCTACAGAATCTGACGAAAAATCGGGATTTTTCAATGGAACAGTAAATAATAGATATATTGCTAAAAAAATAAATATTGAAAAGGACAAAGTATTCCGTTGAATTTGCTCTGCTATCATTGTAGCGATCACACTAATACGTAAAATGACTATCACTTTTGACTTAAAAATCAGATAGACTGAAGTTCGAGTAAAACCAACTTGCTCCACTGAAAGCAATAATTTCTTTTTTATGGTTGCCAATTTATCCAGCAAATCTTGACAACCATTTTCAGTTACCACAAATTTATTTACTAGCCATGAGAATAGAAAAGCGGCCGACAGCATTATACCTAAACCTAGCCCCCGGAGTAGGAGTGGTGAAAAAAGTTCATCCAAAAATCGTTGAAATTTTAACCCGTCTTTAATGAACTCATTTATCAGGCTACTATCCAAACTTTGAAAACTCATAACATAAATAGAAAAGTGAAAAAGGAGTAGCGAAAAAAATAAAAATACGAGAATCCATAGGGCGTCAGAATAATGTTTAAAACTTTTAAGTACTCCGTCACATGTCTTTTTGATCATAATTATAATCGCCTCCACTCTCTGTATGTAAAATACAGCTTTACTTATCATACTAAACTTGCTATAAAATTTGTATTTCAATTCGCCTTTACAAACTGAAGGTTCTAGAGTGCGACATTTATTAAGGAATACATTTTAATTCCTGATTGTTTATACACCGCAGAACAAATGGAAGTATGATCGTCATTATAGTTAAAACCATAAATATACCAGCGAGTGGGCGTGAGGTGAAGAAGTCTTTTCATCACGTAAATATACATCAGCAGTCTGAGAAAAATCTACATTAAGCAAGTCTACCGTCATAGCAAATTTCGTACTTTGGACTCCTATTTGAAATGGATTCACAAACCCTATAGCTGGATTTTCATAAACCTAAATATGATAGTCCTTCACTCTAGCCACTTCACTACTTCCTAAATACAACACAATATCTACAGTATTTTCACCATTTACATTTTGCGACTTATTAATGAATTACAACAATAACTTTCTTCTTGGGATAGTCTGAATGTATCATTGAAGCTTTGCTGTATATCTATTTGTATGATACACATATACCATTTATAATTTGAGTATTCAGTAAAATAATCACCTGAGTCAACAGGTATCATACCCCTTCCTCTATCCGTTGCACCTAAGAATTTATATTGCTTAAGTTCATATTTTTCATTTTCATTTCTTAAAAATGAAGTTATTGATATGCAACTTTTTTATCTATTCTTCGTAACCTTCCTTCAATTGTTACTCGTTGCGTATATGCCGGCTTAATCGAATAAAAAAGCTCTCCAACAAATTTCTCAGTTGAAGAGCTCCTCGTTTTATTATTCTTTAGTTGTCTAAGTAGGGGCTAAATTGTTTAGGGACCTGGTAACTGTTTCGATACGTTCTAAACCAAGCTGCTCCAGTAGTTAATCCTTTTCAGCCGGCAAATGCTGAACGAGCGTCAAATATGTAGATAGTTCAGTTCCAAGAATCGGATTCTCTTCCGGCTGTCCGGAAGGATTTTGTTCTTGTATAGCACGAGCCTGTGCTTTATCAACTGCCCGCTTTTTACGCCATGCCTCAAAATATTTTTCATCTTCCCATGTAGTGCAAATGTGAAGTTCATCATGATCTTCAACATCTTCTTTCATCCATACTTCCATCCGAACGAATCCCTCAAACGTATGAACAGCTTTTGGTTTTTCAAAACGTGCCGCAACTTCTTGACCCTTTCCTTTTTCAATCCGAATTACATTAACTGCCGTCATCTGGCTCATATGAGCGCCTCCTTATCAATGAATCCTTATGTTAACGCACAATACATTGCGCATCGTAAGTGTCTATACTATAAGGATACTCTTTTACTTCACCTGTGTAAATTCAAAGGTATATCAGCAAAGGCGCAGGGAAAAATAACATTGGGTCTCGCAAAATTCATTACTGTTTTAAATTTTGGAGACTGTTTACTTCTTTTCACTTTACCCTTCGTCTTCTATCCATCTCAAGCAAACAATAGCTAACGTAGCTAGAACGAGTTTTCTAAAAAGGTGGCGGCAAGTACCTCAGAATGGAATGCGAATCCATACATGAGATAATGTTCTGGCGGTTATTCCCACGCATCACCACATGAAGATAGGTATTCGGGCGCCAATTTCGCTTACATTTGAACAGCACCTACACCCCCTATCGACTGCAAACTAGTAGGCAGCTTTTTCCACATAAGCGCTTCCTCCAGTGCTTCCATCGATATATCCCGCTTCCTTGCAAGTCCGATATTGTGCAGGTGATCCGAATGAGTTTTACCTGCGTACGATTACTCCATTTCCGTTCGAAACAGACATCACCTATTATATTCAACTGCCCAGTAGTAAATCTCGCAGTCTGTTCAAGTAGTTGAAACGAAACCGTACCATTACGGAGATCATTGCCATACCGCATACGTTGGAGTTCGCGTGTTTTCGCTATCAAACGATGGGTGTAATTCAACTACGTTCATGAAAATCTCCTCTATAATGAATGGCAACTACTTTCTATCTCTAGTATAGAAAACTCGATGGGTGAAAAATCAACCATATCGGACTTCTGTATCACATTCGAGTTTTGCCTGTGCTATACTTTATTGATTGAATAAGTTAAGAGAATCAGAAGCCGGGGAATTCGGTTGAAAGCCGAAGCTGTTTCCGCAACTGTACATGCCGACGAAGTGAGAACATGCCACTATTTAGTTAACTAGATGGGAAGGCTCTCACGGATGGATGACGCATAAGCCAGGATACCCACCTGATTCATTCAGTATTTTGCTCTTCGGAAGATAAGGGAAGATACGGCATACTCTCTATTTGGCATGCAATTTGCTATAGGTTTTTTGCCGCCGCCCGATATCGATATCGTGGCGGTTTTTTCTGTTCGTACATAAGCAAAATGCAGAATTTATTCAAAATCTATTGAAAGGAGTTGGAATGAATGAAGAAAGACAACCGGTTTCTTTGCTATCCATTTATGAGGGAATCCGTTTCGACGGTGGACTTTGAAATCCGTACAGACTCATTAACTACGCGAATTGGCGAAGCAATTGCTGTAAATCCTGTTCAGCGGGTGTGTGATGATTTACATTATCTGCAGCCGATGGCCTATCATTTGAATGGTTCTGTACGCGGTAAAACCGCTATCTTCTCGGAAGACGTGGAAAAACTGAGTGAGATGTATGACTTTTATACAGATGAGACGCAAAGTTTGATTGACCGCTTTGTGCTACCACAAGGTACCCATGCCGCTTGCGTGTTGCACGTTTGTCGAAGCGAAGCGAAAAAATCTGTACGCGCACTGCATAAAGTGTCACTTGAACGTGAAGTGCCTGATATTTTATTCGACTATACACACTTGCTTGCCAATGTGTTGTTTGTGATGGCCGTCTATACGAATAAAGTATGCGGTGTCGAAGAAATTCAATTCGTTAGTAAATCGTATCCCATCAGAAAGAAAAAGAAAGTAGTGGATAATTAATGAGTAAAAAAAACGTATGGGTCTGGACATCAGTCCTCTCCCTATTCCTCGTTCTGGCCGGCTGTTCGTCAAATGATACCAACACACCTGCAGACAAAGATCAAAAACCAGCCGTCGAATCAAATGAAGTTTCCAGTTACACAGTTACAGATGATGCCGACAATGAAGTCACCTTCGATAAGGTGCCTGAAACTGTGATTTCCCTGCAACCAAGCAATACAGAAATTTTATATGCCCTCGATGAAGGAGATAAACTGATCGGAGCGACCGACTACGATACCTACCCTTCTGAAGCACTGGGCGTGGAGCGGATATCTGATTCTGTAACCTTCAACGCAGAACGCATTGTCGAATTGAAACCTGATGTAGTGCTTGCATATACAATCGGCGAGGATGAAGCATTGAATACGTTGAGAGACTCAGATATCCCGGTGTTCGTCATCGAGTCCGCTTCTTCCTTCGACGACGTATACGGTGACATTATACAGATTGCGGAAGTAATGAACGTAAAAGACCAAGGGGAAAAACTGGTTGATTCTATTAAAAGCCGGATTAGTAAAGTACAGGAAAAGCTAACCCAAATAGAAACGCAACAGCAAATGTATTATGAGATTAGCCCGGCCCCGGACATCTACACAACAGGAAGCAATACGTTCCAACAAGAGATTTTCGATTTGGCGAAGGTGAACAACGTGTTTGCTGACCAAGAGGGATGGATTAAAGTTTCAGAAGAAGATATCCTGAAGAAAAACCCCGACGTGATCATCACTACAGTGTCCTATGAAGACGATGCCATTGCCAATATTAAAAAACGCGAAGGCTGGGACGTCCTGGATGCAGTGAAAGAAAATCGCGTATGGCAACTCGACAGCGATATTATGTCACGTCCGGGACCGCGCATTGGAGAAGCAGTTGAACTACTGGCGAAATCAGTGTACCCTGACGAGTTTAACTAGACACCTGACCTCTACACGCCTCGAAAGTACTGAAGAAGAGTCTTCCAATCGATTCCTCGATTCGGAAGACTCTTCTCTTTGATATTGCACTGTTTTTCCAACAGTGCTAAAAGCTTACCTCTTTAATAAATGTTGTGTGACGCATGAACACGTGTTTTTCAAAACCAGCAACAAGTTATTCAGAAATCCATACCCGTCGCAGATGACGATTTATAATTGTTTGTGTACCTGGTACCTTCTTTAAAGCCTGGCATCATCTTTTATTCAATCGAATCTATAACAAAATCATCTTCTTCAACAGAAGAAGGTTTCTCAATAATCACGGTGATTTTCAAATCTTGCGCCTTATTTCCCGCTCCATCTATCGCACTGTACGTTATCGTATAAGTGCCACTAGTAGATGTATTAATATCATTAATAACTACCCCAGAATTATCGGTAATGACAGTTTGAAGCACGATTATTTTACCTGAATAGTCTACCGCTTGAACAGCCGGAAGTGTAAACTTCTCTCCATTTTTAAGACTCAATTGCTTCTCACCATCATATTTCCAAACTGGCGATTTGTCAGTTGGTTGCTGCGGCTTGTTGTCTTCAGTGGGGACGGAAACAGATGCTGTTTTAAATAAGAAGGATGCAAATTGACCCCGTGTAGTCGTATTCTTGGGATTAAACGCAACTGCAACCGGATTGGTAATATCGAAAAAGTCGAGTACATCAACAAATGGGCGAGCTTCCGCTTTGGCTGATTTTAAATCTTGTACATCCTTTTTAAATGTTTGCTTCGCAACAAATCCTACAAGATCTGTTTTGTGAATGGCATTATAAGCGCGAACAAGCACAATTGCCATATTCTCACGAGTAATTTCACCAGTCGGGTTAAGTGTACCATCAGCTTGACCGTTGAAAACTCCTTGATCCTTTACTAAGGCTGAGTATTTCAGTAATTCTTCATTTTGTATTGACTTATTATCAGTAAAACGCGGTTTTGTCTGATAGTCTGCTGGAATATCATATCCAAGAGATACTAGCCATTTCCCCATCATTTTTACAACGTCAGAACGTGACAATGTCTTGTTAGGTTTAAACGTTCCATCCGCATACCCCGAAATGACTCCTTGTTCAACAAGTTCTATTATTGCTTTTTCATGTGAACTATTTTCTGTATCAGAAAACCCTTTCGCGCTTGTAGTGATCGGCGCAGTCATCAGAACGATTATTGCCATAAGCACGATTAATACGTGATTTCGTTTAGATCGAATTGTCATGCAAACTTTCCTCCTATAAATTTCATATATAGCACTATACAATTATATCAATAATCAATAGAAAGTATACACAAATCCCCATATGAATAAGCTACTTTATATCTTGGCCAATTGTACAATCAAGTTAGCCACCTAAATTCAAATAAAAAATGCCACTATAAAATTCGTGTATCATTGAAGTTGCGAGACTAACAATGAGAGGAAGTTTTATAGTGGCACAACTTGAGAGTACCATACAAAACCGTAAAAATAAACACCTGTCGGCTTTTGAGCGCGGTCAAATCGGGGCACTTTACAAGGATGGAAATACCAACCGAGAGATTGGTGGACGCTTAGGACGCGTTAATCAAACGATTGCTTAATGAACTGAAGCGTGGAACCACGCCCCAGCTTAAGACGGGTCGCACGCCCTATACAACCTATTTCGCTGAAACAGAACAGGCGATATATGAACGAAATCGACTTCAGTGCGGTGCGAAAAGCAAACTACTTATCGCGAATGAATTTATCGATTTAGATGTATTGCGCGTTCGAAATATAGACTTGCCGATGAAACTGAGAAGGAACACCAAGGCTAAATGCATCCGAAGAAATCGCTGTGTTTTGGGCATGGGTATTGCTGAACGACCCGTTGAAATTGAAGACACCAAGAATTCGGTCATTACGAAATTGATACGGTAGAAGGACAGAAATCTTATGACACCGCATTATTGACGCTTGTTGAACGAGAATCTATTATGTGATTCTACTAGATGATTAAGATCATGATTCGGCCGGCTTTGCGATGAACCAGTTACGATAGGATTTCGGTGAGCGGTTTCCTCAAGTATTCAAAACGATTACGTCGGATAATGGCAACGAGTTTTCCAATATGACAAAAGATGTGTTTTGCAAGAAGAAAGTGGTTCTTACGCGAACTTGGTGACATGACAATCAGAAAGCTAGATTGGTATAATAAAGAGAAAGAGGTGTTGAAGATGAACCTTTTAAGCTGGACGCCTCCCGACACTTTTATGGAATTGCTTCATGTGGAAGCAGCCTCTGAAATAACCAGACTGATTGTTGAAAGTACCCGATCCTCTTCCTGCTGCCCCACTTGTTCTCGATCCAGTAACCAATCTCATAGCCGATATACACGCAAGGTTCAAGATGAACCTTACAATGGCCGTCCTGCGGAATTGCTGATCCTCTCACGGAAATGGTTTTGTGAATATGAGGATTGCCCGGTGAAAATTTTTACCGAAAGGTTTGATGGTCTGTCGCCTAATCGGCGCCGTACTCAGCGTGCGGAGGATATCCTTCGTAAAATTGCCTTCTCCACGAGCTGCCTCACGGCCGAGAAGATCGCTCATGCCATCCATATGCCAATCAGCCACGACGCACTATTGGCTTTAATTTACCGGACAGACATCATATCTGAGGTGTCTCCCTTTCCTGGGAATTGACGATTTTGCATTTCGAAAAGGACATACGTATGGAACGATGATCTGCGATCATCAGCAAGGAATTCCGCTGGCTTTGTTACCCGATCGCCGTCCCGAAACCGTCGCCAGATGGCTGAAGCGTTTTCCATCGGTGCAAGTGGTAAGCAGAGATGGTTTCACTGCCTTCCGGCAGGCGATTTCCAGAGCGAACCCTGCCATTAACCAAGTGTATGACCGATGGCACTTGATTCGAAATGCCAAAAAACAAGTCGATACACATTTGGCGTCTCATATGCCTGCTTCGATTAACTGGAGTGAAGCAGCGGAAGGAATGCCGATCCCTTTGACAGCTTCTGAAAAAGCTGCGATTGCACGGCAGTCACAAAAATGGTCTCTAATCCTAGAGATTCAAGCGGAACATAAAAGCGGAAAAAATCTCTCCGAACTCTCCAGAGAATTCCAATTGGATTGGAGAACCATCCAAAAATATGTCAATTTACAGTCTCCGCCAATCGATCGTAGAATCCGTGCGAAACCTATTGACGCCTACGCTGAGGAGGTTATTCAATTAGAACAGGCGGGCCATACAGTCAAATCCATCTATCAGCTCGTTCAAGGACAAGGTTATGAAGGAACCTATTCGGCAGTGCGCTCACTGGTTCAATCAGAAAGGAAAAAGCGAAAATATAACGTTCCAAAAAAGATATCGGTATCACGGCGAAAACTTGCCGCTATTATCTGGAAGCCGAGAGATGAACATAATGAGGAAGAACAAGTACTGCTTAAACAATGTCTATCTCTTTACCCTTCGGCAAAAGAGTTTGTTGAATCAGTACAAGTGCTTCGCCTATCCTTCTCTAAGCCAAATGAGGACCAGTTTTTACAATGGATGAATGCCCAGCTCTTGGACCGAACCTCTCCCTTTCATCATTATGCACGCCGTCTTCGAAGCGATTTGCAGGCTATCCGGAATTCTTTCATACAACCGTATAGTAATGGCCGGCTGGAAGGGCAGATTAATCGTCTCAAAACCATCAAACGGGTTACTTATGGTCGTGCAAGTTTGAAATTGCTGGAGAAGCGTGTACTTTACCGCACTCAATGATATTTCAGAAAAATAATTAAAATACATAACAATGAGGTGCATTCTCATTCACCAAGTTCGCGTAAGAACCAAGAAAGTGCATAAGTTTGCAATGAAAAATACACAAGCCTGCCAGCCTTCAATTTAGTTTTTATCTTTGTCGCGATAAAGCGTTTGTAACTCTAAAACTATCTCCAGTAAAATTCAAAATGTGAGCGTGATGGATCACACGATCTACTAATGCGGCAGTTAGTCTAGAATCACTAAATACACGATTCCATTGACTAAACTCCAGGTTTGACGTGATAATCAAGCTTTTCTGTTCGTACCAATCTGAAATAAGTTGGAAAAGGAGCTCAGCTCCTTCCTTGTTGAAGGGTACGTATCCCATCTCATCTAAAATAATTAAATCCACACTTTTGAATCGACCTCTAAACTGCGCTAATTTGCCGTCGCGCCATGCTTTTTCCAATGATTCAGCGAGATCAGAAACTCTGTAAAAGCGTACTTCTAATCCACGCTTACAGGCCTCATAACCTATGCCAGTTGCGAGATGTGTTTTCCCTGTACCTGGTGCTCCAGTTAATATCAAGTTCTCTCTACGACCGATAAAGTCTATCTTACATAGTTCCTCACTATCAATGTGTGCTGGAAAATGAATTTGTTCATTCCATTGAAATGAAGAAAGTGACTTCTTCTGAGTAAATTTAGCTTTCTTTATTAAACGTTCTGATTTTGCTTCCTCTCGGAATTGAAGTTCCTTTTGAAACAACTCATCTAAAAATTGAGTAGGATTCTCGAAAGGGATATCTTCGTAAATCTCATTCACATAAGCCAAGCGTAATGTTTTACAAATACTTTTCAGATTAGAAGTCATGGAGTTTCACCTTCAATCTGTGACGTACTTTGTAACTGATCATACATACTCCAATTAACATCATAAGGATGCTCTTCAGGTTCTTTTAAGCCTTCGGATTGGCTACTCAAGAGGTCGTAGAATTCATCATTGATTTGGTTCATATTATGAGTTACTAATAGCGCTATTAACCAATGTAAACGTTCTTTACGAATCGTCAGATTTGAGATATTGATGTATTCATAAATACGACCTGGAAGATACGGAGAGAACCGTGAATAGCTTACTGCACGCGGTTTACTTAACCAAGATTTTAAGATTGATTGCCAGGGAATCTCGCGATTCTTATGCATATAAGGACGGTTGTCTTCATATAGAATCTCTCCGTGAGGAGATAGTACTTTGAATCGGTTCCAATATTTCACAATAGATAAGGATGGATAGTTATTTCCTCTTGGAATATAGACTCTCACTTTATCTAAAGTGATTTCACCATACTTATTAGACTGAACCTTATTCTCTTTAAACACGGGGAATTCTTCATCTGGTAGAGCCAATAAGTATTCAAATTCTTCCTCCAAAAGTTTTTGTATCGAGATTTTCTTCTCATAATGAATTCGTTCTCGATCTTTTGTATGCTTTTGCTGCAATAAGTTCGTCAGATGTTCCAAGTTCTCTATAACTGGTGCGGGCGTGATGAAGTTATATCGAACATAGCCAACTTTATTTTCTACATTTCCTTTCTCGTGTCCTGAATACGGATTACAGGCTTGAGGTTCGAATCCGTAATGATTCGCAAACTGTAAGAATTCATTTGCAAACACAGTTTCTTCGTGTTTATTTCTTGGTTTAGTGACAGCGGTTACCATGTTGTCGATTCGGATTTTTCTTGGTACGCCACCTAGCTGCTGAAATATTTTCTTGAGTCCATAGAGAAGACATTCTTGATTTTCTGATGGCAACGGAATTGAATAGGCATCATTACTGAACGGTAGGGTCATAATTAAACAGTGAATATCACGATACTTACCATCTTGTACAGCTTCCATTAACCCGAAATCTAACTGCGCTTCTGCAGGCGGATGTATAAGACGCTCATAGTTTTTATCTGTAGTTTCATCTTCAATATCCTCTCTACTTTCTCGCCACTCTTTAATAAAGTACGATACGGTCCGATAGGAACCTTTGAATCCTAGAGCTTGTAGCCCAGTAAAGATCCCTTGGTTTGTTCTCCGTTTCTTTCTCTTTAGCTTTTGATCTTCCCAAAGCCAATCACTAACAATTTCTCCCCATTTTTCTTCGTACATCATACCGGATCTTTTCAACACTTTCTCTTGAGGCAGTTGGTCTTCATCCGCATACTTTTTAACAGTTCTCCAATTAAGATGTAACGTTTTTGCTATGTGATTTATAGATAATGATTTCTGATTCCTCATTAATTTGATACAATTGATTTCAGGCATTGCCAGCATTCCTCTCAACCTCCACTGATTTGATTCGACACCAATACAGTAGAGAAATTTTGGAAGGCTGGCAAGCCTTTTATTATTATTTTACAATTGCAACGTTATGTACTTATTCCTTTCAAAACTCTGTACTTCTATGGTTCTTACGCGAACTTGGTGAATGAGAATGCACCTCATTGTTATGTATTTTAATTATTTTTCTGAAATATCATTGAGTGCGGTAAAGTACACGCTTCTCCAGCAATTTCAAACTTGCACGACCATAAGTAACCCGTTTGATGGTTTTGAGACGATTAATCTGCCCTTCCAGCCGGCCATTACTATACGGTTGTATGAAAGAATTCCGGATAGCCTGCAAATCGCTTCGAAGACGGCGTGCATAATGATGAAAGGGAGAGGTTCGGTCCAAGAGCTGGGCATTCATCCATTGTAAAAACTGGTCCTCATTTGGCTTAGAGAAGGATAGGCGAAGCACTTGTACTGATTCAACAAACTCTTTTGCCGAAGGGTAAAGAGATAGACATTGTTTAAGCAGTACTTGTTCTTCCTCATTATGTTCATCTCTCGGCTTCCAGATAATAGCGGCAAGTTTTCGCCGTGATACCGATATCTTTTTTGGAACGTTATATTTTCGCTTTTTCCTTTCTGATTGAACCAGTGAGCGCACTGCCGAATAGGTTCCTTCATAACCTTGTCCTTGAACGAGCTGATAGATGGATTTGACTGTATGGCCCGCCTGTTCTAATTGAATAACCTCCTCAGCGTAGGCGTCAATAGGTTTCGCACGGATTCTACGATCGATTGGCGGAGACTGTAAATTGACATATTTTTGGATGGTTCTCCAATCCAATTGGAATTCTCTGGAGAGTTCGGAGAGATTTTTTCCGCTTTTATGTTCCGCTTGAATCTCTAGGATTAGAGACCATTTTTGTGACTGCCGTGCAATCGCAGCTTTTTCAGAAGCTGTCAAAGGGATCGGCATTCCTTCCGCTGCTTCACTCCAGTTAATCGAAGCAGGCATATGAGACGCCAAATGTGTATCGACTTGTTTTTTGGCATTTCGAATCAAGTGCCATCGGTCATACACTTGGTTAATGGCAGGGTTCGCTCTGGAAATCGCCTGCCGGAAGGCAGTGAAACCATCTCTGCTTACCACTTGCACCGATGGAAAACGCTTCAGCCATCTGGCGACGGTTTCGGGACGGCGATCGGGTAACAAAGCCAGCGGAATTCCTTGCTGATGATCGCAGATCATCGTTCCATACGTATGTCCTTTTCGAAATGCAAAATCGTCAATTCCCAGGAAAGGGAGACACCTCAGATATGATGTCTGTCCGGTAAATTAAAGCCAATAGTGCGTCGTGGCTGATTGGCATATGGATGGCATGAGCGATCTTCTCGGCCGTGAGGCAGCTCGTGGAGAAGGCAATTTTACGAAGGATATCCTCCGCACGCTGAGTACGGCGCCGATTAGGCGACAGACCATCAAACCTTTCGGTAAAAATTTTCACCGGGCAATCCTCATATTCACAAAACCATTTCCGTGAGAGGATCAGCAATTCCGCAGGACGGCCATTGTAAGGTTCATCTTGAACCTTGCGTGTATATCGGCTATGAGATTGGTTACTGGATCGAGAACAAGTGGGGCAGCAGGAAGAGGATCGGGTACTTTCAACAATCAGTCTGGTTATTTCAGAGGCTGCTTCCACATGAAGCAATTCCATAAAAGTGTCGGGAGGCGTCCAGCTTAAAAGGTTCATCTTCAACACCTCTTTCTCTTTATTATACCAATCTAGCTTTCTGATTGTCATGTCACCAAGTTCGCGTAAGAACCACTTCTATCTTGCACTACACAAAAGAGCTACAAGGTATCACGGATGTCTATTTCGCTCGTCCTTATGCTCCGTATGAAAGAGGATCCAATGAGCGACACACCGGTCTTCTCAGACGATATATTCAAAGGAAAAGCGTATCTGATTACTCTACAGAGTCTATTCAACGTATTTATCAAACACTGAATCAGTTGCCCAGGAAGATTTTGAACTATCGATAGCCATCCATTTTGTTTGAAGAAGAGTTGGCTAGGTTAGCATAGTATTTACAAAACTAACCCGTTAATTGAGGGATTACATTCCCCTTCATACATACACTGGATTTTATCAAAGTAGCTAATTTAATATTGCAATTCAAGGTTTTATTTTGCAATAAAAATAGTCCCTCTATTGATTTCTCAGTCAAGAAACTATCTCATCTAACTGTCTGAATAATGGTGGAGTTGTGTCGCAAACAGTAGCGATTCTTTAGACTATTGTCGAGACGAATTCCGACGTCACCTAATTTGTAATTCAGTACTAGAATGACATAATCGGGAAACAATTCAAGAAATATACCGCTCAATACTCAATATCTCTTCAACTTTCATTAAACAATAATCAACATAAGCTTCTATAGTTTTCTCAAACGGTGGTGGCAAATAGCGTGGAAGTTGTTCTATGTCTATGTAAGGTTCAGTCATTTTATCAGAGGAGTAGTAATATGGGAACGTACTAAAAGAATAATTAGACAAATGCTTTCCCATGGGTATTTTTGTTTCGATCGGGTTCCGATGTATATACCGGCTAACCGCCAGCATAGCTTGCGGAGTATCCACGAAATAACCCTGCCTCCGTAGATGGAAGCAGGGTTATTCATAATTAGTATTTTGATGTTTGTATAACTATATGTAGAAAAATTCCTATCCGTTTTTCAAAACCTCTTCAAAAACCATGCTAAGTATAGTGAAATATGAGCTTCTTAAAAGCAATATCGCAACAAGGATTTAGCCAATACAACAGAGGCTCTTCAGCCTTCGAACATTCATTCAATCCTTTTTCAAATACTAATATTCCAATTTCTCCGCAATCTTCTCAAACTTCTCTATTCGCAACTTGTGTTTGATGGTTTTATCATAATCGTCATATAACAGTGTTCCCTTTTCGTCTGTCTTTAACAGTCTGACTTCCATTCGATAAATATCGATGGCGACAATCTTGTAGAAATGATTTTCAATTATATATAAGCAATCCGATGGTATGACCAGAAATTGACCTATATAATCATGTACTTCATTTATGGTCTCAAACCCTTTCTCTTTCAGAACTGAATATACGGCTTCATAATACACTAGATCACCTTTTCTTTTCTTCAATCTACTAGAATAAGGTGGCTGATGAGCTAAAACCAACAGATTTAAAAGCTATGTTTTGTCGAATGACTGTAATATATAGAGGCAAGGCTTCTCTTCCAAATATTCCGTAGATTATGATAATAGGCTACAATGGTATACAAAAGCAACAAGCAAGGAGGAATCGTCATGAACATTAATAAACTACGTAACTACTGCATGGAATGGCTACTCTATCTGGGTCGCTTCCTACGGCTCTACTCCCAATCGACACAGTCCGTCAGAATGGAAAATATTGCTCTTAGGAGTCAACTTGCATTATATGTACAACGATACGAGAAAGAGAAGCTTCCTAAGCCTACGCCAACACCGGCATTTCGACATCTATGGGTGTTTCTTTCGAAATATTTAGGACACTGGAAAGAGGTATTGACGATAGTCCAGCCCGATACCGTTATCCGATGGCATCGGACAGCTTTTAAGTTCCATTGGCGACGGATTTCTAAGAAAACAGGCCGGCCAAACATATCGCCAGCTACCATCCAATTGATAAAACGCATACATAAGGAAAACCCCTTGTTGTCACCGGAGGAAGTTCATGAAAGGTTGCTAGCTTTAGGGATTGAAAAGTCGCCTGCACCCAATACAATCGCCAAATACCTGCCTACTACCAGGAAGCCTCCTTCGCAAAAACAGGTACAGTCTTGGAAGATGTTCCTGAGTAATCATCACCACGATCTGTGGGCGACCGATTTCTTTACCATTCCTACATTAAAGTTCCGAGTGTTGTACGGCTTAGTCGTCATCCACCATCAGAGCCGGGAAATCGTTTACTTCGCTGTCACTACAAACCCGACTGCTGAATGGACCATCCAGCAATTCCGCAACGCAACACCTTATGGTAAAGTACCCAAGTATTTATTGCATGACAACGATCCAATTTTCTGTTCTAAAGCATTTCAAGCGTTTTTACGATCATCGGAAATCGCTTCGAAGAAGACGGCTTATCGCTCGCCATGGCAAAATCCTTACGCAGAAAGAGTCATTGGAACAGTGAAGAGAGAACTGTTGGACCACATCATCCCACTGAATGAGCGGCATTTATATTCGCTGTTACGAGAATACATCAGCTATTATAACAATGATCGGACACATCAAGGCATCGACGGCAAGACGCCAATTACTTCACCAACGTATCTCCAGACTTCAGCGGAAGAGACAAAACTTGAAGCGATGCCTGTACTGAATGGTCTCTATCATACATATAAGAAAGCAGCTTAGCCCACTATCAACTCGCTCAAATTTTTCTAACCTTTCAAGAAAGGCTTCTTTGGAATGCCTTTCTTTTTTATGTTCACTTTTAACATATTGTATTAATGAAATGAAGCTTAATTTTCAGATTCTCTCCAAGGAAATATGAAAGCCATCTCGAGAAATCTTGGTGAATTCTGTCCGGATGGACTTTTTGAAGGCGACACCCTATTAGCTTATTCTTCTTCTTTTTCTAGCAACATTTTTGTGTTGAAAAAAGTTTTATTTTTTTGACCTATCCCTCTAAATGAGAGATAGGTCCACTTTTTGTGCATTATTGAAAAAGCAGTTGTTCAAATCTGTATCAATTCTTTTTAATATAAATTTATATTAATTGTCATTGTAGTTCGTCATGAGGTACTCTTTAATCGCTTGATTAACAAAGTGTGTAATGCTATCAATTTGACCGTTCGCTTGCATCATACGAATGATTTGATTTAGATTCACTTCTAAATATGTCGTCAACTTTACATGTGTTTCTGAGAAGGGTTGTTTCTTTGGCTGTTTCTTGGGGACAAACAACTTGCCATCGATGGTAAGTTCAGCTGGAAATTTAACAGATTGAGTGGCTTGTATTTGTTCCACTACTTCTTCCACTTCATTTTCCTCGTCTTCTTCCTCTTCAATCTCTTCAAAACTCATTTCCAGTTCTATATCTTCATAGGTTGATTCATTATGCCATCCCGTAGCGGAATGAACTCGTGTTCTCCTGCTCAGATCGGGATTAAACTCTACATCCATAATTCTTCTTTTTCTACCAAATCCACCATACGTCATTTCATCATCTCCTTTTTCATTTATGCTACTTCTACGCCGACGTCAACGCCGATGCGGACCATTTATTTTAATGTTTATATATGTATAGAAGAAATGAAAGACAAAAAAATAGGTGTTGGCAATTTAAATGAAGAGAACAATCACTGCCTACTTCCAATTGGTACAAGAAATAGGCAGCAATAGCTCAATACATCCCTCTTAGGAAATACGTTTATATGGTATTTGTCTGCATTAACAACGATCCATAGGGTGCTATTTTTTTACTGTCTCGTCCATGAATTAATTATCTACCCCTGATTAGTAATCACTAGGAAACGACATCATTTGTCCTTCACTCTCAACGCCTGAATCTATACACCATACTGTTCTACTTATTGGTTTTGCCTCTTTTAGCGACACAATCAAAAAGGACTTTCTTTCCGGTACTTCCTGTCGCTGAACAATTGCCTGCTTGCCGTCATTCTCTTCCAACTCGAATACTTGTAGGTAGTCCAATTCAATGCCCTGCTTCCTTTTACTATCAATAAGCTGCCACAGAATCATTGCTATTTCTGTGTGAACTTCCTCTGCAATTGTTCTTGTCATGTAACGATTATACTGATGATCAAACATCAATGATTACCTCCCCTCGAACTTTGCTTTTCTTCTGTCATTACTTTTCACGCTGCCGGTTTGGTGGTTGACACATGAAAAATCGCTCTCCATTTTCTCCACGGGAACGATTGTCCATGAAACAGGTTTGGAAAGCGATTGAACGTTTTCTGTTCTGTTGTCGCGTGCTGTCGCTGACTGTTCCCAAAACAGAACTTACAGTTTTTCCACTGCGTCCTGTTTCTGTTCACGCGTAATGTTAATGTAGTATTTTATCGTCATGTTAACATTGGCATGTCCAGCTAACTTACTAACCGTCGTAATATCCACTCCTTTATTCAACAACCTAGTACAGAATGTATGCCTAAACATGTGAGGATGAAGCTTGAATCCTACTTCCTCAGAAATGATGGCTAACCAGCTTCTAACCGAATCCCGATGAAGTTTTTCACTTCTTTGACTGACAAGCAGGTACTCGCTATCCGCAAACTTAGATTCGCTTCTCTCTCCCTTTAGATATTCAGTAATAAGCACAAGCACATCTTGTCGTAAACTGATTTCCCGAACCCGATTTCCTTTCCCTCTGACAGTTAATGTGGCTGTCAATCGGTCAATGTCCGCTAGTTTAATCTGAATCAACTCAGTTACACGAACACCGGTATATAGTAAAAGGTATAGTATCAATTTATTCCTAGACGTTACTTTCATCTTGTCTTCTACGTAAAAAAGTAATTTTTCCACTTCATTTTCCGTTAACGTCGTGACAACATGTTCACTGCCGGTCGCAATTTGGATTTGGTCTCTTTTCAACTGAATGAAGTTCTCTTCTACGAGTCCTTTCATCTGAAGGAAGTCGTTGTAAACTTTCAAGCTGTTGATGGCTTTGTTAATCGTACTGATAGCTAGCTTACGATTCTGAACTTGTTGCTTATATTGAACAAAGAGGAAACGAGAAAGCAGCTGCTGATCGTCAACTGCCTTCTCCACTAAATAAATATGATACTGTTGCACGTCATGGCAATATGAATCTACCGTTCTTGGACTTTTACCGTCTTCAAGCAACCAAGTTCTAAACTCCGTCAATAAGTCATCCATGAATCTCCCTCCAAAAGAAAAAGGCCATGAATGCATGATTCGCATCCATGACCCTTATTTTGCTTGCTTTGCTACTTCTCTTACAATCTCTGTCGCAACTGCTACCGCAATCGGTACTAGAACTTTTACCCACATTTCTTTCACATCCTTTCAGAATTTCATGTACTCACGCCTGTTTTATAATAATGGCGTGAGTTTTAGTATGATGAATTTGACAGAATCCCTTTGGAGACATCGATCCTTCGCCATTCGGCTATTTATAAATTAGTAATGTCGTGAGTCGTAGTGTCCGTTTACTAAGAAATGTCGCGAGTCTACTGACAGATGTGACAGCAAATTTCGATTTAGCAATTTACAATTCGGCAGAACAGCACTTTATGTCGGTACAAGGAGTTCTTCGAAATATTATTTTTACTAATATCCCTATTTATTAGTCATCGAGATACATAATAATCGTTCCTTTTTCGACCTGACTCCGCATATAAAGAGTCAAATTAATAGGTTGATCATTCTTCAACGCGACAAAGAGGGTTGTGTTTCTCTCAAGGTTTTCTTGTCGCTGAGAAAGAAATTGTTGGCCATGTTCTTCATAGAATGTAAAAACTTGAAGATTATCTGTCATCAATTCATGATTGTCCTCAATGTACTGGTGAATGAATTGTCGGTGCTCAGCAGGCAATTCTTCTGCAATAGTACTCGTAACAAAGATCGGTTTATCAGGTGAAAACATCTCGAACACTCCTTTCATTATAGTGTTAGTCGCAACGGCTTTCGGTAGAGTAATTCTCCATTTTTCTGTACAAGTTGTAAACACCATTCTGGACTATTGGGATGAAATGCCACTGCCCCTAGCCATTCATTTGAACCGGCGTCATCAACAATCATCAATTCGTACAAGAATGTTTCCGGCAGATTTTTTACTACTTCCAGCGGAAGATAACATTCATCCACTTCTTCTACACCTAACTCAACAGCCTCCACTGCCACCTCCCTTGTAGAAACGAACACACCAAATTCACTTGCCAGAGTTCTTACAAACCATTCTAACTCTCTGCTCAGCATTCCTTCATTCACAAATGCCCCTCCTCTTTCAGTGACACAAAGCTTTCATCGCCAATCACCAAATGATCGAGCACATCAATGCCAATAATACTGCCAGCATCTTTTAAGCGCCTTGTTACATCAATATCTTCCTGTGAAGGTTTGGGATGGCCGGAAGGATGATTGTGAAGCAGAATTATCGATGCAGCATTTGAAAGTATTGCTGTTTTCATAATTTCTCTCGGGCTTACAATGCATGAATTTAGATTGCCAATGTGACAGACGCTAATGGCGGTCGGTTGATTTTTTACATTTAAACATATAATTACAAAATACTCCCTATCCAATTCACCCAAGAATTGCTTAAACAAGTTATACCCGTCTTGCGGACTTCGGATCGAACGATCCTTATACAACAGACTTGATTCCTTCAACAACCGAACCGAAACAATATCCACTCGTTTTGCAGGGACATGTTTACCTTCTTCCTTTACCATAGACCATTCCATCTGTTCAACATTCGTTCCATACTTCATCATGTAACATCTCCTCCAATTAAAATAGACCTTACTCCGATGAAGGAAGTAAGGTCAGTAGATTAGCTATTCAGGATGATAATATATGGTTGAAAGTTGAGTAGAAACGATGGGAATAGAAAAAGACCCTGCAGAGATTGCTCCCCACAGGATCATATTTCTATCAGTTACTAGACTATCATATTATCAGAGTAGTGTCTGAATTGTGTGATGCACAGGCACCCATTTGTTGTTATTGTTTAGTAATGTTCGCTGGAATATTTCCTGTTCCCGCTACACGTTGTGTTAATTCAAGTACAGTAGTAGTTGAAGACGCAGAGAAAGTAGTATCAACATTATTTACAACTGTTGCTAGTGCCGCAATATCAGCATTTAGGTTTCCTGCTCCCCCAGCAACTGTGAATGTTTTCAATGCCGAGCTTCCACCACTTGTTACTGCAGTATAAGTAGTACCATTTACAGTGAACTTATCGCCAGCTGTAATTGAAGTTAAGCCAGAAAGATCAAAGTCATACTGTGCTGCTACTGCTGGAGCTGCTACTTTATTAGCTACAGTAGCGACGTTAAACTCAGGCATGCTTGAAGCTGTAACACCAGCTGAATTTGTATTGGCAACTCCACTCAATTTAACCTTTCCACCTTCAGCAACTGCTGTAATATCAACAGTTGTAGCAGCGTTACCTGGGTTCGTATTATAGACCGCTAATGCGTCAGTAATTTCAGTAGCAATCGTTGCAGGTGTTGTAGCAGTAATGTTAATGGCCAACGCATCTGTACCATCAGTTACAGTAATAGAACCTGTACCAACTGAACCAGAAATTGTATTACTGAAGTACACTCCAGGAGCGGCAACTACTTCAGCTTGATATGGAACTGCTGTTGTTCCTGCAAAACCATTAGAAATTGGACCACCTGTATTTCCTTTAGCATTGCCAGTAGAACCAATGTTCTTCACGTTAGCAAGATCTAATGTTGAAGCACCAGCTGCTACATAAGCAACTTTTAGGCGATTATCAATAGCTAGTTTATTTTCAAACTGATCAAATGTAGCTGCTGTGAACGTTCCAGCAAAGTTTCCATCTGTTCCGATTCGAACTGTATCTGCAGCTTTGTAAGGTACCACAATGTTTGAACCATTATCCAATTGAACAACTACACGGCCAAATGTGGCTGCTGCAGTATCATCATCTGTAGTAAAGCCAATGATTTTACCTGCATACGTAGTAGCGTTCTGTGCCACAGTAGCCCGTACTACTGACAATGATTTTGCAGCTTGGCTAACATTTGTTACGTTACGAGCATCTGAAGTAGCCGTTGCGCGTACTGCTGTACCAGTTGCACTGATGTCGAATGAGTTCGCTTGATCAGGTGCTGCAAATGATAATAACGCACGGTTCGTTGTAGATACGTCTGGAGTTGTTCCAGCAGCTGCTGTGAATCCAGGTGCTGTACCAGAAATCGTGATACTTGAACCAGCATTGATTGTCACTGCAGAATTGTTAGTGAATGCAGTTGGCGTTGCATTTGCAAATGATGTTGTCATGTTAGTAAATGAAGCACCAGATGTTTGGTCAGTCAATGACGGTCTGAATGTTACTGCTGCGCCAGATGTATTTGTGATTGTGTAAGTTACACGGTTAAATCCAGCTGTTGTAGACAATTGATTAGATTGGTTCAACAATTGGAAACGTGCATTTACGGTATCGCCTGTCACGTGTGGTCCTTCAGTTGCTTGTGAAGTTACCGCAAGTGCAGAGCTAGCTGCCAATGTTTGTTGGAACGTAGTGCTTGGTGCAAGAGCTTGTGGCTCACCAGATTCACGTACTCCATTCGTGTTTCCAGCTGCATCAAGATCTATCCAGATTGCAGGTGTTGCTTTTACATTTTGTGATGCAACAGTCGGCTCAGCAACATAGAATGTTACCACACCTTTATCGTCTGCAGTAGCAGTCATACGCTGACCGTTGTTAGCAGTACCTGCTTTGTTTGTGTAAACAGCAGAAGTGTTTGTGCTTAGGTTGTTGTCAAGGATTTCTTCAAATCCAAGTTGTACTTGACCGTTTGCATATGGTGTTCCGTCTGCTTTTTTCACAGTTACTTTGTACTCACGGTTGTTAGTTAGACCCGTTGCATACTCTGCACTTGTCATAGTACCGAAGTCAAATGTGTAGCCTGACTGAGCACCTTTGAACTCAACAGTCGGTAGAACAGCTTGTAGTTCGCCAGCTTCCCAACGTCCGTTACCGTTACCAGCAATACCATGTCCGATTGATGCATTGTCAAGGTAAACAATTGGTGTAACTTTCGTGTTTGCACCTGTTAATGTGAATACTGCTTTACCATTTGCATCCGTTACGATAGAGAATGCTCTTTCGTTTGTTGCAGACTGGAATGGAGTCACTGCAGCAGTACCAGTACGTGGATCAGCTAGTACAGCGTTCGTTCCGTTAGCAGAATCAATGTTTTCTTTGAATGCTACGTTTACTGTTTGGTTAGCTAATGGCTGACCGTTTACAGGATCACGAAGTACTACTTCATAAGTACGAGTAGTTCCGTTGATAGCTTCTCCTGTTGCACTTTCTGTAACAGCAAGAATGTCTTCAACGCCCCAGTATACTTTAGATACGTCGCGAGTAGTTGGTGCACCAGTTGGGTAAACTGATACTACGTCAGTACCTGCAGCGTATTGAGTGTAGGAATAAGTTGCAAGACCTTCAGCGTTAGTCGGTACTTCAACGATGATATCTTTGTTCAATGAACCAGATGGAGCGTCAATGTTGAATGTTACTGGAACGCCAGCTTCTTTTACGCCGATATCAGCAGTAAGGATAACTTGCTTACCAACTTTAGATTGGTTGAAGCTTTGAGTCATTTTGATTTTTTCAGGAACAACAGCAGATACACCAGTGAATGAACCGATTGCTTTGTCATTCAATGTTACTGTGTACTTTTCTCCGCCTTTTTGAACAGCAGTTGTCAATACTACAGTCTTATCGTCAGTTTGTTTTACTGCAGCGTTAGATACAGTCAAACCGTCGATTGTGAAGTGTAGAGAGTTAAGGTTTTCAGCGTCAACCTTATCCTTCATAGTTACTTCAACAGTAGTAGCGTTAACCGCCTAAAAATAACCAATAATCACAGACTAGCATCTAGCTCTAAGAGCCCAAGTAGCCCAAACATTCCTGTACCTCCGTAAAAAATGAGCTTAGTAAAATACGACAGAAAAAAGAAGTGGTTTTTGAAGAGCTTAGGAAAAGAAGAGTGAAAGCTGAACAAGGAAAAAAATAAAAGTCCCGACAAAACCGATGAAACCCGAAACTAAAAAAATAGAAAATGAAAGAGAGACCAGCGAATCCCGCAATCCCTTAAAACCCATTTACCTATAAAAATATAGAAACGAATCAACAAGTGAAGTCTAAACCAACTACAGTACACCATTTTCATGTATACACCAACAATCAACCTCACTACGCTCTTCCAGTACAGTTAACTCCCTATCTCCTTACAAGTGATTCTTCAAATCCTCATTCCTTAGTATCTATGGTCGCTTTTGAGCGGAACGATGGGAACAACGGGAATCGCCTGTGCTACCTAGCAAAAAAACGGGGATGGTTAGCCCATCGCCCGTTACTCTAACAAAACTTGATTCAATTGCTCTGCATATCCATACTTTTTGAAAAACTCCGCTAGAGAAATTTCAATGATGGCTCGTTGTGTCACATTAAATTCTGTACTGAAATCATGGAGTAACGTTTGTACCGATGAAGGCAAGCCAAGTGTCTTGTTCGTTTTACCCCCTTTAAACGTGTAGCGCGGTAACGTTCCATTGTTTTCCGTCTCCAATAGTTCGACTAAGCGGTGTTTCTTTGACAACAAGAACCGCACAAGTTGTTGAATCTCATCATTCTCAGTTCCTACCACATCAAAGACAGATAGATTGGGTGCAGTATCTTCTTTCTGTACAGTTGTTACATCATACTCATAGTTGTTTAGAACTGTATCCCAAACGTACCCGTTCGCCTTCATATATTCGCCTAGTTCCCCTACGTTTTGAAAACCATTCTTGATAGCAATTTGTCTGATATCTGCATGTTTAACACTCAGTTGGCGAACGACATGAGCAGCTTTTGTATGGATAAATCTGGATTCGTCTACAGCACTGGTAGCTAGTTCTGGAATAGGGTCGAAGGTGGTCTTGTTCCATCGAAAACCCTTTCTCCTAAAATACATATCAATGGACTTCCAATTCTTATGACCAAAATGCTCTACAATTTTCTCTTTGTCGCTCCCTGCTGCAAGCATTTCCAATACTTCTTTGATTTTAGGGTCCTCATAGACCGCTGGATTAAATGGTGTCATTTGGCTTTTCCCCCTCAAAAGTCTATTTGGTTGATAGCATCTTGCATGTCTTCTTGTCGAACGTGCAGATAGATGGATGTGGTTTTTAAACTTGCATGCCCTAATAATCGTTGAATGACTGCAACATGCGTGTCTTTCTGAACTAAGTAACTAGCAAATGAGTGACGTAAGATGTGACTGGTCACGTTTTTTTCAATGCCTGTTTTCTTACATGCTAGTTTTAACGTTTTGTTGATGTATTGTGAACTAACTGAACCTGTCTTCTTCAAGGCAAAGAAGAAGAGGGATTCTGTTTTGGGACGGTGTTCGGATAGATAAAGTTGAAGCTGTTCTTTTAGCTGTGGATTCATAGGAACCACTCGATTCTTTCCTCCCTTTCCATTCATCACCCGTACACAGTTGGATTCAAAGTCCACGTCTTTCAGGGTTAGATGAATACATTCATTTACTCGAATACCTGTGTATGCCATCGTCATGATAAAGTAGTGGATCACTGGATGGTCAACTGCTTGGATGATACGTTCTACTTCTTCTTTACTGAGGAAGATACGTTCTTTGTCGAGTACTTTCATGCGTTCAAAATCATCTAAGGGATTCTCTACGAGGTGTTTTTTCTTCACCATACATTGAAAGAATACGGATAGTACATTGAGTTTACGATTCACACTTCTTGGCTGACAGTTCCGTTCAGTAGAAAGATATTCAACAAATCCTTCGAGGTGTTTTGTGGTAATTTCATCAATGAGTACAGGTCCATTGAATACAGCTGCTACCCACTGACTAAATTGATTGACGTCCATGCAATACCTTCTCAAAGTTTCTGAACTAAGTCCTCTACGGATTATCCACTCTTCAAATTCTTGAATGGCTTGATGCATGAGTAAGCTCTGTTTTACTGATGAATTCATGTAAATTTCCTCCTTTTAGGTGTAAGAAAAGACAAAGGATTGCCCTTTGTCTCTAGATTGTAAAGCGACTCGATGGATCAGTTAGATCGAGTGATTGTTCAGGTGCTTCAATGAGTCCCTCCAACGTATCGAGTGGTAGTTTAATATTGTAGGTCGTATCCTGTAGTTTACTTGGTACAGGTTTACTTCCGTGAATCTTCTGGCGTTCTGCTTGCTCAGATGCCTCAAAAATCTTCGTTCGTTTGGTGCTTCTATCTCCTTCAGTCAGTAATAATCCTTTTTCTTTCCAATCACGTATCACGATCTTAGCATCCTCAAATCCACCTAGACGCAATTGGTGTTCTAGCACATTTTTAAGAAACGCAACTTCCACACCATCTGGATGGATGAACATCTTTCCCCAACAATTGAGTGGGCTATGATAGCTGCCTTCTCTACGGAAGTTCGCTTGGTGTTGAATGATTTCTTGTGTGATAAAGTCTAAGGCTTTTCCACCAATATCCCTTGCTGACATCTGTTCCTTTTCGTTCTGTACAAAGAACAGTAGAATAGCTTCTAAGTCCAAGCCCAGATGAAGAGATTCATTAGCTAGGTCTCCAGCCGCTAGTAAGATCCCGTACTTTTTCGCAATTCTTGAACGGAACTGACTGGGTGGCAATAAATCAATGAACCGTTTTTGCCACACGTCCCACTTCTCTTCGATGAGTGAGACACCTTCGGCAAAGATGTACGCTAGGAACTCTTCACCTGCATGACCGTAATGGTCTTGAATGATCTTGCGAATCGCATCTGCATTTTTTGCGGAAGATGTCCATTCCACATTGGGAAGCTCCATGAGACGGAGACTAAGTCCCGTGTTTTGATTGGTTCTAACGGAGAGGGATTGTTCCCCGTTTGAGATAAGCGTTGTTGCCCACTTCCCTTGTTTCCGCTGCTTCATGTATTCATTTAAGCGTGACTTTTCAACACCATGCGTTAATACATAGATTTCTGAGGTGAGATTTTGTGCAGTACTCATGGATAACTCATCTAACACAACCGGAATTCCATGATTTTCAGCCAACTGATTGATGATGGCATTTCCTGTTCCATTCCATGTTTTCATTAACCCTTTTTCTTTGCTGGATGGATCTCCAAAGGGGGAAATAGCTAACAAGGCGGCTGTTGTTTTGCCTTTTGTACTATCTCCCACAATATGTATTAACAACGTACCGATGTCACTGTACTTCTTAGATAAGTAACCAACCAATGGAGCAGAGAAGCCCATACACAACGCAGCTTCTAGTGCGGTGTTCCCCATGACTTCTTCTTGAATCATGTTCAAGAATACAGATAGTTCTCCATGTGGTTCCAAGTTATATTTTCCATCCCTCGAATCATTCCGAGCATGTGCAAGAACTGAGTAAGGATGAACACGATGATGCCGAAAAACTAGATTCATTTCTTCATCCTCATGCCACCCCACTTCTTGAAAGAGTTCTTGGTGCGGTGCTCGTTTCTGTTGTTCTTGAAGAAAGCTTGCGACTAGTTTGACTTGAGTATGTGTTACATCTACCCCGAAACTCAACAGCTTCAGCAATTCAATCGGGTTGAGTTCTATTAGACCGATGTTTCGTTCAAGGTATTTCCCCTTATACTTGTAGCAGAGTACTAGTTCGACTACTTGTGAATCTAGATTCTGAACTGAGTGTTTGATAAACAAAGGTTCACTAATTTTTCTTGTGACAAGTTCGCCTGTTCCTTTTTCTTTCGTTGTGTGAAAGATTCCCTCTCCATTCAAGAAGAAACTACCTACTTCGAATGATTCTCCTGCTTCTAGCTTTGCTTGTTCAATAGCGATAATGGGTCTACTCGTTAGATTATTTGGTGTAGTCGTCATGTGTAACGTCTCCTTTCGTGCGCTTAGTTGAATGAGAAAAGGGGGAAGCTTCCCCCCTTGGAAATCTAGTCCTGTACTCGTCCAAAGAAAGTCTCTAAGCCTTCTTCAGCATAAGTATCGTGTACGTTTGTCTAGTTCAATCTGCAACAAGTGACTAGTCTATTGGACAAACATCGACTACATTGACAAACAACCTATCTTGTTTGCCATAGTTGTGGTCTACCTTAATGCCACAGTACAGTTGAACGAGGCTTTCTAAATCTATGTCACCTGTATCCTCACCTACTGTGACGGTTATTAATTTTTCTAATAGTGCGTTTGTGCCTTTTAGCATTTTGAACGATTGGGATACAATCCCTCCATATTCAGTTTCGAATGTAATTAAGACGGTATCTGACAGTCCATACATTGTATTTACTGGTTTACCTTCAACTACTTTGATCACACGGGCACGATGCCACCCTATTTCTAAAATAATTGGTACTTGTCTGTTGTATGTGATTGCCATGATTACTCTTCTCCTTTGTCGGTACGTTGATGGTTTTTGTGTATGTAAAGAATGATATGCATTCTAGTTCTATGTGGTTTCGGTCTTAGGTATTTGAACAACGTACTTAAATGCCCACTTCAAGATTGAATATCATGTAGTATTCATTCAAATTATTTTTGTTCATGAGTTCTTTAACTTCCGGCAGCATCTCACACGTAATACTACGCACTACTTCGCTCATTGAATGCACAATTGGTCTCTTACTCAGTTCGACTACATGAGTTCGTGTGAAGTCTTCTTCAGAAGACACGCCTACACCAATCGTTCCTCGAAGTGCATTATGAACTCGTTCACTCATTGGATGCGACGCTGGAAACTTCGGAAGGACTAACACATGATAAAAGAGTCCAAGCTCTTCAACGTCTTCCTTTTCAGTTATTCTTTTTTCAATGTCTTCAGCGATCTTCACCCGACAAACCGCAGCATCCAACTGCACATTGAGAAGATGTTCTACCTTCTCTTGTCCTACACGCTGAATGACCTCTAGAAAATCCAGCTCTTCCAGTACTTTTATATCCATCCTGTCTTCCATATTCAGCACAGTTGTTTCTAGTTGAGTACCCTTGTTAAGTGGATTCATCTTCGCACACGCTCCAGTTCTCTTTTTGCTTTTGTATCTCTACAGTGAGTAGAGGGATAATAGTAGTTGGGTAATTAGCTGCACCTAATTACCACTTCTATCTGAAAATGCACGGGCTATTCACGCTTACTGGTGAGCCTAATTACTTCACTCCGAGCCTTTCGAGAGTTCAAATGAACAACGATAGTCTGTAATGCCAATCCCACTTAACTTCTCTTCAATTTCAGTACCTTGGTATTCATTCAACGTTCGAACCACTTCATTCATCGTACTCACACAAGGACCTTCATAAAAGTACAGGCTGTACGTAACATGTGTCTCATCTTCAGACATCTTCTCTACGTCTCCCAGTCGATGCATAGCAGCTTTTACTTCCTCTGTGTGTTGGCTAATCGGAAATGTTAGATCCATGGAGAAAAGGAGTAAACTAGTATACGGTTCACCGATAAACCGTTGATACACGTTCGTAAATTGAAATCCAATTTCAAAACGAGGATTTGTCAAATCGTGATTCATCTTTTCTAGGACTTTACTGACCCCCCACTCTTTTATAGCGATTGCCATGTATCTGTCTTCCATTTTCGGTAATGCTAGTCCATTTTCTTCTAACCATTTAGCGTTTGCTTGTGTATACATACCGTATCTCTCCATTTCGTATTTTAGTTTTTTTCGGCACTACTCTTGCTCGTGCCGATATGTAATCGTGAATCATTTATCACCCAGTCGCTGCATGGCTAGTTGACTAACCTACTTCGTCATTACTGTCTGTTCGAAGGTATAACAGACATCTGTCAAGAACATAGACATTAATACTCTTCAGGTACATAGAAACCTGTCAGGCAAAATTCAAGATCGTAAGGTCTTTGAATACTAGATAGCATCACTGCTAAAGCATTTACCTTCTTTTCAATCACTGGTCCAAGCAAGTGAGGGTAAATAATCAACATAGCATCTGGTGTACTACACAGACAGGTAAGTTTTCCATCCACCAAGGTGTAGGTGATAATTTCCTTTTCATTATTCAATGCACGTTTCACTTGTTCAACCGTTGACTCTTCTTCTATAGCATCTTTGCATGCTGTCAAATCTACATTGATTTGATAAAAACCGATCATATCGCAAAAACGCTCTCGCTCATCTAAAAAATCACTATGTATCTTAACGTTCGTGTTGTGAATTGTTGCTGTTAACATTTGCTTTCCTCCAGTTCTTGTCTGTGTTCAGTCACTTTTTTTACTGGATCTGCGTAGTGGATTGCATCGATAACGAGTTCCATACCGATTAATCGACTCAACAAGTCTGGTTCTGCGCTGAATGATTCAAGCAGGTATTCTACTTGCCAATTCGCCATCGATTCCATTGCTTCCAACTCACCGTATCCTCGTAGTTTCTTTGGTTGTACGGAGTACATCAACATGTCTCCATCGCTAGTGAAGTTTCCTTCTGACACAGTTTCAGTGAGTACATTTGTGATGTCAGCAGAAAGGTTTTTCTCATACTCACGTGTTGGACTACCACCTTCATGCTCTTTCATAAATGTGAAGATGCATCTCTTAAAATAATATAATCCTACACGGATTGTACTTTCTGGCACTAGCACATTAAGTGCAACTTGGAGAGTACATACTTGTTTGTAAAACTTCATCTTATCCCTCCATCTTTCTTTTTGTGTGTTGCTGTTGGAACTAGATTTAGAATACTCTTTTTGTATTCATATGTAAATACACGAATGCTTTCATTGCAACGTTTTTGAACAACATATATTCATAAATCCTCTATATATCCACTTTACTATTTAAAATATGTATTGGAATTGAATAAATTAGTTGTTGTTAATGAGCGACTAAGTGTATACTATTATTCAGACGTTAACGCTAGCAGAAGAAGCCTTGATGGTATCTTGCAATGGAAAAGCCATGAAAAAGAAATAGAAAAAAAGATAGATTTTTTTAGGAAAAGAGGTTGAAATCATGACGAACACAAATAGACTTACTTTGAAACCTACTTCTGAGAAAGCAGAACGAATACAAGCCATTATCGCTCTCCTGCAAGAAGAAGATTTTTATACACAACTAAGTATGATCGAAGCACTTGAAGAACGTAAAATTTTCATTTCACAAGGAACACTCTCTCGTTATTTACAGGAGCTAAATATCGAACAGGCAGATAAAGGACAACCATACCAAATGACTGTCAACACGTTACAGACTTTTCATATCAACGAATTAAAAGCACTAAATGAGAGCCAATCACCTACGATTTATCAGAACGTATCAATTCAGTACCTACAAACAGAGAAGGGGAAAGCCTCACAATATGCCTTCCACCTACAACAAGCCTTTCCAAATGTTCTACTAAAGGTAACCATTGATATGGATTCTCTAATCATGTTGGTTAATATGGACGCTGAAACAGAAGCATTCTTTGATGTATTACAAAGCAATTCCTACCAGTGATTTAATCATCTTACAAATGGAGAAGATGGCTTACAGTTTATTCACTGCATCCATCTTCTCTGCTCTTGTCGTTTGAATATAGAATTTGGCAGTCAAATTTACAGAAGAATGACCTGCGATTTTACTGACTGTCGTTAGATTCACCCCACGTCGTAACAAGGTGGAACAAAATGTGTGCCTGAAAATATGCGGATACAATTTAAACCCTACATCAGTTGAAATGTTCGCTAACCAACTCCTCACTGCATCACGATGCATCTTCTCACTACGCTGGCTCACCAAAAGATAGCCACTTTGGTGGAAAACAGACGCAGAACGCTCTTCCTTGATGTACTCCCTTATCAACCCCAGCACTTCCTGTCTTAAGCCGATTTCACGTCTCTTTCCACCTTTCCCCATCACAGTAAGATGACTTTCGAGAAAATCAATGTCTACAAGCTTAATGCCAACAAGTTCACTCACTCTTATGCCTGTATACATCAAAATGTAGACGATTAACTTATTTCTAGTACTGACCTTGTTTCGATTTTCAACATAACACAGTAAGTGCTCTACCTGTTCATCTGAAAGAGCTTCAACTACAACCTCACTTCCTGCCGCTATTTTAATTCGATCTCTCTTTAATACAATAATTGACTCGTTGACTATAGCTTGGATTCGCAGAAAATCATTGTATACCTTTAGATTATTAATCTTTTTGTTAATTGTTGCTACAGCGTATTCTTCTTTGAACAAGTGTTCTTTGAATCGAACAAATGAGTAGCATGAAAGAGGTTGGTCTTCTCCCACTGCCTTTTCCCGTAGGAACTGCTGGAATCCTTTAATGTCTGAACCGTAAGATTCAATCGTTCGAGGAGAACGTCCTTCTTCAAATAGCCAGCGTGTAAATGATTCAATGGATGGGTGCATGTCTGTTCCTCCTGATTAGATAACTGAGTAAAAAAAGAAGCCATGAACACCTTCGTAATAGGCATTCATAGCTTACCTTACTTATCTTTGATGAGCTGAATGAGTAACTGGATTAAGCGTTCAATACAGGGACACGTCAATGGAATCCGTGGTTTCATTCTTATCCCTTCCTGTCTACTGTTGGTTTATTCGTTTCTTGAAAGAGCGTCAGTTCTTTTGCCACCTCTGCCAACACGGTTACCAGAATGGTTGTTGCAAGAGTCTTCCACATAAAAGCATCTCCTTTAGATTTAATTAGGCACTCACTGAAACTGACGACAGAATATATAATACTGTCGCCTCTTTTAGTCGCATGACAATCATCGGTTTTCTTACCCTGCAACAGTTGTGCTGCTTTAACTTTTTTCAACGTAGAATTGTCGTGAGAAAAGTAGCTAGGTTAAGTAGTTTTGTCGTGTGATTCAGTCAAGAAGCGACAATAGTTTTCTCAGCTGTAATTCATCGTTCTTCATGATGACTTGTAAACACCATTCAGGAGAATTCGGGTAGAAGCCAATCGTTCCGGACCACACATTCCCTTTTGAATCATCCACAACCATCAATTCATAGAGCATGGTTGTGGGTATAACTTCAAACAGTTCTTTCGGAATGAATACTTCATCTACTTCATCCATGCCAAGTTCCAATCCTTCATACCCTACTTCTTGTGCAGTTACCCGTATTCCATAATCTTTCCGTAACGTGTCAACAAACCATTGAACTTCTCTGGAGATGAGAACCCCTTGATTCCCTTGTGTAGTCATCATAGATACCCCTTTTCTTTTAATGATACAAACGTGTCTTCTCCAATGATGAGATGGTCAAGTACATCAATCCCCATGATTTCACCTGCTTCTTTCAATCGTTTTGTTACAGAGATGTCCTCCGCACTTGGAGTTGGATTACCTGACGGATGATTGTGGGCAACGATGATGGAACAAGAGTTAGAGAGAATGGCAGTTTTCATGACTTCTCTTGGATGAACGATGCTAGCATTCAAGCTTCCAACATGACACACATTAATAGCAGTCGGTTGATTCTTTACATCTAGACACATGATGACAAAATATTCTCGGTCTAGTTCGCCTAAGAACTGCTTGAACAGATGAAATCCGTCTTCAGGACTCTTAATCGAACGATTCTTATACAGTAAGCATGATTCCTTCACCATGCGTAAGGATACAATGTCTACTCGTTTTGCTGGAACAGGTTTCTTTGTCTCTTCTTTTACTACTAATAACTCCATTTGTTCCGTCTGTAATTCATACTTCATCGTTTAAATCCCTCCAATTAAAATAAGCCTTACCTCCACAAAGGAAGTAAGGCTTGTTTATATTAGGCCAATTGTACAATCAAGTTAGCCACCTAAATCCAAACAAAAAAATGCCACTATAAAATTCGTGTATCATTGAAGTTGCGAGACTAACAATGAGAGGAAGTTTTATAGTGGCACAACTTGAGAGTACCATACAAAACCGTAAAAATAAACACCTGTCAGCTTTTGAGCGCGGTCAAATCGAGGCGCTTCACAAGGATGGACATACCAACCGAGAGATCGGTAGACGCTTAGGACGCGTTCATCAAACCATCGCGAATGAATTAAAGCGTGGAACCACAATCCAACTCAAAACTGGACGCACATCCTATACAGCCTATTTCGCTGAAACGGGACAGGCGATATATGAACGAAATCGACTTCAGTGCGGCGCAAAAAGTAAGCTGCTTATGGCCAATGAATTTGTCAATTTCGCGTGTGATAAAATCCTAGATCAGGACTGGTCACCAGACGCAGTCGTCGGGTTTACAAGCCTTCAAGAAGAGTGGAAAGACCGACCTACTGTGTCCACGAAAACCCTGTATAACTACATTGATTTAGACGTATTACGCGTTCGAAATATAGACTTGCCGATGAAACTGAGACGGAACACCAAAGTGAAACACATCCGAAGAAACCGTCGTATTTTGGGCATGAGCATCGCTGAACGTCCCGTTGAAATTGAAGATCGTCAAGAATTCGGTCATTGGGAAATTGATACGGTAGAAGGACAGAAGTCTGATGACAACGCATTATTGACGCTCGTTGAACGTAAAACGAGAAACTATTATGCCATCCTCCTAGATGATCAAGATCATGATTCGGTGGACTTTGCGATCAACCAGTTACGACAGGATTTTGGTGAGCTGTTTTCTCAAGTATTCAAAACGATTACGTCGGATAACGGCAGCGAGTTTTCTAATCTGACAAAGAGTCTTCAAGGTGTTACTGACGTCTATTTCGCTCGTCCATATGCACCGTATGAAAGAGGATCTAACGAGCGACACAATGGTCTGCTCAGACGATATATTCCCAAAGGAAAAGCAATTTCTGATTACTCTACAGAGTCTATTCAACGTATTTATCAGACACTGAATCAGTTGCCTAGGAAGATTTTGAACTATCGACAGCCATCCGTTTTGTTTGAAGAAGAGTTGGCTAGGTTAGCATAGTATTTCCAAAACTAACCCGTTAATTGAGGGATCACATTCCCCTTCATACATACACTGGATTTTATCTAAGTGGCTAATTTAATATTGCAATTTAGGCTTGTTTATATTATTCATAATTATAATATATATTTGGAAATTCAATCGAAACAGAAAAAAGCTCCCTAACCAATGAACTCGATCAAAAGACACTTATCCATTTACAACAACATATTTTCAGAATTTTTCTGAACTATGCGATGTGCATATACCTTCGGTTTACTTACCTGAATAAAAATAAGATGCCGGTACCGCTTAATACTGCACCAATTAATACATGGCTAAAAGATATGTAATAAATCCAAATTGGCACTGCTTGACGATCTTGTTCTGTAATCACTATTTCTTCCTGAAATGCTTTTTCTATTTCTTCCGGAGTAGCTCCTTGTTGTTTCAACATATCTATTGTTGACTTGAACTTGTCCATAGCTGACTTAGCTATTATATGAGGAATCAATAATCCTACAACTAGATACGATGCTGCATTGCACACTGCAAGCCAAAATAAAAAGGGATGATCGTTAATATAGAGAGGTATGGGGAGAACCAGCAAAATAAAAAAGACAATCTTCATCGTTTCACCATCTTTATTGTAATATTATAAGAATAGCATACTAGAACGATGTTGTTACTTATTATAGTAAAACAATCGCTCGCCATGGCAAAGTCCTTACGCAGAAAGAGTCATTGGAACCATGAAGAGAGAACTATTGGACCACATCATCCCACTGAATGAGCGGCATTTACATTAGCTGTTACAAGAATACATCAGCTATTACAACAATGATCGCACACATCAAGGCATCAACGGCCAGACGCCAATTACATCACCAACATATTTCCCAACTTCAGTGGAAGAGACAAAACTTGAGGCGATGCCTGTACTAAATGGTCTCTATCATACATATAAGAAAGCAGCTTAGCCCAGTCTTCACTCGCTCAAATTTTTCACCTTTCAAGAAAGGCTTCTTTGGAATGCCTTTCTTTTCTTATAGGCACTTTTTGTATACTGCATGAAAGAAGTGAAGACGGATTTCTGATACTTTTCATGAGAATAAGAAAAGCCATCCGGAGTAATCTTGGTGATTTCTGTCCGGATGAGCTTTTTGAAGGCGACAGCCAAGCCTGTAGTGGACTTTCACCACCAAGTTATAGCACATGCCGGGCACACGAAAAAAGATCCTGCAGAGATTGCTCTCCACAGGATCATACTTCCATATATACTAGACTATAGTATTATCAGAAATGTGTCTGAATTGTGTGGTGCATAGACACCGGTAGTTAAGATTATTATTTAGTGATTGTAACAGTTTTTGCAGTCAAAGGATTACCTGCAGCATCTTGTAATGCACCAGCTACAGAAGTAACTGTTGTTCCAAGAATTGTTGCAGTAGCAGGAGTACCTGCATTCGTTAATGTATAAACTAATGAATTATCATTACTTGCAGTTTCACTTACTGTAATTGTAGCTGCCGCTCCGCTTGGGAACGCTGCTGTTCCAACTGCCGAGAATTTAATCTTAGCATTTGAACCAAAATTATCTACAAACAATCCAGTACCTGCTGCATTTGTCTTAGCGCCAAGACCAACTGGTGTGAATAGTGTATTTTTTTGCAAAGTAGTAATCGGCTCAGAGAATGTTAACGTAATAACATCATTCACAGTATCATACATATTCGTTGTACCAGTGTCCGTAGTGAACTTAGTTGAAACTAAGATCGGTGCAGCAAAGTCCGCAATTGTGATAGCAGAACCAGCATTTGTTGCTAAGTCATTTCCTGCTAAGTCTTTTACTGCTCCTGCAGCTACTGTCTTAAGAGCTCCTGTAGCAAGTGGTGCAGTTCCAGTAATACCTGAAACAGTCAAGTAAATCTCATTATTAGGCGCGCTTACGTTTTCAGCTAAAGCTGCATCATAAGATACAGTACCACCTGTTAATGTGAATCTAGCAGTGTTAATAGAATTTTTATCGATTGCTTCACTAAATACTACACGGATGCGATCAACGTTGCCGTCTCCATTTGAATCTAATGATCTACCTGATAGGATAGTTGGAGCCGTAACATCAGCAACTGTAACAGTACTTGTGCTAGTTGCCGTATTAGTAGATCCATCTGTAAATCTGATTGAATCTGCTGCAATTGATACACCTACAGCTGCAACTTCAGAAGCAGTTAAATCCGCACCAGTGTGCGTCAAAGTAATTGTGTTACCAGCAATAACTACTGAACCAGCAGCACCTGTTAAATCTCTGCCTGTAGGAAGACCAGTCACAGTAATACCCGCGGCTTGTAATTGAGCTAATGTTGTAGCAGCATCAACAACAGCTGAAGAACCAGCAGCACCTGCGTTGATTGGACGATCGAATGTTAGTTGAATTTGCTGTCCACCAATATATCTAGCGTTTGAAAGTGTTCCAACACCAGAACCTGCTACTGCATTACCCGAAGCGTTGCCAGTTGAAGTAATACCTTTAACGTTAGCCAAGCGAATTGTAGATCCAGCTGTTGCGTATGGATTAAATTGAATTCTGTTGTCAATAGCTAACTTGTTTTCGAAATCATTAAAGCTAGCTGGGTTAAAGTTTGCAGGGTTCGCGAATGTGCCATCAGTACCTGCAGTTAGGTTAGCCAAGTCATTTGCTTTATACGGTACTACTACACGATTATCCGTACCATCTAACTGAATAACCACGCGACCATAGTTAGCTGCAACCGGTGTATTTGAAGCATTATCTGCAGTAGTGAATCCTACAATTTTACCAGTATAAGTAGAACCTGTAGTAGCTTGTGCAGCTGTAACTACAGATACTGTCTTCGCTGATTGACTAACGTTTGTTACGTTACGAGCATCGGAAGTAGCTGTTGCACGAACCGCAGTACCAGTTGCACTTATATCAAATGTGTTTGTTTGATTTTGTGCTGCAAATGATAGTAATGCACGGTTTGTTGCCGATACGTCTGGAGTTGTTCCTACAGCTGCTGTAAATCCAGGTGCAGTACCAGAGAGCGTGATGCTTGAACCAGCATTGATTGTTACTGCAGAACCGTTAGTGAATGCAGTTGGTGTAGAGTTTGCAAATGATGTTGTCATATTTCTGAATGCAGCACCAGATGTTTGATCTGTCAATGATGGATTAAATGTTACTGCAGCACCAGACGTGTTCGTGATTGTATAAGTTACACGGTTGAATCCTGCTGTAGTAGACAATTGGTTAGATTGGTTCAACAATTGGAAACGTGCGCTTACAGTATCACCTGTTACGTGCGGGCCTTCAGTTGCTTGTGAAGTTACTGCAAGTGCAGAACTAGCTGCCAATGTAGCTTGGAACTTAGTAGATGGTGCAAGAGCTTGTGGCTCTCCAGCTTCACGTACGCCATTTGTGTTTCCAGCTGCATCCAGATCAATCCAGATTGCAGGTGTTGCTTTTACGTTTTGTGATGAAACAGTTGGCTCAGCAACATAGAATGTTACGACACCTTTGTCGTCTGCAGTAGCAGTCGTGCTCTGACCGTTGTTAGCAGTACCTGCTTTGTTTGTGTACACAGCGGAAGTGTTTGTGCTTAGGTTGTTGTCAAGAATTTCTTCAAATCCTAGGCGGACTTCACCGTTAGCATAAGGAGTTCCGTCTGCTTTTTTCACAGTTACTTTGTACTCACGATTGTTAGTTAGACCCGTAGCATACTCTTCGCTCTTCAATGTACCGAAGTCGAATGTGTAACCTGACTGTGCACCTTTAAACTCAACTGTTGGTAGAACAGCTTGTAGTTCGCCAGCTTCCCAACGTCCGTTACCGTTACCAGCAACACCATGTCCGATTGACGCATTGTCAAGGTAAACAATTGGTGTTACTTTCGTATTAGCACCTGTTAATGTAAATACTGCTTTACCGTTTGCATCTGTTACGATAGAGAACGCTCTTTCGTTAGTTGCAGACTGGAATGGTGTTACTCCAGCACTGCCAGTACGTGGATCAGCTAGTACCGCATTTGTTCCGTTAGCAGAATCAATGTTTTCTTTGAATGCTACGTTTACTGTTTGGTTAGCTAATGGCTGACCGTTTACAGGGTCACGAAGTACTACTTCATAAGTACGAGTAGTTCCGTTGATAGCTTCTCCTGTTGCACTTTCTGTAACAGCAAGAATGTCTTCAACGCCCCAGTATACTTTAGATACGTCGCGAGTAGTTGGTGCACCCGTTGGGTAAACCGATACTACATCAGTACCTGCAGCGTATTGAGTGTAAGAATAAGTTGCAAGACCTTCAGCGTTAGTTGGTACTTCAACGATGATATCTTTGTTCAAAGATCCAGATGGAGCGTCGATGTTGAATGTTACTGGAACGCCAGCTTCTTTTACACCGATATCAGCAGTAAGGATAACTTGCTTACCAACTTTTGATTGGTTGAAGCTTTGAGTCATTTTGATTTTTTCAGGAACAACAGCAGATACACCAGTGAATGAACCGATTGCTTTGTCATTCAATGTTACTGTGTACTTCTCTCCGCCTTTTTGAACAGCAGTAGTTAATACTACAGTCTTATCATCAGTTTGTTTTACTGCAGCGTTAGATACAGTCAAACCATCGATTGTGAAGTGCAATGAGTTAAGGTTTTCAGCAGATACTGCATCCTTCATTGTTACTTCAACAGTTGTTGTGTTAACCGCCTTAACCGATGCAACTCCAGGAGCTACAACTTCTCCACCGATTTGATCGAAGTCTACTTTAGTAGTCTTGTAAAGGAATGAAGCGAACTGTCCACGAGTTGTTGTGTTTTTAGGGTTGAACTCTGGTGCAGCTGGGTTTGTGATGTCGAAGAAGTCTAGAACGTCGATAGCCGGACGAGCTTCAGCTTTCGCTTTGCCTAGGTCAGTAACGTCTTTTTTGAATTCTTGTCCTTTTACGTATGAAACTAGATCAACGTCATATACGCGGTCGAATGCACGTACAAGAACGATTGCCATGTTTTCACGAGTGATATCGCCAGCAGCGTCAAGTGAACCATCTGGTTTACCTACGAATACGCCGTTGTCATATACTAGTGCAGACATTTTTAGAAGCTCATCGTTAGATGTAGTCTTCAAGTCAGAGAAACGTGGTTTAGTTTTGTAGTCAGTAGGAACTTTGTATCCTTCTGCTACTAACCATTTACCCATTAACTTTACAACGTCAGAACGTGTAAGTGTTTTGTTTGGTTGGAATGTACCATCTGGGTATCCTGAGATAACACCTGCATCAGAAAGAGCGTCGATCGCTGCTTTGTGTGAGTTGTTGTCTTTTACATCTGTGAATTCTGCCGCGAATGCTACTGGTGCTACTGCTGATGCTACTAGTGCAGCTGAAGCAGCCCCTACTACAAACTTGCGGTATTTCGTTGGTTGGTTAGCCATTAAATAATTTCCTCCTCGTAATATCTCTTGTTTTTGCCAGTTACTACCTATGTATGAAAGTAGTAGGCATTACACATTAAAGTATAGATAAGAATGTGCTAAAAGTCAATTGAATCTTAAAATATATGCTAGTCTAATAGCACATGGCGACGTTATATTTTTGTCCCCTCTACTATTGTATCGAAAGTTTGATAAAATACAAGTTATTTCCATAGCATTTCAAAAATAGAGTATCTTGGGCATGCAAGATATTTTTGCCAAACAAAAAGGCTTGAACAGATGGGAACTGTTCAAGCCTTTTTGTTTGCGGTCAACCAACCGTAACGCTTTGCACGTGTTGTGCTATATGCTAAAGAGAAAATTATCCTTACAACTTCGTATTCTATCATTAAGTTAACTAGATTACAAGATAGTAACACATTAGTATAAAACTTCTTTATTTACTTTTGTTGGTTGTTTATGTAGATATAAGTAGATTTTTCTTAGGTATAGTAGAGAAGTAGAATGTAGGAGTTAGGTAGTGGTTTGGAATTGAAGGTAAGTTGGGGTACGCTAACCCCCAACTTACCTTCATAATTACTTCTTTCGATAAACTTCTACTAGAAATTTCGGTAGATTCATCTGTCTTTTGATTCTGCTAGGTTCTAATAATAGTCTATACAACCATTCCGCTCCAGCTTTTTGGAACGCAGCTGGTGCTCTTTTGATGTTGCCTGCCAATACGTCGAATGATCCGCCTACTCCTTGGAACAAGATTGGATGCAACTGATTGCGATGTTCTTCGATCCATTGTTCTTGTTTAGGTGAGCCCATTGCGACAAATAGGATATCCGGTTGCGCTTGGTTGATCGTGTTGAGTACTACTTGTACATCTTTCTCGTAGCCATGTTGAACACCAGCGATTTTGATGTTCGGATGCAGTACTTGTAATCTAGCGGCAGCTTCTTCCGCCACGCCAGGTTTAGCACCGTAGAGGAAAATACGTTTCCCTCTGACGGCGGCTTCTTGTACGACCCGGTCCATCATGTCGATTCCTGTAACACGTGAACGAATCTGACCTTTTTTTAACTTGGATGCAAGAATTACGCCGATGCCATCCGGAATTTGGAATTCTGCTCGGTTAAGCAATGCTTTAAGCTCAGGGTCTTCTTTTGCTTTCATCAACTTTTCAGGATTGATTGCGACGATAAGTGATTTCTTTCCTTCATCGATATTCTGAAAGACTTTCGGAATCAGTTCGTCGTAATTTTCCGTGTTGACCGAGACGCCTAGTATTTCTTCTTTCATTTGTATAGCTGCCCCTCTTTTTTGCCATCTCCGAGTTTGAAGAAGCGATATTCTGCTTTTTCCCATTTGTCTGCATCAAGTGCATTTTTCGTATCCAACATAATCGGTCTTGGTTGTTTCGTTTGCAAGATAGCTGGATCAAGTTGCTTGAATTGGTCATGGTCTGTAGTTAATAGAAGGAGATCAGCTGACTGAATCGCTTCTTCAAGTGTCGCAACTTGCGTCGAATGCTGTAATTCTTTGATGTGCGGATCGAACGATACGACATCTAAGCCTAGTTCTTGCAGTGAATCAATCACTTTCGTTGACGGACTTTCGCGCATGTCGTCGACGTTGCCTTTGAACGCTAAACCAAGAACCGCCACTTTACCGTTTTCGACATTGTATTCTTTTAGCAAACGCTGCGCGCGCTGTGCTGTATACATCGGCATGCCGTCGTTTGTATTACGTGCTTTTTTGATAATATCCGCTTTTTCCGGTGCCAGTTCGACTAAGAACCATGGATCGACTGCGATACAGTGACCGCCAACCCCTGGGCCTGGTGTATGGATATTGACACGTGGGTGGAAGTTCGCAAACTTGATCGCTTCCCAAATATCTACGTCGATACCTTCTGCGATTTTAGCAAGTTCATTCGCAAATGCGATGTTGACGTCGCGATATGTGTTTTCCATTACTTTCACAAGTTCCGCTGTCGTTGCGTCTGTCAGGTGGATGGTCCCTTTGACGAAAGCTTCGTAAAGATCTTTTGTCATTTCTGCTGATTTCGCATTGATCCCACCGACGATGCGGTCGTTGTTTACTAGTTCTTCGAAGATCTTACCTGGTATTACGCGCTCAGGTGAATGGGAGACGAATAGTTCTTCTCCGATGATAAGATCTGTTTTACGTAATTCAGGAAGCATGATGTTTTCGACAGTCTTTGGTGGGACTGTTGATTCCAAGATAACTAATGCGCCTTTTTTGACGAAAGGCACTATAGACGCGGTTGCTGCACGGATGAATTCCAAATTCGCCGTGTTATCCGGATTGATTGGCGACGGTACTGCAATGATGTAGACGTCTGCTTCTATTGGTGTAGTCGATGCTTTAAAGTGTCCTGCGTCTACGGCTTGTTCCAGACGTTCTTGCAGGCCGTTTTCTTCTATATGTAGTTGTTTGTTGTTGATTAGGTTGACGACGCGTTCGTTACGGTCGACGCCGTGTACTTGCAAGCCGCTGTTTGCGAACATAACGGCAGTTGGAAGGCCGATATAGCCTAGGCCTACTACGCATAATTTCTTTTCCATAGTGTATGATACCTTCGCTTTCTTGTTTTAGGTTGTATTGAAAAGTCTGGGGAGACTTTGGGTTGGGTATGGGATCTGCACTCTAGGCGGACGCTTTCCCGAGGGCGTGGCCCGAGCCAAGCGAACAGCGAAGTGTTCGCTTTGCCGTATTTCTGTGTACTTTACAGAAATTAAGGCACCTGTCCAGGGTCTCGAACTCACGCTGATCCTCCGGGAGTCGCCGCCTGCCGTTCCGATCCTACCTATATTGTGGTGACAGTTAGTAACCACTTTCTCTTCTTGTTGAAATTTCAAGTTCAAGAACACAAGACCCAACACATTTGAATTCAAAGAGAAAGGATGAATCTCTTCATCCTTTGCCTTAATAGATAGATTTAGTCGTAATGAGTAATTTGATTTTGGCACTACCGCTCAAATTCACGAAAAATACCCAGTGGATCGTAAGCGGAAGGCGGCGACTCCCTCTTGAAAAGGTGATGATGACAAGGCTTGTCGCATTATTCTATTGACCCAAAAAGAATTTATATGACTAGTAAAGAGAATCGTCTACCTGAAAGTACATACTTTTGTAGATACTGTAAGTAAAGGATAACGCTGCGCTACCAGTTACAGAAACTGTTAATTTAATATGGCATGCACTATGGATCTCCAAGTACCTTATGATGACGAACCCTCCCACATCTCTTAGCGTCATGCGCTGACATTCCTTCGTTCGGTCTATCATAAGTTGGAGGCCGGCGAGATGCTCCCGATGAGGCTCGAGGCCTAATGTACGCCGCTGGTGCCAGCTTCTCCGTGTCATGAATAGAAGTTTCAGAATGCCAACCTCATGCTACTAATTGTAAACAGTGAAGGTCCGCAAGCATTTGCTCACCATCAAATTTCCGCTTTTTTGTACACATGGCATGAAGAACCTTTAGTAATTTGCTACATAACACGACCATCGACTCCTTCTTACGAAGGGGATTTTGAGGTCGTTGCGTATAATACTGATGAAGCTTCATAAAGGCAGGGTTGTTTCTAAGGATTGGATGCATTGCTCTGAATAAAATAGCCCGTAATCGTCTTCGTCCTCGTTTTGATATCTTCTTCATTCCCTTATGTTTACCAGAGGAATTCTCATGTAACGTAAGTCCCGCTAATTTAATTAATTGGCGTGGACTTTCAAAGTCAGTAAAACTTCCAATCTCCGCTAAGAGACCGGAAATAGTTCTACGGGAAATTCCCGGAAATGAAGCGAGATATTCATAATCAGCCGTTTGGACAATTAAGGATTGTATTTCCTCTTCAATCATCGCAAGTTCTTCCTCGAGTAGACGGTATTGGCGAATGAGACATTGTATCTCTCGTTTAGCTCCCCAAGGAGCCACGGTGATGCCAATGGATGTCTGAGCTACCTCAATGACTTTAGCTGCTATTTTGGGTCGCCTTTGCTTCATCTGACTCGCTTTCGCGCATTGATCCGCTAAATCAGCTGTTGTCATATTGACCAGCTCTGCAGGCAACGGGGTTGTCTCCAACACACCTAGAACCATGGCTCCAAAATCTGAGAATACCTCGAATAGCTCAGGGAAGTATTTATCTACCCATCGATGAATTCTGTTTTTCAGAATGGTGCGGTCGTCTATTAAAGTTTGCTCAAGCGTGAAACAGGAACGAATATTTGCTGCTTGATCCCGAAGAAGCTTCGGATATGAGAAACGACCATCTTTCATTAGCCGTGCGATCGTCAGAGCGTCTTTCTTATCGTTTTTGGTTTGCAGATTATCATCTAATTCCTTAACTTTCTTCACATGCATCGGATTGATAACGACCAGTGGTATACCGTAGTCCTCTAGGAAATATGCTAAATTCAACCAGTAATGTCCTGTAGGCTCCACGCCCACTATCACATGCGATTTATCGAATTCTTTCATACCCTCTAGTATTTCTTGATAGAACTGTTCAAACCCTTTACGCGTCTGTTTAACGAGAAATGCTTTTTTCAAAACACGTCCACGTTCATCGACAAAGGTTGCGTAATGATTATGTTTAGCAATGTCGATACCTATCACTAATGTTTGTTCTGTGACTTGATTAATTTTAGTATTTTCTTTAGAATTCATGTGAGTCCTCCTGGGTTATAATTAGGGGTCAAGCCGTCGACGCCTTGACACCCCGAATCATACCAAGGGGACTTTTCTATTTCAATAGGGTTCCACTAACCAAACAGGAATGCTCCTGATGGATCAGCTCGATCAGGTGAGACAACTAAGAGAACGCAGTGAACAGTTGGCTCACCGCGAGCCCATGGGAAAGCGTCCGCCTGCAGCGTCGATCCACGTTGCTCGCCCACTAACTCCATCTATCCAGTATACCAACTTCCACTCAATAGAACCACTTTATTTGGCTCGCACCTGAACGGTATAAGGCGTATACGTTCCATTCACTACATTCAACCCGTTAACCCCTTTGATTCCCGGGTGGACGATGAGCATATACTCCGCCCCAAGCGCCATAGGTTTCGCCGGCTGGATCGTCATCGTTTTATCATTGCTAGCTTTTTTAGTCGTTTGTATAGAGACGCTTCCGAACTTCACAAGTTCCATCTTGTTGAAATCTTTCGCAGGACCGAAGTTCATCTTCTGTGTAAACTCTACATTAAACACCTTCGACTGCGGTACACCAGTTGGTCCTTTGACGAACTTGTAGCCTTGCGAGATCAGATCAGAAGTGACGAGGCGTTTATGCATGCCTGATTGCTCTGTTCCTGGCTTCATGCTGATGTTCGGATTCACACCTTTATGTTGTACAGGTGTTCCTTTAGGTCCTGTGTAGTGACCTGTTGTTAACTTCAGCGCACCACCGTTTTCTAATTCAAATAACGACTGGACGCTACCTTTGCCTTTTGTCGTCTCCCCTACTACGTTCGCAGCGCTTTGATCCTTCAGGCTAACTGCAACGATTTCAGATGCTGATGCCGAGTAGCGGTTAACGAGTACGTATGTGTCTGCAGGGAATTTATTCTTCGCAGGAATAACTTTCCCTACCTGTGTGCCCTCGCGCGTTTGCAATTGGTATGCTTCTTTCACTTTCGGGAAGAAGCCTAGTAATTGTTCTGCACTTTCGACATAACCGCCACCATTAAAGCGCAAATCCAAAACGAGCTTCTCAGCGCCTTGGCTCTTTAATTGACTCCAGTGATTGTTGACGTCGTCGAGCAGATGCGCAGAGAACGTTTTGATCTTTAGATAACCGACGTTGCCATACATCATATGCGACTGGACGTTATCTAGATTGTACGGTGCCGCCACAGCCGCGACTTGCGCAGGTGCTTTGGCGCTTGCGTATTGATTGAGATAATCAGTATATTCAGCAGGCGTCATATAGACCGAGTATTCGTCGAGCTGTCGAACGACTTCTGTGACGTTTCTTGCTTTATGAAGATTAGTTGGCTGTTCGCCGTAATAGTACAATTCGACAATTTCCTTTACTTCGTCGAGAGTCGCGGCTTCTGTAGCTGGTGTTACATAGAGCCAAGCAAAAACAGCTACTAGTGCAAATAGAGTTTGTTTCATTGCGCTTCCTCCTTTATTCGGTCAGGCTTGGTAAAAGTATGTATCTTTTCACTATACCCTAAACCCCGGCAGTTAAGCGGCTAACTATATTATTTTTTCGAATATAGTGTGACCCAATAGATTTTACCACTTTTATCTTGAGCCGTGCCTGCGCCAATATGCGTAAATATCGGACTCATTAAGTTTTCTTTATGCGACGGGGAGTTATACCAGTCATTGGTGATGACTAGCGCATCAGTATACCCCTCGCCAAGGTTTTCACCAAACGCCAACCAATTATAATCAAACTTCTTAAGCATCTCTTCTGCTGTCCCATATGTCGGCGTAATATGTGACAATTCCCCAAGCTTCACCAAATCTTCTGCCCGTGCGCTAGCTATTCGGTTGAGCGCAGGATCTGCCGACAACGCTTTAACATCAGCATTCGTCCGTTTCATGTTGACCGCTATAATAGACTGCGCCGCAAGTGATGGTTGTTCAGGTGCTGGCTTTGGTGGTTCTGGTTTAGGCTTCGGCGGCTCTGGTTTTGGTGCTGGTGGTACTGGTGTCGGTTTTGGCGGAACAGGTTTTGGCGGTTCCGGCTTAGGCTTCGGTGGCACTGGTTTTGGTTTCTCTGGTGCTGGCTTTTGATTATCAGGATTCGGCTTGATCAGATTTTTGTTCTGATCGACATAGCCTTTCTTTTGATTGTCATACGTAATCAGACCTTTTTTACGATTTTCGTCGAATTGCATCGTTCTATAGAGGAATGCTGCCATTTGACCACGCGTGACCGGCTCATTCGGATTAAATTTCCCACCCGGTCGCGTCGTCGTAATATTGAGTTCCGCGATCGTAATAATATATTCATATGCGCCACTGCTCTTTTTGACATCATCAAAGATAATGAAGTCGTTGTCGTCGGTAACGATATGATAGCCAAGAACTAGCAGCTTCGCCATTTGTCCGCGAGTCAACGGTTTATTCGGATTGAACTTTTCCGCGTTCTTAAATAGTCCCCGCTGCGTCAATGCACGGATATGATCATATGACCCGTTGTCTTCGGTAACATCCTTAAAGTCTATTTTATACGCATGGCTCGGCTTCGCTCCAATAGAAACCGCGATCATTTTGGCCGCCTGAGCACGCGTGACAGGTTTGTTCAGGCGATATGTATTGTCGGCATACCCTTTGATAATTTCATTGGCTGCCATATAGGTGACGGCATCGTAAGCATAATGTTTCTCCGGCACATCTTTGAATGTAACGGGTTTGGCCGCCTCCACCGGTGTCGGCGTAGCCACTCCTGTCGCAGATACAGCAACTGTCATAGCTATAGTACTTAAGAATAACTTTTTGTTACTTAATAGATTCATATAAACGTCCCCCTTTTGTTAAAAGTATACGGTATTTCACTGGTGTTTTGGTAGGAATTTTGTAGTATTTGCTAGAGTTTTATGATTCTTTATAGGTTTATGGTGTTAGTAGCGTAATGGCCTATGAGCGGTGGTAGTAGTTCTATGAGCACTTAGGCCGTGCGATAGAGCGGCCAGAGACGCTAATAGAGCACTCACAAGTCTGGATAGAGCGCCCAACCACGTAGATAGAGCACTCAGACACGAACATTGAGCAAGTCACCTTACCACGCCCCGTCCTACGCTCCATCTCCGGCTATGAGCGGTTACTTGGCTTCTATGATCGGATAACGCGCCCCATAGAGCGGTCGCGTAACTTCTATGATCACTCACAGACTCTGATAGAGCGGCCACACTAAAAGTATGATCGCTTAGGCGGTTTCATTGAGCATTCATACAATGCAAATATCATAAAAAAACCAGCGGTTGGGTAATATACGCGCTGGTTTTTAGGTATTTAAAGAGACAATTCACGGATTTTAAGAAGTTGTGGGGAGAGCTGATAGATGGCGTGGCGCTTGATTCCAGACATTTCTGTATAGGAGTTTGCAAGCATCCGCTTGGCTATGTGTCGTGAGGAGATGTTTGCAAAATGGCGGAATTGCTTATTTGTTAGTTGGCCGCCACTGATACAGTACCACTCCGCTAGCGTCGCATGATGAGCATGGCGATCACGATGGCCGCACGCACGACATTGCCAACTTCTGGTCCGCCATAACATCGATAGTTGCTGGCAATTTGTGCACGCGACACCGGTTGCCAGATCTTTGATAGAAAGCCCATACTTTTCAATCAGCGGGAACGGATCGTACTGGCGATGTGCTTTCATGAGTTCATTTGCCAATCTCTTGATCTGGTCCGCGGTCAATAATTCCTCTTTCATTTCCATATTTCGAAGACGATTCGGAATTTCATAGGAGAATACCAGACGGTGGGATGATGTGTTTTCTATGGTGAGTTCATTTTGGTAGGCGAAGACGATGTAGTCAATTAGCGGAATTTCGAGGTTAAGCGCTTGCAGCCAGCTAGTGAGATAGTGTTTCTTGCGCTCCATTTCTTCAATTGGACTTCGCAAAACAGTGCGTTCACCACTAACTGATTCACGGATAAACTGGGTAGGATTTTGTTTAATATGCAGCTTGCCGGCCATGTTTTTGATTTCAAATAACACGATGGCACTCGGTGTAATGAGGATAGAATCGATTTGGAAGTAGGCATGTTCGTGTTTTAGGAATACGTCGTGGAGGATCGCATGTGGATACGGCGGGATAAAGTCGCGTAGCTGATAGTCGAATTCCCTCTCGCCGCCAAAACCCGCTTTACCGTTGTAGAAATCGTTGCGAATTTTCTCGTACTTCTCGTGATCAACTGGCAAGCGTTTCAGTAGCGCCTGTTGACCGATGATTAGCTTGGGGATGGTACGTGTTTTATAGATTATGTGGAATCATCTCCTTTGTTTAATGTATTTATTGTAGCAAGAGATGCGTGGGGTTGGAAGGTTATGGATGAAATTGAATTTTGGTGTGCTTTTTAGGAGGGAAATTGAGTTTTGCGGTCGATTTGATGGTGGAAAATGAGTTTTCGCTGTCTGTTTCTTGGCGTTTGGGAGTGTTTTTGTTAAAAATGTTACTTTAGTCGTATGTTTTCTGTGATGCTATGAGCGGTTAAATGGCCGAATAGATCACTCAGCTGCCTGCTTAGAGCGCTGGTGTGGCCAGATAGATCACTTAAACCACGGTATAGAGCAGATAACGGCTTACATAGAGCACTCAACGCATTTCTATGAGCGCGACCCACTTTCACTTCACTCCGCCAGCGAACAGTTACGCTATGAGCGGTCAAACGGCCGAATAGATCACTCAACCACCTGAATAGAGCGTTCACGCGGCTGGATAGAGCACTTAAAACTCGGTATAGAGCGAATAACAGTCTGCATAGAGCACTCAACGCACTTCTATGAGCGCGACCCACTTTCACTTCACCCCGCCAGCAAACATCTACGCTATGAGCGGTCAAACGGCCGAATAGATCACTCAGCCACCCAGATAGAGCACTCGCGTGGCCACATAGAGCACTTAAACCACGGTATAGAGCAGATAACGGCTTACATAGAGCACTCAACGCACTTCTATGAGCGGCGACGCCCGACGCCCCCCCACCCAACTCCCCCACAAAAAACAAAAAAACTGCCCAATTAAGGGCAGTCTTTTCATCGTTTAATTAAATAACGTACATAGTTTTGCCAAGGAGTCGTTTTCCACTGCTGCCATTCCGGTAAATAAAGCGGAAGTGGGTGGAAGACGGATTGATTTTCAAGACTACTATCCAAATCATCGCTATGCAGCGCAACCATTCCCGGTTCGATGCCCATTGTCAAAACAGAGCGATCAAGAGAAGTAAATGGTGCTTCGACTACGTTCTGAACTGCTCGTCCATTACTGTCTAGCGTCCATGCCTTCGCTGCATTTTGGTATTTATCTGTCAACCAGTTCGTTTTAATACTAACTGCTTGATTGGCTTCATTCGTTTGAATGAACGTATTAACGTTCGTGCCAAATGGTAAATCCATTTGCTCGTCGTATGGTGCGACGACCACTTCGTAATACGCTAATGGATTTTCTTTTTGTGTGTTGCCTAGCGCTTTATACGCTTGTAGCCACTGATCGTCTTTCGCAGGCACTTTGGATACCGATACGACGACTCCGTTAATTGTGGAGATCTCATTTGGATAATCCGGTGTGATACGCTCTTGGATTTCGGCTAGTTTCTTTTCTTTCTTTGTTAATGCAGGCTTTCCTTCAGGTGATTCATTCACTTCCGGATTGGAAATGGTTCCGTCAGGGTTCGTGATCGTTCCATCTGGGTTCGTTGTACTGCCATCTGGATTCGTTGTTGTGCCATCAGGATTCGGCGTACCTTCAGGAGTTGCATCCGGATTTGTTGTACCATCCGTGCTCGGAGTACCTGTTGTTGGCGGTGTCTCCGTATTCGGTGTTGTTTCTGTACCTGTATTGTTATTATTTGAACTATCGATGCTGCTGTCGGGCGTGTCCGTAGACCCGTCTGGATTACCGGATGTGCCGTCGAAGTTCTCATCAGGACTTGGACTTGTCGTGTTCGGATTCGTTCCAGAATTACTATCTGACTTAACAGCCGGTGGTTCCGGATCTGTTCCGTCGATTTCCGTTTTCGGATCGTCGTACGGTACAGTGCTCGGTGGAACTCCGTCAGCAGATAGAGACGCTACTGCTTTGCCTTTTTCGCTACCGACTCCATCTTCCGCATTCTCCGGTTCTTCGATTTCCTGAGCCGGATCAACTTTCGGAGTAAATGGTGTATGGATCGAGTCATGCTGGATTGTTACCGGTGCACCCGTTTCTACGTTTGGCCATTCGTTGTCGAGAACGTACGTGACAATCGTCTGATCCGTGCTGTAAATGTCGATGGACGGTGACTCGCTATCGCGTTTGATTGCGACGACATAGCCATTTACGGGGCTTGTCAATGCAGATTCATTCGGCACTTCTGCGAGTTTCGCTTCGACTAGTGCTATTTTCTTCTGCACTTCTGCGAGGTCACGCTCCGCTTCCGCAATCGCTTGCGCAAACGTGCCGTCGCCTTTGACTTCAATGCCTACGTTCAAATTCACACGCACTTTTTTCTCGTCATTTGTATCATAATAATCACTGTCGTTTTTCGAACCGCCCGCTGAGGACTTGTCATACTCCAGATTACTGATCGTTTGCGAAATCGAAGACGACTGATTTTGCAACGCGGATAGTTCCGACTCTAATTCATTGCGCTTCGAATCGATATGATCCATTTTCAATGAAGCAAGCTCTGTTCCGAAGTCCACGGTCTCGCCTTCTTGAACGAGCCACGAATCAATTGTCTGGTCGTCTTTCAGGTAGATCGTTTGCAACTCTTTCGGCGAAATAAATCCTTCTTTGTCGAGCTCTTTTTTGTAATCATCCGCAGCCAACCGTTCGTACTCGCTGACGTATTGTGCTTTCGGAATGACACTTTTTTCATCAAACATCAATAACATATTGAGTGCCAGAAACGCTGTAACGAGGACCGTCACGATGATGTTTTGTGCTTTCATCTTATAGTCCTCCAATCATTAACAAGTTCAACATTTTTTCGATTGGAACAAAACCGACTGCGGCCGTGATCAATGCAAAAATAATTTGCAATGCGATCAACATCCACAATGCGTTCTTGCGGATCCCTTTATGCTCCACCACTTCTTCACCGACAAGTGACGTTTCCACTTTCGAGAAGCTAATAAAGCGATACTGGATCGCGATAATCAAAGCGGAGAAAATCGTTAGTTGATTGACAAAAAGAATGATGTACCAATTTTCCAAGAATGTTACCGCGAGTGGTCCGAATGAAAGAATCGAAACCGCTGCCGTTTTTCCAGCAACCGCGAAAACGAGGAAATTGATAAGTTTTTCAAATAGCAATAATCCCGTGACCACCAATTGCAACTTCAGCAATGGCTTGAACGGAATTTTCGTAAGCATGCTCAAAATCCATGCGACGCCCCAGAAATGGAACGACATATAGATCATGGCCCAAAGTATGGCGCCCACTAATGCGGTGATGCGGCCGATCGTGAATTCATCGAGCGAACCGTTCGCCAAGATATACGTCATCGTGCCTGTGTTCATGCCCCACATATCGCGGAGGACGAACAGGATGATGCCCAAAATGAATACGCTAAACACACGGCGTTTGAACCCAGTGACAGTTCCTTGCCCTATTTCAACGGCAAGTCGGTCAGGATAAACGAGTGAACGCCAGTAACCGTAAGTAGAATACATATGTACTTCTCCTTTGCCTCCAACTTATTCGACTGATTATATCAGTTTCTATCTCTCTTACTTTATCAAAAAATGACGAATTTGCAATGAATGTAGTGTTTGTTTTGGAAATTGATAAGTTGGTTGGGCAGAAAGAGGCTGAAAATAGAGAGGGACAGAGGGTAGTGGTTGGGATTTCCGCTCCAGATGGGGGACGCTTTCTGGAGGGCGGGCGGTGAACCACACTCCTCGCGTTGCTCGCTAGGTGTTTCACCTGTCCCGCTGATCCTCCCAGAGTCGCCCCCATCTTCCGCTGCAATCCTACTTTTATGGTGGACAGAGGTAGATCGTTTTCTTGCGATAGTGTGTGAACTAGTGTTGTCTTTGAACTTAGTTAAGTTCTAGTTCTAGTGCACTTCTAAATAATTACAACCCTAACTTTAATGACACCTAAAAGTATCATCCACTCACATTGCAAGGGATTGGAGCGGCAGGCGGCGACTCCCGCGGGCCCATGGGAAAGCGTCCGCCTAGAGCGAAGGCCGTAGCGAAGTACGGCCTTTGCGAGCATAAGCGAAGCGTTGAGAGCACATCTTTGCACTTGAAATCCCCACCCCTACCCTCTGCCAGCCTTACCTGTTAAAAACCCCCTAGTCCATTAGATTCATTTAGTTATCAGAATGTTTCCAATCTAAAGAATTAGTCTATAATAGGAAGTAATAGGGTCCTGTGACTCTAATTACAAGAGGAGTGATGAGCGATGAACTTGGACAAGACAATTGAGTTTACATGGCAAGACTTTGCACTAGGCCTTGGTGGATCAGGACTATTCGTACTGGCGCTCCATTTCCTAACACTATGACAACCAAACGAACAAAGCATCCCACATAAAAACACCTCAACTTCGACGCACACGCATGTGCTTTTCGACTGAGGTGTTTTTTAACGCGTCATAGTGATGATCAAATCATTCGCAGTCCTTCCATCAACTCCTTAAACAAGAGCTGGTTTTTCGTTTCTAGTGCGTAGTCTACCATTCGCTCCCAATTATCCCGTTCCAACTTCTCAACCAAACCGTCCGCTTCACGCATGTACTCCTCCTGTAGATGGCCTTCCAATCCCATCGCTCCTTCGAGTATAGTCGACAAATGCAAATGTAAATCGGAAACTAGCAGTAATTGATAAAGCGGGAGCCGTATAAACCGGTTTCCTCGTTGAAAGACAAATACCTCTCCTAAGTTTTCTATCTGCAGACTCTTCGTGTTGACGACGATTTCCTTCCCCTCTGCCGGTACGAATTGGAACACCTCATCATTTCGCTTAATAGAGAAATATTGATAAGCGAATACAAGGCGTAAGTTGAACTCTTCCTTTCTGGTATAAAATGGCTTGATCCGCTGTATAACTAGCATATCTTCCCCCTCCTCTTCATTTGCTTGAATTTTCCGATTATTAATAATATATCACAACAAAGAGGATTTTGTGCATGATATGAGTCGGAAACCTTCTAATATACCAAGAGAATTTTTCAGATAGCGGTCATAGTGGCGAATCACGCCGTTGATTGGGTTATTCGTCAGGCCCTACGAGAAAAGTTTTGGACATAGGATGATATTCGACGTTCTCTTTTTTCAATTGTTCCAGCAATTCTTTGCTTGCATCAACATTCGTTTTCTCATAGGAAAAGATAATTTGATTAGCATCATAATAGATGACGACTTGTTCGAAAATCATCTCGTCACGTGCGATGCCATACAAATACGAAACTCTTCCACTTGGATCGTGGATGGACTTTTCGCAATACTGTTCAAGAGAATGAAAGAAGCATGGTTCACCTGCTATGACCGGTTCAGGCGTTTTGGAGCGAGACTGTAATTGTGGAACGTGTAAGGTCAATTGCACTTTTTCTATCACATTCGCCTACTTTCTACTTTTTATTCATTATCTTCTCATATCCTTTTGAATAAATTTATTAATTGTCATTACGTCAATTCGAATTGCTTAAATGACAATTAATCAAAATGACGGACCCTTTTCTTATAAGATGGCGAGAAAAAATGGGTGATGAAAATGAGTTTCGGAACACAGTTGAAAGAATATCGGGATGAGTATTTACACATCTCTCAGAAGCAGATGGCGGAGGATCTCGGAGTGGATGGTGCCACGATGTCGAGATATGAATCGGACATACGGGGCTTTCCAATTTATTTAATTCCACGGATTAAGGAAACGTATAATATCCCGGACGATGTATTGCTTGCGATGATTATGGATAAGCCGTTAAAGTCATTGCGCCCTCTTTCCAATCGAACGCTTGATAGTACCGCCACATACGAAAAAGGGTTTATTGCGCAATATGGATCGCTGATTGAAAATGAGCCATTGCTGAAAGAATTTATTTTACAGGTCGATTCATTGGACCACGAAAACCGCCAGTTGTTGCTGTCAGGCATGTTGAACCTCATGCAGCTATTCCATAATCAATCGGGAAATGAAATCTGAATCTTATTAAGCTCCTCAAGTTGTGGTAAAAGATTGATAAAAACGGTATAATAGGAGGAATGCTTAAGTAAGGAGTGGATTCGGTGGCCATCACTATTGAACGAATCGCAAATATGCACGAATCGCAAATCGAAGAATTCATGAACCATATTAAACATACATTTCAGCCGTCTGTCCCTGAGCAGGCGGAAATTATACGCAAGGCGGCTTCACTTGTACGTATGAACGCAATTGGTGCGTATCGCTACACGGAAACCGAGCAATCGTTAATGGCAAATATTTCGGGTACCGAGTCTGAATTCGCGCGTCTTTCCTTCCAAACAATGGAACCGTACTGCACATGTGCTGGCGGAGATTGGTGCTCGCATCAGATTGCGGTGGTCTTTCATTTGTATTCGCAGTTTCATTCATTATCCGATTGGCTGAATACGTGGCGCCAGTCAGGAACTGTGCAAACGCAATTATCGATCAGTGAACGGACGCCGGAAGCTTGGTTGACTGCATTATCCGCATTAGTGAAGCCGCTCACCGAGTTAAATCCGAGTGACGGACCGACTGGATTCTTGCATTACGCTTCAAAAATCGAACATCAGAAGACGCGGCTTTCTCCTTTTGAATGGGAATGGAAGCCGCTCTTTTCGCTGTACTATCAACTGACACTAATGCGGGCGGCTTGGCCGTTCCTAAAAAATGAACTATCCGCCAATGATTCCTATCATTACGGCAAATGGCAGTTGACGATCTGGCTCAATGAACAGATGTCCGAAATGAAAGCGGGTATTAAGCAACTTAGTTCGAAATCACGTTTATTTGAAACGGACGCCTTCCATACGAAGCTGAAGGATTTAATCCATTCATTCGCAGTAGACGAAGAAGGATTGTTCTCGAAGCGTTTTGAAGCGTTCCGTCTTGTCTATACTGAGCTCTATGAAGACGAAGCGGAATTGACACAAGAAATTGAGCGCTTGGAGAAAGAAACGGCAGAGGATGCGCCGTTATTCCGTGCGTTCCTCTACTTGACGTCAGGTCGCTTTGATGAACTTGATCAGGAGCTGAATAATTTAGATGCAACCGCAGTTCCTCAGTGGTTGGCATTTGCGCTTTATGCGAAGGAAGATGAGGACTTTGATATCGTACAATCGATCATGTTGAAATTGCTTCCGCATTTGGCTGAGTATTATCAGCAACTGGCAGCGCGTAATCGTTCGGCTTTCGCTGAAGATATTGATGAGTTGCTGTCACTTTCCGACGTGTCGGAAGAGCAGCGTGATCAATTATTCCAATCGTACGGTCCAGAAGCGAGTCGTGCGTATGGCAAGTTTTTATTCGAGCGCAATCGCTACTCAGAATGGGCTGCGCTTATGCATTTGACTCGCGGATCGGTCGATATGATTGACGGCTCGGCGCTAAAGACGGCACTGGCGGAAGATTCACAAGCCGTGTTCCCTCTTATGCATGCTGAGGCCTTGAAATTAGTTAAAGAGAAAAATCGTGATAGCTATCGTCGTGCGGTGCGTTTATGGAAACAGATGAAGACCGCTGCGAAGCGCGATGGCCGCAATGAATTTTGGAACCGTTATGTCCATACAGTCCGCCAGCAATTCCCACGTCTGCGTGCACTGATGGAAGAGATGGAGAAAGGAAATCTACTGTTATGACCGATTCGAACATCTTACAACTTTCATTAGAGTTAACGTTACAAGAAGGACAGGATGGCGTGTTCATCGTATCCGCAAATGTCGAAGGAGAAACGCGCAAGATCGACGCGGACATGTTGGTGTCGTATTTATTTTATTCGGATGAACCGACGATGTATGGAATGTTAGTGGAGCAGCGAGATAATTGGCTCGACGTATCGATCGATATGTTGCTGCGCTTGTTTTCGGCTGGCAGTCATCCGTATGTGCAATACTCGGGTGCGACTTCTGACGATGAACAAGTATTGGCAGACATTCGTGAAGCCGCGACGTTGTGGAACGACCCTGCGTTGTTTTCATATGTCGAAGCGACGGAGTCTGGACTGTCGTTTAATCTCGACAAGACCCATTTATCTGAGCAAGCTGGACGCTATATTTCGCTTGCGATGCGCGGACAGTTGGCAACGCTTGGTGTGTCGATGGCGGACTTCCCTGCTTTGTTACCTCACTTCCAGCAGTATGGATGGCCGAATACCGAAAAGTCGAAGTTACCGTTCCGCGTAGCTCTTCGTTTGACGGAGCCGGATATCGATGAAACGGATTGGTTGCTTGAGACGATTTTGATTAGTGATCGCGGGGCGCAGTGGTCGCCAGCGATTGGTAAAATTGCGGGTTCGATGGAAAATGCATTGCCAGCGAAACGCAAGGAGTATGCAGAAGAGATTGAAGAGCGTCAATCCGAGATGGTCGGGATTTTCCGTTCGGTCGAATGGTATGAGCCAAAACAGTTTATGCATGTGCCGTTAAATGATGCGCAAGTGCGGATTTTCATTCAGGAAGATCTGCCGCTTTGTCAGGCGTTTGATTACCCCGTTATATTACCGGCTTGGTTGAAGACGGTGACCGAGACGAAGTTAAAGATTCGTACCTCTGCAGGAATGCAATCGTACCGTTCTTCCGCCAGTCTCGATCAAGTATTGTCGTTTGATTGGCAGTTTTCATTAGCTGGCGAAAAGATCGATAAAGACCAGTTCCAGAAGATGGTCGATGAGAACCGAGAATATATTCGTGCAGGCGATGAGTGGTTCCATTTGGATCCGGCATGGCTCAAGCGGATTCGTGAGTTGATGGAGCAAGTGGATGACGGTGAGTGGACGGTGAAGGATTTGCTGTTCAATGAAGTGCCGGAAGAGATCGCTCCTTCGTTTGAAGAAGAGGAAGAAGACGATCCTCTCGTTGCGTTCTCGATGCAGCAGTCGTTACGTAAAGTGATGAATATGTTGCATGACAAGAAAGGTTTGCCGCCTGTTCCCGTACCTACGTCGTTGCACGCCGAGTTGCGTCCGTATCAGCAGGAAGGTTTCGAGTGGCTTCATTTCATGCGAGATAATAAGTTCGGTGCTGTGCTTGCGGATGATATGGGACTTGGTAAGACTGTGCAGCTCATCGCGTATTTGCTGTATGTGCATAATTTACCGGAAACGGACTCTCCTTCGTTGATCATTTGCCCGACGAGTGTTATGGGGAACTGGCAGAAGGAACTTGAGCGTTTCGCCCCTTCGCTAACGGTGCATGTACATTACGGAACGAATCGTGCGCGCGAGGAACAATTTGCGGATATCATGGGCACACGTCAAGCGGATATTATTTTGACGACATACGGTACCGCCACACAAGATACTGAGATGCTGTCGGTGTATGAGTTCGCGAATGTGACGATTGATGAAGCGCAAAATATTAAGAACTTGCAGACGAAGCAGTCACGAGCAATTCGCAAGTTGCGCGGTAGACATCATATCGCCTTGACGGGTACGCCGATCGAGAACCGTTTATCGGAGTTATGGGCTATTTTTGATTTCATTCATAAAGGCTATTTCGGCAGTTTCCGCAAATTCAGCGAAGAGTTCATCGTGCCGATCGAGCGAGATGATCTCGAAGCGGAGAAACGGAAATTGCGTGCGCGAATCCAGCCGTTCATGATGCGCCGGACGAAGAATGATCCGGAATTGCGCTTGAACTTGCCAGAGAAGCTCGAGCAAAATGAATATGTACCGCTGACTACTGAGCAAGCCGCATTATATGAGAGTTTTGTATCGGAGACGAAGTTCAAACTCGAGACACTGACAGGATTTGAGCGTAAAGGCTTGATCTTGAAGATGCTCAGTCGTTTGAAGCAGTTATGTAACCATCCGGCATTATTCTTAAAAGAACCGCCAGCCCCTGCCGCCGAGTTGACGAAGCGTTCCAATAAAATGGCACGAATCGTCTCCATGGCAGCGGAGATTGCGGCGAATGGGGAACAATGCTTAATCTTCACGCAGTATATCGGTATGGGGCAGATGATCCGTCAGTGCTTGTCTGAATTACATGGAATCGACGTGCCGTTCTTGACGGGTAGTATGCCGAAAGGACAGCGTGATGCATTGGTTGAAGCGTTCCAAAACGGGGAATTCCCGATTTTCATCCTGTCGTTGAAAGCTGGGGGCACCGGCTTGAACTTGACACAGGCGAATCACGTATTGCACGCAGACCGCTGGTGGAATCCGGCTGTGGAGAACCAGGCAACGGATCGTGCGTACCGTATCGGGCAGACCAAATTTGTGCATGTGCATAAATTTGTAACGGTCGGGACAATCGAGGAAAAGATTGACGAGATGCTCGTCGAGAAGGCGGCTTTGTCAGCTGATTTGATTCATTCGAGTCAGTGGTTGACGGAGCTCAATGATCGAGAGCTCGAGGATTTGCTGACGTTTAATTGATTGAGTGAGACTTGCATCGAACATGATGCAAGTCTTTTTATTGTGATTTGGAGGGGATGAGGAACGGGTTGGTTTTGATTGTTTCGAGGTAGTTGATGCGCTCGTTTAAGTTTGCGATGATACGGATTAGCTGACCAAGCTGGTCTTCTAGGCGCTCGATATCTTGTTTGTGTACAACGGTAGAAGTGGTTGGCATGGGGCTTCTTCCTTTCTATGGGCGGGTATGTATTCCGTCAGTCCGTTTTTTGGAAGTGGTCTCCAGCAAAACGGACGACGGATGAGTTGGCGTAAAATCGATTCAGTTCCTATGCTGAATGTACTCCCGGCATCACAGAGGATCGAGTCCCCACTCGCTCTTGCTTCTGCCGATTAGGTATTGCTAGTTGGCGAATATGCTTGTAGTGTCGTTTCTGTTTTCTCTTTTTTCGTTTCTCTTTAATTGTGTGTTAGCCAATGGATCAGGAGTTGATCGACAGTGGCTGTGTGACGGCGGATCAGCCTTCGTCTCCTCCCCTTTCGTTTTAGGCTGGCGTTAGAAAATTGGAAGTGCGGTTTCTGCTGTTTTCGCTTCTTCAAAACGTTTCGGCTCAGTAGATGAATGCGTTTTCATTTCGGTGTGTTGAGATTTGGGTGACTTTGACAAGAAGCGAATGTCGTTGCACATGACTTCTGTGATGTACACTTTCGACTGATCTTCCCGTTCGTAGTTCCGAGTTTGAATACTTCCACTGACGCCTATGAGTGATCCTTTGCCGCAGTGACGGACTAGGTTTTCGGCGGATCGCCCCCAAACGGAGCACGGCACGAAATCAGTTGCCACTTCTCCGTTTGCGTTTTTGAAGCTGCGATTGATAGCGAGGACGAACGTGGTGTTGACACGTCCAGATGCGTGTTCTTTTAATACGAGGTCTTTGGTGATACGCCCTACTAAAGCCACTTGGTTCAAGAGTTTGTCCCTCCCTTCTTTGTGCTGCCCTTATCGTAATCTACAAAGGGCAGTTCAAGCAAAGGGGCAAAATTGAATTTTGATGCCGTTTTCGTATAGCTTTTTCAATTTTCATTGGACGTGATTTTCGGAGTTTCTTGTGTTGATAAGGTTTCATGTGGATCCTGCGTAATGCATTATTGAATTTTCGAGTATTGTGAGATTTTTATGCTATACTTGGGAAAATTGTACCGAGGTGATAGGATTGAAGACGTTTAAGATGATTTCGGTGGAAGTGATGCAGGAGAATGGTGTGCTTGCATTTCCACTGTATGACGGGATTATCATCAATCAGGAAAACAGTCATCGTTTGTGGGTTCTTGAGTTGTTCATTGATGCCAAGTATAAGGACATTATGGATAAATGGAAGGTCGAGGAGACGTTGCTGACAGTGCGCGTCGTCATTTCGTATCCCGGCAATGAACCCGCTTCGTTCGATGTGGCGGTGGAAAACTGGAGTCAGATCGGCGACCGGATTTCCGTGTTGATGAAGGGTCGTTTGAAGCGCGCCCGTTCGAAATACGCAGAGCATTTGCTTGAAGAGTTGCTGGATGAAGGCTTCGCGGGCGATGCGTTGCTTGAGCAATTCGAGATGGGCATGTGGGATCGACCGAAGTTGAAGCGGGATACGGATCCTGATGAGAAGACGAAGTTGTGATTGTGTTTTTGTTTTTGGTGGCTGCCCTATTTTGGGTGGCTTTTTTTTGGTTTTTGTGGGGTTGGGTGGGTTGGGTGGGTTGTTAGGGCGGATAGTTTGATGGTTAGAGCGGGTAACTCGATGGTTAGAGCGGGTAACTCGATGGTTAGAGCGGGTAACTTGCTTAGAGCGGATAACGCGACGCTTAGAGCGGGTAACTCGCCACATAGAGCGGATAGCATGCCGCTTAGAGCGGATTACGCGCCCCATAGAGCGGATTACACACCGCATAGAGCGGATAGCGCACCGCTTAGAGCGGATAGCGCGACGCTTAGAGCGGATAACGCAACGCATAGAGCGGACAACTCACCGCTTAGAGCGGATAACGCGCCCCATAGAGCGGATTACACACCGCATAGAGCGGATAGCGCACCGCTTAGAGCGGATAGCGCGACGCTTAGAGCGGATAACGCGACGCTTAGAGCGGATAACGCACCGCATTGAGCGGATAACGCGCCGCATTGAGCGGATAACGCGCCACATAGAGTGGATAGCATGCCGCTTAGAGCGAATAACACGCCACATAGAGCGGATAACTCACCCCATAGAGCGGATAACGCACCGCATAGAGCGGATAACACGCCACATAGAGCGGATAACTCACCGCATAGAGCGGGTAACGCACCGCATAGAGCGGATAACGCACCCCATAGAACGGATAACTCACCGCTTAGAGCGGATAACTCACCGCATTGAGCGGATAACTCAACCCCATAGAGCGGATAACGCACCCCATAGAGCGGATAATTCACCGCATAGAGCGGACAACGCACCCCATAGAGCGGATAACGCGCCACATAGAGCGGATAACTCACCGCATAGAGCGGATAACTCACCGCATTGAGCGGATAACTCACCGCATTGAGCGGATAACTCACCGCATTGAGCGGATAACGCACCCCATAGAGCGGATAACGCACCCCATAGAGCGGATAACGCACCCCATAGAGCGGATAACTCACCGCATAGAGCGGATAATTCACCGCATAGAGCGGATAACTCACCGCATAGAGCGGATAACGCGCCACATAGAGCGGATAGCATGCCGCATAGAGCACTCCCACACCTTAATTGAGCAAACAAACCACCAAATCCAAACACACAAAAACGACCCATGCATTCGATATGCAGGGTCGTTTTTATAGTGGCTGGAGATCTATCGTACTTTACGATCTTCGTCGCGTAGAACGCCGTTTGGAGCAGCGTCGTTGCCGTTCATGTTGCCGTTCAAGTTGTTATCGTCGCGTGCACCGCGGTTTTCGTTATTGTCATCAATGAGTTCATCGCGCGTTCTGTCGATCCCTTCACGCGTTTCCTCCATGATGCCATCGCCGTCGCCATTCATGATTCCACGGTCATTGTTGTCATCCAGACCATCAAGATTTGGACCCATACGCTTGTTGCCGTTCGGCGTATTGTCGCGTTCCATATCTTGCATCGGCGTTTCATTGTTGCTCGGAAGTGCGCCGTCGTTCGTGTTACATGCGGTTAGGACGAGTGCAGATGCAAAAACTACCGGCAGAGCTTTTCTGATCATAAAAAAATTCCCTCCTTTTTTACGAGCTATGAACCATACGTCTCGGTATGTTCTTCGTTAGCTTGTGCGAAAAGGAGAGAACTATTCGTTTTAATTATCCAACTGGTTAGACGTCGTTTCTAATACGTTTTGAACGTATACAGCTTCCGCTTTACAGCCATAATCGTAATGAGTGTTCAGTTTTTGCTGTAGAATTTCGATTTGCGCGATCTGCTCTTCTGTTGGCGGATCATTCAGAATACGAATTAATACGCCTTCTACACGCTCTGCTAATTCTTTATGAAACTCGGGATCTACTTTGATGTCATCGGGAATCTTCTCGTACCAAAGCGCTTTGGTCGTAATGTATTCCCGCCAATTCGCGTAAAATTGTTCGATGTTGTAATCTTCTGCTGACCAGCCGATCTCACTCATATATTGTTCAAATGATTGCGATATGGAACGAGTGATGCTGCTCTTTATATTCGGAGAAAGCTTCTTTAACATGCTGTAATGTACCCTCCCACTGTATGCCAGTATTGGCATTCCAATGATTATTATATCAAATTTCCGTGTTATGCAAAACGATAGTACTACTCTTGGACTGGTCCTAGTGCGAATGTAATATCTGCTTCACATGCAACTTCGCCTTCTACGGTAGCGACGGCTTTTCCTTTGCCAATCGTTCCGCGCAAGCGAACAATTTCTACTTCGAGACGAAGCGTGTCGCCAGGTGTGACTTGGCGTTTGAAGCGGCAATTATCAATACCCGCGAAAAATGCCAAACGACCTTTATTTTCTTCTTTCTTGAGCAAAGCGACCGCGCCTACTTGGGCTAGTGCTTCTACTATTAAAACGCCTGGCATGACGGGATAGCCAGGAAAATGGCCGTTGAAAAAGTCTTCATTGATAGATACGTTTTTTAATCCGACTGCACGCTTACCTTCTTCAAGCTCTTCGATGCGATCAACGAGCAAGAATGGATAGCGATGCGGAATGATTTCTTGTATTTGTGTAGCGTTCAGCATGAAATGTGTCTCCTTTATTCCAGAGGTTCTGAAGATGTCAGACCTTTCTGTACTTATTTACCATTCATGATATCAAAAATATGTTGCCATGTCTCTTTTTTGAAGACATCGGCTGCTGTGCCGTCACCGATCACACTAAAACCTACCATTGCACCGACTGCAGCGGCCAAGACGAGAAGCACGAGTAAAATCAGCATGCGTAGCCAGATTGGAATCATACGGACTTGAACCCAGCGCATTTCACTTACAGGTTTCATAGGTTTTTTAGTGCGCTCCTTGCGTGGCCATTTGGACTGAATTTTCGTCCAGAACGACGCGTTGGATTCTTCTGGTGCAGGTAGTTTTTTTACAGGTTCCGTTTCGATTAGAAGCGTTTCTTCTACTTCTTGCTGTGAGACGTCAGGTGCTGTTTCTAGAGCTTCCGGCTCCACAATCGGTTGATTGTCTTCACCAACTACTTCGTCTGTCACAAGCGGCTCTGACAGCGTGACAGCCACTTCGTCCGCTACAGTCGGTACGTCCTGATCTGTTTCTGTCAGTTCAATTGGATCTTCCATTTCCGGTGTGCTCGCTGGCTCTACAGGTTCCTTAGTCTTCAACGGTTCAAACGGTTGCACAGGGGAAAGTGGTTCTGTTATTTTTTTAAAATTTGTATGTTTTTCACTCATAGTCAGTACTCCTATTGCACGCGTTAGCGAATGCCATTAATTAAGCCCATCATCTGGTCCGCCATAGTTACGGAACGTGCATTGAATTGATAGGCACGTTGCGTCGAAATCAAATCGGCCATTTCTTTTTCATACTCTACGTTGGATGTTTCGAGTGCTTGATTTTGCAAGCCAATTTGGTTTCGACCCGCTCCGGTCATTTCTGTTAACAAATCATTAGCTGCAAGTCCTAGTGCTGCGAGATCCGTCGGCAAACCGAAGTTCGTTGCGGAAAGCTGAACCATCGAATCTGGCTTTTCAAGAACCGTAACACCGAAATTGAAGTCCTGCGTGCCTTGCGGAGTAGTAACTTGCAATACACCGTTAGGACGAATTTGATAGTCCGTCGCTTGCCCAGAAAAGACGATGGGACGTCCCGCTGTATCCGCCACTGCTAGTCCTTCTTCATTGACGAGCATATTGTCGCCGTTTGCAGTTGGTGACAAATAGAAATTACCCTTACGCGAGTATATGATTTCTTCCCCATTATCCGTTGGCTGAATCAAATTAAAATGTTGTTTCGGTTCCGTCAGCGCAAAGTCGAGTTGACGATCCGTTACTTGGACCGATCCGACTTTCCAGTTCATCTGCAAGCTTCCAAGATGTGCGCCGGTACCCATGCGGATGCCAAAATCTGAGCTACGGTCCGCTTTATCTGCTTTGTCGTTATTCATTTGTTGGAATAAAAGTTCCTGGAATGTAGCGTCCGAAGATTTATATCCATGTGTGCCGACGTTCGATAAGTTGTTGCCGATCAAGTCAAGACGTTGCTGCAACTGGTTCATCGTATTCGTGGCGGTGGTCATCGTGCGAATCATAAAAGGTCACGTCCTTTTCGCATGTTTCTATATGTAGTCATTAATTGACTCGTCCTACTTCATTGACCGCTTTTTCCATACTGCGATCATAGGCTTGAAGAATCTTTTGATTGGCTTCAAATGCACGGTAAGCTGTCAGCATATCCGTCATCGAGCGCGCGGCATCGACGTTGGAATCTTCGAGATAGCCTTGTTGCATCGAGTATGTGCCGCCAGTTGGCAATGCATTGCCGTCCGTTGTCGTGTACAGTCCATTGTCTTGCTTGGACAGCGCATTGGGTCCGTCAGAGTAGGCAATCCCTAGTGTCGCCACTTCCGTTTCCCCTGCGAAAACTACGCCTGAATCCGTCACGCGAATATCGTCACTTGCCAGTTCGATCCGGTTGCCCGCATCGTCAAGGACAAATAGGCCGGATGGATTGGTCAGGTAGCCTTCAGCGTTGACTGCGAAATTCCCGTTTCGTGTATAGTATTGACCGCCATTCTCGCCTTCAAGCGTGAAAAACACAGTACCTGCAACACCGGTTTCTTCGTCCACTTCCATCGGTCCATCAATTAATGCTATATCGGTCTTTTGTTCAGTCTCCCGCAATTGTCCTTGCGCGAATAAAGGCAAGGTTTCTTGCATATAGACGCCTGTCGATAATTCGCCTACTTTGGAAAGGTTATTGAAGCTCAAGCCTTTTTCCGTCGGTACGCGCATCGAATCCAATCGGGACATGAACATTTCCGGGAACGCACGAATCGTCGACTGCTCAGCTTTATAGCCTGGCGTATTGGCGTTCGCGATATTATTGGACAGCATTTCCGTACGGCGTTGCTGTGCGATCATGCCTGATCCTACTGTATAAAAACCACGAAACATTTCATTTCACTCCTTCGCATCATCATTTCAGATAAATCGTTCTTTTTAGTATACACTACTTGCCGCTTGCATGGCAGGTCAATTTATGCGTGTTGAGGCTTTACCCGCTTTGTTCATTAACATACCCGTACCTTGCGCAATACAAGTGAGCGGATTTTCTGCAATGAAAACCGGGACTTTCAAATGTTCGGATAATAAGGTATCGATCCCAGGAAGCAATGCGCCGCCACCGATTAAAATGATGCCGCGCTGCGCTACGTCTGCAGCGAGCTCCGGTGGCGTTTCTTCCAATGCGTCTTTTGTCGTCTGGACGATTTTACTGATTGGCACACGTAATGCCTGATGGATCTCTTCGGCTGTCACTTCAATCGTCTTCGGAATACCTGTCGCTAGGTCACTACCGTGCACGTTCATCGCGCTCGGCTTCTGTCCGCCCATTACTACTAGACCAATTTCTTTTTTTACTTGTTCTGCTGTTTTTTCGCCTATATATACATCATGTTTTCTTCGTATATGTTGAATAATGCACTGATCAAAATAAAGGCCACCGATATTCGTAGTTTTAAAGGATACGATTTCCCCCATTGAAAGCACGGACGCGTCTGTCGTACCGGCGCCCAAATCGACTATCATATTGCCTGAAGGTTTTGATATATCAATTCCCGCTCCGATTGCCGCCACTTTCGATTCTTCCTCGATCACGACCTGTTTGGCTCCGGCTCCCATCACTACTTGTTGGATGACGCTTTTTTCTACACGGGTCGTATCCGCTTTACAGCACATCGTAATATGGGGTTTGCCACGTAAGCCCTTTCCTTGCGCTTTCTCGAGGAAGTGCTGAATCAATACACGGGCCATATCGAAGTCCGCAATGTTCCCGTCTTTCATTGAGCGTACGATTTGGATATATTCTGGTGCACGACCAATCATTTGATTGGCCTCTATACCAAAAGCTATCGGTTCATCCGAACGTTTATCGATCGCCATGATAGCCGGCTCGTTGATGACAAGACCATGGTCTTTCATATATATCAATATATTGGCAGTACCCAAGTCGATCCCAATTTCTTTCGAAAACATCGTGACTCTATCCCCTTCCCCATCCGTCCTGTCTGGTTAAACTCTCTAGCTGTTCATTATATCATATTTCTACTTTATTTGACATCGTTCGATAGGTTGACAAATCAAAAAGCCGCCAGCAAGTTAGCGGCGGCTGAAGAATTATTTAAAGGCAATTGTCGCGCGAATGGCTTTTTGCCAACCTGCATAAAGCTCTTCGCGTACGGTTTCTTCCATATTCGGTTCAAACGGTTGATCGAGACATAAGTACTCTGCAATTTCATTGCGGTCCTTCCAAAATCCTACTGCAAGGCCTGCAAGATACGCTGCGCCAAGTGCTGTAGTTTCATTGATCGTTGAACGCTCAACCGGTACGTTAAGTAAGTCTGACTGGAATTGCATCAGGAAATCGTTCGACACAACGCCCCCATCCACCCGTAGCGTTTTCAATGAAATCCCCGAGTCCGCTTCCATCGCATCGAGGACGTCTTTCGTTTGGTAGGCGAGTGATTCAAGCGTCGCGCGTATGAAATGCTCTTTCGTCGTTCCGCGTGTCAGACCGAAAACGGCCCCTTTCACATCGCTGTCCCAGTACGGTGTGCCGAGTCCAACGAATGCAGGCACGACGTAGACACCGTCAGTTGATTTGACACGTTTGGCATAGCTCTCGCTTTCCGAGGCGTTACGGAACATGCGCAGGCCGTCACGTAGCCACTGAAGGGCGGAACCCGCAACAAAAATACTTCCCTCGAGTGCATATTCCACTTTGCCATCGATCCCCCAAGCAATCGTCGTCAACAACCCATTTTCAGATGTTACGGCTTTCTCTCCTGTGTTCATTAGCATGAAACATCCCGTTCCATACGTATTTTTCACCATGCCGCTTTCAAAGCACGCCTGACCAAATAAAGCTGCCTGCTGATCCCCCGCGACTCCCGCGATGGGTGCTTCGTGGCCAAAAAAGTGTTTGGCGTCGGTATGTGTGTAGACTTCGGATGACTCACAGACCGTTGGCAACATGGCTTTAGGAACACCGAGAATGTCTAGTAGCTCTTCGTCCCACTCTAGCTTGTGGATATTGTACATCAATGTGCGCGAGGCGTTTGAGTAGTCGGTTACATGTGCCTTGCCTCCTGAAAGCTTCCAGATGATCCACGTATCGATCGTGCCAAACAGCAAGTCCCCATTCTCCGCCTTTTCGCGCGCGCCTTCTACGTTATCAAGAATCCATTTCACTTTCGTTCCGGAGAAATAGGAATCGATCAGCAAGCCGGTTTTATTACGGAATAGCTCACTATGTCCAGCGGTTTTTAGCTCCTCGCAAATATCAGCAGTCTGGCGGGATTGCCAAACGATCGCATGATAGATCGGATCGCCAGTATGTTTGTCCCAGACGACAGTTGTTTCGCGTTGATTGGTGATGCCGATTGCTTCGATTTGCGTGGCGGTAATATTTTTTTCAGAAATGACAGCTGCGATGACGGAAAGAATCGAACTCCAGATTTCATCCGCATTGTGTTCCACCCAGCCGGACTTAGGAAAATACTGCTTGAATTCCTGTTGTGCCGTGTGGAAGATGTCACCCTTTTTATCGAATAAAATAGCACGTGAGCTCGTGGTGCCTTGATCGAGCGCCAGAATATACTTTTTTGTCATGATTCATTCCTCCCGTTGCTTTGTTTTGTTGTCTATTATACATGGTTTTGTGGGTTTAGGCGGTTGGTGGGGTGATAGAGCGTTTGTGGACGGAGATAGAGCGAATGGCGCGGCCGATAGAGCGGATAGGACGACGCATAGAGCACTCGCGGACAGGGATAGAGCGAATGGCGCGGCCGATAGAGCGGATAGGACGACGCATAGAGCACTCGCGGACGCGGATAGAGCGAATAGCGCGGGCGATAGAGCGGATAGGACGACGCTTAGAGCACTCGCGGACTGGGATAGAGCGAATGGCGCGGGCGATAGAGCGGATAAGATGACGCTTAGAGCACTCGCGGACTGGGATAGAGCGAATGGCGCGGGCGATAGAGCGGATAGGGCGACGCTTAGAGCACTCGCGGACTGGGATAGAGCGGATAGCTCGGGCGATAGAGCGGATAGGGCGACGCTTAGAGCACTCGCGGACTGGGATAGAGCGAATGGCGCGGGCGATAGAGCGGATAAGGCGACGCATAGAGCGTTCGCGGACATGCATAGAGCGGATAGCTAGCAGCATAGAAACATAACCAAACAAAAGCTACCCAGATACACGATCATCTGGATAGCTGCTCATGATTTCAGGCTGCTTGTATGGGTACAGTACATTACTGCTTCATTTTCAGTGTGGCTAGGCATCTGCTTTTTGTGCTTCGTTTTCATTTTTCCATTTTTGTCGGGTGGCTTCTCCTCCGCGCAAGTGGCGGATGGATTTATGATAAGCCAAAATTTCTGCGACTTTCCGTGACAAGCATGGATCTACATTCGGTAGTCGTTCCGTTAAGTCTTTGTGGACCGTACTTTTAGAGTAGCCGGTCGCATTGGCTAGCGCGCGCACTGTCAAGTTGGTCTCGATCAGTAGCTTGCCCAGTCGTACGCAGCGTTTTCTAATTTGCTCGTGCACGCCCTCTTCCTTTCTCTATTCACTCCTTTGACTAATGTAGTGTATGCGAACGTGTGTCAACATATGAAAAAAGCCATTCCAGGGGGGTGGAATGGCTTGGATGCTACCTATTAAAATGCTAGGAAATCATGTGGATTCACGGCGACTCCGTCTTGCTGGATTTCGAATTGCAAGTGGATGCCTGCTTCAGGATTCCATTCATTCTGAGTCGTTGTCGCGAGCACTTGCCCCTGTTGGACTGTGTCGCCTTCTTTCACAAGTACACCTGTTAACGAACCGTAGATCGTCGTCTTACCGTCCGCGTGTTTCAAACGGACTTCTGTTCCTTTGAATGAGTCCACGATGACTTCTTCGACTGTTCCGCTCATTGCCGCTACAGCTTCGAACGGTTCACCGTCCATCGATAAAGAAAGTCCTTTGCTGGTGACGTACGTCTGGTTGAATACGAGTAGTGCTTTCTCACGCACTGCTTCGTCTGCTTCTGCATCATAAAATTCTTGTAAGATGGCGACTGAATCTACTTTTGCTTCATCGAATGGATACTTCAGTGTTTCCTTTGATGCATTTGTTTCTACCGTGACATTTTCTTTTGGCTGGTCTACTTTTGCAACTTCAGACGGGACAGATTCTTCCGTCGTCAATGCGGTGTATCCCCATACCATGCCGATGAATAAGAGCGCTACGCTCGTATAAATGGCAGGCCAGAACCAGCCGTTCTTCGTTTTCTTGATCTCCTGAGAAGGGGCCTTTGGTTTTTCTTCTCGCATGTTCATCACCTCACTTGCATTCTTTGCAAGTTACGGGGATTTTAAACATCGATCTTCAGGTAAATTTATTTTTTGTATTTTTGTACCTGTATAATAGTGCGACAGAATTTGATCGGCGGTCCATCCTTTTTGCGCGAAAGCTTCCGCACCATACTGACTCATCCCGACGCCATGGCCATAACCAACGGTCGTAATAAGGACGATTTGATTGTTAACGTCATAGGCGATATTGAAATCGGTGGAAGCCAAATGAAGTTTTTCTCGGATCTGTCGTCCGCTCGTTTCATAGGGGCCTGCGATGATTTTCTGAACACGTCCCGTTTGATTACGCACGAGTTGTAGTTCGCGGAATTGGTTAGCATTCCAATTGAAACCGAGTTTACGATTCCACTCCGTTAATGTTAATTCTTGCTTGCGCTCTACGGTTGGCGCCACATCTTCTTCACCTGGGCTATCTACACTTTGTAAATATTCAACCGGATTGCCGCTGAAGTTTTGCGCGGCTTCCGTTTTGCCGTTAGATGTAGAGAAAAACATGGCAGATATAATTTCTTCTCCATATACAATAATTTTACCTTCAGTCGCTTCAGCTGCTTGGCGGACTTTCTTTTCATTGTCTTTGAATGACTTGCCCCAGCGTTCTTTGCGCTCTGCTTCTGTACGATATACTTGCGCAGAGACGTCTTTGGCAATAGGCTTGACCCCTTTATCCGTGTTTCTAGCCGCATAGGTGCGAGCAGCAATTACTTGCGCCTTCAATGCTTCCGGATGAAAATCGGCAGGCATCTCTCCCGCTACGACCCCGACAACATATTCTTCTAACGGAATCGGCTCGTCCACACCTATGACCGTAATCAACACATCGCAGTACTTCTCCTCTCGCTGTTCTACCAGTTTCAACTCTGGCGCTTGTCTTACAAGAATAGGAATAATAAATAATGTGAAAATAATGAATAAAACGAGTAGTTTTTTGTACATACTAGACTATATGTTAGCGAACAATCGTGTATTCATTGTAAAAATCGAAAAAACCATGAACAGTAAACTGTCCATGGTCTTGAAGATTATGCTAATTGAGATTCAGTAACTTCTTGTTCAGTAGAGACACGTGTTATGTCTGCGCCTAGGGCTTTGAGTTTCTTGTCAAAGTCCACATAACCGCGATCTAAGTGAACCAATTCCGTCACACGTGTAATACCTTCTGCTACGAGTCCGGCTAGGATGAGTGATGCAGCGGCACGCAAGTCTGTGGCTGCGACTTCCGCTCCCTGGATTTTTGAAGGTCCTGAAACAATAACAGAACGTCCTTCAATTTTTACGTCTGCGTTCATACGGCGGAATTCTTCCACGTGCATGAAGCGATTTTCAAATACAGTTTCAGTCAACACACCGATACCGGTAGCTGTTAACATCAATGCCATCATTTGTGATTGCATATCTGTAGGGAAACCTGGATGCGGCATTGTCTTCAAATCGACAGCCTTAAGTGGGTGTTTCGCTGTGATACGAACCCCTTCATCCAATTCCGTGATGACTACACCCATTTCAGTTAATTTTGAAATCAAAGCAGTCGAGTGTTCAGGAACCGCGTTTTCAATCGTGACGTCTCCGCCTGTGATTGCTGCAGCTACCATGAATGTTCCTGCTTCGATACGATCCGGTATAATATGGTGAGTGGATGCATACATTGTTGTTACACCTTCAATACGAATGTTATCCGTACCTGCACCTACTACTTTACCGCCCATTTCATTGATGAAATTCGCCAAGTCGACGATTTCAGGTTCTTTCGCAGCGTTCTCGATGATCGTTGTACCTTCAGCGAGAGCAGCAGCTGTCATAATGTTTTCTGTTGCGCCTACGCTCGGGAAATCCAAGTAGATTTTTGCGCCTTTTAATCGGCCATCTACTTTCGCTTCGACATGTCCATGTCCAAATGAAATTTCCGCTCCCATTGCTTCGAAGCCTTTCAAATGTTGATCGATAGGTCTTGAACCGATTGCACAGCCGCCTGGTAATGCGACACGTGCGAATCCGTTACGCGCCAGTAACGGTCCCATTACTAAAATGGATGCGCGCATTTTACGTACAAATTCAAATTGTGCTTCGTCTGCTAGTCTTCCACGTGAATCTACGATGACTTCCCCGTTTTCCGGATCATGCGTGATCTTTGCGTTTAAACTTTTTAGCACTTCATTGATTGTCCGAACATCCGATAGGTTAGGAACATCACGAATGACGTTCACTCCTTCAGATGCCAATAAAGCAGCAGCCAAGATCGGTAATACCGCGTTCTTTGCACCCTCTACACGTACGTTCCCTTTTAAAGTCCGTCCGCCGTTAATAATAATTTTTTCCACCAATAGCCCCTCCGAGTCCAATTTATCCTTCATCCACAGCCTATTATCAAAAATCGTCTATAAACATTTTCATTGTTGAAGCCTAGTCATTTGTCAGTTTCCAAATTTAACATATAAAACATCTACTATTGTACCTTGTAAAACCTTACTAAACAAGTAACTTCCGGCGCAGTTTTGTGTTATTTCTTGCGTGATGTAGTATATGTTTTGATATGACACAATGTGATTACAAATGACCCATTTATTTAGCCACATTACTGCTAATACCCGTTAATCCTACATTTTACACGTGTTTGCCGTTATTTTTATTACATGAATATTACAGAGTTGTGGCAGGTAACTCAAAACTTGATACGCGTTCGGGATTTCCGTTGCAGACGAGGAGATTGAAGCCGTGCCCTCAGAACGCGTCCGTCTGGAATGGAAATCAACGGTGCTTATAAATTGACCAATTCTTTCATTAACTTATTCGTTTTAATTTCCTTCAGCTAGAGTTCTGATTTCCGTTGTGAGGCTAGTAGAGCTTCAGCTGAAGGAAATCAAAACCAAGTTGCCCATCTTCCTGACCAATAGGATATGTCTAAAAAGAATTTTGATACGGTCGAGCCGATAGCAATACTTAGCAAAATAAACAAAAGTTGTGTTTGGAATACACGATTTTTTCGTATGATATTTTCTGGCAAGATAGCTTGTAGTGCATAGAAGCTAACGCCGATGAAGAAGATATGCGATACCATCGCGAGTAATGGATTGCTGCCTAGCATGCTGTCCATAGTTTGCACTCCTTTTTTCTTGAATATAGAGAAAATGGACGGACAGAGATTGTCTGTCCGTCCATTTTACTTATAGATTACATACGCTGTTCATACACTTGCATGCGGTTGATAGCGCGTTTCAAATCAAGCTCGTGTAAGTTATGGGAAAGGTCATCAGTTTTTTTCTGAAGATCTTGCTCAGCTTTTTCAGCAGCTTTCTTTGCACGTGCGATATCAATGGACTCAGCCAGTTCCGCACTCTGTGCCAATACAGTGACCACTTCAGGACGGACCTCGATGAAGCCTCCGTGGACTGCGACTGTTACTGTTTTGCCATCTGTCTTTAGGCGAAGTGCACCAATTTGAAGTGGTGCGACCATTGCGATGTGACCGGGTAAAACCCCGATCTCACCAGCTTCGGTAACTGCTATCACCATGTTCGCATCCATTTCAACAACAGGGCCGTCGGGAGTGACGATATTCACTTTGATTTTACTCATTTTTTTCCCTCCTGGTCCCTTTTCTTAGACTTCTACACCCATAGCTTTTGCTTTTGCAATTACTTCTTCGATACGTCCAACTAAACGGAATGCATCTTCCGGCAAGTGATCATACTTACCTTCTAGAATTTCAGCAAAGCCTTTGATTGTTTCAGGAACTGGAACGTAAGAACCTTTTTGTCCTGTAAACTGCTCAGCAACGTGGAAGTTTTGTGACAAGAAGAACTGAATACGACGAGCGCGATCAACGATCTGCTTGTCATCTTCATCTAACTCATCCATACCTAAGATTGCGATGATATCTTGCAATTCACGGTATCGTTGAAGAGTTGTTTGTACTTCACGAGCTACACGGTAGTGTTCCGGTCCAACGATTTCTGCACTCAATGCACGTGAAGAAGAAGCTAGTGGATCCACAGCTGGGTAGATACCCATCTCTGAAAGTTTACGCTCCAAGTTCGTTGTTGCATCTAAGTGAGCGAAAGTTGTTGCCGGAGCTGGATCCGTATAGTCATCCGCTGGTACGTAGATTGCTTGGATCGATGTAACCGATCCTTTATTAGTAGAAGTGATTCGCTCTTGTAACTGACCCATTTCAGTTGCCAATGTTGGCTGGTATCCAACCGCTGATGGCATACGACCTAGTAGGGCAGAAACTTCAGAACCTGCTTGTGTAAAGCGGAAGATGTTATCGATGAACAATAGAACGTCTTGTCCTTGCTCATCACGGAAATACTCTGCCATAGTCAAGCCAGAAAGTGCTACACGCATACGTGCGCCTGGTGGCTCGTTCATTTGACCGAAGACCATTGCCGTTTTCTTGATAACGCCTGAATCAGTCATCTCAAAGTACAAGTCATTTCCTTCACGAGTACGCTCTCCAACACCAGCGAATACGGAAATACCACCGTGTTCTTGTGCGATGTTGTTGATTAATTCCTGAATTAGAACTGTTTTACCAACTCCAGCACCACCGAAGAGTCCGATTTTACCACCCTTGATGTATGGTGCAAGCAAGTCAACTACTTTAATTCCAGTTTCAAGAATTTCTACCTCTGTAGAAAGGAATTCAAATGTTGGTGCAGAACGGTGAATTGGGTCACGTTGTGAATCAGCAGGAACTGGCTCACGCAGGTCAATTTCCTCACCTAGTACGTTAAATACACGTCCGAGTGTAACGTCGCCGACTGGAACAGAAATTGGTGCGCCTGTATTAATTACTGACGTACCGCGTTTCAGACCATCTGTCGAGGACATCGCAATCGTACGAACTGCATCATCACCAAGGTGAAGTGCTACTTCTAAAGTCAATACTTCAACCACTCCGTTGGAACGATCGATATTAACCTTCAATGCGTTATAGATCGCTGGAAGTTGTCCGTTTTCAAACTTAACGTCGACAACCGGACCCATAACTTGAAGAATATGTCCATTACTCATGCTTTTCCCTCCTGTCTTACTGTTTCAAATCTGTTATTCGAGTGCTGCTACGCCGGCTACGATTTCAGTGATTTCCTGAGTGATCGCTGCTTGACGAGCGCGGTTAAATTGTAATGTTAACGAATCGATTAGATCAGACGCATTGTCTGTCGCCGTCTTCATCGCTGTCATACTGGAAGCATGTTCGCTCGCTTTTCCATCAAGTACTGCTCCATAAATGAGGCTCTCCGTGTATTGTGGGAGAAGTGTTTCGAGAATCGCTTCTGCTGAAGGCTCGAACTCATAAGATGAATTAGCTGAACCTGATGAAATATCTGTGAGTGGAAGCAATTTACGTTCAGTTGCTTCGTTGGAGATGGCGGAGATGAAGTGGTTGTAATACAAGAACACTTCATCATAAACGCCTTCTGTGAACATGCCAACAGCCCGATTCGCGATATCTTTTACTTCTTCAAAACGAGGGTGATCCGAAAGTCCGATCAGGCTTTCTTCGATCTGGTAACCCAGACGGCCGAAGAATTCATAGCCTTTACGACCGATCACGATAATGACCACTTCATCTTTCGATTTATGGCGTTGTTCGATTGCACGGGTAACTGCACGGAAAATGTGCGCGTTGTATCCACCAACTAGACCACGGTCAGAAGTAACTACGATGTACGCAGACTTCTTAACGGGACGTGCTGTTAATAGAGGATGTCCGGAATCTTTCGTTACGGCTGCAATAGCACCAACTACTTCTTCTACTTTATCCATGTAAGGTACGAATTTCTTCGCATTCACTTCTGCACGGTTCAGTTTTGAAGCAGATACCATTTGCATCGCTCTCGTGATTTGACTCGTCTTTTTTGTTGAAGCAATACGGCTTTCTATCTCGCGTAAGGACGCCACTGGCTATTCACCACCTTTATTTTAAGATCCATTCAAGGAATATTACGCTTCAGAAACTACGAAATTTTTCTTGAATTCGTTGAACGCTGCGCTCATTACGTCATCAGCTGGAAGATCTTTCGTTGTACGGATATGATCATACACTTCCGTATGGTTGGATTCTAACCAGCTAGTGATTTCACTTTCAAAACGCAATACGTCTTTTACTGGAATATCGTCGAGGTAACCGCGTGTCAGTGCATATAGACTGATGACTTGGTATTCGACTTTCAACGGCTTGTTCAAGTCCTGCTTCAAGATTTCAACTGTGCGGTGACCGCGGTCCAGTTTCGCTCTTGTCGTAGGGTCTAGATCCGAACCGAATTGTGAGAATGCTTCTAGTTCACGGAATGCTGCCAAGTCCAAACGAAGTGTACCGGCAACTTTCTTCATTGCTTTAATTTGCGCTGATCCACCAACACGGGATACGGAAAGACCGGCGTTGATCGCTGGACGTACACCTGAGAAGAATAGGTCAGACTGCAAGAAGATTTGTCCGTCTGTAATAGAGATTACGTTTGTTGGGATATAAGCGGAGATATCTCCTGCTTGTGTCTCAACGAACGGCAATGCTGTGATAGATCCTGCTCCTAGATCGTCATTCAACTTCGCAGCACGCTCAAGTAAACGGCTGTGTAGGTAGAAGACATCACCTGGATATGCTTCACGACCTGGAGGACGACGAAGTAGCAAGGAAAGTTCACGGTAAGCTGCTGCTTGTTTAGATAGATCATCATAAACGATTAGCACGTGCTTGCCTGCGAACATGAATTCTTCTGCCATCGAAATACCTGTGTATGGTGCCAAGTATAGCATTGGCGACGGGCTAGATGCAGATGCAGTTACTACGATTGTGTAATCGAGTGCACCGTTTCTGCGTAGAGTTTCAACAACTCCACGAACAGTAGATTCTTTTTGACCAATTGCAACATAGATACAGATCATGTCTTGGTCAGCTTGGTTTAGGATTGCATCAATCGCAACAGTAGTTTTACCTGTTTGACGGTCACCGATGATTAATTCACGTTGTCCACGGCCAATCGGAACTAGAGCGTCAATCGCTTTGATTCCTGTTTGTAGTGGTTCGTGAACTGATTTACGCGCCATAACCCCTTGTGCAGGGCTTTCGATAGGACGAGTTTTTGTTGTGTTGATTGGACCAAGTCCATCAACTGGTTGTCCAAGTGAATTGACGACACGGCCGATCAATTCTTCTCCGACTGGTACTTCCATAATACGGCCTGTACGACGAACTTCATCGCCTTCTTTAATGTCTGTGTATGGCCCAAGGATAACGATACCTACGTTGTTCGCTTCCAAGTTTTGTGCCAGACCCATTACGCCGGTAGAGAACTCAAGAAGTTCCCCCGCCATGACATTGTCGAGGCCATGAGCAAGTGCGATACCGTCACCTACACGGATTACAGTACCTACTTCACTTACTTCCATTTCAGACTGATAATTTTCGATCTGCTGTTTGATCAGACCGCTAATTTCTTCAGCTTTGATGCCCATGTATGTCACCCCTCTTAATTCAAATTAATTGATTAATTGACGTTCAAGACGCGCTAACTTAGCGCTAATACTGCTATCGTAAATTTGATTGCCGATCTGAAGGCGAATGCCACCGATCAAGCTTGGATCAATTACGTTTTGAATATGCAATGATTGTTTCCCTACTTTATGCGCAAAGGCAGTAGAGATCGCTGAACTTTCTTCATCAGAAAGCAAACGCGTAGAGTAGACTTTCGCTTCGGCAACTCCGGAAGCTTCGTTAGCAAGTTCCAGGAAGTCTTCGATTAGATTGTCTATCTCTCCAATACGACCTGCATCGATCAACACATATAGTGTGTTCAATACAAGTTGATTTGCTCCATTGAAAAGTTGTCCCATCAATTCTTTCTTCTGTTCTGGTGAGAACTTTGGCGAAACTAATAGTTCGTCAAACTGCTTTTCTGCAGCGAAGACTTTTTGCAATTCTTTTAAATCAGTTTGCACGGAAACAGTTTGTTGCTTTTCCTGTGCGGCTTCAAACAATGCTACGGCATAACGTTTTGCGATTACCGATTGGCTCATCGTCCTTCGCCTGCCTTCACAATCGTTTCTTCGATCAATGCGCGGTTATCTTCCTCAGAAATTTCTTTCCCAAGAACCTTAGACGCAGCCAAGATAGAAAGAGATACGAATTCTTCGCGTACTGCTGCAACTGCTTTCTCTTTTTCAGTAGCAATTTCAAGAGTTGCAGATTCTTTCATACGGTTCGCTTCAGCGCGTGCAGCCATAATCAGCTCTTCACGTTGAGTATCACCTTGTTTTTTCGCATTTTCTACAATAGATTGTGCGCTTTCACGTGCTTCTTTCAATAGAGCACGCTGCTCTTCAAGAAGCTTTGCAGATTCTTGACGACTTGTTTCGGCTTGTTCGATCTCGGTAGCGATTAATTGCGCTCGTTGATCCATCACGCCCATTAACGGACCCCATGCAAACTTCTTTAGAAGTACCATGAGAATCGTGAAAAATACTACAGTGACGATAATGTCGCCTAGGTTCAGACGTTGGTTTAAGCTAGCTAAAAATCCTGCGTCAGCGTTTGCTGATAAGAGGACGAAGGTATCCAACACGATTGTTTCACTCCCTTCAAGAGCTCATGACTCTTTGTTTCGTTCTTCTGCCAAAGCAGATGTATTCTATGTTCATTTCATTCATATGTTTTACCACATAAAGCATGGCGAAGACCTATTTCTACGTGCTTCGCCACCATTACGAAAATTATTTGTTCATTACGATAAACGCGATAACTGTTGCGATGATTGGAAGTGCCTCTACCAATGCAACACCAATGAACATTGTTGTTTGTAGAACGCCACGTGCTTCTGGTTGACGAGCGATCCCTTCAACTGTCTTAGAAACGATCAAACCGTTACCGATACCTGCACCAAGTGCTCCTAGACCAACTGCAATAGCTGCTGCTAATAATCCCATACCTGCCATTTTGTATTTCCTCCTAATATTCTTTGTAGTTTTGTTCCCCTATTCCGGGGTAAATATATGTTTAGTGGTCTGTGCTGACTTTGTGAGCCATATAGACCATCGTTAACATAACGAAGATAAACGCTTGGATTGCCCCGATAAATACCGAGAATCCGAGCCATGCAAGTGCTGGTACAACAGCTCCGGCAAGACCGAAGATGCTTGAAGCACCCAATGTTGCAAGCAAACCAATTAAGATTTCACCTGCGAAAATGTTACCGTAAAGACGAAGACCGAGTGTCAACGTATTTGCGAATTCCTCAATGATCTTCAATGGTGCCAAGAATGGAATCGGTTGGAAGTATGTTTTCAAATACTTGCCCATTCCGAGTTGTTTCACACCATAGTAATGCGTTAACGCAACAACTGTAGCAGCGAGGGTTAACGTGATAACTGGATCGGCTGTCGGTGATTTCCACCAAAGTTGGTGATCCCACACGATTGCGAATGGAAGTCCAATCATATTTGCAACGAATACAAACATGATCAAAGTGATGCCTAGTACGTGGAAGCGGCCTCCCGTTTTCCAGTCCATGTTATTTTTGATGATGCCTTTGACGAAGTCCATAACCCACTCCATGAAGTTTTGCATACCCGTAGGTTTCATTTGAAGCCGCCGCGTAGATGCAACTGCAATCAGGAAGACAATCAGACACGTTACAAATAACATCAGTATATTCGATGGGTTAAACCCGATCCCGAATAAAATAAACTGTGGATTTTCATGATTCACGTTTTTGTTCACCTCCCCTTGCTAGTAAAGTGTCATTGCTTCCATTGGAACAGCAGATGACCAGTAAACAGCAATGCGTAGGGTATCATTAACCCGATTACCGTGCTGATCAGATCAAACTCTTCCGGCATAACGAGTGCAATGGCCGTAGCCCCTACACCTGATGCAAAACGCAAGCCCATACCTAGTGACTTCGCACGTGTTTCCTCCGTAATGGATCGGTCAAACCGCTCCATACGTCGAACGAGAATCCAAAAGTTATACATTCCGAAAAGTGAACCTAAGATGAGTCCCGCGAAGATGGTACGGTAGTCCAAGAAGAACCAGCCGAGCACGAACAATGCAAGCAAAAAAAAGAAACTCTTCTTTTGCTGTGTAAAAATTTCCTGCATACTTTGCATTGTCGATTCTCCCAATTCGTATTTTGGATAACAGCGTCTGAAGTGTTCAGTAGTTCTCGACAATTGTCGAGAGATGAGTCTTTGTCGTTTAGATCATCTTTCAACGACATAGATTCCTTGCAAAGGAACCTGGAAATTGTAAGTGAATCGCAATTTTCCGTTCACCAGGTGACGTTGCTATGTGCGACGTCCACAAAGTTTTAGGATTTTGCGTTTCTGAGTGAAGACTTGAAACCTCTGAAACATGATTTCTGTACTCAATTTATGTATGAGTTCCTTATCAATCTTACCCTTTGTTAGCATACAATAGGGGCTTTTTGATGTCAATTGATTCTAGTGAATAAATTCACAATGTGTTCTCTTTGTCAAACATTCGACATATTTGTTTGAAGGCTTTGTATAAAGGTTTTGAAGGACTTTTGGTATGGATTTGCTTGTTATTTGTTTAAAGATTTAATGTTTAAATAGTTTGGATTACATTGGGTTACTTAATTTGAAAGTTGGCAGAGTGTTGGGGTGGGGATTTGCGCTTCGGAGGGGACGCTTTCTGGAGGGCCCGCGGTAAGCCAACTGTTCGCTGCGCTCTCTTAGTTGTCTTACCTGATCGGGCTGATCCTCCCAGAGTCGCCCCTCCTACGCGCCAATCCCTGCAATGTGAGTAGGTTACACTTTTTGTTGTGCATTGAAATAAGTGTTGTAATGGTTTTTTGAACTTCAGTACTTGTATCTAAAGAAGTTAAGACAAAACAATAATTCAAATACTACCTACAATGAGTGATCTAAGTACTTCCACTATCAACGTAGGATGGAAGCGGAAGTTGGCGGCGACTCCCTCTTGAAAAGGTGATGATGACAAGGCTTGTCGCATTATTCTATTGACCCAAAAAGAATTTATATGACTAGTAAAGAGAATCGTCTACCTGAAAGTACATACTTTTGTAGATACTGTAAGTAAAGGATAACGCTGCGCTACCAGTTACAGAAACTGTTAATTTAATATGGCATGCACTATGGATCTCCAAGTACCTTATGATGACGAACCCTCCCACATCTCTTAGCGTCATGCGCTGACATTCCTTCGTTCGGTCTATCATAAGTTGGAGGCCGGCGAGATGCTCCCGATGAGGCTCGAGGCCTAATGTACGCCGCTGGTGCCAGCTTCTCCGTGTCATGAATAGAAGTTTCAGAATGCCAACCTCATGCTACTAATTGTAAACAGTGAAGGTCCGCAAGCATTTGCTCACCATCAAATTTCCGCTTTTTTGTACACATGGCATGAAGAACCTTTAGTAATTTGCTACATAACACGACCATCGACTCCTTCTTACGAAGGGGATTTTGAGGTCGTTGCGTATAATACTGATGAAGCTTCATAAAGGCAGGGTTGTTTCTAAGGATTGGATGCATTGCTCTGAATAAAATAGCCCGTAATCGTCTTCGTCCTCGTTTTGATATCTTCTTCATTCCCTTATGTTTACCAGAGGAATTCTCATGTAACGTAAGTCCCGCTAATTTAATTAATTGGCGTGGACTTTCAAAGTCAGTAAAACTTCCAATCTCCGCTAAGAGACCGGAAATAGTTCTACGGGAAATTCCCGGAAATGAAGCGAGATATTCATAATCAGCCGTTTGGACAATTAAGGATTGTATTTCCTCTTCAATCATCGCAAGTTCTTCCTCGAGTAGACGGTATTGGCGAATGAGACATTGTATCTCTCGTTTAGCTCCCCAAGGAGCCACGGTGATGCCAATGGATGTCTGAGCTACCTCAATGACTTTAGCTGCTATTTTGGGTCGCCTTTGCTTCATCTGACTCGCTTTCGCGCATTGATCCGCTAAATCAGCTGTTGTCATATTGACCAGCTCTGCAGGCAACGGGGTTGTCTCCAACACACCTAGAACCATGGCTCCAAAATCTGAGAATACCTCGAATAGCTCAGGGAAGTATTTATCTACCCATCGATGAATTCTGTTTTTCAGAATGGTGCGGTCGTCTATTAAAGTTTGCTCAAGCGTGAAACAGGAACGAATATTTGCTGCTTGATCCCGAAGAAGCTTCGGATATGAGAAACGACCATCTTTCATTAGCCGTGCGATCGTCAGAGCGTCTTTCTTATCGTTTTTGGTTTGCAGATTATCATCTAATTCCTTAACTTTCTTCACATGCATCGGATTGATAACGACCAGTGGTATACCGTAGTCCTCTAGGAAATATGCTAAATTCAACCAGTAATGTCCTGTAGGCTCCACGCCCACTATCACATGCGATTTATCGAATTCTTTCATACCCTCTAGTATTTCTTGATAGAACTGTTCAAACCCTTTACGCGTCTGTTTAACGAGAAATGCTTTTTTCAAAACACGTCCACGTTCATCGACAAAGGTTGCGTAATGATTATGTTTAGCAATGTCGATACCTATCACTAATGTTTGTTCTGTGACTTGATTAATTTTAGTATTTTCTTTAGAATTCATGTGAGTCCTCCTGGGTTATAATTAGGGGTCAAGCCGTCGACGCCTTGACACCCCGAATCATACCAAGGGGACTTTTCTATTTCAATAGGGTTCCACTAACCAAACAGGAATGCTCCCGATGGATCAGCTCGAAAGGAGAGACAACCAAAAGAGAGCCCATGGGAAAGCGTCCGCCAACTGGAGCTTCCATCCCTTCATGCACACATATTCAATTACTATTCCCATGCATTTGCTTTTGAACTTAAATAACTTCCCCCCCTTCTACTAACTCTTACTATAGAAAAAAACAGCAGAAGGTTCTCTGCTGTTTTGGGTTCTTATAGTGAAGATAAATACTCGAGTAGGCATCCTACAATACGCTTGGAGGCGTGGCCGTCACCATATGGGTTGTGGGCCTTGGACATTTTTTCGTACTCTGCGTAGTCGGACAGGAGTGCGTCGGAAAGTTTGAAGATGCTTTCTTCTTCAGTTCCAGCCAAGCGCAGCGTTCCTGCATCGATACCTTCTGGGCGTTCGGTCGTGTCTCGCAAGACGATAACTGGCTTTCCGAGAGATGGTGCTTCTTCTTGAATGCCGCCTGAGTCTGTCAGGATAATATGCGAACGCGCCGCAAAGTTATGGAAATCCAATACTTCTAACGGTTCGATTAGATGCACGCGGTCGTTGTTACCGAGCAACTCATCCGCCACTTCACGTACTGCCGGATTCATGTGGACAGGGTAGATTACCTGGATGTCATCGTGTTTGTCGAGCAGACGGTTGATCGCACGGAACATGTTGCGCATCGGTTCGCCGAGGTTTTCGCGGCGGTGTGCTGTCAACAGTACTAAGCGATCATCACCGAGAGTATCGAAAATCGGATGATGGTAATCAGGGTCTACCGTAGTTTGCAATGCATCGATGGCAGTATTGCCCGTGACGTAGATACGTTCTTTGTTTTTCCCTTCGTCGATCAGGTTTTGTGCTGATCTTTCCGTTGGTGAAAAATGAAGATCCGCAATGACACCTGTCAGTTGGCGATTCATTTCTTCAGGGTACGGAGAATATTTATTCCACGTACGTAGTCCCGCTTCGACGTGTCCTACTGAAATTTGATTATAGAATGCAGCCAGACTACCAATGAACGTCGTGGATGTATCGCCGTGAACGAGCACGATGTCCGGTTGCGCTTCTTTCATTACTTTATCCAGACCTTCAAGACCGCGCGTAGCCACATCGATCAGTGTCTGTCGGTCTTTCATAATATTTAAATCATAGTCTGGTGTGATATTGAATGTTTCCAGCACTTGGTCAAGCATTTGACGATGCTGAGCTGTGACGGTAACAATTGACTCGATTTGCTCTGGATGCTTTTCAAGTTCCAATACAAGTGGTGCCATTTTAATAGCTTCCGGTCTCGTACCGAAAATGGTCATCACTTTCCATTTCTTAGTCAATGAATGATCCCTCCATTATTTCGTGCCGAATAAACGGTCACCCGCGTCACCTAGACCCGGTACAATGTAGCCATGTTCATCAAGCTTTTCGTCTAGCGCTGCGATGTATACATCTACATCGGGGTGTGCTTTTGTTAATACTTCCACGCCTTCTGGAGCCGCGACCAAGCACATGAACTTAATGTTCACTGCACCACGTTTTTTCATTGAATTGATTGCCTCGACTGCTGTGCCGCCTGTCGCAAGCATCGGATCCACTACGATGAATTCGCGCTCGGATACGTCAGATGGTAACTTTACAAAGTATTCAACAGGTTTTAGTGTTTCTGGGTCGCGGAATAATCCAACGTGCCCCACTTTTGCAGCAGGGATTAGATCGATGATTCCGTCTACCATACCAATTCCCGCGCGCAAGATTGGAACTATACCTAATTTCTTCCCTGCTAAAATGCGTGATTTCGCTTCACAGACGGGTGTTTGGATCGTGATTTCTTGTGTTGGTAGATCACGTGTAATCTCAAACGCCATAAGTGTCGCTAGTTCGTTCACTAGTTCACGGAATTCTTTCGTGCCTGTATCTGCCTTTCGTATAAACGTTAATTTGTGCTGAATTAATGGATGATCAAATACATGTACTTTTCCCATTTATATCGCTCCTTTTCGGAATATCTTGTACATTATAACAGAAACTTTGCGATAGGCGCAGTGAACATGTGTGATTTGTTCGAACGAAATAGATTAAGGTTAGTTCAGCAAAGGTTGCGAGTATTTAGATATTCAGACATATGCTCAATGTATGCGATTTAGCGCTCTATCACGACCGTTGAACGCTCTATATGGCACGTGATCCGCTCTATGGAGAACCCTGAATGCTCTATCATGACTTTTATCCGCTCTATTCTCCCCTTTATCCGCTCATACACTCTAGAACACCACACTAAAAAGCGCCTGACACAATGCCAGGCGCTACATTTCTTACTTATATAGAGGATGCTGATCTGTTAGAGCTGTGATTGCTTTACGTGCTTCGTCTTTTGCTGACTGGTCTTCGTGGTTTTTCAATAAGTCTGCGATGATGCGTCCCACTTCTACCATGTCTTCTTCAACGAAACCGCGTGTTGTAACTGCAGGTGTACCGATACGGATACCAGATGTAATGAATGGTCCTTCTGTGTCGAACGGTACAGTGTTCTTGTTTACTGTGATACCGACTTCATCCAATACGTGCTCTGCTACTTTACCTGTTAGTTCAAGTGATTTCAGCTTCACAAGTACGATGTGGTTGTCCGTACCGCCTGAAACTACATCAATACCTTCTGCTTGAAGTTTTTCAGCCAATGCTACAGCGTTTTTCTTTACTTGTTGCGCGTACGCTTTGAATGAAGGATCCAATACTTCTTTGAATGCTACCGCTTTTGCAGCGATTACGTGCATCAATGGTCCACCTTGAACGCCTGGGAATACTGTTTTATCAATTTTCTTACCGAATTCTTCAGCTGTTTCTTCATTCAATAGAATGATACCGCCACGTGGTCCACGCAATGTTTTATGCGTTGTGGATGTCACGAAGTGTGCGTGTGGAACTGGATTTTGATGCTCGCCTACTGCTACTAGTCCAGCGATGTGTGCCATATCTACCATCAAATATGCGCCAACTTCATCCGCAATTTCACGGAATTTTGCGAAGTCGATTGCACGTGGGTATGCACTTGCACCTGCAACGATCATTTTCGGCTTGTGCTCAAGCGCCTTTTGACGAACATCTTCATAGTCGATGACTTCTTCTTCTTTTGTTACACCGTAATCTACAAAATTATAAAGCTTTCCGGAGAAGTTTACTGGTGAACCGTGTGTTAAGTGACCGCCGTGAGAAAGGTTCATCCCAAGAACTGTATCGCCAGGCTCAAGTGCTGTAAAGTAAACAGCCATGTTTGCTTGTGCACCGGAGTGTGGCTGTACGTTTGCATATGCTGCGCCGAAGATTTCTTTAACGCGGTCGCGTGCGATGTTTTCAACAACGTCAACATGCTCACATCCACCGTAGTAACGCTTGCCTGGATATCCTTCAGCATATTTATTCGTCAAGTAAGATCCTTGCGCTTCCATTACCGCTTCCGTAACGAAGTTTTCAGATGCGATTAGTTCGATGTTCGAGTTCTGACGGTTTTTTTCAGCCATGATTGCCTCATATACTGCTGCATCATCGCGTTGTACATTGCTTAAGTCCATTGGATAGTATCCCCTTTTTCTGATAGTTTTATATTTTCTTGTATTGTACACGGTTTATTCGTATTTAGCACGACTTCCGCCAATTAATTTTGGACGAGTTGTCGCGAGTGTGATGACAGCTTCACCGATTTTGTTAATGGATGTTCGGATTGGTACTACAACCGGCTTCATTTGCATGCCAATTAACGTTTGTCCGATGTCGATACCGGCATTTGCCTGTACAGATTCCACTACGACAGGATCGCTGAATTGCTTGTACGCATAGGTGGACATAGAGCCCCCCGCTTTAAAGACAGGCACGACGGATACAGGTTCCAAATGAAATTGCTGTGCCGTCTTGCGTTCCAAAGTAATGGCACGGTTAATGTGCTCGCAACCTTGGAAAGCTAAATGCACATTGTATTTATCCGCAAACGCCTGAAGCGGTGCGAATAATGCCTCTCCTATTTCAAGTGCACCGTTCGTGCCGATCCGTGCACCTGCTACTTCAGAAGTAGAACAGCCGACGACGAAAATCGTCTCTTCGGCAGGTGGTGCTTGTTCAGCAAATTCGGTCAATGCTTGTTCTAGTTGCAGTTTCCATAATTGAATGGCATCCACTTGTTCCACCTGCTTTCGTTAGTTCTTTTCAAGTTCCATCATTTTATTTATACGACGTTCGTGACGGCCGCCTTCAAATTCGGTTTCAAGCCAAGTGCTAACGATTTCTCGTGCTAGCCCTGGTCCAATTACGCGTTCTCCCATTGCTAAGATGTTGGAGTCGTTATGTCCGCGTGTTGCTTTTGCGCTGAATACATCATGAACGAGCGCGCAACGGATGCCTTTGACTTTATTGGCGGAAATGGACATACCGATACCTGTGCCACAAATCAAGATGCCGCGGTCTACTTTCCCCGCTACGACGTCATTTGCTACTGGTACTGCATAGTCTGGATAGTCGACGGAAGTGTCGGCGTCCGGCCCGTAGTCGATATATTCTATGTCGAGTTCGGTTAATAGATTGGTGATCTCTTTTCGGAGATTGTTGCCTCCGTGGTCTGAAGAAATTGCAACTTTCACTGCGCACCCTCATTTCTATTTTTACTTATCGCTTATTCTATCATTGTTCGATAAAAAAATCATCGGTTTTACTGTACTTTTTATGAATTTTTCATTTTGAAACGTTGAAGTTTTGTCATAAAGACGAATGTTATATGAATAAAGTTAATGTATCGTACGTCTTTTTAGCGGTGTTTTTGTGGGTTAGGGTCGTTGCTCGATATTGGCTTGTTCATGGAAAGTAGTGAGGGTCATGCTTTGGACTCGCGCAGGCACGTGGGGGATTGCCTCCAGCCATGAGCCAACTAGCGGTGGGGCTGCTAGCTGTCTCATGGCCACGGCCTACCCCGCAGTTGTGCCTGCGCTACTAAGTGCTTACCAAGTCAGGTTGTGGTTTATAGTAGATAAAATCAGTGACTGGGTAGTACTAGTTCCTATCCTTGCAAAAGAAGAATCTGAACTGCCTCACACCCTATCTAACGAAGGCGGCTGCCAGTGGTAGGCGTAGTAATGAGACAGCCAGGCGTACTTCCTGTCTGGCTCATTGCGGAAGCCATCCACCACCGCCGAAGTGGGGCCAATGATCGCCCCACTGCAAAGAATCTTAAAACAAACTCTCTACCCGTACATTAAAAAAGACGATCCCGAGCACGAAATGCCCCTGGATCGTCTTTGCTTATTAAACTGGCGTGCGGTCGAACTTTCGGATGACTTTGTACAGCTCTTCCGATTGCTCCTTCAACTCCAACGCCTTCGTCTTCGTTTGGTCTATCGATGCTACCTGTTCGTCCGTAGCCGCGCGGACTTCTTCCGCACCCGCTGAGGTATGCTCTGCGATTGAGGCTACTTCCATTGACTGCTTGGCTGTGCGCTCGATTGTCCGCATTTGATTGCCGACGATATCAGTGATTTCCTCTACAAATTGCGCCATTGTATGGATTGTGTCGGTCATGGTCTCGACATTTTCATTCGTTTTTGTTGCGCGTTTGGCTTCAGTAGATGCCGTTTCTACTTGTTTTTGCATTTCAGACACTACTCGTTTAACGTCTGCCTGGATCGTTTGGACAAGCCCCGAAATCATCTGCACTGCTTTTGCGCTTTCATCGGCTAAGTTGCGTACTTCTTCCGCGACGACAGCGAAGCCTTTACCATGTTCTCCTGCTCGCGCCGCTTCTATAGAGGCGTTAAGTGCGAGTAAGTTTGTCTGACCCGCTATGTTGCCTACGAGTTCCACGATTTCACCGATTTTATGGGCATTTTCATCGAGTACTTGAATCGTTTCCAATGAATGTTCGCTTTGATTACTCATTTGATGGATTCCCGCTAATACGGATTGGAAGATCTCGGTTGTCGCATGCAATTCACGCAACATCATTTTAGACTGCTCTGAAGATTGATCTGCTCGGTTATTGATTTCCATCGCGAGTTGCCGGATATCCTCAATCGCATGGACGGTTTCACGAATCGCCTCTGACGTATGTTCTGCACCATTGGAGATTTCTCCGATCGTGCGCGCGATGGCGTCCGATTGACCGGATGCAGCGCTTGTCTCCTTAGTCAATTCATCGACTGATTGAGCAGTTGCTTGAAAGTTCGATTCAATTTGCTCAATAATATTACGCAAATTAACGACCACTTGCTGAAATGCTTTGGAGACGGAATGGATTTCATCTGAAGAATTAGGCAATTGAATGTCCGTACCGATTTTTCCGTCCGCCACTTTCATCGCGGCTGTTTCCAAACGTTGCAATGGCTTGGTCAAAATAACACTGAACATGGCCGCTAAAATACCTGACCACATGACGCCCATCGCGTATGTTAGCAATTGAAAAATGAACGGTTGTACATTCGGGAAGAACGTTGGCTGTACCCAGTTAATGAATACAGCACTGGTAGTATACGTAATGACTGCGAGAATCACGATAAATAGAACGAGTTTCGCCCGCAGCCCTACTTTTTTCGGTTCTTTCATAAGTTCCCCTCCGCTAACTTTCGGATGACTGAGTTAATGAGTTCTGTCAGCTCATTGAATGTCGTGCGGTATGTAGCCAAATCTCCGCCATATGGATCATGTACATCAAGACCTGGCATTATGCCCGCGTACTCTTTTAATGTAAAGACTTTCTCTTTCATGTGCGGAAAGCGGCTGTGCAGTAAATCGCGATGGTTTGCTGTCATTGTCAGCACGATATCAGCCCATTCCATCTCAGATGACTTAACTTCATTGGAGTAGGGAGAGAAAGAGATTCCTTCTTCCCTCAACAGTTGCGCTGAATTCGAGGAGATGGGTAATCCATCTATCGCATGAATGCCAGCGGACTTCGCAGTAAACCCTGGTACATTGGCATGATTAACTAACGCCTCTGCCAAAGGACTTCTACATGTGTTACCTGTACATATAAAATAAATATTCATTTTCTTCACCTACTTTACAGAATACCGGATTTATGAGGAAAAAGAAACACTATTCTTCAAAATATAAAGGACAATACACCTATACAGATGAAAACAATACCTGTCAGACGTCTAATGAATGTTCCATTTATTAAACGTAGACGGCCTGCGGATAAAAACGCAATGCCCGAAAAGACGAATGAGAAGAGACCTGATGCCATGATGAATAGCCATTTATTCAACTGCATCATACCGAATGTCACACTGACGGCGAACGCATCTATACTGACGATCAGCGCTAGGAAAAATGGTGAAATCATCTCTACGATGGATTGCTCTTCACTGTCGGCAAGTAAAATATGAAGGCCGATGAGTGATAACAGTACACCCGAAAGCAAATGACTCCATCCTACGAAATAGGACATCACCCATTCTCCTGCGTAGAAGCCAATGAGTGGCAGTAGCATATTCAGTATAGTAGTCCACAGCATAATCATCAATCGACCTCGCCGTAGTTGCAAAAATGTATAGACAATCAAAATATCGATAGTTGTCACGATAGCTGATATGATTTCTATCAAAGACTAAGCCCCCTTGCAAGTCGCATGTACTCATCTTATGCGGATGCTGAAGGGGGCTATTCATCGTTATTGAAATGTTATTCCATGAAACGCTTGCCGTCTGATGCTTTATCGAGTCGGTTCATGACCGCTGCCCCAATACCCGAAAGGTCTGTCTCAACGGCTAAGATAATGTCGGCTTTGGTATTGTCACATTGACGAATCGCTTTGTACAAGCTTGACGCCATCGCTTCACGACTATTGATCGGGCCTGTGGAAAAGTACCAATCCGCGCGCTCTGTGTATAACTCATCAGGTCCAATGATAGCCACACGTTTGTTTTGCCGGTGAATGGTCTCTAGCGCATGCGCAATAGTATCGGCATTCGGCCCAATGACGAATAGCGGTGCTTCGGGTGCGTAATGTGTATACTTCATTCCCGGTGCGCGCGGTGCTGACGTTTGATCTGTGGGTAACGTCGCCATGTGGACGGTACCAATCAAGTCTTCCAACTGCTCCTTCGTTATGCCGCCGGGACGCAAAATGACAGGTGGCGTGACTGTGATATCCAAGATTGTGGATTCCAAGCCAACTCCTGTCTCTCCACCATCCAGAATTAACGGTACTCTACCTAGTAAATCGTGATAGACATGATCCGCTTCCGTCGGGCTCGGCTTTCCACTTCGATTTGCACTTGGTGCAGCTAATGGCTGATCGAGTTTTCGTAACAACTCCAACGCTATCGGGTGGTCTGGCATACGAATGGCTACGGTACTAAGTCCAGCTGTGACAACATCTGCAATAACGCCCGGTTTCTTTTCCATGATTAACGTTAACGGTCCCGGCCAAAAAGCTTTCACTAAGACTTCTGCAATTTCAGGGATGTCTGTCGCATATTTCTCGATGTCTGACTGGTTCCCAATATGTACGATTAGCGGATTATCTGAAGGTCTACCTTTTGCTTCAAAGATCCGCTGTACTGCTTGCCCATCTGTCGCGATCGCTCCCAATCCGTAAACTGTTTCAGTCGGAAAGGCAACAATACCTCCAGATTTAAGGATATCCACAGCTTGTTCATAGATTCTATCGTTATCCACTAGGTTATCCACTATTTCTTGTGTAGTGTCCACTTGCTCAACCCCTCTTTATACACATTTCAGTGACTTTATCCACAAAATGTGTGAATAGTTTCATTTGAACAGTGATTTTATCCACTCCCAAATGAAGAATGTAACAGGTTCTTCTTCTGTTTCAGCGACTGTTGCCTCTTCAGGGAAACAAACGTTAGGAAACAGTGAACACCACCAATTATCCCCTCTACCTGCACCGATTTTGACAACATATGCATCGTAAACGCCCTGGGGCTGAATGAAAAATCCTACGCGTTTTGGCGGGATCATTGCCGCACTGTGTTCAAGCGTTACGTGTGCACCGTTTACTTGTGTCTTAGCGATTTCAAGTATCTTCGGCTCCAACACTTGAAGATTAGCATTGATTTGTTGTGTGTTCACAGATTGGCTAATAGCTTTCTCTAGCAATGGTGCAATTTTTTCCTGAACGTTTTGTTTCACTTGCTGATCCGCTACGGTATTCGAGTTTGCAAGAATACGAAATTGCGTCGCTTCACCAGCATTTGTTTGTTGACCGAATACAAGCAACACTGCTTGTATAGTAAGTAATATAAGTACGAATTCTATAAATGCCACTAGTTTCGAAGTTTGAGTCGGTTGTTGATTTATTGGATAATCTTGTAACATGTCATCCCCTCCTGCACTCTATCTTGACCCACAGGAGGGAGTTTTATTCATCGAATCTCACAAAATATCATTCGATCTTTTTTATTGATGTCTTGGATGACTTCAACAGTCGCTTCCGGAAAGGCTTCTTCAAGAAATTTTTGCACTGCCGGGCCTTGTAGATAGCCTATTTCAAAACCGATCAGTGAAGGTCGATTCATCAAAGGTGACAGATTCTCTGCCAGTCTACGGTAGAAATAGAGACCGTCTTCTTCCGCAAATAACGCAGTTTGCGGTTCGAAGTCATAGACAGTTGGTGACATATCAATTTTTTCATAATCTGCAATATACGGTGGATTAGATAGAATGATATCCCACTTCCGATGTTTCAACGGCTCTTCCATATCCCCTTGTAAAAAGGTCACGTTGACTTCATTGCGTTGTGCATTACGTTGTGCGACTTCGAGCGCTAATTCACTAAAATCAGTCGCTGTCACTTCCGCAGTCGGTCTTTCTTTTTTGAATGCGATCGCGATCGCTCCACTGCCTGTTCCGATATCCGCTACTTGAATCATTCGTTCACCAAATAATTGAGTAGCACGTTGCAACGCATAATGTACGAGTTCTTCCGTTTCAGGACGTGGAATCAGTACGTGTTCATTGACCTCGAATGAATAGCCGTAAAAGGATTCTTCACCGAGGATGTATTGAATTGGCTTGCCGGTCAAAAGTTCTGTGATGATGGACCAGAATTTCGAGCACGGTTCATGCGGAACTTGTTCGCGCAAACTAGCTAAATAGTTGGCCTGGCTTTTACCCGTGACAGAGCGCATGGCAAGTTCAGCAGCATGCGTGTCCATACCGCGTGCGTCCAGCAATTGTTGTGCTCGTTGCACAGATTCGAGCATTGTCTCAGTCATTGCGATCCAAACTTTCCAAGCGATGTGCCTGTTCTTCAATAATTAATGCGTCGATGACTTCATCCAGCTTCCCTTCAATAATCTGATCAAGCTTTTGTATCGTCAGACCAATTCGATGGTCCGTGACACGGTTTTGTGGGAAGTTATACGTGCGAATACGTTCGGAACGGTCACCTGATCCAACTGCAGATTTTCGTTTTTCATCATATTCAGCTTGTACTTCCTGCATGAATTTATCATACACTCGTGCACGCAAAACTTTCATGGCTTTTTCTTTATTTTTAATTTGGGATTTTTCATCCTGGATCGATACTGTAGTTCCTGTAGGTAAGTGCGTGAGGCGTACTGCAGACATCGTCGTGTTGACGGATTGCCCTCCTGGTCCAGATGACGCAAATGTATCGGTACGGATATCTTTATCGTGAATTTCGATTTCTACTTCTTCCGCTTCCGGCAAACACGCAACAGTAGCAGTAGACGTATGAGTTCGTCCGCCTGATTCAGTTTCCGGTACACGTTGCACGCGGTGTGCTCCATTTTCGTACTTCAACTTCGAGTAGGCCCCTTTTCCATCAATCATGAAGATGATTTCTTTAAAGCCGCCAAGTTCAGTCGGTGATGAATCAATCACTTCCACTTTCCAGTGATTCATTTCCGCGAAACGTGTATACATCCGATAAAGACTACCCGCAAATAAAGCCGCTTCGTCTCCTCCTGCTGCTCCACGGATTTCCATAATGACACTTTTATTGTCATTCGGATCTTTTGGAATGAGTAATACTTTTAATTGTTCTTCAAGCGACTCAATTTGGTCTTTAAGTTCATCGATTTCCATTTTGACTAATTCTTTCATGTCATCATCAAGCGGTTCATCTTGCATTTCTTTGGCATTCTTATATTGCGCATGGATATGTTTATATTCACGGTATACTTCAACGGTGTCTTGCAAATCGGATTGTTCTTTTGAATAGCTGCGTAATTTGTCCAAATCATTAACGATTTCGGGGTCACTAAGTAGTTCATTCAGTCGGTCATAACGGTCTTCAACTGCTTGTAGTCTATCGAACATAGTCGGTTCACCTCTTCTGAAATAGTGGTTTCTATATTAGTATATAGCAGAACCGCCTATCCTTTCTTGCTTACGGATAGACGGAAATATGTTTATTCTACATGTTGCATACGGCTAACAGGGACTTCATGGTGCTGGCGGCAACGTGGTTCATAAGCTTCGGATGCGCCAACTAGAATGATCGGGTCATCCTGACATGCAGGTTGTCCGTCTATTAATCGTTGTGTTCGGCTTGAAGGTGATCCGCACACAGTACAAACTGCTTGAAGTTTCGTCACTAGTTCTGCCACAGCCATTAATTCAGGCATCGGTCCGAATGGTTCGCCTTTAAAGTCTTGATCGAGTCCTGCAATGATCACACGAAAGCCGCGATCCGCGAGCATGATCGCAACGTCTATAATATCGTCGTCGAAAAATTGGGCTTCATCAATGGCGACCACATCGAAATCATCTGAAACGAGATTTGGTATTTCACTCGCTTTGGAAATAGGATTAGCGATCGTGGACGCACCGTCGTGGCTCACAACTGCCTCTTCGCTATACCGATCATCAATTGCCGGTTTGAATACCGCAATCTTTTGTTTGGCAAATTCCGCGCGTCGAATCCGGCGAATAAGCTCCTCCGATTTACCTGAAAACATACTGCCGCAGATGACTTCCATCCAGCCGCCTTGCATTGAAACGTACATGGTCAATCTCCTTTCGATGTCGTGCTATGTATGTGGTTTGTGCGTTGTGTGTTAATCCTATGAGCGGTTGTGGGCCCGATAGAGCGGTTATACCACTGATATGAGCGTAAACGGGCACAGATAGAGCGATCAACCTCATTCTATGAGCGGTTGACGCCAGCGATAGAGCACTCGGGCGACTTCTATGAGCACGCTGTCTCTAGTATCTGCAATAAATTAATAAAAATACCCGTCTGGCACGACTGCACCTGACGGGTATCTGGCTTTTATTACTCTTGTTCTTCTGACTTGATGCCGTATTTTTTGTTGAAACGGTCAACTCGTCCATCTGCTGTAGCAAACTTCTGACGGCCAGTATAGAATGGGTGACATTCTGAGCATACTTCCACTCGAATATCCTCTTTTACAGAACCTGTTTCAAATGTATTGCCACATGAGCAAGTTACTGTTGCAAGTTTGTAATCGGGATGAATTCCTGCTTTCATCGATATCTCTCCTTTCGCCCTGAACCATCTGGAACAGAGTGTGAAATTCTGGATGTTTTATTGGCCATTTGCCTATAAAACGATCGATGCCGTACACGACCCGTGTTTGTCAGTCGTATATGCGGTGTACAGAAAAACTGTACTTGATTAGTATAGCAAAATTCGATACGTTGCGCAAGTGTTTGATTTGGGTATTTAATGGGCATAAGCTGACTTAGTTAGGGGTTGGATTTTCGCTGCAGCCGAGGGGACGCTTTCCTAGAGGGCTCGCGGTGAGCTGATCCTCTGGGAGTCGCCCCTCGGCTTCCGCTGCAATCTTACCTTTTGAGTACGCACATCACCTTTTTATGCTGGTTTAAAAGCGTAATATAAAAAATACGTTAGAAAATCAGATAAGGCCCTTACCTTTTTTCGCCTTCATTTCTTCGTTTAGCTTGTCGAAGAATTCTTCGTTGTTATCGGATTGGCTTAGTTTTTTCATGAAGCGTTCGGTGAAGTCGTGGGAGTCTGAGAAGGTTTTTCTGATAGCCCACAGTTTTTCTAGGTTTTCTTTAGGGATGAGCAGTTCTTCTTTTCGTGTGCCGGAGCGACGGATGTCGAGTGCTGGGAAGATTCTGCGTTCGGCTAGGTTGCGGTCTAGGTGCAGTTCCATGTTGCCGGTTCCTTTGAATTCTTCGTAGATGACTTCGTCCATGCGTGAGCCGGTTTCGATTAGAGCTGTGGCAAGGATTGTTAGGCTTCCGCCTTCTTCTATGTTACGTGCTGCACCGAAGAATCTTTTTGGTCGGTGGAAAGCTGCTGGGTCGATTCCTCCGGATAATGTGCGTCCGCTTGGTGGAATCACTAGGTTGAATGCACGTGCTAGTCGTGTGATGGAGTCCATCAAGATGATGACGTCGCGTTTACTTTCTACTAGACGCATTGCGCGTTCGAGTACTAGTTCCGCTACTTTCACATGGTTTTGTGGTACTTCATCAAATGTCGAACTGACAACATCTGCTTTAACAGAACGTTCGATATCCGTTACTTCTTCTGGACGTTCGTCGATCAATAGAACGATTAGTTCAGCTTCAGGATGGTTTGTAGTGATGGAGTTAGCAATTTCTTTTAACAACGTCGTTTTTCCCGCTTTAGGAGGAGCGACGATTAATCCACGTTGACCAAATCCAACAGGCGAGACGAGATCCATGATGCGTGTAGACACGTTATTTCTCGATGTTTCTAATTTAATTTGACGATCAGGATATAAAGGTGTCAATGCCGGGAAATGAACACGTTCGCGTGCGACTTCCGGATTTTGTCCATTGACTGCTTCGACTTGCAATAATCCATAGAAGCGTTCATTTTCCTTTGGTGGACGAACTTTACCTGTTACCTTGTCTCCGTTACGTAGATCAAAGCGACGGATTTGGGATGCAGAAATGTAAATATCTTCTGAACTGGATGAGTAATTGATAGGACGTAAGAAGCCATATCCTTCAGATTGTATAATTTCGAGAACGCCTTCCATGAAAAAGAAGCCTTCTTGTTCGGCGCGTGATTTCAAAATAGCAAAAATTAATTCTTTCTTTGTCAGTTTGCTATAGTTAGTAATTTTAAATTGCTTAGCTAGAGAGTAAAGCTCTTTGAGCGTCATATTCTCGAGGTCCGCAAGCGTAATCATCGTCATCTATGCGTACACCACTCTTCATTTATTGTAGGGAAATTTGGCATAGTAAATAGAAAGGATAGTACATTGTGTACTTCCTTTCCTTTAATAGCCGGACATTATGGATCTGAATAGTTTTTAGGAAATAGAGACCCGGCTGTGACACCGGGTGTTGAGGGAGTTAGTCTTGCATGACGAGAAGAGGTTTTTTCTTCATGCTGTGGCGACCTTCTACGAAACGAATAGTTCCTGATTTCGAGCGCATAACGATCGACTGAGTTCGGCAATACGTACCTTTAAACTGTACGCCATCCATCAATTCGCCGTCTGTTACGCCTGTTGCTGCGAAAATACAGTCGTCTCCTTTTACCAAATCGTCCATGTATAGAACTTTTTCTACGTCGATACCCATCTTGATGCAACGTTCTCTCTCTTCATCATTTGAAGGTACGAGACGCCCTTGAATTTCTCCGCCTAAGCATTTTAATCCGACTGCTGAGATTACCCCTTCAGGTGCACCGCCTCTTCCGAATAAAATATCCACACCTGTGTCATCGAAGGCTGTGTTAATAGCTGCCGCTACATCGCCATCTTCGATCAATTTGATACGAGCGCCTGCTTCACGAATTTCTGCAATGATATCTGCGTGACGTTCGCGGTTCAAAACAGATGCTACTAGGTCAGATACTGATTTGTTTTTTGCTTTTGCTACAGCCTTCAAGTTATCTGTAACACTTGCGTCGATATCAATTTTACCAACTGCTTCTGGACCTACTGCAATTTTGTCCATGTACATATCTGGAGCGTTTAGCAAATTGCCTTTATCTGCAACCGCAAGAACAGCTAGTGCATTCCATCCACCTGCTGCTACGATATTCGTACCTTCGACTGGATCGACAGCGATATCTACAGCGGGTCCGTGACCTGTCCCAAGTTCTTCACCAATATATAGCATAGGTGCTTCGTCCATTTCACCTTCACCGATGACGACTACACCTTCCATCGGGATCGTATCGAATACTGTACGCATTGCTTCTGTTGCCGCGTCGTCTGCTTCGTTCTTCAAACCGCGTCCCATCCAGCGAGCTGCCGCTACGGCTGCCGCCTCTGTTACACGCACTAATTCCATCGATAAACTACGTTCCATAATGTTTTGTTCCTCCTGTTTGCGGTAAGGCGCGTATTGCGTATTACCTTTCATTTGCCTACGTCCGCATCCATTGACTACTTTCTAGATAGTGGATGTGTCGTTTGAGTCTATTATACACGTTTTGGCAATTAGCGTCACTCGGAAATCGAAGTCGGTGTGAGTACTTCCACTTTTCTAATATCTGCTCCAAGATTTTGTAGCTTCTGAACGATCTTGCCGTAACCACGTTCAATATGTTCAATTTCACGGATTTCTGTTTCTCCACTCGCCAATAATCCAGCAATTAATAATGCGGCTCCCGCGCGTAAATCTGATGCTTCAACCGTTGCTGCATGCAATGGAGTAGGACCTGTTATGATAGCTGATCGACCTTCTACACGGCCGTCTGCATTCATTCGACGAAGCTCATCGATTTGTTTGAAGCGTGCTGGATAAATCGTGTCTGTTAGGATAGATGAGCCTTCCGCTTGTGTCGACAATACACCGAATGGCTGTTGCAAGTCTGTCGGGAACCCTGGATAAACAAGAGTTTTCACATCCACCGCATGAAGTTTTTCAGTTTTCGGAATGAAAATCTGTTCTTCACCGACTTCTACTTTCACGCCCATTTCGCGAAGCTTCGCTGTGACAGCTTCAACGTGTAACGGAATGACATTATCAATTGTGACACCATCGCCAATTGCAGCAGCCATAATCATATGCGTACCTGTTTCAATACGGTCCGGAATGATTGTGTGTTTCGTACCGTGCAATGTTTCCACGCCTTCGATACGAATAACGTTCGTTCCTGCACCTTTAATATTCGCGCCCATATTGGATAGCAAAGTCGCGACATCAATAATCTCAGGTTCTTTTGCTGCGTTTTCAATAATCGTTTTACCTTTTGCTTTAACAGCCGCAAGCATGATATTGATCGTAGCACCCACGCTGACGACGTCTAAATAAATTTTCGCGCCGTATAGTTCTTCTGCACGCAAATAAATAGCGCCGTGTTCATTTTCGACTCTTGCGCCTAGAGCTTCAAAGCCTTTTATATGTTGATCAATCGGGCGTGGACCCAAGTGACAACCTCCAGGTAATCCGATGACGGCGTGCTTGAACTTACCAAGCATCGCTCCCATCATATAGTAGGATGCACGAAGTTTTTTGACGTTACCGTTAGGCAATGGCATAGAAATGATTTCAGTTGGATCGATGATCATCGTACCATCTTTCATTTCCACTTTACCGCCGATTTCTTCGACGAGCGCCTGCAATGTATAGACATCTGAAATTTCTGGAAGTCCTGCAATGGTGACAGGCGAATCAGCTAAAATAGCGGCAGGGATTAAAGCCACTGCGCTATTCTTCGCTCCACTTACTCTGATCGTTCCTTGCAGTCGTTTTCCACCTTTGATTTTATAAACGTCCATTTCAAGCTCCTTTTGTTCTATCACTTATTCGTTCTAGTTTCCCAGTCTTTCAAAAACTGATCGATTCCTTTAGTAGTTAGTGGATGTGCAAACAGACTCTGAAGTACGTTAAATGGAGTTGTCGCAATATGTGCTCCAGCAAGTGCAGCAGCCGTAATATGCTGTGGGTGTCTGATAGATGCTGCGATGATTTGTGTATCCAAGTCATGGATTGTGAAGATATCTGAAATCGTTTCGATTAATTCGACGCCATTTTGACCAATATCATCCAAACGTCCGATGAATGGTGAAACGTATGTCGCGCCTGCACGTGCTGCAAGCAAGGCTTGATTGGCACTGAACACTAGCGTAACGTTCGTTTTGATTCCTTCTGATGCAAATACAGAACAAGCTTTCAAGCCTTCAGGTGTCATCGGTAATTTCACCGTGATGTTTTCTGCAAGAGCTGCTAGCTTACGCCCTTCTTCTATCATACCTTCTGCATCCAAAGCGATAACTTCTGCACTGACGGAACCTGGTACGAGTGCCGTGATTTCTTTCAAACGATCATGGAATGAAATATTTTCTTTCGCGACTAGGGATGGGTTAGTTGTAACCCCAGAGATAATTCCCCAGCTGTGCGCTTCCTTGATTTCTTCAAAATTGGCTGTATCTATAAAAAATTTCACGTGTATTGTCCCCCTAGTTGTAGTTAATTCATCTAGCTAAATGCAAAAGAAGGAGACGTATTGCGCTCCTCCTCTGTTCTATCTTCAATCTATAATTACGCTTGCTTCGAACTGCCGAACTCGCGCATTTTACCAATTACAGTTGCTTTGATTGCTTCGCGCATAGGTCCGAGGAATTTACGTGGATCATACACTTCGGAATCTTCGTTTAAGATGTCGCGTACAGCTTTTGTACCTTGAATCTGATTTTCTGTGTTGACGTTGATTTTAGACGTACCAAGTGAAATGGCGCGTTGAATATCTTTCGTCGGAATGCCTGTACCGCCATGCAACACGAGTGGAATATCTCCTTGTTTCGAGATTTCTTCCATTTCTTCAAATCCAAGATTCGGTTCGCCTTTATACGGTCCGTGTACAGAACCTAGTGCAGGTGCTAGACAATCGATACCTGTCTTTTCTACAAGCTCTCTACATTCAGCCGGATCTGCATAAATAACGCCGTCTGCGATGATGTCGTCTTCCTGACCGCCTACTACGCCAAGTTCAGCTTCTACTGATACATTATGTTGCTGTGCGAAATCTACCACTTTTTTCGTGATTTCAATGTTTTCTTCAAGTGGCTTAGAAGATGCGTCGATCATAACAGAAGTAAAGCCTGCTTCAATCGCTTCTTTACACTTCTCAAAGCTAGAACCGTGATCTAAATGAATCGCTACTGGCACAGTCGTTCCGTATTCTTCCATTAGTCCTTTGACCATCATAACGACTGTTTTAAATCCGCCCATATAACGTGCAGCGCCTTCTGAAACGCCTAAAATAACAGGCGATTTCTCTTCTTCAGCAGCTTGTAGAATCGCTTGCGTGTATTCCAAGTTATTTAGGTTGAATTGACCAATTGCATATCCTTGCTCTTTACCTTGAATCATCATTTCTTTCATCGAGACGAGTGGCATGTATAATTCCTCCTTGAGTTTCCACGAATTTTTTATGTGTTTTAATTATATTAATTTCTATCCACTAGCATATCAAATTCATGCGATGATTACTACTATCAGACGTCTAGTAACTCCAACCTTTTTAACACGCTATCACGCACTTCGAATATATCGAATGGTTTAGTAAAGTGTTGTTCGATACCTAGTTTATTAGCTTCTTCCAGCATTTCGGTTTCACTATACGCTGTCATCATCATGACAATCGCGTCTGGCAACAGGGTTCGGATTTCTCGAAGGACCTCGACACCATTCATGCCTGGCATCTTCATATCAAGCAAAATGCAGTCAGGTTGTTGTTCGCTGACTTTTTCCAACGCTTCTTTTCCATTCGATGCAAGCGCTGTCATTATTCCCGTTGGTTTGAATATTTCCTCTAGTAATAATCGGATCCCCGGCTGGTCGTCCACAATTAGTAAATGTTTCATCTTCATATCCCCCATCACCTTATTTCCCCTGTTTAATTTTGTAAACTTTATTGTAACCCGACTATTACGGTCTGTATACAAAGATATTTCATTTTCAGCAAAATTGTGTGTGGTTCTATTTCTCTACTTTATTTGTCTATGTAATGTTATTCAAGAAAATTCCAACAACTCCTCTATTTTTCGTCAACTATTTTGCACTTCTTCCTTTTCTCCCATATACTGAGCTTTTGGAGGGATTTTCGTGAAAATATTAACTACACAAATTAGAGGTCTTCTGGAGAGAATTGCAGAAGGTCAAGAAGAATTGATGGAAGAAACTGCTCGTTTATTGGCGCAAGCGGTAGTAGGCGAAGGACGAATTGTCTTAGCAGCTTTTGATGAATTGGAAGCTGTTACTGCGACTGCACTGGATGGTGTCGAACCGTTGGATGATGCGATTCGTTACACAAAAGAGTTGGCATTAACACCGGCTGACCGCGTGTGGTTGCTTGTGCGAAAGGCCGATCATCCTGCTGCGCTTGAGCTGGCACGTGAGCTGGCGGAGCAGTTCATCCCATTCGCTGTGTTGGCTGCTGATAAGGAAGATGACGACAATGAGCTCGCTTCTCTTGCGTATACGTATATTTCGACAGGTTTGAAAAAGGGTCTGATTCCGGGTCCTACTGGCGAAAGAATTGTCCAGCCCCATGCGCTTGCTGCGTTGTTTGTTTATGAGGCAGTGAAGCTGTCGATTGATGATATGTTGGCGGATGAAGATGACGAGCTGTGATATGGGGTAAGGGTTTGCAAGGTGAGTGGATCATACTTTTTGTTGTGCATTGAAGTTAAGATTGTAGTGCAAAATCTGAGTGAGTAGACGTATAGTAGCTGGCAAGGTGTTAAACTTTCGAGGCTATGAGCGGTTATCAAGGTTCTATGATCACTTAGATGAATCCATGAGCACTCGTGGCGTCTGATAGAGCGGATAGCGCGTGCTATAGAGCGAAAAATGCGTTCTATGAGCGCTTAAACGGATTCTATGAGCGGATAGCTGACGGTGACTCGTGATGGTTCAGCTCGATCAAGTGTGACAACCAAAAGAGAGCGAGAGCCGTAGCGAAGGACGGCTGCTGCGAGTAAAAGCGAAGCGTTAGGAGCACACGTTTGCACTAGCGAACTGGTTGGCTCACCGCGATCCCTTGGGAAAAGCGTCCCCCAACTGGATCTTTTATCCTCTCGTACACACAAATTCACTAACTATTATACCCAAAGTCAAAAATGCCCACAGAAGAAAAATCTTCTGTGGGCATACTTTTTAGTTTTTATGCTCAAGCGCCGCGCGAATAAATTCGCGGATTAGTGGTGATGGACGATTCGGGCGTGATGCAAACTCTGGGTGGAACTGGCACGCGACGAAGTATGGATGATCTTTCAATTCCATAATTTCGATCAAGCGACCGTCCGGGCTGATTCCCGAAACGATGAAACCTGCCTCTTCCAATTGCGCACGGTACGCCAAGTTCATTTCATAACGGTGACGGTGACGCTCGTACACTAACTCTTCACCATATGCCGCAGAAGCCTTCGTGTTATCAGACACCTTACATGGATGAGCACCCAAACGTAATGTGCTGTCCGCTTCGCGTGCTGTACGACAATCTGGGTGGAACGTTGTCATTTGGTGCTCTGTCTCTGTATCGAACTCGAGTGAATGAGCAGTCTTTAGCCCAATCACATTACGTGCGATTTCAGTAGCCGCCAACTGTAGGCCTAAACTAATACCGAAGAATGGAATCTTCTGTTCACGTGCATACGTGATAGCTTCGATTTTACCATCGATAGCACGATCTCCGAAGCCGCCTGGTACTAGAATTCCGTCAACATCTCCAAGAAGTTCTGCTACGTTTTCAGACGTCACATCTGCAGAGTTGATCCACTTAATATCGATGTCCGCGTCGAATGCATATCCGGCATGACGCATAGCTTCTACTGCGGAAATGTATGCATCTTGCAATTCTACATACTTACCAACTAAACCGATTCTCACTGTTTCTTTCAGTGATTTAACCAACTTCACTAGTTCTTCCACTTCAGAAAGTTCAGGCTGTGGTGTTTCAAGACCTAAGTAATCCACAACTAGCTGATCCATGTTTTGCTCATGCAAACGAAGAGGTACTTCGTATAATGTTTCCGCATCAAGAGCTTCGATTACTTCTTCTGATTTGATGTTACAGAATAACGCAATCTTGTCTTTCATTTCTTGTGGCACTGGATATTCGCTTCGCACAACGATCATGTTCGGCTGGATTCCGAGACTGCGCAATTCTTTTACGCTATGTTGTGTCGGCTTCGTTTTCATTTCACCCGCTGCATGCAAATAAGGAATAAGCGTGTTGTGGATGTACATCACATCATCTTTTGCAAGATCTGTCTTCAATTGGCGGATCGCTTCAAGGTACGGCAATGATTCGATATCGCCTACACTACCACCGATTTCTGTAATGACGACATCTGCATTCAATGTTTGGCCCGCACGTTTAATCAATTCTTTGATTTCATTGGTAATGTGCGGAATAACCTGTACAGTTGCACCATTATATTCGCCTGAGCGCTCTTTACGTAATACTAAATCATAGACTTTCCCCATCGTTACGTTGGAGTAACGGTTACACTCGATGTCGATGAAACGCTCGTAGTGACCGATGTCAAGATCCGTTTCCGCTCCGTCTTCAGTTACGAAAACTTCACCGTGCTGGTACGGACTCATCATGCGTGGGTCAATATTGATATAGGGATCAAACTTTTGGTTCGTTACTTTCAAACCACGATTCTTAAGTAAACGTCCAAGTGATGCTGCGTTGATACCTTTACCTAAAGAAGAGACGACGCCGCCTGTAATAAAAATATATTTTGTCATGTGTAGTGCCTCCATTTATTCTTTTTCCATGCTAGTAGGGTCAATATAAAATCAAAAAAGCGCCCCGTTTGTAGCGTAACTACAATAAGGAGCGCGTATACACGAATTCATGTGTCCTTTTCAGGAGCCCATCCAAATCTTATATTTTTGGGCACTAAAAGTCAAGTCCGATTATTTCTCTTCCTCATACTCTTCGTCTTCTTCGTCGTCCTCGTCATCTTCTTCATCGATATCGAGTTCTTCTTCAGGAATCACTTCTAGGTCGTCATCAGGATCGATTAAATCTTCCTCGATTTCAACTACATCCTCTTCATCTTCTTCGTCATCCACGTCATCGTCTTCTTCGCCAAGTTCAACGTATTCTTCATCGAAGATTTCTTCTTCGTCATCGTCTTCTTCAATATCGTCTTCATCATAATCTTTTTTCTTCTTTTTCTTCTTGCGTACTTTTACAACTGGTGCAGTTTCTTCTTCGATCTGGTCAACTGGGTACCATTCACGCAGTCCCCAACGATTTTCTTCGATAGCTAGGAATCTGCCGTCGATGTTCAAGTCTGTATAGTATTGAAGAACTTTCTCCTTCAATTCTTTTTCCGTAATACCTGTAAGTTTACGGAACTCTTCCATCAATTCTGCCAATGTGAGGGATTCGCGGCGTTCTGTTAGTACTTGGTGCGTAATATTGATTAATGATTCTTCGAGTAGTTCTTCTTGCGTCATGTCATGGATATTCAATGTATGGCACGTCCTTTCTTCTATCAATCACACGCGGAACCGACCAAGTCAGTGAATGATTTGGCCGATCAACGTTTTTTATCTTGTAGCATATAAGCATAGTGTACATTATATACGTTATTTCTTCCAATATGCTACATTCTTTTACTTCTCTTTATATTTCTATACTCAGATATGGTCAAATACCCCAGGTAGACTGCCGCAATGGTGAAGGGGATTGCGCCGAGTCCGTTGTTGTAGAAGATGAGTGTGAGCGTAATTAAGAGAGTTATTATAATTGCGTGGTAGTACCATCTCACATTCAGCACGCCCCTTTTCTTCGTTGTTTCCATTATACTGACTAACTTGCTAATTTATCCACTATGAGTTGGAATGAAATTCAAGTAATTTATTGGATTACATCTGCCCTTTGAAATTGATTGGCGGAAATTGTGTTGGGGTGGGGATTTGCGCTTCGGAGGGGACGCTTTCCTGAGGGTTCGCGGCGAACTGATCCTCCAGGAGTCGCCCCTCCTAGTGCAAAGACGTGCTCCTAACGCTGCGCTTTTACTCGCAAAAGCCGTACTCCGCCACGGCTCTCGCTCCAATCCCTTTGCAATGAGAGTGGTTGATACTTTTTGTTAGTCATTAAAGTAAGTTTTGTAATACACTTCTAAACATTAGTTCTTGAATCTAAAGAAGTTAAAACAAAGCAATAATTTACACACCACCTACAGTGAGTGATCTAAGTATCCGTACTCTCGACGTAGGATGGAAGCGGAAGTTGGTGGCGAAGTGCAAAGATGTGCTCCTAACGCTTCGCTTTTACTCGCAAAAGCCGTTCTTCGCTACGGCTCTTCCCGATGGATCAGCTCGAAAGATGAGACAACCAAAAGGGAGCTTGCGACCTGGTCGGCTCACCGAGAGCCCATGGGAAAGCGTCCGCCAACTGGAGCTTCCATCCCATGCCCTCTTCATTGCACCTACACTTTGACTTTGAACTTAAACCCATTAAAAAAAGAGGATGCCGCCAGAAGTTATGGCTTCTGTGACATCCCCTTTTCGAGACGCGTTACATATTACGTCGGTACTGGCCGCCTACTTCATACAAAGCATTGGTGATTTGGCCTAGACTTGCGACTTTGACCGTTTCCATTAGCTCCGCGAAGACGTTGCCGCCAGTGACAGCCACTTCCTGTAGTCTCGCAAGTGCCTGCTCCGACTCGTCTGCATGTGTCGAATGGAATGCACGCAGATTACTGATTTGAATCTGCTTTTCTTCCTGAGTCGCACGTGCAATTTCCATATTGTCAATGTCTTCCTCAGACGGCGGATTCGGATTCAAGTACGTGTTGACGCCGATAATCGGTAGCTCGCCCGAGTGCTTTTTCATTTCATAGTACATCGACTCTTCCTGAATCTTACCGCGCTGGTACTGAGTCTCCATGGACCCGAGTACGCCGCCACGATCGTTCAGGCGATCGAATTCTTGCAATACCGCTTCTTCTACTAGACTAGTCAGTTCTTCGATGACAAATGCGCCTTGTAGTGGATTTTCGTTTTTCGACAAGCCGTGCTCTTTCATGATGATCATCTGGATCGCCATTGCACGACGAACAGATTCTTCTGTCGGTGTCGTGATCGCTTCGTCGTACGCATTAGTATGCAGCGAGTTACAGTTATCTTGCAACGCCATTAACGCCTGCAATGTCGTACGGATGTCGTTGAAGTCGATTTCTTGCGCGTGTAAACTGCGGCCAGATGTTTGAATATGGTATTTCAGTTTCTGACTGCGTTCATTCGCACCGTATTTATCGCGCATCGTGATCGCCCAGATACGACGTGCGACGCGACCGATTACTGTGTATTCTGGATCAAGACCGTTTGAGAAGAAGAACGACAAGTTCGGTGCAAAGTCGTCGATATTCATTCCGCGGCTTAAATAGTACTCGACATATGTGAAGCCGTTTGCAAGCGTGAAAGCCAGTTGAGAAATCGGGTTCGATCCCGCTTCTGCAATATGGTAGCCCGAAATGGATACAGAATAATAATTACGAACTTTTTTATCGATGAAGTACTGCTGGATATCGCCCATTAAGCGCAAAGCAAACTCTGTAGAGAAGATACATGTATTCTGTCCTTGGTCTTCTTTTAGAATATCTGCCTGCACAGTGCCGCGAACTGTTTGGAACGTCATCTCGCGTACTTCTGTGAACTCTTCTACCGTTAACGTACGACCTAATTCTTCTTCCTTCTTGCGTACTTGCTGATCAACAGCCGCATTCATGAACATCGCCAGAACTATCGGTGCCGGTCCGTTGATTGTCATCGAAACAGACGTCATAGGCGAACAAAGATCAAAGCCATCATAAAGCTTCTTCATATCTTCTAGCGTACAAATACTTACTCCGGACTCTCCTACTTTCCCGTAAATATCAGGGCGTTCGTCTGGATCTTCACCGTATAACGTCACGGAGTCGAATGCCGTAGACAAACGTTTCGCATCATCATCTTTTGATACGTAATGGAAACGACGGTTCGTACGTTCAGGTGTTCCTTCACCCGCGAATTGACGACGTGGATCTTCCCCTACACGCTTGAATGGGAATACGCCTCCTGTATACGGGAATGACCCTGGAACGTTTTCGCTGTTTACCCAGCGCAGGATTTCTCCATAGTCTTTATACTTCGGCAAGACCACTTTCGGGATTTTCAAACCAGACAGGCTGATCGTGTTGAGCGCCGTGCGTATCTCTTTGTCACGGATTTTGGTTATATATTCATCCTGCTCGTAAGACTCGCGCAGCGGCCCCCAGTTTTTGAGGGTGCGCTTCGTTTCGGATGTCAGTTGCTCTTCGACGCCCGCTTTCAAGCTGTTCAATGAATCCAGTAATGCTTCATTGGAATCGGCTTCTTTTACAGCTTCTATAGCACCTTCTAATTGGAACACGCGACGCGCCAGTTCTTCTTGTTCCTTGGATTTCGCATGGTAGTTGCGGATAGTAGATGCGATCTCACGCAAGTAATGGCTGCGGTCAGGTGGAATAATGACCGTTTGTTTTTGATTCGTGACGAAGTCAGTATAACTTGTCGTCCAGTCGGAATCTGTTGCTTTATTCAGTTTATCGACAAGCGCCGCAAACAATGTATTCGTGCCTTTATCGTTAAACTGGCTTGCGATCGTACCGTAGACAGGCATCGTTTCAAGATCCTTATCAAACAGTAAGTGACTGCGCTGATATTGCTTGCGTACTTGAATCAATGCATCTTCTGAACCTTTACGTTCGAATTTATTGATAACAATCAAATCCGCAAAGTCGATCATGTCGATTTTCTCAAGTTGTGTCGGTGCACCGAATTCACTCGTCATCACGTACATCGACACGTCGGAAATATCCGTGATGCGCGCATCTCCTTGCCCGATTCCGCTTGTTTCGACGATGATTAAGTCATAGCCAGCTGCTTTTGTGACATCGAGCACATCATGAATGGCAGTTGTCAGCTCAGAGCGAGATCCTCGTGTTGCCAGACTACGCATGTAGACACGGTTATTGAAGATCGCATTCATACGAATACGGTCACCAAGCAACGCGCCCCCTGTTTTTTGTTTCGTTGGATCAACGGAAAGAATCGCAACTTTTTTGTCAGGAAATTCGCGTAAGAAACGTCGAATCAATTCATCTGTCAATGAACTTTTACCCGCTCCGCCTGTTCCTGTGATTCCAAGTACCGGCGTTTGCTTCGACATGGAGCGTGCATGATCAAGCAACTGCTCCGTCGCTTCGTCTTTATTCAAATGTTTTTCTTCAACATATGTGATTAGATTGGCTAGGATACCTGGCGTTTCTGCTGTCAGTTGTTCCAGGTTGGCTTCTTCGCTTTCGGGAGTCGTGGAGAAATCCGATAGTTCCATGATTTTATTAATCATACCTTGCAGACCTAGTTTTCGACCGTCTTCTGGCGAAAAGATCCACTCAATACCGTAATCATGCAACTCTTTGATTTCCTTCGGGATGATGACTCCTCCACCACCGCCGAATATCTTAATATGGGAAGCACCTCGTTCCTTCAACAAATCATACATGTATTTGAAGTACTCGACGTGGCCACCTTGATAGGATGACATCGCAATTCCTTGTACATCTTCCTGAATGGCAGCGTTTACAACTTCTTCAACCGATCGGTTATGTCCGAGATGAATGACTTCTGCTCCTGTAGACTGTAAAATTCTCCGCATGATATTGATGGATGCATCATGTCCATCGAATAAACTGGATGCCGTCACAAAACGAATATGATGTTTCGGTTTATATATTTCTTCAGTTGCCATTTGCCTTCCGCCTTTCGTACATGCCGACCGTCGCTGTGAACTCGTCACAGCGGAGTCTGCAAGTGTTTTACTTTTCAAGCCCTTTGATAATTTGCTCTGTTTGTATATCGATATAGCGTTGCAATGAATACTCTTTGCGCAGTGCCCATCTTCTAAACGACCACATTTGACCCGATACTAAAATATGGTGCGCTGTCAACGATACTTCATCCGGCCCAATACGCAGATTTCCTGCTTCCATGCATCGGCGGATGATCGTCTCGAATTGCTCAACCATCTCCAGCTCCTTCGTTAGAACGTAGCGCAATGCTTCTCTCGGCAAGGATTTTGACTCCTGGTACATGACGAGGAACTCATCGGACATTTGATCGATCACTTCGTAATATCGCGAAATCGCCACGCGCAATCCTTCTATCGTTTTATCATTCGTGTCGAGTTCAGAAAGACGGATTTTGACTTCATTGTAAATATTGTCGCAAACGAGATAGAGGACATCTTCCTTTGTCCGGATATACTCATACAGCGTCCCTATACTGAAGCCGGCTTCTTTGGCAATTTCACGTGTTGTCGTACGGTGAAACCCTTTGTTGATAAACAGCTTAACAGCGCCTCGACTAATTTGTTCGCGTCTCCTCTGAATAAGCTCTTCATCTTTGACAGTAGATTTCACTTCATGTTTTGGCATTGGGTAGACCCCCTGTTATTTCGTCAGCATACGAGAAATGACGAGACGTTGAATTTCTTGTGTACCTTCATAGATTTGCGTAATTTTCGCGTCACGCATATAGCGTTCTACCGGATAATCTTTCGTATAACCGTAGCCGCCAAACACTTGAACCGCTTCAGTAGTCACTTTCATCGCTGTATCACCAGCCATTAGTTTGGCCATGGCAGATGCTTTACCATATGGCAGATCATTGGATTCAAGCCATGCTGCTTGGTATGTCAATAGACGAGAAGCTTCTGTCGCAGTTGCCATATCCGCCAATTTGAAGCTGATACCTTGATTCGCAACGATTGGCTTACCGAATTGTGTACGCTCTTTTGAGTAATCGACAGCAGCGTCGAGTGCGCCTTGTGCAATGCCGACTGCTTGAGCTGCAATCCCATTACGTCCACCGTCAAGTGTTTTCATAGCAATAATGAATCCGTCGCCTTCTTCCCCAAGAAGGTTTTCTTTCGGTACGCGACAGTTTTCGAGTACAACTTCTGTTGTAGGCGATGAACGAATACCCATTTTCTTCTCTTTCTTCCCTACAGAGAAACCTTCGAATGTGCTTTCTACAATGAATGCGCTCGTTCCTTTATGTTTGGATTCGGGATCCGTTACAGCGAAGACGATATATGTGTCGGCAATTCCGCCGTTTGTGATGAAGATTTTCGAGCCGTTTAGCACGTAGTCGTCACCGTCAAGCTTTGCCGTAGTTTTCATGCCGCCTGCGTCTGATCCTGAGCCTGCTTCCGTTAAGCAGTATGCGCCCATTTTCGAACCTTCTGCAAGTGGACGTAAGTATTTTTGTTTTTGCTCTTCGTTGCCGTATTTGTATAGTGGCCATCCTGCTAGAGATGTGTGTGCGGACAGGACGACGCCTGTGGATGCGCAGACACGGGATAGTTCTTCTACTGCGATGACGTAGGCTAGGAAGTCGCTGCCGATGCCGCCGTATTCTTCTGGCCATGGAATGCCTGTGAGTCCGAGTTCGGCCATCTTGTGGAAGATGTCCATGTCGAAGGTTTCGTCTTCGTCTCGTTGTGCTGCGGTTGGCGCTACTTCTTTTTGTGCAAAGTCGCGTACCATTTTTCTAATCATTTCGTGTTCTTCTGATAATTTAAAGTCCATTGTTTTCCCACCCTTTTGTTTGGTTAATGAAAGTCGCATTGAAAATAGTAAGGCTTGATGTTGGCTTGTGGTTTGGTGATTGGAGCTCCAGACAGGGACGCTTTCCGGAGGGCGTGGCTTGAGCCGCTTCCCTCACTTCGTTCAGTCCAGGGTCTCAAGGCGCACGCTGATCCTCCCGGAGTCGCCCTGTCTTCCGCTCCAATCCCTACTTATAACTTGTTGAAGCAAGCTGACATTACTAAATTAGTAAGTTGATGTAAGTCATCTTGCCAAAGTGCGTCATAACCGTGCCATGTGCTCCCCTAAGCGCGTCTAACTTTAGTTCGTGACGTGCTTGGCGATGACTACTTTTTGGATTTCGCTTGTGCCTTCGTAGATTTGGCATACTTTTGCGTCGCGGAAGTAGCGTTCTACTGGGTAGTCTTTGGTGTAGCCGTAGCCTCCGAATACTTGGACGGCTTCTATGGAGTTGTCTACGGCTGCTTGGGATGCGAATAGTTTGGCCATGGAGGCTTCTTTGCCGCATGGTTTGCCTTCTGTTCGTAGCCACGCTGCGCGGTAGACTAGTAGGCGGGCCGCTTCTGTTGCGGTTGCCATGTCGGCTAGTTTGAATCCAATGCCTTGGTTGGCGGCGATTGGTTTGCCGAATTGTTCGCGTTCTTTTGCGTAATCTACAGCGGCTTCTAGTGAGGCTTCTGCTATGCCTAGTGATTGGGCTGCGATTCCGATTCGGCCTACGTCGAGGTTGGCCATGGCAATTTTGAAGCCGCCTTCTTCTTCACCAAGCCTATTTTCAACAGGTACTTTCATATTGTCGAAGCTCAGCGCGACGGTACGTGAGCCATGTAGACCCATTTTCTTTTCGTCTTTGCCAATCGATAATCCCGGTGTATCTCGGTCGACGATGAATGCGGTGATGCCGTACGTTCCTTTTTCAGGAGCAGTGTTGGCAAAGACGATGTAGACATCTGCTTCTCCACCGTTTGTAATGAACATTTTAGAGCCGTTGATCACGTAATGGTCGTCGACTCGCTTCGCTTTTGTTTTCAATGAACCTGCGTCTGACCCAGAAGATGCTTCTGTCAGGCAGAATGCACCAAGGTATTCACCTGATGCCATCTTCGGCAAGTAGCGGTTCTTTTGTTCTTCCGTACCGAAGTAGAGGATTGGATTCATTCCAACAGAAGTATGGACAGACAACACGACGCCCATGACGGCGCTGACTTTCGATAGTTCGTGAATCGCGATGATATATGACAGGAAGTCCATCTCTGAACCTCCATATTGTTCAGGCGCTGTAATTCCCATCAATCCAAGCTCGCCCATTTTCTCTAGTAGTTCACGTGGAAACTCCCCATCTTCCATCCGAGGAATCCAAGGTTCGATCTCGTTCTTTGCGAAATCACGAACCATTTGGCGCATCATTTGTTGTTCTTCTGTTAATGTAAAGTCCATCCTTCTCACCTCTTGCTTTCAGCTTAATCAATTTATTCGTAGGTATAGAAACCGCGACCTGTTTTCTTACCGTACCAGCCTGCTTTCACGTACTTACGCAATAATGGACATGGTCGGTATTTTGAATCGCCGAATCCTTCATACAGTGTTTCCATAATGTAGAGGCATGTATCGAGTCCAATGAAATCTGCCAACTGCAGGGGCCCCATTGGATGATTCATCCCCATTTTCATGACATCGTCAATTGCTTCTTTCGTTGCGACGCCTTCGTATAATGTAAAGATCGCCTCGTTGATCATCGGCATCAGCACACGGTTTGCAACAAATCCAGGTGCGTCATTCACTTCAACTGGTGTTTTATTGAGCTTTTTCGTCATGTCTTCGACCGCTTGATAGACATCATCATCTGTTGCGAGTCCTCGGATGACTTCTACGAGCTTCATGACCGGTACCGGATTCATGAAGTGCATGCCGATTACTTTACCTGGGCGTTTTGTTGCTGCACCAATTTCTGTGATTGGCAACGAAGACGTATTGGTCGCAAGAATTGTATGCTCTGGCGTAATTTCATCCAGTTCTGCAAAGATCTTTGATTTAACCGCCATATTTTCAACTGCCGCTTCGATGACGATATCGGCATTTTTGGCATTTTGCATATCAGTCGATTTCGTGAAACGTCCTAGAACCGTTTCTTTTTCTTCTTCTGTCATACGACCTTTTTCTACATTGCGTTCCAAGTTCTTCGTGATGACCTTAAAACCTCGATCAAACGCTTCTTCATTTAGATCATGAAGTGTCACTTGATAGCCCGCTTGTGCACAGACCTGGGCGATTCCTCCACCCATTTGTCCTGCACCGATTACGAATACATGTTCAATTGTCATTTGGAATCCCCCAATCAGTTAGTTTTAGGTACTTCAATCATGATGGCATCGCCTTGGCCGCCACCTGAACAGATTGCTGCGATACCGATTCCGCCACCACGACGTTTTAATTCATTTGCTAGTGTAAGCACAACACGCGCTCCACTTGCACCGATTGGGTGTCCTAGTGCGACTGCTCCACCATTGACGTTAACTTTTTCTTCATCGAGCCCAGCAATTTGTGAGCTAGCCAGCGCAACGACTGCGAATGCTTCATTGATTTCGTATAGATCGATTTCGTCTGCAGTTTTACCTGTTTTCTCAAGTAATGCCTTGATGACGTGACCTGGTGTTTCAGGGAAACGTTCTGGTTCGATCGCGACTTCTGCGTGCCCGAGAATAACCGCAAGTGGTTCTTTGCCTTGCTTTTTCGCTTCTTCTTCATTCATTAAGACAACCGCGCACGCTCCGTCATTGATGCCTGGTGCATTTCCTGCTGTGACACTGCCTTCTTTACCGAAAGCCGGACGCAATTTAGCTAGCGCTTCAAGCGAGCTACCTCTACGTGGACCTTCGTCTTCCGTTACAACGATCGGATCGCCTTTACGTTGTGGAATGCTGACTCCAACGATTTCTTCTGCGAATAATCCGTTATCGATTGCTGCAAGCGCACGTTCATGACTGCGCAGTGACCATTTATCTTGCGTTTCACGGCTCACAGAGAAGTCGTTTGCTGTGCTGTTTCCGTATGTGCCCATGTGGACATTGCCTTCGGAGAATGAACATGTCAGTCCATCATAGATCATGCCGTCTACCAATGTGCTATCGCCCATTTTCAAACCTGAACGGACATTTGCATAATACGGTGCGTTGGTCATAGATTCCATACCGCCTGCGACGATTGTCGTCTCATCGCCAAGACGGATGAGCTGATCTCCGAGTGTGATACTGCGCATGCCTGAAGCACATACTTTGTTAATTGTTTCTGTTTTAACGCCGTATGGAATGCCGCCTTTGACAGCTGCTTGACGGGAAGGAATTTGACCTTGGCCTGCTTGCAATACTGTTCCCATGATGACTTCGTCTACTTCATCGCCTTGTACTCCAGCGCGTGAAAGCGCTTCCTTTATTGCGATACCACCAAGATCGCTTGCTGTTTGGGACTGCAATGCACCGCTTAGTTTTCCAAATGGTGTTCTAGCACCTTGTAAGATTACTGTTCTCATTTTCAAATTCCTCCTATTTTGTGTACTGACTGAACGCTCGCTCGATATTTGTCTAATAAAGAAGAGGGCACGAAGACCCTCTCATTTATCTATTCAGTTGCATGTTAGCGTTTTAGATACTCTTAATTGTACGGTATTTACACGGTATTCGCAATAATTTTAATCTTGTTTTCCATCGTCGTTTTTCGGTGCTTCATCCTCTGTTTCAACCGTTACAGCCAATTCAGGCTCTGCAAGCACTTCTTCTTGTACAACTACTTCTTCCTCTACTACAGGTTCAGCCACTGTTTCGTGTTCTCCAAAAATAGAGCGTTCTAATAGTTCAGCGATATCGTATGTGCCGACTTGATATTCGACTTCAACTGCTTTCGTTCCGTCGGATAGCATCGTCAAGCAATACGGACATCCAGAGGAGATGATTCCTGGGCTGACTTCCAGCGCTTGTTCAGTACGTGCAACGTTAACGCGCTGCCCTGTGTCTTCTTCCATCCACATCATTCCGCCACCAGCTCCACAACACATACCGTCTTCACGGTTACGTTCCATTTCAACGAGTGTAACACCTGGAATCGCTTTAAGTATTTCTCTCGGCTGATCATAGACATCGTTGTAGCGTCCTAAGTAACAAGAATCATGGAATGTGATCACTTCATCGATTGCATGTTTCGGTACAAGTTTGCCTGCCATCACCAATTCATGAAGTAATTCAGTATGGTGTTTCACGATGACTTGCAGACCGAAGTCAGGGTATTCATTTTTGAAAATATTGTAAGCGTGCGGATCGATTGTAACAATTTTTGAAACGTTCGCTTTTTCAAATTCTGCGATATTCGCTGTAGCGAGCTCTTGGAATAAGAATTCATTTCCGAGACGACGTGGTGTGTCCCCAGAGTTCTTCTCTTTGTTACCAAGAATCGCGAAGCTTACCCCTGCTTCATTCAATAAATGTGCGAACGATAGAGCAATTTTCTGTGAGCGGTTATCAAATGCTCCCATGGAACCTACCCATAGTAAGTATTCAAAGTCTTCTCCAGCTTTCTTCGCTTCTTTCACTGTCGGGATGTGCAAGTCTGGACGTGCATCTCTCCAGTTTTCTTTCTCTTTACGGTTAAGGCCCCATGGATTACCTTGACGTTCGATGTTTGTCATCGCGCGCTGTGCATCCGGGTTCATCTTCCCTTCCGTCATAACAAGATAACGGCGAAGGTCGATAATTTTATCTACGTGTTCATTCATAACCGGACACTGGTCTTCACAGTTACGGCACGTTGTACATGCCCAGATCTCTTCTTCTGTGATGACATCGCCGATCAATGAAGGATTGTATAGTTCATCCATTGTCATTCCTTCTGCCGTAGCAGCGAGTGCCAATTGATTTCCTTGTGAGTTTTTAAACATGAGTTGAGGTACCCACGGCTGTTGCTTCGTCATGATCGCTCCTGTGTTTGTCAGGTGGTCACGAAGTTTCGTGATCAAGTCCATCGGTGACAGCATTTTACCTGTACCTGTTGCAGGACACATATTCGTACAGCGTCCACATTCTACACATGCATAAAAGTCGATCATTTGCGCTTGTGTGAAGTCCGTGATCTTACCAACACCTAGTGGTGGCATGTCCTCTTCGTCTTCAATTTCTTCCAACGCTTCAAAATCGATAGGCTTCAAACGACCTGCGTGATCCAAGCGATGGAAATACACGTTTGCTGGACCTGCGATCAAGTGCGCGTGCTTGGATTGTGGCACATACACTAAGAACGTCAGCAATGTCAGTAAGTGTACCCACCAACCGATAAAGAATATCGTGACGGCTACGCCTGTAGGTACTCCGCTGAACACCGTTGCGATGATTGACGCCATTGGCTCTGTCCATGTCGTGCCTTCATTGTGCCAAATCATGTTCGCGCCGTTTGCGACTAGTGTGGAGAGCATCAGTAGTCCGATAAAAATAAGAACTAGACCTGATTTCCAACCACGCTTTAGACGAACAAGCTTCTCCATGTAACGACGGTAGAATGCCCAGACGACCGCTACTAGTATGACGAATACGACGATCTCTTGGAAGAATGTAAATGCTGGATACAACGGGCCCAGTGGCAGATGTGAACCCGGCTTTAATCCTTTCCAGATCAGGTCGATAGCGCCAAATTGTACGAGTAGGAAGCCATAGAAGAACATGACGTGAATAGCCCCACTCTTTTTATCTTTCAATAGTTTCTTTTGTCCAAATACATAGACCCAGATTTTTTTCAAACGCGCTTTGATGTCGTTGTCGAATTCTTCTTTTCTCCCCAGTCGAATGAATTCGTATCGGGTTTTTAATAAATATAGGAATAGACCGAAGCCGTATACGACGACTGCTACAAATAATACCCAGTTTGCGATGAGTAGTGTGTTCATCTCTTTCTCCCCTTCCTTTGCTTCTCTGTAAAACCCCTAATGAGAAACCGCTTTCAATTATATTCTATGTATAGTGTAATAATGAATGATCATTCAGTCAACAGTTTTTCGAAATTTTATTTTTCTTTGAGTAGGTTGACTTTTCCAATCCTTTACCCCGTGAGTGCTGAAAGTGGTGAGTGAAGTTGTAAGTATGACGGGATGGAAGCTCCAGCTGGCGGACGCTTTCCTATGGGCCTGCATGAAGAGCCGTAACGAAGAACGGCTTTTGCGAGTAAAAGTGAAGCGTTGGAAGCACATCTTTTCACTTGAAATCCCCCATCAGCTTCACTTTTGAAATTATTCGCTTTTCACTATATATCAATATAGCAAATTCCCTTAATTAATGATAACGTTTTCATAATGTGCTGTGCGCATTGGAGAGGGGTTTTGGTTATGTATCGATTATACGCACGTTTATTTCAAAACGGGCTCAAGGCGGGTATGTACTTATTGCCATGGCGTGAACCTGAGCTACTCATTGGTCCTGGGAGCCTGGAGGGGCTTGCCGGTAAGGTGAAGAGTCTCGGAATTGGTAGCGTGCTGATTATTACAGACCGTGATATTGCGAAACTTGGTTTACTAGATGTCATGCTCGTTGGGCTTGATTCACTCGGCATCAAGTACTTAGTCTATGACAAGACGGTTGCGAACCCGACAATTGATAATATTGAGGAAGCGCGTGGGTTGTATCTAGCGAACGAATGCGAGGCGTTGATTGCGTTTGGTGGCGGGTCACCAATTGATTGCGCGAAAGCGGTCGGTGCACGCATTGCCAGACCCAATAAACATATTCCCGAACTGAAGGGTTTATTCCATGTGCGCAAGCGAATTCCGACGTTGTTTACGGTACCGACAACTGCAGGTACTGGAAGCGAAGCAACATTGGCCGCGGTGGTGACAAATAGCAGGACGCATGAGAAGTATGCGATCAGCGATACTTCATTGATTCCACATTACGCAGTGCTCGACCCCCTACTTACCATCAAGTTGCCACCTTCGATTACCGCTGCCACCGGTATTGATGCGTTGACACATGCAGTTGAGGCGTATATTGGTAACAGTAATACGAAGGAAACATGGAAAGATAGTCGCGAAGTGGTGCAGTTGGTGTTTGCAAATTTATATGAAGCGTATCGTAATGGTGAAAATCTAACTGCACGAACAAATATGCAGTGGGCTTCTTATTTGGCTGGAAAGGCATTCACACGGGCGTACGTAGGCAATGTGCATGCAATTGCACATACACTCGGCGGATTTTATAATATACCGCATGGATTAGCGAATGCAATTATCTTGCCACACGTGCTCGAGTATTATGGAAAAACTGTCTATGAGCCCCTCTCAGAGTTGGCTGATTTAATTGGAATTACGAGTCGTTCGGATACGAAACGAATGAAGGCGGAGAAGTTTATTGAGGAAATTCGCATGTTGAACCGTTTGATGGGGATCCCTGAGCAGGTGGAAGGGATCGTGAAGAAAGATATTCCGCTGATGGTCGAACGAGCGGCATCTGAAGCCAATCCGTTGTACCCCGTGCCGAAGATTTTGAGTATGAGAGAGTTTGCGAAGTTGTATGATGTGATTCGAGTGTGATTGTGGGAGTTGATAGAGCGCTTGGACGTCTGCATAGAGCGGATATGTGGCGCGATAGAGCACTCAAACGTCCGCATAGAGCGGTCACGCGGCCTGATAGAGCACTCGAACGTCCGCATAGAGCGGTCACGCGGCCTGATAGAGCACTCAAACATCCGCATAGAGCGGTCACGCGGCCAGATTGAGCACTCAGATGTCCGCATAGAGCGGTCACGCGGCCTGATAGAGCACTCAAACATCCGCATAGAGCGGTCACGCCACTCAATAGAGCGACACACAAAAACAGGGATGACAGCTTCAGCCTGTCATCCCTTTTCCCCTGCAATTACTTATCTTTTTTCTCACTTGTGCGGAATACTTTGGCACTGCGGACATATTCGTTGTCTGCAATTCCTAGACGTGCGTTTACAATGCGTGCCGCTACGAATAGGTAATCCGAAAGACGGTTTAAGTAGCGCACGACGACTGGTGAAACGTCGTCTGCTGCGTTCATTAGTGTAACCGTCACGCGTTCTGCTCGGCGGGTTACGGTACGCGCGATGTGCAATGTTGCAGCAGCTGGTGATCCTCCAGGTAGGATGAAGCGTTCGAGTTCAGGTGCTTCTTCCATCAACTTGTCGATTCGTTGCTCGAGAACTGTGATCGGCTCTTCGTCGAGCTTGTAGTGGCGTTCTTTCATGACGTTCGCCAAGTCACCGCCACCGTCGAATAATTCATTTTGGATAGTTTCAAGGTCAGTTAGGATGTCCGCGAATTTCTCTGTGTCGAGTTCCGTCATCGCCTTGCCGACGAATGAATTCAGTTCATCGATCGTGCCGTATGCTTCGACGCGCAAGTCGTCTTTTGCTACGCGTCCTCCAATTAAAGCCGTTGTTCCCTTATCGCCCGTTCTCGTATAAATTTTCATTTCACTTCACTCCTTTGATTGTGTGTGGAATACCGTACCAAATTCTTGTGACGTTTGTTGCTTCCGCAAATAAGTGTTGATATAACCGGCCGCACCGATCGCGAAGGTCTCGCTGTTTGGCGTCAAGAGGAACGATGCCACGACCCATGTCGGTTAGAATAAAAACTGTGTCGGAGCTAATTATTTGCTGTACAGCATCGCGTGCTTCTGCCTCCGTTTTATCGGTATGCATCAACCACTCATGTAAGCCACTAATAACAAGTGATTCACTAGGCTTGGCCGTCGCGGTTGTATCCATTGTACAGAAACATGCCGCCTTGTCACCAATCCAACGTCTTACATAGTCTGTTTTGCCGTTATAGGCACCTCCGATAAAGACGTGCATGGCTTCCCCTCCTTGAACTCTTCCTTACTAGCCCACTCGAGTTGCCAGATTGAGCCGTTCGATACATCCCAGTCCCAAAATGATCGGTCGTCTTGCGTGAACGTATCAAGCACTACCCGGATCACGCCGCCATGTGTCACGACAACCGAGTCATTGGGTAATTCGGCTAACGCATCCAGCACGCGTGACTTTACGTGTCCCAAGCTTTCGCCGTTGCGTGGCGGTACATGCCACGGATCATTCAGCCAATTACGATAGTCGGGATCATTTTTTAATTGCGCATAAGTCTTGCCTTCAAAATCTCCGAAATTACATTCTCTTACGCGCGGATCCGCTTCAAAAGTCGCTTGTGGGAAATAGATGGCGGCCGTTTGAATCGTTCTCTTTAAATCACTGCAAAAAACATGTGGCACAGCGACCGGAAAATCGATTGGATCTCCTTCATTTGAAATCAAATCACAATCCGTCCAGCCGCAGTATTGCCCATTTCCGTTCGAAGTCGATTTTAAATGCCGGATGAGAAATAAACGATAAGGACGAGCCATAATAAAACCTCCATTCCTTCAATAAATGCACCGCATAGATCCCCTGTAACACCGCCAAAATGTTTGATCGTCCAGCGATTATATAGCCAAATAGACAAGCAAATCACGAGTAGCAAGACGGGAATTAGTACAAATGAACGGTATTGAATACTTACTAAAACCACTGTCACGATGCTGATTGTGCTTGAAGCGAGCAACATGCGTCCACGTAGGAAATGATTTTTGAAAAAGTATGCTATACCACTTGTTTTTGCGGTTTTCGTCAGCGTGTAATACGCGACTAAAGCTGCGCGAGAAAGAATCGGCACCGCCACGAGCAATACCCAACCGTTTGCGAGCTGTAGGATTTCAATGAACAGACCGATTTTCAAACAGAGTAAAACGAGTAGCGACAACGTGCCGAACGCACCGAGCCGGGGGTCATCCATAATTGTCAAACGTTTTTCCCGATCCTGATAGGAAAAGAACGCATCACCAAGGTCGGCAAAGCCATCTACATGTAAGCCGCCCGTTGCGATCAGTCCTGCCAGCAAGATCAGTACAGCCGCAAGAAAACTATTGAAATCACTCGTTATGTATGCAACTCCCGCGAGTAACAGTCCAATACCACCACCGACAAACGGCAAAGCGATATACATGCCCGATACTTCCTTTTTCCCGAGCGGTAACTCTTTATGGACAGGCAGCGACGTGAAAAATTGGAGCGCTAGTAAAATGCTATTCATCTTCTCGCTCCTTTACTCCAACATGGTCTGAATTAACGGCCAATTGATATGTTTTTTTACGTGAGTAGCCCATTGTTCGTAAACATCTATACCTTCCATTGCGGGAAGCGTCTCCCGGTCCATATCCTCTTCTGGTATGCCATGGTTTTCTAGGATGGGTATGACCCCTACAACGGGAATACCTGTATAGTCTTCAATGAACTGTACCCCATCTTCGAAATAAGAGGCGTCCCCATAAAACTTATTGATGATTATACCTTTGATGCGTCGACGTCGTTCTTCCGATAGTAATTGCAGTGTGCCAATAATCGATGCAAAAGCACCGCCTTTAGAAATGTCCGCTACGAGCAGGACCGGTACATCTGCGAGCTCTGCTACGCGCATATTCGTTAGCTCACGATCCATCAAATTCACTTCTGCAGTACTTCCTGCCCCTTCAATAATTAGCATGTCGTAGTGATCGGATAAATAATCTAGTGCTTGCTGAATGGTTTCGAGTCCTTTATCGAACCACTCTTTTCGAAAGTATTGTCCGTCTACCCTCTCGAGTGGTACGCCCATAAATAGAACATCTGCCTTCATGTCTTCTCCCGGCTTCATCAATATCGGATTCATTTCAACAATTGGTTCCGTGCGAGCCGCTTCTGCTTGCTGAAATTGAGATCGGCTGATTTCACGTCCGTCTGCTAGTGTTTCGGAGAAGCCTGACATGTTTTGTGATTTGAAAGGTGCTACTTGAACGCCTTCATTCGAAAACAATCGGCATAGTGCAGTGCAAATCATCGTCTTGCCGACATCTGAAGCTGTGCCGACGATCATTAATCCGTTCATAACTTCTCACCTTTCCAAACAATTGGAATCCCGTGGTCCATCTCAATCGCCTGGTCTGCTAGCTCAACGATTCGCTGATGCAATGTGCCGATCGTTTGGCGGTAGATTTCCGTCTCTTCTCCGTATCGCACCCACTCATCGAGGACTTCGTTAGATACGATGACTAGATGAGCGACGACTTCGTTCATTTGCATAATCGTATGAAGTAATTGTTTCTGTTTTTGTTCCAAGCACCCTGGGCGATGAACGCAAGGTGTGCCTTCTTCGTACCCTTCGTACAATTCATTGGCGAGCCAAGTTGTCAGACAATCCCAAAGTACAAGATCACCCGGTTGCAAAAACGGCAACGCTTCATGGAGATTCTTCGGTTGTTCAATCGTAAGCCAGTCCGCGTCTCGGCGATCTTCTTTATGCTTATCGATCCGTTGCTTCATTTCGTCATCAGATGCTATGCCGGATGCGATATAGACAAGACGGCCTGCTGATTGATCCGTAAGAAGACGTTCTGCATACGCACTTTTCCCACTACGCGCTCCACCACTGATGAATGTTACTGTTCCTTGAACCATTGATCCATCGCCTCCCGCAGTGTGTCCATCATCTTTTCGGACTTCATGCCAATACGTAACCAGCGTCCATCCATCCCGCGGAAGTTTTCCGAATGGCGAAGGACGATGCCTTGTTTTAATAAATCGTGATAAAGTTTTTTCCCATCTTGTTTCGGTTTCATGACGAGATAATTTGCTGAGGAATCAAGTACTTTGCAATCATGTGAGCGCAAAAACTGTTTCATCTTCAATCGTTCTCTTTGTGCGTGTTGAATCGCTTGCTCACGATAAGCGTCTTCACGCAAACACCATACACCGATTTCAGCGGCGAGCCCGTTCACATGCCAATGTGACGCCCGCAGTTTCAGCGATTCGATACGCTCAGGATGGGCGATCAAATATCCTAAACGAATACCCGGAATCGCGTACATTTTCGTCATCGAACGTACTATCAACAAGTTCGGATAGTTAGCCACTTGCGAAATGAAGGACTTTGCTTCATCGACGAAATCAATGAATGCTTCATCCAGAACGACGTCTGTTCCGCTATTTTTAGCGGCTTCTATAATCTTCAGTAACTCACTTTTTGTAGGCAATATCCCCGTCGGATTATTCGGTGTGCAAATATAGATTGCATTCACTTTTGGTAACGACTCAAGAATACGCTGCATGGGCAATTGAAAACCGTCTGTCTCATTAGCCTGAAGCGATACTACTTCCGCTCCGTTCGCTATAAGCGTAGCACGATACTCAGAGAACGTGGGGTCAATTAGCAGCACCCGTTTACCCTGGTAATGCCCAGCCAATAACGATAGAAGTTCCGCTGCACCGTTACCAACGAGTACTTGTCGTTCTTCGACTTGATGAAAAGTCGAAACCGCAAAAAGGAAAGGCTGTCCGTCCGGATCTGGGTAGCTGTTGAGCGTAGTGAGTAATTCTGGCCAAGCCTCCACTATGGATGGCGGTGGCCCTACCGGATTACAGTTTTCACTAAAATCGAGCACTTCTTCAGGCAGGGGAATATTCATTGATGCATATAATCGTTTGCTGTTCGCGCCATGTTCAGGCAATCGCATAGAAAATCCCTCCTAGTACTGTGCCTAGCGACCAGAATGTCCAAGACACAAGTTGCATTTGATAGGTAGCGGAGCGGATATGTTCTTTATTCGCAATGACTGCCGGACCAAGTATCGCCCGTTTTGATACTACACCTCGATATGTACTACTACCGCCTAACTGAATATTGAGTTGCCAAGCAGTAGCCGCTTCCAGATAGCCACTATTGGGGCTCATATGCTTTTTGGCATCACCTAACCAACCGCTAATCCGCTGTTTCAATGAATGTCCGCCTTCATTTGGAGTGAACAATAGAATAAGCAATCCTGTAATTCTTGAAGGGATCCAGTTAAAGAGATCATCCATACGCGCTGAAACTTTTCCAAATTCACGATAGCGCTCATCTTTATAGCCAATCATGGAATCGAGTGTATTGACCGCTTTATATAGCCATAAGCCAGGTGCACCAAGCAAGAATGCCCAAAATAACGGAGCGGTGACACCGTCAGACGTGTTTTCTGAAACAGTTTCGATCGTGGCGCGTGATATTTCACTCTCATCGAGCTTCTTCGTATCCCTACCCACAATCCAACTTAGTTTCTCACGTGCTTCTTTCAAACCTTTAGATTGTAATGGTTTGTAAACTTCAAGCGCTGCATCACGCAAACTTTTTTGTGCAAGTCCTGCCGCAATAAGCAACGCTTCGACTGCGATACCTACTAGCAAATGAAGACGATAGGCGATACTGACGAGCCAAATCACGAGTAGAAACGTTGTCATGCAAACAAACAGCCAGAGTATGGCACCTTTAATTGTACGCATGCGACCTTTATTCAACAGCTTCGTCAAGTTTCCAATTGTCGTACCGAGCAACTTCACGGGATGCGGCCAGTTGGGTGGATCTCCGATGAGACGGTCGAGCACCATGCCGATCGCGATCGCAATGAAATGAGCAGGAATCATCTGTCATCACCTACTGCTAAACGATAGGAGTGAATAGCCCGCACTGTACACTCGTAAACGCCTTTACCAATCAGTTTTCCGAGTTGCGTAATCGGTCCGGCATAAGGCAAATACGTTCCTTGCTGTGTAGACGCAATCAACAGACTGTCGGTCGATGTACCGGTTGCTAGCGTTCCAGACTCGGGATCCTTCACTTTCTCGTCTTGCAGTGCTTTCACTTTCGCTTCGGTCGCTGTGATCAACGCCTGAACGAACCCTTCCTCACTTAATTCGCCATTAATGAATACCCACGTATTGATTGTACCGATGTACGGAATATCTTCTCGTAACCAAGACTTCGAGACGTCGACAGCGTTTCCAATACCCGCTGTTACTACTACAACGATTGAACCGAATTCCCCTTCGTATTCTTCGACTTCAACATGTTCAGGACTGACTGCAGTCATCATGGCGACCGTGTCTGTTAGATGATAACCTAGCGCGCGCAAGTATTCGGTGTTCTCGCGCTGTACATCATCGATCATATAATCCGCACGTACACCTCGATTGACAAACGTCCGGTACCAGCCAAGGCCTGCATTATGTACTGCAGAGGAAATCGTCTTCAGCGGCTGGCTTGATTGCAATAATACGTGATCTCGCTGAATCGAAACGTCTGCTTTCTTTACACAAAACAGCTCCACCTTTTCTTGCAAGTTCGGCAATAGCGTCATTTGAGGCTTCGGCATTTCGGGGTGCGGTTGTGTTTTAACGCGCGCATTGTACACTTCATGAATTTCTTGTTCGAGTACGACATCTTGCGGCACGCCGATCGATGCGACTTCCCCGTTCTTCAACAACAACAAGCGATCACAATAGAGAGCAGCCAAGTTAATGTCGTGAAAGACCGAGATGACCGTGATCCCCTTCTGTCTTGCTTGATTGCGGATTGTATCGAGCAATTGTTGCTGGTGCGCGATATCAAGATGGTTCGTTGGTTCATCCAATAATAAAATAGGCGCTTGCTGAGCGAGTGCTTGGGCAACGAATACGCGCTGTTGCTCGCCCCCTGATAATAATTCAATTGGAGTATTTTCATATCGTGTGACGCCTGTATGGTGCATCGCTTCCTGTACAGCTTGCTCGTCCAGCTCCGACCAACTCGAGAAAATTCCTGACTGATATGGATAACGGCCGAGTGCCACGGTGTCTTTCACTGTATGCGAAAACGCATGGGCATGGAGTTGTGGAAGGACCGCTACTTGTTGGGCAAATTGCTTTTGTGTATACGCACCAGAAGGCTTTCCAGCTATCATTACCTTGCCGCTTTGTTTCGGCAAAATTCCCGAAATAATCTTCAATAACGTCGATTTACCACTACCATTCGGACCTAAAATCCCAAGAACTTCTCCTTTTTCCACGTGGAACGACACATTTCGCACAATCGGTTCCTTGCCGTAGCCTCCCGATAAATTTTCCACTTGCAACATGGTCACATCGCTCCTTTTCTACGCTGTTTATAAAAGATATAAGCAAACACCGGAGCGCCAATGAATGCCGTAATGACACCGACCGGTAATTCAGCCGGCGAAATAATCGTTCGTGCTACAAGATCACAAATGATGAGTAACGAGGCCCCATTGAATAAGGATAACGGTAGAACGTGTCGATGATCGGAACCCCAAAGCATCCGTGTCATATGCGGTACAACTAAGCCGACGAAGCCAATTGTTCCCGACACCGCCACGGCAGAACCCGTCAACACCGAACCACCAAGCAGAATCATTAACTTACGTTGTTTTACATTGACTCCAAGGTGATGCGCACGTTCTTCACCAAATAGTAAAGCATTCAATTCGCGACGATTCAGCCACAACATGAACGATCCGATGATGAAAAATGGCAGAACCATCGTAATATATTTCCATCCACGCATCGATACGCTACCAAGCAACCAACCTACAATTTGGCGGAGTTCTTCTTGCGTTAATGCAATCATCAGCGACAGTACCGAGCCAAGGAATGAACCAAATATGATTCCTGTTAATATAATCGTTTCCATTTTCATTGAACGGTCAACCAGACGCGCGAAACCGATTACTAGAAACATCGTCACTGCGGCACCGATCATACTAAATACGGGTAAGGTGAATGCGCCAAGTACCGGTAGCGAAATACCAAAAAAGAGTGTGATCACGGCGCCGACAGAGGCACCGGATGACACTCCGAGGGTGTAAGGATCAGCTAATGGATTTTTCAGTAGCCCTTGGAAAGCGGCTCCTGAAATAGCAAGTGATGCACCGACAATTCCTGCCAGTAATACACGCGGCATCCGGATCTTCCACAATATATTACTTGCAGTCGCATCTGAATGATTCCATAGCGTCTCTATTGGTATTTTCACTGTACCGATCGATACGCCGAGCCAGATTGCCACAAGCAATGTGGCAATCGACACGACATAGGCGAGAGCGGTTTTATTCACCGAATACCTCAGGATAGATTGCTTTCGCAAATAATTCTAATCCATCAGCTAAACGTGGACCTGTACGGCTTGTGATATCTTCATCCAGTTGAATGACTTGATCTTCTTTGATCGCAGTCACCGCATCAAACCCGTCACGCGTTTTAATATTTTCTACAACGTTTGGAACGTAGCTATACATAGCCAAAATAACATCCGGATTTTCATCTACAATCGTTTCAGGGCTGATCATAATCCAACCTTCTTCTGTCACGATGTTTTCAGCGTGAATCATATCCAAGAATTGCTGTGGGAACGTCCCTTTTCCTGGTGTATAGATCTCAGGTGCATCGGAGTTTTCAACAAACACGCGCTTCTTGTCTGTAATATCCGCTGCTTTCTTTTCGATATCTGCAATTTTTGTTTTCATATCTTCGACGATTTGATTAGCTTCTGCATTTTTGTCCATCACTTCACCAATCATTTCAATCGATGCATACGTCTCGTCAAATGTACCCGCATTCGGAACGACGATCACTGGAATGCCAGCGTCACGAATTTGGTTCAAACCTTCTTCACTTGAACCCATCATCATTTCGTGTGCAAATACTGCTTCTGGCTGCAATGAAATCACTTTTTCCACATTGACCGTGAAGTCCCCTACTGTATCAAGTTCTGCTACTTCTTCAGGAAAGTCATCGTTTTCTGTTACAGCGATTACTTTATCTCCTGCATCGATACCAAATAAAATTTCTGTGTTGCTTGGAATTAATGAAATTACAGTTTCAGGTGCTTGTTCCAATGTAATTTCTTCGCCCGCTGCATCTGTCAGCGTATATGGATAACTTGTTGTATCCGTTGATTGTGTATCTGTTTTCGTTTCTTCGCCAGCTGGATTTTCATCTGCCGGTGTTTCTTCTTTTTTGCTGTCGTTGCCGCATGCTGCAAGTACAAGTACCGCAAGCATCGCCATCAGCAAAAGTTGCCAAAACTTCTTCATGTGTGTTCCTCCTTTGATATGTGTGTTTCATTACGCGATCCGCAGACATTAAAAAAACCCTTCGATAGGTCGAAGGATGAGGTGGGATGAAATCAGGGTGTGATTTCTTCCACTGTACCTATCCTCGTAGGTTGCTGCGGAACTTCATTTTCTTAAAAAGGCAGGTGACCTGGCTTGTGCATAGCACGTACAGTGGCGGGACCGCATCGGATTTGAACCGATTTCGCTTTTCATCTCGTTAATTAGAGAACCTTTTCGAAAGATATGTAATTATGACTTATTATAGCGATAATAGTGTTGGTTGTACAGGGGGTAGGCGGAGATTGAAACGTGTTTGGGAGTGAGGCTCCAGCAGGGGGACGCTTTCCTGAGGGGCCGCGATGAGCCCTCCCGAACGCGTCCGCCTGGAACGCAGCGAAACGTTGCTCTCCCCTTCCTCCTCAAAAAGCGAAAACAAAAAAGCCAAGCAGTAAACCCGCTTGGCCACTTTCAATATATTACATTCTTTCAGGTGCTTCGACGCCTACCAATTTCAACGCATTCGCAATCGTCGTTTTCGTTGCCGTAATCAAAGCCAAGCGTGCTTCGGAAAGCTCCTTGTTCTCAGGATCCAACACTTTGTTCGCATTATAGAAACTATGGAAGCTTGCTGCTAGCTCTTGGATATACGTCGTCACACGGTGCGGTGCACGCATGCGAGCCGAGTCGCTAATGAGTTTTGGGAAATCTCCAAGCTTCTTCAACAACTCTAATTCTTTTTCATCTTGCAATAGCGTGACGTTCTCTGTCGACGCCACTACGTTTTGCTCTTTCGCCTGACGCAAGATCGAACAAATACGTGCGTGCGCATATTGTGCGTAGTACACAGGGTTTTCATTGGATTTGGAAACAGCCAAGTCCAAGTCGAAGTCCATTTGTGCATCACCTGAGCGCATCGCGAAGAAATAACGTACAGCGTCTAGGCCGACTTCTTCTACGAGTTCACGTAGTGTGACCGCTTTTCCTGTGCGCTTGCTCATCTTGAACTTTTCTCCGTCTTTATACAGCTGAACCATTTGCGCCACTTCTACTTCTAGCGTATCGCGATCATAGCCAAGTGCTTGAATCGCTGCTTTCATACGCGGAATATAGCCATGATGGTCTGCTCCCCAGATGTTTATGAGTTTATCAAATCCGCGACTCAGTTTATCTTGATGATAAGCGATATCCGGAGTTAAGTATGTGAATGAACCGTCTTGTTTGATCAGTACACGGTCTTTGTCGTCACCAAATGTAGTCGAGCGGAACCAAGTTGCACCGTCTTCTTCATAGACATGGCCATTTTCACGAAGTTTAGTAAGCGCAACCTCGATCTTGCCGTTGTTATATAGAGATGTTTCCGAGAACCAGTGGTCGAAATGAACGCGGAAATCTGCCAAGTCTTTTTTCAGTTTGTCCAATTCGATATTCAAGCCGTGCTCACGGAAAAATGCAAGTCGCTCTTCTTCTGACACATGGACGTACTTGTCGCCATATTGTTCAACGAGGCCTTTTGCGATTGTGATGATATCTGCACCGCGATAGCCGTCTTCTGGCATTTCTTTTTCTAATCCAAGCGCTTCGAAATACCGAACGTCAATAGATAACGCTAAGTTATTTATTTGATTACCCGCATCATTGATATAGTATTCGCGCGCTACGTCATAGCCTGCTTTATCGAGAATATTACACAATGAATCCCCTAGTGAAGCCCCGCGTGCGTGCCCTAAGTGCAAGTCGCCTGTTGGGTTTGCTGAGACAAATTCAACTTGGATCTTCTGTTGCTGTCCGCTGTCTGAACGTCCGTAATCCGCTCCTTGGTCAAGGACAGATTTCACGATATCTCCAAGACTGTCTGTTTTCAAACGGATATTGAGGAAACCAGGTCCAGCAATTTCGATAGAGTCGATTGCGGTGTTCGTCGTATCCAAGTTCTCTAGAATACTTTCCGCAATTGCACGTGGTGGTTTTTTCGCTAGTTTCGTCAACTGCATCGCAATGTTCGCTGCATAGTCTCCATTTTCTTTACTTCTTGGTGATTCCAGTTTGATTTCTGGAATATCTGCACCTTCTACTAGTTGTGCTTTTTCAATGGCTTGGTGCAATGCTTCTTTAATTTCATGTTGAATCTGCTCTACTGCATTCATTGTGTTACCTCCGAGTAGGTTATTGTCAAATGGTATTTCCCTAATAAACTTTCATCTGAATGTAAGTCGTACGCTACCGTAAAGCGTCCAGGTACCCACTCCAGTTGATTCGTACGAACGGCTAAATCCATAACTGCAGGACCATTGCCATATGTACCGAAGCGTATGTCATCCTGTCTGAAAGGCAATCGCATCTGTACGCCGCCCTTGCGCATGATGAAGGCATCTTCAGCATGTAATTTCACGGTCGTCCGGACTGCTGGCATACCTTCAGTTCGTTCTTCAAATAATAAATACGCCTGTCCTTTTTTCTCAATGATTTCACCAGTTGCCTGCATCGTATGCGTTTCTGCTTGCTGATCTGGATGTTGAATAACGGAACGGAGCTGAACTTGCATTTTTAGCGCTTCCATTCGTTCACCGCCTTAAGTAAATATATCCACTCATTATACACTTCTTCCGACACCAGTTTCAATGTTACGCATCTAAACTTTTCTCACAGTCCGTTTAATCCGTCCAGAACCGTACCATACTGTCAAAAGACACTGAATGGAACGGGATGTGATGAGCAATGAAACGTACCGATTATATAAAATCAACAAATCGCAGAAAGTGGAAAAGGGTTGCATTATCCCTGTCGATCACGTCCATAGCTGCAATCGTAACTGTCTTAATCGCCCTTCGAATATATGCTCAAGTACTTGGTGCTCCTTCACTGAGCGTACCAAAGGCTTCATTGTTCCTCGATCATAGTGGACATCAGATCGGGGATCATTTTTCACAACATCGACGTTATTGGATGAAGCTGTCCGATATATCCCCTTTTCTTACGGAAGCTTTTGTAGCAACGGAAGACAAGAAATTTTATTCACATAATGGATTCGATTATAAACGACTTGCTGGTGCAGTTCTGAAAGACGTCAAAACAATGAGTAAGGCACAAGGTGCGAGTACGATTACCATGCAATATGCGCGGAATTTGTATTTGACGCACGAAAAGTCTTGGACACGGAAAATCCATGAAGCGCTGTTTGCTTATCGACTGGAAATTTTCTATGACAAGGATACGATTTTGGAAGGTTATTTAAATACCGTCTACTTCGGGCATGGAATGTACGGCGTGGAAGCGGCTAGTCGATTTTATTTCTCCAAAGCCGCGAAAGAGCTGACATTGGAAGAAGCCGCTACGATTGCAGCCATCGCAAAAGGACCTTCCGTTTATTCACCTTTAGATAACCCAGAGAATTCTCGCAACCGCCAACTTCTCGTACTTGATCAAATGGAGGAATATGATTATATTTCAACTGCGCAAAAGGAACGCGCGGTCGAAGAAAGAATCGTGCTGAAGACAGAGAGTTGGAAAGATATGAAACAAGTGGCTCCATACTTTTTGGATGCTGCATGGCAACAGGCGGAAGACATCCTCGCGTCTAAAGGGCGAGTACCTGCTGAAGGTGGCTGGCAAATCCGAACGACGTTGAATCAACAGCACCAGCAAGCAGCGGAACAAGCCATTAAACAAGCGATGCCTGCAAATGATCTGCAAGTTGGATTCATTTCTATGGCTGCTGACACGGGATTCGTCACGTCGATGATCGGTGGTGTGGATTTTGGTGATAGCTCCTTCAACCGTGTGACACAAGCGAAACGTCAGCCGGGATCTGCGATGAAGCCGATTCTCTATGCGGCTGCGCTCGAAAAAGGGATGAATCCGTTAACCTTTATGACAGCAGAAAAGACGCTATTTACGTATGACGACGGTCGTTCAACCTACGAGCCGAGCAATATTAACGGAGAATTTGCGGCGAAGCCGATTTCATTAGCACAGGCGATTGCGATATCGGATAATATTTATGCAGTCAAAACGCTTGAGCAGGTCGGTTACAAGCCATATACGAAAATGGCGCAGCGACTTGGCGTCGATGTCGCGTTTCCTGAATCCCCAGCGGTCGCGCTCGGAACTTCAGATGTGACATTGCTTGAGATGACGACAGCGTATAATCGCATTGCGTCAAAAGGTAAACAAGTCGAACCTCAATTGATTCTATCGATTACGGATGCGAACGGAAAACTGGTATATGAGCATTCTTCAAAAAAACCGAAGCAAGTGATGTCGGAACAAGACACGTTTGTGCTGACGCATTTAATGACAGGTATGTTCGACCCCGTCTTTAATGATTATTTAACTTCTACAGGATTGTCGATGCGCCCGAAACAAACACGACCTTATGCAGCGAAGTCGGGAACAACGATATCCGATCAGTATTTAATTGGATTCTCTCCCACCTTGACAGCGGGCATCTGGACAGGCTTCGACCGCGGCAAACAGCTCGAGGACTTGGAAGATAAGTCTGTCTCCAAAAAAGTCTGGATTGATTTCATGGAAGCCGCGCATGAAGGGACAGCCCCACAGCCATTCCTCCCCCTTCTGGCGTGCAAGGTGTCATTGTCGATATCGAAACTGGCGGAATTGCAGTCAATGAGTGTCCAAAACAACGATTAGTCTATGTGAAGGATAAGGATGTTCCGAAAAAGTTATGTACGGATCGCTCGTTGAGAGAACAACATTCTGGAGAAGAGGAAAATTCTAAAATGGAGTTGTTCCCGTTTTCGTTTTTTGAGTGATGATGAGTGAAGTGATAGTGAGGATGGGATGAGCTAAGAGCGGTTGCGCGTGCTGTATGAGCCGTCGACGTGGCTGATAGAGCGAATAGCAGGCTTGATAGAGCGCTCGGCCGCTCTGATAGGGCGGTTAGCGGCCGTGATAGGGCGGATAAAGCCTCCGATTGAGCATTTGCAGTAGCAGTAGCAGTAGCGCCCCACTTCTCTATCCATTGAAAAAAGCCACATTCTCCGTATCCGCGGAGAGTGTGGCTTTTTTGACCGATATGCAGTGATCGAATGAATCCGCACTGCTTGGGTTTGTGTTTTATCAAACAATTGTCTGCATAACGGGTGTCCTAGATTACAGCGCAAAGCTGTATATTTAGTTTACTTCCTTTTATGCAGACATTCAACCTCAAAGAGGAGGTAATGCAAATTGTCACATTTTTGACTTATTTGACGAGATTTGAAGTTTTGATTCCAATAAATTTTCAGCTTACTCCGTGCGTAAACCTTCGTGTAATTCAGGTGTACTGCGTTCCCATAGTTCCGCATTATGCGATTGGAGGAAGTCCTTCAAGATATTTTTTGAACGATCGTCCATTTCGTCTACCATGATTTTACGCTTCATTGATTTGTCCATGCGGTTGACGTGATCTGCTAGTAATTTATAGCCGCGTCTCTTTTCACGGTTGACCACCATCTCACAAGCCGTAATTCCTGCATAATACGGTCCTTCTTCACGGTAATCAATGGTAACCCAAACTAACCAGTACGGCTTTCCACCTTCAGAATCTTTGCGATCTGTCGTAAATTTGATTCCGCGCTCCGTATCACTGCGGGCATGCATAGCGCCCATTTCCACTTGCGCTGTACCTTCTTCAACATCGATGATCACGGGTGAGATGTTTTCCAATGATAGTGACCCGATACCGAATCCCTTATGACCGTCTGTCGGATCATTTTTTATGATAGTAAAACCTAACTTTGGTTTTGAATTTTGCTCACTTGCCATGTAAATCGCCCTCCGTCTCTGTTATTATATGTACTATACCTGAATTTTCTGCTAAGGAGGAAATAAAATGCCATACGTAACGGTAAAAATGCTTGAAGGTCGCACAGACGATCAAAAACGTGCACTATGTGAAAAGGTTACACAAGCGGTTGTAGAAACAACTGGTGCTACTACTGATAGCGTAACAGTTTTCATTGAAGAAATGCCAAAAAACCATCTTTTTAAAAATGGAAAACTTATGAGTGAACAGTAAAATCAGCAAAAGGATTCTCATCGTGAGAATCCTTTTTTATTGCTACATGTAACTTACTGAACTTACTTGCATCTCTTCAATGAAATCAAAAGCTTGTTCCATTTCCTGATCGGTGAAGTTCAATTTATTTTTCACAATACGTACTTTAGCAATTTGATCCTCTTTATCGAGTTGATCGAAAAACAACAACGTCGAAACAAGTTCCAAAAATCGAGACGACTTTTCATTCAATCGCTCAATACAACCCGGCAGCTGCTCTTTTGGTGCGTCTGCTGTCGAAATGAATTTAGAGCCTTCATCCGTCACTTGATAGCAATATTGCTTATATGACCCCTTGTCCTCAAAGCGTTCTGCCAAAAAACCCATCTCGCATAATTCTTCCACTCGCAATGTCAGTTCTTCCGAATAAGGACCGTACATATGGAGTTCGTATTTCTCCGCGAAAGGGAAATTCATCTTTTTCAATATATACACCATCTTTTGCATCTTCTTACGGCCATTTACTTCATTCGCCAACGATATAAACTGAACGATTTTTGCATGCTCTTGCAGCAAGTCCCGCAACCCCTCTCTTAACCTCTCAACAATTCCAAAATCTTCTCATGCAACGGGTTTCCATCTATCAACAAATCTTCAGGATAATAAATTTTATGGTCTGTTCTGCGTTTTCCTGATATCGCTTCTACCACATCCGACATGCGCGACAGTTCACGCAAATCACCATTTTCTAGTTGTAAATAAATCGGGACACGCTCATTCTCTTCACCCGGACGGTAAAAGTCATAAGGCAAATCAGATGAAGAATCCGTCACCAAATAATATTCTGGATCGAGCCCAGCTTCTTTGAATAACGTGATGAGTTCTCCGAATTTCATATACTGCACTGCCGGATCGAACTCCGCATACTGAAATAAACGTCTGTTCACGAAACGATCGCATAAATCAGCTAAAATCGTATCGTTCTCTTCCATCCACAGCTGGAAATACGTCAATAACACGCCCTCATCAAGGGCTATGTACTCTTTCAATTTGAACTCTTGCGCGAAGAATGAAATGAAATGCATCGGCTCTTGCTTAAATGCATACCCGTTTTCGAATAAAAACTTCGCTCTATGCAAAATTTTAATCAGAATCACTTCTGCGCTACGCGATACTGGATGGAAGTACACTTGCCAGTACATTTGGTAACGACTCATAATATAATCTTCCACTGCGTGCATACCGCTATGTTTAATGACTACTTGTTCCTCAGTCGGACGCATGACGCGCAAAATACGTTCCATGTCGAAGTGGCCGTACGATACGCCTGTGTAATACGCATCGCGCTGAAGATAATCCATGCGGTCCGCGTCAATTTGACTGGAAATCAAGCTAACGACCAATTTATCCGGGTACGTTTTGTCAATGACATCTGCAACTTTTTGTGGGAAATCTGGCGACACACGACGCAACACTTCATGGACTTCTGTCTGTTCCAATAAAATTTTCTGAGTGAATTGTTCGTGATCCAGATTGAATACTTTTTCAAATGCGTGAGAAAACGGACCGTGTCCGAGGTCATGCAACAGCGCTGCACATAGGGCAACGAGTCGTTGTTCTTCGTCCCACTCTTCTCTTAAGCTGAAGCCGTCGTCAAGAATGCGCCGGACGATTTCATAGACGCCAAGCGAGTGCTGGAAGCGGCTATGTTCTGCGCCGTGGAACACTAGGTACGTGGTGCCGAGTTGGCGGATCCTACGCAGGCGCTGGAATTCGCGCGTGTTGACCAGGTCCCAGATTACGCGGTCGCGGACGTGTATGTAGCGGTGCACGGGGTCTTTGAACACTTTCTCCTCGGGCAATTTTTCGTATTGGTACGTCATGTCGTCACCTCATCCTTCATTCGTTACAGTATAACAAAAAACGACGTGACGTGACATAGTACTCTATGACGGATTTTAAACGGTTGGTGTTGGAATGTGTTTGTAGAAGAGAGTGACTTAGTGTCTACTTTGGGATGGAAGCTCCAGCTGGCGGACGCTTTCCTATGGGCCCGCGGTGAGCCAACTAGTCACTGCGTTCCTTTAGTTGTCTCACCTGATCGGGCTGATCCATCAGGAGTCGCCACCAGCTTCCGCTTCCATCCTACCTATTGAGTGGGAGTTACTTAGATTGCTCCCTGGAGTTAATATGTAAGTTATTATTGTGACTAAACCTATTTAAGTTCAAGTTCAAAACAGATTACAATCCTAACTTCAATGCCAACAAGAAGTATCACCCGCTTACAACGTAAGGGATTGGAGCGAGAGCCGTAGCGGAGGACGGCTTTTGCGAGTAAAAGCGAAGCGTTAGGAGCACATCTTTGCACTAGGAGGCGGCGACTCGGGGAGGATCAGTGGGACAGGTGAAACACCCGGCGAGCGAAGCGAAAGCCGTAGCGTAGTACGGCTTTTGCGAGTAAAAGCGTAGTGTTAGGAGCACATCTTTGCACTAGGGGTGTGGTTCACCGCCCACCCTCCCGAACGCGTCCGCCTAGAGCGCAAATCCCCACCCCAACACCCTGCCAGCCTACCCCCGCTAACTTTACTTAACTCCCACTCACCCAAAAAATCTGCCCATTTTATTACCATCTTCATAGAATTTTGTAACTCTCTGAATAAAAGATTCGTTTCGTGGTCATAATGGCAGTAGAAAGAGAGTACAAGACAGGAGGCATGGAGATGGTGAAAGTTAGACAAGATGCTTGGTTAGAACGGGACGATGAATTATTGGCAGAGACGGTGCTACGACATGTAAGAGAAGGAAGTACACAGCTTGGTGCATTTGAGGAAGTAGGCGACGCACTAAACCGAACAGCCGCGGCTTGCGGATTCAGATGGAACGCTGTCGTACGAAGAGAATACGAGGAAGAACTCGCCGAAGCAAAGAAAGAGAGAAAGCAAACGTTGCGTGTGCTAGGTACAGATTTTAAAAGACGCAACCAGCAAATGTACAACCCAGAAGCAGGTCCGGATGGCCAGGAAAAAATCCAGGTTCCCCTATCCGCCCTATCCCTCGATACCGTCATCGCGTATTTAATTCGCATGCATCATAACGGTGGTGCAGATACAGATGCACTTCGTTGGAGACAGACGGCAAAAACAGCGACCGAGCAAATGAAAACGCTGGAAACACAAATAGACAATCTGAAAAAAGAGAACAAAACGTTGAAAGAAGATTACGAGCAATTCGTCCAGATCATGAACCGAGCACGTAGACTAATCGCATTGAATGAAGAAAGCGAACACATCGCACCGTTATTTAAAATGGAGCCAAATGGAAATTTAGTCGCATCAAAAGAGCCGCCAATCGATAACTGATTGGCAGCTTTTTTCGTTCTATGATAACATCTTTTGATTACGTTCAAATACCCGTTGCAAATAAAAGCCGTACAATTCCATTTCTTCATCCGTCAAGCCGCCATGCCGCACATCGTCTGTCAACGAACGCAATAATAACTGTAGGCGAATGACTACTTCATTGACGGTCAATTGCGTATCAAGAATTTCTGATAACGACGCCATAGTATCAGGCTGAATCACAGGATAGCTGAATTTTGTCTGCTCACCTTGCAATCCCGTCTCATAGACTTCTCGAATCATCTCCGCACGTTCAGATCCACTGCCTTCTATGCATAAATACACTTGTACAGCGACTCCTTGACGTAGACGACGTTGGGAAATGCCTGCGAACTTCTTGCCATCCACACTTAAATCGTATGAACCTGGACAATACGAACCAACGATTTCATAAGCTTTAATCCGTTCGCCGAGTTCTGGAAATAGCAACTGAACTAGCGACAGCATCGCTTCGTAACCTACAGGAATATCGATTGAAGATTTCTGTTCCGAAAAAATGAGCGAGATATTCAATATCCCATTATCTAATACTACAGCAAGGCCACCTGAATTTCGGACAATCGACTGATAGCCGTGCTGCGCTATTCCTTCCATCGCTTGCTGGATGTAAGGCATTCGATGATCTTGAATTCCTAAGACCACTGTATGATCGTGCACCCATGTTCTAACGACGGGGACACTTTTTTGCTGTCCGACTAATTGGCATAATGTATCGTCCATGGCGAAAGATTCAAGCGCTGAACGATTACGCGCCGAGATCGATTCGTCGATAAAGCGCCAAGCCGGTTGATTCAATAAATGTTTATCTTGTGACATGTCTAGTTCTCCTATAGTTGTTAATCTGGATTGTATGTAGACGTTTCACAAACTTGGAGCCTGTAATTATAGGCTTTGAGCTGCTGTGATGATAGACAATTTGTACACGTCTTCTGCAGAACAGCCGCGTGACAAATCGTTGACAGGACCATTCAAGCCTTGAAGAATCGGTCCAATCGCTTCATATCCACCAAGACGTTCAGTCAATTTATAGCCGATGTTGCCGGCATCCAAAGTTGGGAAAATAAAGACGTTTGCATCGCCTTTGATGACGGATTCTGGGGCTTTCTTCGCGGCTACACTTGGTACGTACGCTGCGTCAAATTGGAATTCTCCGTCGATCAATAGTTCAGGTGCCAATTCCTTTGCAATTCTAGCGGCTTCTACTACTTTTTCCGTTTCTTCTGTTACAGCAGAACCTTTAGTCGAGAATGAAAGCATTGCCACACGCGGATCGATTCCGAATGCCTTTGCCGTCTTCGTACTTTCCACCGCAATTTCAGCTAACTCTTGTGCTGTTGGATTTACCGTGATAGCACAATCTGCAAAGATCATACGCTCTTCTTCCTTCATCATAATGAAAGCACCGCTTGTTTTAGTAATGCCAGGTTTCGTCTTGATGATCTGCAATGCCGGACGAACTGTATCTGCCGTCGAATGTGCAGCCCCACTCACCAAACCGTCTACACGTCCTGTATAGATTAGCATAGTTCCGAAATAGTTTACATCTTTCAATTGCTCGCGTGCCTGTTCAATTGTGACTTTCCCAGCGCGACGTTCCACGAACTTTTCCGCTAACTCATTAAAATAGGAAGCGCTTGCAGGATCGATCAACTGAATTTCGGAAATATCGAAACCACCGTCTTGCGCCACTTTTTTTACGGTCTCTTCATTACCTAATAATACCGGTGTAATGATCCCCTCTTGCTGAAGATGTACAGCCGCTTCTAGTATTCTAACGTCTTCCCCCTCAGGCAATACAATGGTCTTTCCTTTGCCTTCCAACGTTTTACGAATACCTTCAAAAAGATCTGCCATGTGTAATTCCCACCCTTTGTTATATTTTCCTATTCATCATACCTGAAAATCTAAATTAATTCACTAAGAAATTCCAAGTTTTCAGACAGTTGTCGGATTAGTGCATATTTTCATCGTATATAACGTACGCGCCATCTTATTCCTTAACGACCATAGACCGTTTATGATACACTTGAAAAAGAAACTACTTTGATTTAAAAGGAGACTGAATTCAAGTGAACGAAGCAGCTATTACATTAGACGGTTGGTATGTACTTCATGATTTTCGTACGATGGACTGGGCTTCTTGGAAACTGATTTCAAAAGAAGAGCGCCAGGCAGCAGTCAATGAATTTCTAACATTTTTGGACCGTATGCAAGAAGCGGATGACGCTAAAACAGGCAGCCATGCTTTTTATACGGTAATTGGCCAGAAAGCAGATTTCATGCTTATGACATTACGTCCAACAATGGATGATCTTCAACAATTAGAGGCAGAATTCAATAAATTAACGATCGCAGATTATACGATCCCAGCTTATTCTTATGTATCCGTAGTCGAGTTGTCGAACTACCTTGCAGGCGAGTCGGACGAAGACCCGTACCAGAATCCATATGTGCGCGGACGTTTGTATCCTGAATTGCCACGTAGCCAATACATTTGTTTCTATCCGATGGACAAGAAGCGCGAAGGCGACGATAACTGGTACATGCTCGACATGGACAACCGTAAGAGTTTAATGCGCAGCCATGGCATGATTGGCCGAGGCTATGCAGGAAAAGTGAAGCAAATCATTTCCGGTTCAGTCGGTTTTGATGATTACGAGTGGGGCGTCACGTTGTTCTCTGATGACGTGTTGCAGTTCAAGAAACTCGTGTACGAAATGCGTTTTGACGAAGTCAGCGCACGCTACGGCGTGTTTGGTTCGTTCTTTATCGGTACGATTCTAGAAGCCGACAAGCGCGCAGCATTTTTTGAAGTATAATAAATAATTACGAAGCCGCGAACAAAATAGTTCGCGGCTTTTTTGTCTGGAGGAAAGAGTTAATTTGGCTAGCGGTTCGGGATTGAAGCTCCAGCTGGGGACGCTTTCCGGTGGGCGTGGCTTGAGCCTCCTCGTACGCTACGCTTCCTGCGGGGTCTCAAGGCGCACGCTTATCCACCCGGAGTCGCCCCAGCTTCCGCTTAAATCCTACATAGTTATTGGTGCTACTTAGAACTCTCATTATCCATAGCAAGTGAATTATTGTTAACTTTCAACATAGTTAGGTTCTACATACAACTAAAATTCACAACTTGCACAGGGTCTTGAACCTCACTTTCTAACTCAAGAACAAGCCACCAGTGAAGCGAAGTGTAAGGCGGCGACTCGGGGAGGATTAGTGGGACAGGTGAAACACCCTGCGAGCGAAGCGAAGGGGTGTGGTTCACCGCCCACCCTCCCGAACGCGTCCGCCTGAAACGCAGCGAAACGTTGCTATCACTTTCACACATACAACGCACATCACATTGCAAGCTCTTGAACTCCACATTCCAAATCTCCATTCATACCTCCCCCTCCTCCAACATAAGATACCAACAAGGAGGTTTTGTTCCACTCTCATCACGATAAACTTCGAAGGAAACGACGTGTATCCCTATAAACGTTTTTCCTTCAAGACCGCCCGCAAGAAATACTACCTTATCTGGAAAGGATGTTAAAATGGTTAATTATTATTGGAATCCCGGCTACGGCCAGCAACAAATGGTACCGCCACAAACTAACCCACAAGGGGGCGGGCCCACTATACCCTTCAGAGAACAATCGTATATCGAGAATATCCTCAGGCTCAACAGAGGAAAACCGGGCGTCTTTCACTTTTCATTCGAACATGCGGTAGAAGCAGGCAAGAACACGAAGGCTGTTACAGGCATGGTAGAAGCTGCCGGACGTGACCACGTAATCCTCAGTGAAGCCGGAACGGGTAGACGCTACTTATTCCCGATGATCTACTTCGATTATGCCGAGTTCCCTGAGGAATTAAATTACTTCGACCAAACGCCATAAGAAAAAAACCGCTCATCCTGTGTGAGCGGTTTTCCTTTATTATCTACCGAATTTCACTGCGGCAATAATCAACATGATCCAGCCAGCAATGAACGCGACGCCGCCTATAGGCGTGATGGCGCCGAGTATTCCGATTCCAGATAAACTAAGTACATACAGACTTCCCGAGAAAATAATGATACCAGCCAAGATCAAATAGCCGGCCCACGATAGTTGTGTCGATGGTCCAAGCAATGCACTGCTCATCAAAATACCAATGGCAAGTAAGGCAATCGCATGAAACATCTGATATTGTACCGCGGTTTCCCAGACGGCTAAATAGTGTTCGGACAAGCGATCCTTTAATGCGTGTGCACCAAACGCCCCAAATCCAACTGCAATAGCCGCGTTAATAGCTCCAGCAATTATAAAAAACGGCATGAATATTCCTTCTTTCTAACAAATCATATATATCCTGATTCTAGTCTATCATATCGTCAGGGCTAGAATTAACAGGTTTTTGAACGGTTTGTGGCGTTATTAGAAATCAAACAATGACTCCCCATTAGCATCCGGTTCATGCAATGGTTGTTCGCTCAACGAAGTGACTGGCGCTGCATGAACAGAACTCAGTTGCACAGATTGCGGAATGGACGGTTCGGACGGCCGTTCTTCATTCAGCATTAAATTACATAAGGTTCGCACAGCATAAATCGCTTCCCGCTGCGTCGCTTCGTCTTGTGCTTGCTTTGCTAAGCGCACTTGTTGTTCCATTTCTCCAAGCAATTTTGAAGCAGTAATCATCGCATTTTCATCCCCTTTTTCGGTTCAAACTTCATGCACTCCATACCAGAGGAGCGCTTCACTACAATAGAAGGTAACATTTTCGTCTTAAATCCATATGCCTTGCAGCCCCGCGGATTTGCAGGGTCCCATGTTGTATAAAAGAAGATACAGTCGAAACAATTGACTGCCATAGTCACACTTCCTTTCTAGTTGTTCACTTCGTAGTTTTTGACCAATCAATCGGCTCTTTATTCCACTTAGTCAAGTACTCATTTGTTTTGGAAAATGGTCGGCTCCCAAAAAATCCGCGCGATGCACTAAACGGACTTGGATGTGGTGATTCGATGATTGCATGACGTCTACGGTTAATCAAAGCGGTTTTTTCCTGGGCATGCTTCCCCCATAGAATGAAGACAATAGGGTCGTTGCGCATGGATAGTTTGCGAATGACTTCATCCGTAAACAGTTCCCAGCCTTTGCCGCGATGTGAAGCCGCTTCCCCTTCACGCACAGTCAGTACCGTATTCAATAATAATACACCTTGTTCGGCCCATCCTGTCAACATTCCCTCTGTTGGAATATCCATACCGATATCCGAAGACAGCTCCTTAAAGATATTGCGCAAACTTGGAGGCAACTTAATGCCAGGTTGTACGGAAAAACTCATGCCATGCGCTTGATTAGGTCCGTGATACGGATCTTGACCCAATATTACCACTTTGACGTCCTGAAAAGCTGTTAGTTTAAAAGCTGTCCACATGTCGGTCATTTGCGGATAAATGACGTGATGTGTATATTCTTTGTGTAAAAATGTACGCAATTCCTGATAGTACGGTTTGTTGAATTCATCTTTTAGCATGCGATCCCAATCATTACGAAATTCTGCTACCATATGCATCACTCCTTAAATTCAATATCCAATCGATAGCCAGCGAATGAAAACATATCCTTTAGCGATTTGACTGCATTCTGTTCAGCAGAATCCAGCACACCCTGCTCGGATGCTTCTTCCATCAGTACTGTTTTGGCTTCATTCGCTAGTTCATAACCTTCTTTAATATCCGCTTTACCGCGGAAGAGTCCCTCTACCGAATACACTTCCACTTTATCGAAATATAGTTCGGCACCACCTAGGAATTCAGCTTTCGGTATCGTTAACTGTATGCGTTTTTCTTCTTCATCCACTTGCATATCGTGCTCAGTGACTTTACTGAGGTCGATTCCAGCCTTAACAGAGCCGGGAATCACCACTAATAAATTCCGTTTCGTTCCAGGAAAATTAACGCCTATGCTTCGGCCGAATAATTCGTTGTCCGTGCGTTCGATGAGAACTTTCGTATAGGCTTCGGCGGTCGCCAACTCCTGCAATTCTCGTACGCGCTCGACGAAGGCTGTTTTTTGTTCAGAAAATGTAGAACCTAGTTGCATTAAATAAAATCCTGCGATTGGCAGGGTAATAAGTGCGGCGATCAATAATAAAATAAGCAAAGTATATGTTTTTCTCCACGAGGACCATAAACTAAAGGCAAGTTCCAAAATTCCGCCCCTGCGTTTGCGCTTCGTTTTTTTTCGTCCAGCAAACGGTATGACGGGTTGCGCATCTGCCCCTTGTCTTTCCTTTTTCCCTCTTTTGGATGAATCATGCTTACTCATGGCTCACATCCTATCTTATGATCAGACACTTTGTCTCTATCTGTACGTTCTGTCGACTAATAGGTTTCATTAGCAGAACGTATACGTATAACGTGACTTCTAGGTTTGCTAAACATCCAAATTGATTGTATTCCGACAATTAGTTGTATACTATAAATAGCAAGAAAAAGTAGTAAGCGAAGGAGATGTTTTATTATGCCATTGAAGAAAACTTTAACGATTGCAGGCTCGGATACATCAGGCGGCGCAGGTATTCAAGCGGATCTGAAGACTTTTCAAGAACACGGTACATACGGCATGACGGCAGTAACAGTAATTGTAACGATGGATCCCGATCAAAACTGGTCACATGATGTCTATTCATTACCGATTGATGTCGTAAAAGCGCAATTGAAGACGGCGTTGTCGACTGGGATCGATGCAATTAAAACAGGCATGCTTAGCACGGAGGAAATTATCAAAACCGCAGGCCAGGCAATTGATGAGTCCGGTTTAGATCATGTAGTTATCGACCCTGTCATGGTGTGTAAAGGTGAAGATGAAGTACTGAATCCAGGCAATACAGACGCGATGATCAAATATCTTGTGCCCAAAGCAGAAATTGTCACACCGAATTTATTCGAAGCAGGACAATTAGCTTCTATGAAAACACCGAAGACTATTGACGACATGAAAGTAGCGGCGCAGAAAATCCATGAACTGGGTGCACGCAATGTTGTGATCAAAGGCGGTAAACAACTTGATCACGAAGCAGCCGTAGATTTATTCTACGATGGCACGACATTTACGGTATTGAAATCAGAAAAAGCGGATACACAGTATAATCACGGTGCAGGCTGTACGTTTGCTGCAGCCATCACAGCGAATCTAGCGAATGGTATGACGATTAAAGACGCGGTCATTGAAGCAAAACAGTTCGTCACAGCGGCAATTACGCACGGCTGGAAGCTCAATGAGTATGTAGGACCTGTCATGCACGGTGCAAAAAACCAGTTTGACGCACCACAGGTAAAGCTGCAGGAAGTATAAGCGCAAAAGTCAGGTCTAGGCCTGACTTTTTTTATGAGCCGTCTAATCGCAATTAAACCGTACAATCTATATACTAATAAATAGATGAATTGCAGTAAAATGACTGCAGTATTTAGGAGGTTGAGCATGGAAACTGTTGACGCGAAACACTTACAGGAGTTACTGGACTCCTTTGCTAATAAAGATGTTTACATACATTTGGAAACCACAAACGGTTCGTATGCTTCTCATTTCCAAGAAGGTTTTTTCAATGCGGGGGCATTCATTCGTAATGTCGTCATTCGCTATGAACTTGGAAAAGTAGCAGGCGAATCCCCTCACCGAATTGGCTTGAAGTTGCCGAGCGGTTGGATTTACGCACAAGGGATTACACATTACACACTGGATGAGCATAATCGTTTACTGATGGCAGGACTTGGACCTGACGGAAAACTTGCGGTTGCGTTCGAAATCAGTGAAACACCATTTGCTTATTAAGAAGGGAGATTTTTTGATGTTGCAAAAAGAACGACACGTACTCGTTGTATTCCCTCACCCTGACGATGAATCATTCGGAATCGCCGGAACCATTGCAGAATACATTGAAATGGGCGTACCCGTTACGTATGCTTGCCTGACACTTGGCGAAATGGGTCGAAACCTAGGAAATCCACCATTCGCGAACCGTGAAACACTGCCGCAGATCCGTAAGCAAGAGTTGCTGGATGCATGTGACGCAATGGGTTTGACAGATTTACGAATGATGGGACTTCGGGACAAAACAATAGAATTCGAAGATCCAGAGAAACTCATTACGATGATGACCGATCTGATAGATGAATTAAACCCTTCATTAGTCATCTCATTCCATCCGACGCTTGCTGTGCACCCCGACCACAATGCGACAGGCGTAGCCGTGATCGAAGCGATGAGTCGCATGCCTGAAGCGACCCGTCCTGTGCTATACATGAAAGCTTTCGACAATGATACGTTGAAGCAACTTGGTGAACCGCATATCGTACACCATACGCCAGACGTGGCGGATAAAAAGATTGCGGCTTTGCGCGCACATGCATCACAAACGATCTGGATGCTACCTGATATGGAAAAACGATGGGCAGCGAACGATACAGAGGCACTCGATTGGTTGCATAATGAAGCTTTTTATATTCATACATTCAAGTAAAAACCGCAGAGCCTCTGCGGTTTTTTTGTGTTTTATACTAAATCACTTGTCTTCATACTCTTTAATAAAGGCATAAAGACTTTGCAACTTCTTCTCAAATACTTCCACATTCAACGCTCGGTCCATTTGGATTCTTACGCTGTTTTGTGCTTGCACAGCGACTTGCATCTGTTTGCCCGCTTCTCCAATGGTCGTTTGATAACGCTGTCGAATATCTTCAATCTGCTTTTCTGCTTCCTCGTCCTTCGCACATAGCGGAACAATATCTACTAATTCATCACGCGGACTATCTGCATCATAGGCATGAGGTTTCGTTGCGTCAAACAAGCAAATCGATAACTCTGGAAACAGCACTAAGTCAATACTTGCCGGATCCAGACCACACCAGCCATATAACACATTTATCCCTCGACGCTGCGCTTCATCTCCTAGCGCACGCATCATAGTAGATTTCCCTGTACCCGGCAACCCTTTAATTAAAAAGCGTCGTTTCATATGTCTTGTAATAGACGGGATGAAATCATGTGCACTGCCAGCGGACAACGAACCGATAATTCGATGCGAGACGTGGGCAGTTTTCGTCAGCTCCATAGTGCCGAATATCTCTCTCTTTAATTCTTCCGTAATCTCTTCGTGGCGCGGCCAATCCATGCGCGCGATATTGACCAGTTCCCACTCATCATGGATCGCTTTTGCCTTTTTCAATGCCTTCAACGACTGTTCGAAGTGACTTCTTTCTTCCCTCAGCAACGTACTTACTTCATCATGCCGAACGAGCAGCTGATCTTGATGATAGACATCATAGAAGCAAAATACTTTATGGCGTCTGCCCAGTTCTGTCGGCTCAAATGAAATCGGATGCGAAGCCTGTAAGATGAACAGTTCCAGTCCTTTTACGAACAGCGCATCGGTTTTATCCACATGGCCAGGATTCATGAATCTATCTACATGATAACCCCTGTTGACAAAGTAGACCGCCAAGTCATTAAGTACTTGCGATAAGGAATGCGTAGGCAGACACTTCAAAAATATCGTTTTCTTAGATTCTGCAAGCAACTCCTCGTATTTGTGCTGCACGCCTTGTCCTGTATAGGCTGTTCCCATGTATTCTGTAATATAACCGTGTATGTTGACCACCCTTTCTTTCTTCCTTTCATCATATGTATAGGCAAATAAAAAAAGCACAGCCTTGATGGCTTATGCTTCTTTATAGTTCAATAACACTTTCTCATCCGTTTGTTGAGTAATCTTCAGCAATATTTTCTTGCATTGCGGCAAGGCAATCTGAATGATTTGTCCAGAGAATATGACAACAACGAGTGTACCAATCCCGACAGGTCCGCCGAGGATGAAACCAAATAACGTGGCGATTGCTTCTATCGTAGTACGCACCAATCGAAGGCTCCAGCCAAATTTTTCGACGAACAGTATCATCAAGCTATCACGTGGACCCGCACCAAGATTTGGTGAAACGTAGATTCCTACACCATAGGATAAAACGAATACACCGATGATGAATAAAATGATTTGTGCAGTCAATGATGTGACATCCGGCAAAAGCCAGTTGAAAAAGTCAATAAATACACCGATCACCAACATATTTAACCATGTACCTAGTCTCGGCCACTCTCTTAAAATCACCGACGTCACCGCAATGATAACAAAACCTGATATTATACTCCATGAACCTATCGTTAACCCGAAGTTTTGATACAAACCGATATGGAATACGTCCCACGGTGCAATTCCAAGACGTTGACCTTTAATCATCAACGAGATCCCGAGTGACATTATCATCATGCCGCCGATGAAAAATATCCACCGCCAAGCTAGTAAATTACGCATATACATTCTTCTTTCTTTTAGTTGTCAATGTCTTCATTGATTCATTGTAACAGAAATCGACAAGGTTGCTAGGTTCTTACTTTATGAGATCACTGAATTGTGCTTTTGCGACAAGCGCCAAGTCGTGAGGGGCCAATTTCATTTGTAAACCGACTTTACCTGCGCTGACATAAAAATAGTCGAGCGCTTCCGCTTGTTTGTCAATGAACGTCGGTAACTCTCGTTTCATGCCGATTGGCGAACATCCGCCACGGACATAACCCGTTTCTTTCGTCAGTTCTTTCATTGGTAGCATTTCCACTTTTTTAAATCCTGCCGCTTTTGCAGCCTTTTTTAAATCCAACTCATCTGATACGGGAATGATAAAAACGAGCAAATCCGTTTTACTAGCCATTGCTACGAGCGTTTTATAGACGTTCGCAACCGATTCATTCGTTTTATTGGCAACTGAAATTCCATCATTCTCTCCGTCGTCTGTTTCGTAGCTACGGACTTCATGTGGGATAGCTTCACTTTCAAGAATACGAATTGCGTTCGTTTTAGGGGACTTATGTTTTTTTGCCATATACGTGACATCCTTTCTTTCGTTCTAATAGAAAACTTGTATATGCTATGTATAACTAAAAAGCCCATTTCACTGGGTTCCAGCAAAACGAGCTCCGTTTTCAAGCGAATCGGATCAGACGCTGACATTTAGTTGGGGCTGATCCATTTGGTACTGATTCAATTTGGCTTGACTTTGTACTTGATAGATGGAAAACGCATGACTGTATTGCTGTTGCATGCGACTTGGTCCGTCAGTTACAACATTTTTATCGACGGCCTTCATTTGATCGTGGATTTTTTTGGCGCGGTTATGTAACGCTAACTGTAGTTCAGCTTGTGTAATCTTCGCTGATGCTTTACTAGCTAGCTGATAGTCCGCAGTCGTCGGCGCGACTTCAGAGTACGCTTCTTTGCGAACATCACGCCATAATTCAATAGTTTCATCTAGGTTGTTGCCAAGTGGAATCGAGATATTTTTGACCTGGCCTGCGCCAAGCTTTTGGATGTCGTTTGGTGTTTCCTCAAGTTTTTCAATGGGTTGTGAGTTTCCGCGCAGCAGGGCGACTAAATCATCTTTGGTCTTTTGCGCTTGTTCCCGAAATTCTGTTTGGCGTTCATAGGCGTTCTCGGCATTCTTTCTACGGACTGCGTCATACCGCTGCAGTTGTTCGGCAGCGCTCGCAAACCCCATTACAGCATTCATGGCATCCACCTCCGAATAGAAATTTTCGATACGAGTGTCTAGTATTACTAGTTTACGCAATAGCGCGTGAACTGCCAATCCATCAAAAGATTGGAATCGTGCGGGTTATTGTGTTCATTTTACCCAGCAAGTACGCATTTCATACTATGAGGGTATGCGTGACGGGTGATTTTTACTAGTTTTTGTTAGGCAAACATGTGTAGTATAACTACCCTCTTTTCTATGAAACCAAACAAACCACACGCTACTTGGAGTAGTGTGTGGTTTGAAACTTTGTAAGGGGTATTAAGTTCAAGGGCGAACGGTGAATGAATTAGAGAGTTAATTGGATTGTGCATGGGATGGAAGCTGCAGCTGGCGGACGCTTTCCCTAGCACGATACTAATTCTACTTTACCTATTTCAATCCCTTATTTCTTCATAATCTTCGGAGGCGTGTCTCCTGGTATTTCTGGTTTTTCATTTGGGGCATCTTCCAAGAACTTCGTTACGACGATATCTTTCGGCACATTGGCTTTGCCGTTCTTTTCTTCCAATTTGTCAATTGTCCGCTCGATGGTTTTATTCAACGTCGAGAGCGCTACGATGGTATCCCCTGTCTGTGCTTGGAGTTCTTTTTCTGCCGTGTAGAACTCCATGTCTCCATTTGCACGCATGACGTATAGCAATACCGACTGGTCATCGCGTTCGCGTAAGTACTGGGTGTAGCTGTATTGTTTCGTCAGCAACGTCTTACGGAATACGTGTCCTTGATGAATGCGCTCGTCCAGTTCATGGATGGACAAGTTCGGTGTAAACAGGAACTGCCCTGTTGCTAAATTAAACTGTTGATCTGCGCTTCGTTTATGCGTTGTCGTTTGGAACAGTAAGTCCCTTCCTAGATCAGGTGTGAAGTCAGCACATACATGTGAATTATAAGTATCGGTCTTGGTCATAGCCAAAATATAACGGTATGGCGTTAAGTCGAGATGATACCCGGTATGTTCAGATAAGATATCTCCCATATATGTTGGAACACTGAGCTTTCGTGCGTTGGAAAGACCGCCCCACGAACCTTCAATAACTAATACTTTATGACCTGCGTCACTAATGTTCTTCGCCAGTTCGGCTACAAACCTCGTGCTACCGATGAGCACAACACCCGACTCGATCGGTGTGGTCAAATTCAGTTTCTTTGCGAGCCAACCAATCGAGAAGCCGTGTACGATAACGGTCGAAAATACGAGCGCAAAGGTTAGTGCAGTCAATAGTTCTGCATCTTTGTAGCCGTTCTCGAGCAAAATCGAAGCGAAATATCCCGAAACGGTCAGTGCTACAATTCCTCGCGGCGCAATCCACCCGATGAGTGTTTTCTCACGATTCGTCAAATCAGTGCCGATTGTTGATACCCAGATAGATAGCGGTCTGACGACGAATAGCATCGCGAGTACGTATAGTATAATTTTCGGATTCAAAATTTCAATCAGTATATGCGGATTGAGGGAAGCTGTCAGCATGACGAAAATCCCTGAAATAAGCAACACAGAAATGTTCTCCTTGAATTCACGGATGTCTTCTAGTGTAGTCAAATGCATATTCGCCATCGTCATCCCCATCGCTGTGACGGCCAATAAGCCCGTCTCATGCATGATTTCATCAGATAATACGAAGACGAATAATACAAAGCCGAATAAAATAGGCGCTTTTAAAAACTCAGGTACCCAACCTTTTTCAAACGATGTACCTAATATCCGACTGGTCCCCCAACCAAGAAGCACAGAAAATAGTGATGCGCCCACGAAAAGCAACATCGCTTTGACTGTTACTTCATTATTTAGGAACTTGATCACTTCAAATGCAAAGACTGCTAAAAGTGCGCCGAACGGATCTACGACAATACCTTCCCACTTCAATATGGCTGCAGCACGAGGCTTTAATCGCGCTTGTCGTAATAAAGGTAGGATGACGGTAGGGCCTGTTACGATAAATAATCCCCCGATGATGAATGCCACTTCCCACGACAATCCTGCGATATAGTGGGCTGCAAGTGAACCGGCAATCCACGCGATGAACGCGCCGAATGTAACGATTCGCGCAACGGGACGACCAAATCCTTTAATTTCTTTAAAATCGAGATTCAAACTTCCTTCAAATAATATAATAGCTACCGCAAACGTAATAATCGGAGAATATAAATCTCCCATGGATTGCTGCGGATTGATCAAACCGAAAATAGGTCCAACCAACAGACCCGCAATCGCCATCACGACAATCGCTGGCATTCTCGTGCGCCATGCTATCCATTGCGACGCTACACCAATTAATACGACCAACATTAAATCCATAATCAATGAATTGAACATTAGGTAGGTCGCCTCCTTCCCTCTTCCAAGCCTTTCTGAAGCACTTTCTTCTCATTGTAATAAACAATTGCTCTTTTTCATAGGGTAAGAGGAACGAGCAGATTCAGAAAGGGTGGTTCCTATCGAAAAACAAGTCCAAAAAACAATCGTGATCTATCTTTCCATAACTGAAGGTAAGGGAAGTTATCCTTTACGCCGTGCACTAATACTGGCAAATACGCTAAAAAGCGAAGCACAAGTCATCTTTTTATACGATCAAGAAACACCAGTCCCAAGCGAAGATTTTACATGCCATAAAGTAATCGGCCCTTCTTCATTCATTAAATTAATAGGTAAACTTCAGCCTGATCTTTTGATTCGTGACAGTGGTCCAAGCTATAAGGACGAAATGATCAAGATTCACGAACTAGTGCCTAGTATTCTACATTTCGATGATTTTGGTGATGGCGGACAATTAGCAGACTGGGTGATCCAGACGCTGTATCCGGAAACTCAGGAACTACATGCCGAGCACTATATCGTGGGGCCTGAGACATTCATAGCAGACGCTTCACTGGAATCTTTTCGACATGCCGGTTTAAAGAGAAAATCCCTATCTTCATCGCAACTCGTCATTTCATTCGGTGATGAAGATCCCGGAAATCTCACGTTTCGTGCGTTGCGACATTTAAAGCAACTGCAAATTCCTTTATCCGTTATGGTGCTACTAGGAAAGAATTATAAACATGATGTGAGTGAAATCCAAATGATGGCATTAAGCCGACCGAATACAAAAGTCGTCCAAGCCCCGGACAACCGTGCAGAGTTGTTCTCCAAAGCCGATATGGTTCTGTGTGATGCGGGCTATACACCTTATGAAGTAGCTGTTATCGGTGTACCTTGTATTGTACTTGCCCAAAACGAGTTCGAATCAAACCTCGGCTTTCCGACCGAAAGAAACGGCTTCACCCACCTTGGCCTCGGCCGTAAAGTAACACAGTCAAACTTACTGAACGCGATTATGGAACCATTGCTGCATGACGCACGTAAGGAACGCGCGATCAAAAAGCAGTTGCAAATCGATGTAGGTACGAGTAACAAAGAGGTAATTGAGGCGATCCGTTACTTGCTAGAGTTTCCTAAACGCACAAGACAGAATATGTTACACTAAAGGAAAACATATGATAGGAGTTTTCCGTTATGACGAAGGATCAGTTGGAGCAAGAGATCGCTGAGCTGAAGATGGACTACATCAGCTTGCAGGGTGATATGGAGAAGTTGGAGTCGACGGGTCATGTGAAGATGATCGAGAACGCAGAACTACGCCTTTCTAGAATGGAAGAGCGCCTCGCAGATTTGAACAAGCAACTTGCTGAAGCGACGAATTAAACACGAACAGCCTCTATCAGGTATTGCTGATGGAGGTTGTTTTTGGTTTGGAATTAAGTATAGCTGGCCATGGATAGGGGTGGGGATTTGCGCTCTAGGCGGACGCTTTCCCATGGGCTCTCGGGAGTCGCCCCTCCTAGTGCAAAGATGTGCTCCTAACGCTACGCTTTTACTCGCAATACGAGTGGGTGATACTTTTCAAGTTCATTGAAGTTAGGATTGTAAGTCGTTCTGAACTGGAACCGTACTTGACCTTAACTAAGTTCAAAAATAACAACACTAAGTCACGCACTAACGGCAGTAAGCATTCTATATCCTTCTACTTTCAAAGTAGGATTGAGACGGAAGCTGGGGCGACTCCGGGAGGATCAGCGTGCGCCTTGAGACCCCGCAGGGAGCAAAGCGGACGAGGAGGCTCAAGCCACGCCCTCCGGAAAGCGTCCCCTGCTGGAGCCTCAATCCCCTCCCACTTACTAATTTTCACTTTTTATCTATCCTCTCACCCCATAAAAAAAGCCCACAGCAAGTGTGAGCTTAAGCCATTACATATTCATGGGCTGCTTCGTCTTGTACGAGCAACTCCTTCAAATACTTCTTCGCACGGAACAAGCGAGACTTCACCGTACCGATCGATACACTCATCAACCCGGCAATCTCTACCAACGAATACTGATTCACATAGAAATACTCAATCGTCTTCCGGTAAATCCCATCCAACTCGCCGATCTTCTGCTGCACCAGCTCCGAAATATCACTCTGCTCCATCAACTCAGCAGGTGTTTTCGAATTACTGGGAACCAAATCAAGGATCGGAACGTCTAATGTATCAGGTTGATTCATCACGTATTGACTGTGACGTACATTTTTTCTATACCGGTCGCGGAATGTGTTCATACAAATCGTTGTTAACCAAGCCTTCATACGGTTCACTTCGCTCATTTCACCACTATAGCGTACAACCTTTACCCATACGTCTTGCATGAGATCTTCTGCTTCTTCTTTATTGCGAGTCAATTTAAGACATAAATGATATATATAGCGTCCATATTCTTCGTATAATGCGTTTAAGTCGTTTTTCATAATAAGTAGCCTCCGTTTTGTAACTGATACCCTTATTATCACCGACAAACACATTATGAACTATCGCTTTCTCTTTCAGTAACCTTACAGTTATGTAAGGTCACTTGACATCTCTTAAACTTCTATGGCCTCTTCTTGTTCTTCTTTCTTGGTAATCCTCAGACGTAAAATCCGTGTTCGATCCATCTCTTCGATTTCAAACAACAACGACTTGTAGTTGAACGATTCACCCACTTCGGGAATATGACCCACTTCTTGAAAAACAAATCCGCCGATTGTATCATGATCTGTCGGCAACTCTATGTCGAGAAGTTCAATGACGTCTTCAATCTCCAAGCGTCCTTGACAAACTAAGTGATTATCTTCTTTCTCAAAGACCATCGACTCTTCCTCTACATCCGTTTCATCCTCTATATCCTGTCCAATCATTTCTTCAATAATATCTTCCTGCGTTACAATACCAAGTGTTCCACCGTATTCATCTAGCACGATGGCCATATGCTTCTTTTGTGTCAGCATCCGTTTAAATACTAGTTCCACACTGGCTGTCTGGACGACGAACAAAGGTTGACGATCAATGACATCCGCAAACGACCGCTCAGGATACATCGACCACTCGATTATCATTTTCGAATAAAAAATACCGACCACTTTGTCGATACTTTCTTCATATACAGGGTAGCGAGTGTAGAAATATTGCAATACGACATCGCGTACTTCTTCATACGTAGAATCCATCGATAGCGAAATAATGTCCGTACGGTGTGTTTCCATTACATCACTGACATCTTTATCGCGGAAGTCGAGCATCCCTTTTAAACGAAGAGATTCATCTTGCCCGAATGTACCTTCTGTAGATGCGATATCTACCATAGAACGGACGTCTTCTTTCGTCAAAGTCGCTTCTGTAATCGTTCCTTTAGAAATCAAACGAACGAAGAAATTTGTAAACAGTGACAAGACTAACGTCAATGGAATCAATAACTTCACGAGTACCGTAATAGGTGGTGCTACGATATACGCGATACGATCCGCAAATGTAGCAGCAATCGTTTTCGGTAATACCTCTCCAAATATAATCAAAACTACCGTTAAAATCCCTGTCAATAATCCAATACTCAATCCTTTGTCGATGGCAATCATCGTTACAATGGTCGGCATTAAAATATTGGCAATATTATTTCCGATTAAAATGGCCGTAATCATACGATCCGGCTTGGAAATCAATTTCCTTAATTTTATCGATTTAATGTCTCCCTGATCCGCGCGCAATTGAACTTTCATTCGATTGATAGCAGTCAGAGCTGTTTCACTTCCCGATAAAAAGAAAGACAAGAACAAACAAAGTCCCAGTGCAATAAACAATTGCGTCTCCTCCAGCGTTTCTCCATTTATTTGTTATCATTCATCAATTGTTAATTCCATGAATCCAACATTTCTTATTGCGTAAGTATATCATACATATAAACTGAGCCGTTAATGCAACACGCAAATTAGGACGTCTACTTTTAACATTCGGTTCCCTTATCTGTAAGCGTCTAAACCTTAATGCATCACGATCTTCTGCTATACTGTGAATAGAAAATATCCAAAGAAAAGAGGGTTTATTATGACTTCATTACAATCATTGGACCAATATTTCACGAATAACCGCGACCGCCACTTGGAAGAATTAACAAAATTCTTAGCAATTCCAAGTATCAGTGCACTTTCCGAGCATCAACCGGATATGCAAAAAGCAGCGGAATGGCTGTCGAATGAATTTGAAAGTATCGGACTGGAAAATGTATCGATTGAAAAAACCGCTGGACAATCTGTTGTCTATGCAGACTGGTTGCATGCTGAGGGTCAGCCAACTATTTTGATCTACGGTCACTACGATGTGCAGCCTGTTGATCCACTCCACTTATGGGAAACACCTCCATTTGAAGCAACTATCCGTGATAATAAATTATATGCACGCGGAGCAAGCGATGATAAAGGGCAAGTGTTTATGCACAGTAAAGCAATCGAGGCGCTGATGAATGTTGAAGGCAAACTTCCCGTCAACGTCAAGCTTATTATAGAAGGAGAAGAGGAAATCGGCAGCCCGAGTCTTGAGGAATATATCCAAAATAATCAAGATAAGCTAGCGGCAGACTTCATCGTCATTTCTGATACTGGCATGTACGGACCTGGACAACCGGCCATTTGCTACGGACTGCGCGGGTTAGCGGGCGTACAGATTGATGTAAAAGGACCTAAAGGCGACTTGCACTCCGGACTATACGGTGGTGGCGTTCAAAACCCAATCCACGCACTCGTCGAAATCCTAGCTTCATTCCGTGATGCTGAAGGAACAATTGCGATCGATGGATTCTATGATCAAGTTCGCGACCTAACCGAAGAAGAACGCGCAGGCTGGGCGGCTCTTGATTTTGATAGAGAAGCAGTGAAAAAAGAAGTAGGCGTCAAAGAACTTACAGGCGAACCCGGCTATACGTACACGGAACAAACATGGGCTCGTCCTACACTCGAGATCAACGGTGTATTCGGTGGATTCTCAGGAGAAGGCATCAAAACCGTTCTTCCTTCCGAAGCCGGAGCAAAAATCACATGTCGTCTAGTTCCAGATCAAGAACCTGACGAAATCGTAGAAAAACTACGTGCGCACATCGCGAAACACGAACCAGTGGGTTGTGAAGTAACGATCACGGAATTCGATAAGGGTAAACCTTACTTAACGCCATACGACCACGAAGTCATTCAAGCGGCGGGCCGAGCATATGAGCAAGTCTACGGTGTACCAACCGTCTACACTCGCGGTGGTGGCTCTATTCCAATCGTCGCAGCATTCGATGAAATACTTAAGTTACCTGTGGTATTAATGGGCTTTGGTCTAGATACCGAAAACTTCCACGCGCCGAATGAACACTTCCACTTGGAAAACTTCGACAAAGGACTGCGTGTGATTAGTGGTTACTATGGAGAGATTGAAAAGCTCGGTCTGTGAGTTTAAAGTCTATGAGCGGATTTGTGGTTGGATAGAGCACTCGGCCGGAGTCTATGAGCGAATTCAAGGCCGCATAGAGCACTCGGGCGGGGTCTATGAGCGAATTCAAGGCTGCATAGAGCACTCGGGCGTAGTCTATGAGCGAATTCACGACTGCATAGAGCACTCGGGCGTAGTCTATGAGCGGAATCACGGCTGCATAGAGCACTCGGGCGTAGTCTATGAGCGGATTCATGACTGCATAGAGCACTCAGCCAGAGTCTATGAGCGAATTCACGCCTGCATAGAGCACTCGGACGGAGTCTATGAGCGAATTCACGACTGCATAGAGCACTCAGCCAGATTCTATGAGCGAATTCACGCCTGCATAGAGCACTCGGACGGAGTCTATGAGCGAATTCACGACTGCATAGAGCACTCAGCCAGATTCTATGATCACATCACTCCCAACACACATCCCTACTCACCTTTTCAACATACAAAAACGAGGCTGGGACATAACTAGCCAGAAGTGAGCCAAAAAAGGGTTCGATCATCGGTTTTTGATGATCGAACCCTTTTTGTATAGAAATCCTTGTACGACTTCTATACATTTACCTCCCTGGCAGTGTACTTTCTCAAGTTCACTGCCAATAAACCGAAGGCTAATTCATTTTTCACCTTTTCCTTTCCTCTTACGGAGAAACGAGTGAACCCTAAATTAGCCTTCAAGAATCCAAAAACTGGCTCTACGTCAATCTTGCGCTTGCCGTAAATTTCACCTGTTTTCTTATCTGAAAGCTTTTCACGAATATATTCTTTTTGCTGTTCCCACTTTTCATTCACATACAACTTCCTATTGTTCTCTTCTTTTGCTTTGGTACAGAAAGAGCGCAATGGGCAGCTTGAACAATCCTCACATTCGTATACTTTCATCGTCCGTGTGAATTGATAACGATCCGTCCGATTGGAAAGGTAGCGGAACACGAGTTTTCTGTCATTTGGACAAGTAAAGGTATCCGTAGTTTCATCATATGCCCAATTCGCCGTATTGAAAGGGTCGGTTTTGTACTTCTTTTTCTTTTCTTTGCGATATTGGTTATAGGTAATAAGCGGAACGCGCTTTCGATTTTCAATGACATCTCCGTAATTCTGTTCACTTCCATAACCGGCATCCGCGACAATATACTGTGGCAGCTCAAAAAAGTCTTGTTCAATAGTATCTAAGAATGGAATGAGTGTACGCGTATCGGTCGGATTTGGATACACGTCAAAAGCGAGGGTATATTGCCCTTCGGTCGCAATTTGCACATTATATCCCGGTTTTAGTTGCCCGTTTTTCATATAATCATCTTTCATCCGCATAAAGGTCGCATCGCGGTCCGTCTTCGAGTAGCTGTTACGATGGCCAAAGATCTTCATATCGTGCTGATACTTCTGCTTTCGATCCAAGAAGTCTTGAAATTGTTTACGGTATTGTTTAGGTTCTTTTCGTAGCGAGCGAATTTGTTTACGTTCCTCGACATCTTCGCTAGCGTTAATCTTTTCTGTATAGGTTTGGATAGTTTCATCTAGCTTCTCTACTACTTTAGACAGTTCCGCAGTAGATAGTTCATCAAAACTTTCTCGTTCGATTTCAGGGATGATCTCTTTTTCTAACAGCTCTTCGTACATCTGACTGGACCTTTCTACAAGACCTGAACTATACCGTTCCACTGACTTGCGCCAGACAAATGTAAATTTGTTGGCATTCGCCTCAATCTTCGTTCCATCAATAAAAATGGCTTCTTCATCAATTAGCTGTTTTTGTACCAGCTGGCAACGAAATTGCACGAAGCACTGGCGTAGTACTTCTTTTACTTCAGGATGAACGCGAAATCGATTGATGGTGCGATAGCTTGGTTTATAACCTTGAGCTAACCACATCATGCGAAGGCTATCTTTTAACAGTCCTTCTATTTTTCTGCCCGAAAAAACAGACTGTGTATAGGCACACAAAATGATCTTTAACATCATCCGTGGATGATAAGATGGGCAACCTGTCTCACGCAAAAAGCTGTCAAATGCTTGTTTCGGAATGCTTTCGACTAGATCATGCACGGCGTAAGCAATATCATGTTCTTGTAAGCTAATTTCTAAATCTAAAGGTAAAATCAGTTGGTTCATGTTATAATCTTTAAACATAAGGATACCTCCGATACTTTTTGTTGTGGTGACTAAATTTTATCAGAAGGTATCCTTTTTTCTTCCTAAAACTAAAAAAATATATAAAAAAGAACGAACCCCATAAACTTCAATGGGTCCGTTCTTTTTCAATATGAGGAGGGTTTTGTCCCAGCCTGTTTCTTATTTCACTCTTCTTCGTCTGGTTCACTGCCAAAGTACGTAATAATTTCTTCGATTGGCTTACGTGGTGCTGCTTTCGGTAATGAATCGAAATGACCGAACTGCAACATGCTGATGATACGCTCGCCTGACTTTATACCCAAGCGTTCGCGGAACTTCGGATTATCGATAAACGGAGGTGTTTTCCAGCACGTTCCTACTCCACGATCCCAAGCAAGCAATTGAATATTCTGGATCAGTATGCTGGCTGCCGCAAAATCCTCCAGCCGTTCTTTTTGGCGTACATCTTCAGGTACGATGACGAATACAGCTGCACTGGCAGTCGAGAACTTCTTCATTTGTTTTTCAAGATCCTCGTCAGAAAGCTGTTTCCAATTTGCTACACCGAACTCCTTCAAGACGTCCAAAAGCTGTTCATACTGTTCATCTGTTGCTACGATCAATCGCCAAGGATTACGGTTTCCGTGGTTTGGCGCCCAAATGGCATCTTCTATGATTTCTGGGATGATCTCTGGTTCGATCGGTTGTCCGTTAAAATTCTTAATAGAGCGCCGTGATACGATGGCCTCTCTTACCGATAATGCTTGTTCATTCACACTCAACCTTCTCCTTTGCAATAAGTATCTGTTTTTCATTATACCCTAACTTGGTAGTCTGTTGCTAGAGGCTATGGGAAACACTTTGATGCAGAGCTGGATATTTATGAGAAGTCGTCATGTATTTTGAAGAAGATGTATTTTGCGTTTGGCGAGTAGGCATAGGAGTCCTTATAGGCCCATGTGCGGTTATGCGCGTTATACGTATGTGCACTGACGAGTGGGTTATCTCCGTCCATAGCAGTTACAATCGTCGAATGATCGAAACGGCCGTCCCCTTGGAGGTCATACGAAATTACGTCGCCCGGTCGTAATTCTTGGGCGCTCTTAACTTGTGTAGCAGTCAGCCCTTTTGTGGAAGTGGCTAGATACCAGCGCAATGAATGAGCAACGGTGAAACTGAAACTCCACGTGCCTTTGTACATCCACCAACCTTTTTCACGGTTTGGTGCGCCATGCATCGGTGCACCGCCTGCCAATAAACATTGTGAAATAAAATTCGTACAGTCATCATCAAAAATTGGGAACGCTGGATTTCTATCGTTCCACCATTTATCCGCGTAGCGAACTGCTGCTTGTCTATCGTACAAAAAATCCCTCCTTGTCACATCATATGACAAAGAGGGACGTTCGATTAATGATGTAATACTTTCGATAAAAAGTTTTGGGCGCGTTCCGTATCTGGGTTCGTGAAGAACTTGGCCGGAGAGGCTTGTTCAACCACTTTACCATCTGCCATAAAGATAATTTCGTCGCAGATTTCTTTAGCGAAGCCCATTTCGTGTGTCACGACGACCATTGTCATACCACTTTCAGCGAGTTTACGAATCGCATCGAGCACTTCCGTGACCATCTCAGGATCGAGTGCGGATGTGGGCTCATCGAAAAGCATGACTTGCGGATCCATCGCGAGCGCACGGGCTATTGCGACACGCTGTTGCTGGCCGCCTGATAATCGGTTTGGATAGGCGTCGAATTTGTCGCCAAGACCGAGTGAAGTCAGCAACTCTTTCCCTCGCTCCTCCGCCGCACTTTTGCTAAGTCCTTTTACATTGATTGGTGCCAGTGTAACGTTTTGCAACGCGGTTAAGAATGGATAGAGATTAAAGCTTTGGAAAACGAACCCAATTTCAGAACGTGCTTTATTAATATTTACTTTTTTGTCGTGAATGGAAATTCCGTCTACGATGATTTCTCCATTATCAATGGGCTCGAGCGCATTGATTGTTCGGATTAATGTAGACTTCCCTGCTCCACTTGGACCAATAACAGCCACCACATGGGATTTAGGTACTTCAAGTGAGACGTCTGTCAGCACTTGATTCATACCGAATGTTTTATTGACATTTTTGATAGAAATCATATCTGACACTCCTTCACATCAAACTTCATGAATTTTCTCTCGCTAATAGCTTCTGTTCGATCGCACGGATGATCATGGACAACGTGAACGTCATGGCAAAGTACACTAGACCGACGAACGTCCACACTTCAATGGAGCGGAACGTTGTCGACACTAGATTCTTCGCATTCAATGTCAGTTCCGTTGCACCGATTACCGAGATCAACGATGAATCTTTAATTAGCATGATGAATTGTGAAGCAAGTGGTGGTAGAACGCGTCGGAATGCTTGTGGCAAAACAATCAAGCGCATGGCTTGCCAGTAGGTCATACCCGACGAACGGGCTGCTTCCATCTGACCTCTTGGCACGCCTTGTATTCCTGAGCGAACAATTTCCGCAATAAACGCAGCCGTAAAGACTGCCAAACCGATAATTGATCCCCAGTAGGAACCAAGTTTTAAAAACTGTCCCAGTACAAAGAAAATCCAAATCAATAATACTAGCAACGGCACGCCGCGCATGACTTCCACATAGGCTGAGGAAAGAATACGGATAAATCTATTGCGGGAAATTCTGCCCATTCCGATAATAACCCCAAGCGGAATAGCCAACAATAATGCAATCGCTGAAATTTCAAGTGTCTTTAGCGCACCTGCAATAAAGATATCCATATTTTGTGATATTACACTGAAGTCATATTCATAGCCGCCCATATTATTCTCCTGAAACCTTATCTAGCCAGTCGCTTTCCTCGAACCAACGATTTCTTGATTCCAACTCTTCTGGACTGTCGATATAGCTGAATAAGAATGAATTAAGCCATTGAACTGTTTCAAAATCATTTTTCTTTACAGCTATCCCTAAGTTCTCAGCAGATAATAAACCTTCCATCTGATGAACTTTCCCTTCGTTCTCCAAGCGCCATACTGCAACTGCAGGTTCGTCATAGACGACAGCATCCGCTTGTCCTGAACCCATCGTCGTAGCAGCTAACGGGAAGTCTTCAAAATCTACTACTTCCGCATTTTTAAACTGAGATTTCGCAAGCAAAGCACCTGTAGTTCCGATCCCTACAGCAATCTTCTTACCTTTTACATCGAGCTCTTCCCATGATTTAATGCCTTTGTTCGCTGCAGGTACCATGATGGCCTGACCTGTCTTGTAATATGGATTCGACATACTGACTGATAATGCACGGTCTCCACGAATCGTCATGCCTGCGATAACCATGTCCACTTCGCCTGTTTGCAAAGCTGGCACTAAGCCATCAAATACAAATTGCTTGAACTCTACTTCCGTTTTCAGCGCTTCCCCTACCGCATTTGCTAGATCGATATCATACCCAACAAAGCCGCCTTCTGTACTTTTCATTTCAAAAGGGAAATAACCGGGTGCAATTCCAATCACCAGTTTTTTGTTGTCTTTAATATTTTTTAATGTAGACTTCTCGGATGAACTTGCCCCTCCGCCGTCATTACTGCTACAACCTGCTACAACCAATACCAAAATTAGTACTAGTGCTGTAAACATCTTCTTCATACATTTCCCCTGCTTTCTCTCGTTTGGTATAAATATTCTAAATTGATATAATTATAAGATAATGAATAGTATCTGTCTACAAGTATATGTATACGGTTACTTGCATACTTCATACAGTAGCCAAGCTCTTATAATAGTTATTTACTCTAGTACTCAATATACGTTATAATGAATAAATATACAACAAAAAAAGTTTTATTCTATACTATTTAGGGGTATCTATAAGGGATAGCAACATAAAAAAACGACAGTTCGTTGAGATTTCTCTCAAGAACTGCCGCTACTACTTTAATGGAGCATAGGGGGCTCGAACCCCTGACCTTCGCACTGCCAGCGCGACGCTCTCCCAGCTGAGCTAATGCCCCTCGTATCTGATACAATATAGAGTATATCAACTGTTCGTTTAAAAAACAATAGGCAAGAAAGGTGGTTAATATGATGCAGCATGAAGAGAAAGAGTTGGATGAAACTGTACCTCTGTGCAACTCCAAGGGACTTCTGAATCCTGAATCAATAGGATACGCACGCAGCCCTTTAGTGAGAAGCAACTTAAAAGGTCAGTTCATGAAAAAGAAGCGCTGGAATCATTGGTGCGTCTACGGGGAAGATCTCTTATTGTCTGCCTCGATTGTACACCTGGATCATAAAGCAATTTGCCTCATTTACATACTGAATTATGAAACACAGCGTTTCTATGAAAAGCACGTAACCCTGCCTTTTGCGAGACGTGTAAAAATGCCAGAAGAGGCACTTGAAAGCATCAAGTTTGTACATGACGATATTACGGTTCAACTTGTTCACATGCAAGGTGAAACACATTTATCTGTCCTTATCCCTGATTTCGACAATGAAGTATTACACGCGGATTTGCATATTATTCATCCGGAGAAGGACGAGTCATTGAATGTAGTGATTCCGAAAAACCGTGACTCGTTCCATTTCACTTCTAAACATTCAATTATGCCGACCGGTGGATATGTACGCATTGGCGATCGTCGCTATGACTTCAATCCGTATTACAGTTTCGCCGTTTATGATTATGGTCGTGGTGTGTGGAATACCCGAACGAATTGGGAGTGGGCAATGGCCTCGCAGCGTACAAGCGGCAAACGTGTTGGATTAAATTTTGGTGGTAGTTGGACAGATGGTACCGGATTAACAGAAAACGCTGTCTTCGTGGAAGGCACAATGCATAAGATTCACGAGGATGTATTATTTGAGAGCGATAAAGAAAATCCGAAAAGTACTTGGAAGATCCAAACAAAGTTTTCAGATGACATTCAATTGACATTCAAACCATTTTTCCACAGCTCCACACTTGATCATTATCTCGTACGGAAGATGTCGATCAATCAATATGTCGGTTATTACCACGGGAAAGTTCGACTACCAAGCGGACAAGTTTTACCGATTCGACAGATGCTTGGTTCGATTTCAGAGCGCAAATATCACTAATTGTATCTTTACTCTGCTTTCACAGCCCCTAAATAAAGCAGTTCGGGTTTAAGATCCCTCTTTTTAGGTGATAATATAAGTAGTATACACTTTAGAAAGTGTGGCGCTTATGTCATTAATGCGAATGTTATCCATTGCAGGGGTTTCATCTATTTTACTTCTAGGCGGTTGCGCGTCAAAAGACGAAGCACCGAACAACGATGATGCGGTAAGTATTGAAGGTGAAAGTGAAGGCAGTACGATGAATACAGGCGACGGATACGGCTTCACAGATTTCGATTTGACGATCAAGAAAGATGATAAGAAAATCGAAACCGATTATGAGGATGTAAAGCCTGGCGATGCAGAGTATGTCAACGAATTCCAAGAAGTTGATCTCGAAGGTAATGAAGCAATTGACGATATGCATAAGATGTTTATGGAGATTTTGATTGATAGTGGCACTACAAAAGAAGAAGCGATTGATCGCATTCTGCAGTGGTATGGTCTTGATGATTATGATGAGTTTAAGTTGGATGTAGACTTTACAGACGACAAGTCCCTAAATATTGATGATAAGAAGTAATAACATGGAACAAGCCATTTATCCGGCATTGGATAGATGGCTTGTTTTTGTTTGGAATTAGACAGTTGGGTGAGGGTGAAAGCAACGTTGATCTGCGTTCCAGGCGGACGCTTTCCCATAGGCTCGACTTGAGCAGCTTCCCTCACTTCATTTCACTCATCAATCATGATTCAACATCCCATAAAACACGCCTCTACGTTCCAATAGTTCTTCGTGACTGCCTGACTCAAGTAGCTCACCATCTGCGAGTACAAAGATTTTGTCTGCTTGCTTGATCGTGTTCAGACGATGGGCGATGACGAAACTGGTTCTTCCTTCTATCAGGCGCTCGAGCGCTTCTTGAATTGCTAGCTCCGTCACGGTATCGATACTACTTGTTGCCTCGTCCAGCAACAGCAACGTCGGATCCGCCACTAATGCGCGGGCGATGGATAGCAGCTGCTTTTGACCTTGTGAAATCTCTTCGCCACCCGCTGTCAGCACCGTATCATAGCCCATCGATAACTTGTTGATGAAGCTATGGGCATTGGCTTTTCTAGCGGCCTCTTCCACCTCTTCATCCGTTGCGTCAAGTCGGCCATAACGAATATTTTCGCGCACGGTCGCTTCAAATAAAAACGGATCTTGCAGGACGAAAGCCATTTGACTACGCACAGTTTGGCGCGGTAGTTCGTTGATCGGGATGCCGTCGAGTAAGATTTGCCCACTATCCGCTTCATAAAAACGGGATAGCAGTTGCATAATAGTGGTCTTGCCTGCTCCTGTCGCTCCAACGAAGGCTGCTGTTTCACCTGATTGAACGTGGAAACTAAGGTTTTTGATGATCGCTTCCTCTTCGTAACCGAATGTCACATCACGAAATTCGACATCACCGTGTAATGTTTCGGTCTGTTGAGTTGCTTCATCTTTTTCGACCGGTTCATCCATGATCGCAAACACTCGCTCTGCTCCCGCGATAGCGGAGAGTACCGTGTTAAATTGATTGGCAAGATCGTTCAGAGGTCGCGTAAATTGTCTTGCATACTCACTGAATATAACAATCGTCCCGACCGTTACACCGCCAGATCCTGTCACCGCTAGCAGTCCCCCGACTCCTGCGACTATTGCAAATGACATATTATTGAGCGTGTTCATGACTTTCGGAATGAAACCTGAATACGTCTGAGCCCAGAAGCCTGCCGTTCGAAGATGCTCGCTTTTCTGTGCGAACTCTTCCATGACGTTCTGTTCCTGCGAAAACGCCTTGACGACTCGTTGGCCCGAGACAGTTTCTTCAATCATGCCGTTTAATTCACCGATTGCGCGTTGCTGTTCTTTAAATAGAATGCTTGTCCGCCGAGTGATCCATCGCATCGCAAAAAACATTAACGGAACAATAATCATCGTCAGTAACGTTAATAAAGGACTGAGATAGAGCATAATCGATACTGTACCCACTAGTGTCAGTACACTGGAAAACACTTGGATCAATGAAGAATTCAATGTTTGGCTAACGTTCTCAATGTCGTTCGTCACGCGACTCATTAGTTCACCGTGTTGTCGTTTATCAAAGAAACGGATGGGCAACTTCTGTAGATGACCAAATAATTGCGTGCGCATACGATACACCGTTTGCTGCGCGATGCCGACCATCCAGTAGTTTTGAAAATACGTAGACAAAGAGAAGCCCGCATAGACAAGTAACAATAAACCAATCTGTAGGCTTAGCCCGTCCACTTCTTTCGGAATGATGAAATGGTCGATAATATTTCCGATCATCAACGGACCAAGTAGCGCAAGTCCGGAACTAACAAAAACGAGTGCCAGTACAGTGAGGAGTAAACTACGTTGTTGGTCAATCAACTGCCAAATACGCGTGAGAACGGATTTCCAATTACCCGCCTTCTGAACTTTTTTACGCTGTACTTTTGATAAATCGTTTTTTTGAATAATAGGTTCATAGCCAAATGGTTTTCGCATCATGCCACTCCCCCATTCTGTTGCGATTCTGCAATCTCTCGGTAGAACGAGGAAGTCTCTAATAGTTCTTCATGTGTGCCATAGCCAGCTATTTTGCCATCTGACAATAATAAAATCGCATCAGCTATTTGAGCAGTTTGAATCTTTTGGGTGACGATGAACATCGTCGTATCTTCTTCACGCAAGGCTTCCCACAGTGCCGACTCTGTTTTAACGTCGAGTGCACTTGTGCTGTCATCTAAAATCAATAAGGATGGCTTACGGATCAATGCGCGTGCAATGGATAGGCGCTGCTTCTGACCGCCTGATAAATTGACTCCACGTTGTCCAACACGTGTTTCATACCCTTCTGAAAAGTGCATGATCGATGAATGAATTTGTGCCTTTTTAGCAGCCTCTTCAATTTCATTCGCTGTGGCATCCGGTTTACCCCATGATAAATTTTCTGCTATGGAGCCAGTAAACAGCATCGATTGCTGGGGCACATAGCCGATCAAATTACGCAACGTGTCAAGCGGCCATTCTTCTATGTACTTGCCGTCAATCCACACAGCACCTTCAGTAACTGTGAACATACGCGGTAATAATTGAAGCATCGTAGATTTACCTGATCCAGTAGCGCCCATGATGACAAGCTTTCCGCCCGCTGGAACTTCAAACGATACGTCTTTCAGCACGTCTTCCGTAGTTCCTGGATAGCGGAAGGATACATGTTCAAAACGGACAGACGCTGCACCTCGTGGACGATTGTCGCCAATCTCAAGCTGTTCAAGTTCATCGTCAGCCACTAGCAATTCTTCCATTCGTTCGGAAGATGCTTTTGCACGGGAGAAGATTACAATTAAAAAGGAAAACATTGAAAATGCACTGGTCATACGCATCGTGTAGTTAACGACCGCTACGACGTCTCCGACAGGCATTCCTGAATTACGAACTTCATCTGCACCGAACCAAAGTACTGCCATAAAGCTAACGTTCATGATAAACAACAAGACAGGCAAAATCAGTTCCATCAATCGCATGGCGCGGACACTATCTTTCTTCAGTGCGCCGGCTGCTTTTGAAAAACGGTTCGTTTCAAAAACACCTCGCAAATAGGCTTTAATGAGACGAACCGCTTGTAGATTTTCTTGCACGAGTTGATTTACTCCATCTAAACGACGCTGAACCAAGCCGAATAAACGGACGCCTTTTCGTGCCATGATAATAAGAAACACAGCTAAGAATGGCGCACCAATCAGTAGAAATATCGCGAGCCTAGGACTGACAACGAATGCCATAATTAAGCTTCCGATTACCATCAACGGCGCGCGGGCCATAATACGCAATCCCATAAAGAGTGCGTTTTGTGCAAGCGTCACGTCACTTGTCAGACGTGTAATAAGACTTGACGTCGGAAAGCGCAAAAATGCTGCCAACGAAAACGTTTGAACACGCTGAAACAAAGCCTGTCTTAGATCATAACCAAAGCTTTGTGCCGCATGCGCTGCGAAATAAGAATTGACAACACCTGTAATAAGCGCCAAGAAAGCTAAAGCCATCATGACACTTCCCCACACTAGAACAGTGTTCAAGTCTTCTTTCATAATTCCATCATCTATAATTCGACCAATTAGCAATGGCTGAATTAATTCGACCGATAGTTCGAGTAACATTAGTACAATAGCAATGAACATCGGCCATTTATAAGGAAGTGCGTAACGGAAAACTGTCTTCATATAGGTCACCTCTTACTCGCTGTCATTCCATTCATTATGTCATATGAAATGACTACGTGTACAGACGAAGACCTACACTTCGCTATGGTCATACTCCTGATAGGCTTCAGGCGGTGGAGCGGTTTTCTTCTTGCGATTACCACCGACTGATAGCCAGACGACTCCGACGAGCATGACCGCTGCGCCACTAATTTGCCAGACACCCATCGTTTGGCCAAGCCATAGTACGGAGACGATAGCTGCTGTCAGTGGCTCGAAGCAGGAAAGCACGCTTGTTTCAACAGGAGAAATGAACGTCATACTATGCAGGAACATAATAAATGCTAGCGTTCCCATAATGATCACAAGTAACAACATCCCCATCGCTGGGCCGTTAAGCAGAACACCTAGGTTCATGAAGAACATCGGTAAATTGATGATGAATAAAGTGACTCCTCCAATGAACATACCCCAGCCGACGACAAGTAATACACCCCACTCTGCCATAAGTACGACAGGATATAATGTATAGAATGTGAATGCAAACCCTACAATGACGCCCCACACAATTGCGGTAGTATCCAATGAAATACTTGAGAACGAGCCATTTGTTAATAGTAGGATCAAACCGAATAACGCGACGATCATTCCGATCACTTGACCGCCTGGCGGGAAGGACCTTTGAAGAATAGATAATAAGATGATGATGTAGACGGGTGCAACGAACTGGAATAACGTGGCCACTACTGCGTCACTGTGTGCAATCGTCTGAACGAATCCGTATTGTACACCGAGCATCCCGATGACACCGAACATCACCATTTTACGCAACCACAACTTCTGCCTCATAGGGCGACCAATTTGTATGCCTTTTGCTTTCAATAATAATAAAACTACAGCCCCTGCGATCGTCAAACGTAGGATTAACATCATAGAAACAGACATCTCACTATGGTTCAAAATCCACTCCATCATGGGTCCCGTGGCTCCCCACAACATGGATCCTATAACGATCATCATAATTCCTTTTAATCGCAACATTATCCGTCACCCCTAACTAATTCCTTATTTTTTAAACTATATAGTATAAAATTCACATATAAGATATAGACACAACGGTGTTTTGCTTTATAATAGTTATATAGTAGATTGGAAAGGAGTATCTCTATGCATACAATTAGCTTACCAGAGACTAGCGAACATCATGCACTAGTCGATAGTCTTAATAGATACCAATTAGTTACACATACAGACGGCGAAGGTCTAATCACCTATGCCAATCAAAATTACCTAACTGTCAGTGGTTGGACTCCTAAGCGTATTATAGGTAAATCCTTCTGGCAAATGTTCTCCGACCGAGCTGAAAGTCAGGAAATAGCGAATGCCATTTGGGACCGTTTATTGTCCGGCAAAACATGGGTGGGCAAGGTAGAAAAAATGACTCGCGTAGGCGAACCGTTCTTTGTCAATACACTGGCTGTTCCTACCCTCTCTGATTTTGGCGAACTGCAATCCGTGTTTTTCCTAGAGCTTGATATCACAGAAGATATCCGCTTGCAGGAACGTTTAGGAGAAATTGCATTCATTGATGTGGAAACTGGACTCATGAGCCGACATAAGTTGGAACAAGTAGTCAATGAATCCATCACAACTGGCACGCATTTTTCATTCGTCTATTTGACAATTGATCATTATTTCACTATGAAAGAGCTGCAATCCCAGGAATCTGAGACACAGCTGATCCAAGAATTTACCAACCGACTAAAGCGCTACTTCCAAGATAGCCCCATTGCGCGTATCGATACGAATAGCTTTGTTGTGTTGACAGCTTTCGGAGATTGGTATATTCAAGGTTTTTATGATTTCTTGAAGCAGCAGCCCGTCTACCTCAGCCAAAACGCACAGACCCTATCGATCAGTGGCGGGATCGTACGTTTCCCAGAAGATCAACAAACATATATGCAACTCTATAAAGTGGCAATGACAGCTGCGGATGACGTGATCAGTCAAGGTGGCGGGCGGATAGCATCCCTTTCTGCTCAGTCCCATAAAATTCTGAACCGACGATTGGAAATTGACCGCAAGATGCTAACCGCACTCGATCGCAATTCATTACACGTAGCTTATCAGCCTCAACTCGATGTGGCTAGCGATAAAATCACTTGCTACGAAGCACTCGTGCGCTGGGAAGATGAAGATTTAGGTGTCATCAGTCCTGACGAATTGATTCCCATTGCAGAAGAAAATGGCTTGATTGAAGAAATCGGCGCCTATGTTGCAGAAGAAGCCATGACGTTCGTGACGAAATGGCATCGCATTGGTAATGATATGAGTATTTCTATTAACTCGTCCATTCGCGAATCACTGAATCCGCAATGGAAAGATCGCTTGATTTCTATTTTAAATGAGACCGGTTGCCCTGCGCATAAAGTACATCTTGAATTCACAGAGAAATTTGCACTTAAAGCGGAAGAAGAGCAATCCGTACTGGGGCAAATGTCAGAACTGCAAAAACTCGGTTTGCAGTTTACGCTTGACGACTTTGGTTCGGGATATGCATCATTGCGCTACTTGCAACATTTACCGATTTCTAGCGTGAAGATTGATCGCGTCTTTATTGATGCGTTGCTAAGCAATCCAAAGACACAAAAGTTGATCGAAGGATTGATTCTTCTTACCAAGAAATTAAACTTATATACAATTGCAGAAGGTGTCGCCAATGAACAGCAATTTGAATTGCTGAAAGAGATGGGCATTGATGCTATGCAAGGTCACTTCATCGGCATGCCGTTGCCTGCTGAGCAGATCGAAATTCAATAAATTATCTTTATACAAATCAGATGGAGCTCCTTTCGTATAGAAAGGGCTCCATTTTTGTCTAACTTGTTTAATTGTGGTCGTTACTAGTGCGTTTGATTACAGCTTACTGTACAAGGGCTGAAAAGACAACCTTTTTCGATTGCGTAGAGGAGGTCATGTGTTAACTGTAGGCTCTCAGTGGTCATTTGTGGCGTTTTTGAAAGAGGGGATAGTGGTTAAACCCCGTTGATCTGCGCTGCAACCGGATGTGTGCCTATGGGCGGCTTCCGCTCTGATCAACTTAGAAAGCGATCCTAAACAATCACGCCCGACATTTGAATAACTAGAATACAGTACTACTTTTTTAATAGAGATCCACGCAATACTTCATCTCAATAATCGAAATAAGTACTCCGCATTGTAGAACAGAATTACACCTACTAATAGATAAGCAAATGTTACAATATGTTGATTAGTCCCTTTTAAGTATTTCCACTCCAAAATGGATTGAAAACCATATTGTACAACGCAATAAAAGATACAAACCCACTTTATTATAACTGGTTCTGCGACCACAACAAAAGGAAGACTACCTAAAGAAACGACTAAAATAATACCTCTTCCCCATCGGTCAATTCTTTTACCAGGGGTTTCTGAAATCTTCTTTTTTTCTACACTAAACAATTTGTTTAGTAACATTTCAAATGGAATGCTCAAAATTAGTAATATAATAACAAACCCCAAAAACCTCATAATACCCCACCTAGTCTTATAATCCTTATTCTTATATCTCGGCCCGTTTAAGACACAAACCCTATACAACAAATTCGCGCTTTGGTCGCAAACAATATATCCTTAAGTTTTGACGTCAGTTGGCGTTCACAAAATAACCCACGAACATAAATATGAAAAAGCTGAAAAACATAAAAGTGTTAGCCACGATTAACCAATATCTTCTTACCAATATTGCGAATACAATTCCCACTGGAGCAATAATAAAAGTTACTAAAAATAAAGGACTGGCTACTTGGAAAACAATGTTAGGAATCCAAGCTAGTATACAAATTAATAAACAAATCAAGGATATTACTTTGAAATTCTGGTTGTCTATTTCACGCGCCCCCTTACCATCCGACACAATAATGCATCGACTATAATACTTCAAAATGGCCCCATAATGTTATAGAATTCGTGCAACAATTGTGACCGTCAACTTTATAATTTCAATTTTCCGCTAGAAATACTTTATCCAAAAAAGTGCACCTGCAAGCGTAATAAATGTTAACCCAAATTGGATTAAGGTTACTTTGAAGTTCTTTCTGTTGTCGGAAAATCTCCACTCTACATATGATTGGACGATAATTTGACTTAATACGAAAAAGCTGGAAATTAGGGGTAGTAAAAGCGGCTGTTCATTAGGTAATACTGCACTTACTAGTATAGAAATCAGAAAAATTATACGCAATGTCCAATCGACTTTTTTATGGAACTTGTTTATGTGATTAAATGAAAACCACTTATTTTTATCCGCTCCCATTTTATAACGAATTATAGCTGGAATAATAATAATCAGGAAAATAACAATTAATAGTATTATAATAAGTTCTGACCATAACCCTGGTGTCATTCCATAGTTCTCCATGCGTGATCCTCCAATTATCGCTTCTCATATCTTCTTCCAATTTCTCTATCCAACAAAATGGCCCCTATTACAAAATTATGAGCCTAATCTTACTTTCCTATTACTATAGCAGAAATATCCAAACTACTTAAATAGATTTACTAACGTCCTATCTAGTGCCACTTGATGCTTTAATGGGATGTTCGTTCGCATAAAAAAATCCCGTAGAAGACAAAGCTGTCTTCTACGGGATTTCTTAAAAATTAAGCTTCTACTGTTTGTTTTTCAAGTGATTCATTATACATATCTTTATCAAGTTCACCAGTCACGCGGGCTGTAGTAACACCGGCTGTCATTGAACCACTGACGTTTACAGCAGTTCGGCCCATGTCGATTAATGGTTCAACCGAAATCAATAACCCCGCGAGTGCGACGGGAAGATTTAGTGCCGACAAGACGAGAATTGCAGCAAATGTCGCGCCTCCCCCAACGCCAGCTACACCAAATGAGCTAATCGCAACAACAGCGATCAATGTCAATAAGAACATTGGTTCAAGTGGGTTTTGACCTACTGATGGAGCAATCATGACAGCGAGCATCGCTGGGTAAATTCCTGCACAGCCATTTTGCCCGATGGATAAACCAAACGAACCAGAAAAGTTTGCGATCCCTTCAGGTACACCTAAACGGTTTGTTTGTGCATGAATCGTTAACGGTAATGTACCCGCACTTGAGCGTGATGTGAAGGCAAATATTAATGCTTCACCTGCTTTTTTCACATATGTCACTGGATTTAATCCCGATAATGTAATAATGAGCAAGTGAATGCCGAACATCACGATTAAGGCGACATAAGAAGCAAGGACAAACTTCCCGAGACTGTAGATTGCCATAAAGTCAGACGTCGCGACAGTTCGCGCGATAATCGCCAAAATACCATATGGCGTCAAACGTAGAACGATTCGTACAACACCCATGATCAATGCGTAAATTGCGTCAATTCCCTTTTTCACCGTGACCGCATTTTCTTCATCTCTTCTTGTAATCGCTAAGTAAGCAAACCCAAGGAATGCTGCAAAAATAACGACCCCAATAGTTGAAGTTGGACGTGCCCCTGTGAAATCTAAGAAAGGATTAGCAGGTAATAAATCAATGAGCTTCTCAGGTAACGAAAGATCGGCTACCGTTTCGAGGTTTTCTTCCATAGAAAGCCCACGTGCCGCTTCTGCTTCTCCTGACACAATTTCAGAAGCGTCCAGTCCAAATAGAAGCGTAACTGAAATCCCTACAATCGCAGCAATCGCGGTAGTCCCGACGAGCATACCTAAAATCGTACCTGCCATTTTCCCAAAGTTTTTCCCGATAGTTACTTTCGTAAAGGCCGCTAAGATGGAAATAAAAACTAGTGGCATAACAATCATTTGCAGTAATTTAACATAGCCGGTTCCGATTAAGTTAAACCACGGCATCGACTGCTTGAGGATTTCTGACTCTGTCCCGTATGCAAAATGTAAAATAAGTCCGTATCCAATCCCGAGCCCAAGTCCCGTAAAAACGCGTTTTGAAAATGAGACCTTTTTGCGATTCATTCTATATAATAGGCCGACGAGCAACAATAGACCCGCAATGTTCACAATAAGTAAAAAAGTATTCATCATTCTATCCCCTCTATTTATATATTATTGTAGTATTTCATACAAACTATACTCTATCCCTCCAATCCCTATTCGTCAAGTAAGATTTAAAGATTAATTATAGTAGACAATCTATCACGCTACTCACTTGAACTAACATCTCTTCTCACAACAGTTATAGCAATTAACGTTATGTATCGAAGACTCCAATAAAAAAAAGGAATACCGACTAAGCTGCATAGAGTCGGTATTCCCATGAATGAGTTAAGGATCAAGTAGCGTTTACTTTTACTTCGCTAGTGTGTCCAGCGGTGCAAATCCATTCAACGCGTAGCTTCTGACTTCATTTGGAGAAATCGTGTAAACAGTGTCTCCACTATATAACAAGCGGCGGATTTCTTTTTCCCAGTCCATATAGTCATTTGTCATGCGCTGCGTCAAATCAGCCGCTTGGACGATGCCTTTTTCTACTGTGATTTCGTAAATCATTGCGCCTGACCTTTGCAAGTCTACGACGCCTCCCTCACGTTCAGATTGTTGATAAATGCTGACGGGGAAACCATACAAGTTGCGAGACGGATGAATGAACAATGCATGATGGTCGTCTTGTACCGATGAGTAAGTTCCCTGGCCACCGATGATTTCAGTATCAGTTTCTTTCGGGTTCGCGAAATCGGTTACGTCGAACAAAGAAATTTTCATTCCGCCCGTTTGGATGATCGGCTCGCCACCTTGTGGATTTTTCTTTGCGATTGTTTCATAGCCGAAGCCAATCAAATGTCCTTCGTCAAGCGGGTGTAAATAATTACTGAATCCTGGAATTTTTAATTCGCCGAGCACTTTGGGATTATTCGGATCTGCTACATCCATGACAAATAGCGGATCGGTTTCACGGAATGTGACCATATACGCCTTATCACCAAGGAACCGTGCGGAATAGATGCGTTCATTGACCGCCAGATTTTCGACTGATCCGACTTGCTTCATATTTTCGTCGAGAATGAACAAATGGTTTTTTGCTTTATTACGTTCATCCCATAGATTACCTTCTGTTGTGACGGTTCGAAAATAGCCGTTGTGCTCATCCATCGAAAATTGATTTAAGATGGTCCCTTTTAATTGAGCGGTTTGCAGGAAATTCACTTGCGTTTTATCTAGAGCGAATTTGTATACTTCGCTAGTATTTTGATGTTGGTCTTGGTAGTTTGTAGACGTCAGATAAAGGTGATCTGCTGACATGTAAAGTTGTTCGCCACTTCCAAGATACGCTTTCGTATTCACTCCACCCTTTTCCCCCGATTCTATATCAAGTGTCGTGATGATCGAGTAAGAGGGTTCCATCGCGCCTGGCAAAATAGAGATTTTATCGAGTGCTAGCGATTGTACTTTTTGTTCGACTGATGAATCATAGACTTTCGGCAATAACTGATCTTCTGCCGGTACTGGATGATCGTACCAAAGGAATGGTTGGTTATTCGTGATCATGTAAACGTATGGACCAATTTTACGCGTACCGATTACGTAACCTTCTGCACCTGTTTCACGAATAAGTTTCGGATTTGTGCGGTCCGTGACATCGTACACACGAATGACGGATAGTTGTTGCATCGACATCATACGATCTTCCATCATTTTTGAATCCGTATTGGATGTCGGGGCATTTAGATTTTGACCACCGATTAGTACGACTTTGTCTTGATCAACGTACAGTTCGTTTGCATAGAATCCATCCGTGAAATCTACCTTGCTAGCGTGAACCATGTCTTTTGGATTGCGGATATCTGTGATGATCAACCCATCTCCGTTTAAGACTTCGTAAAGGTAGTCACCATCTGTTTTGACTTGGTCCGCCTCATCTACCCCTGCTACTTGTTGATTGGTCTGTGAATAATCGGGACCGCCACCAGATGCTGAAGAAGCTTTATCTTCCGTGGAAGATTCCATCATGATTTCACTCCTTCCTTGCGGCTCTATCCGCTCGAAGAAGTTTTCGATTTCTTTAATAGAGTTTACAGGTTGCACCGATTCTAGAACGGTGAATGAAAGCGCCTTATCCTCTGCTCGCTTCCATATACCAAAACTATTCGATGGAATATGCAATATATAGTTTCCTGGTTGTAGCTCACCTATTTGTAATGAGGTATTGCCATTTCCGTACGAAAGCTCGGCTTGGGTTTTCTTATTGCTTTTCGTCACGTGAAACTTCGAAGCATCCATGCTCTTTTTCACGGGGGCAGTAAAATAGATATTCAGCGACTGGCCCGCAAGCACAGACTTTGTGGATGTAATTCCGACTTTCGGCCAGAATAGGAAACTGATCAGCACTAAGATTCCGATCGTTCCCGCTGCACCAAGTACAACAAGCCATCTACCTGTATTCATAGTTTTCATCTCCTTTAGTTTTGATGTGTACTAAAGTAGACTGAAAACTTTTGATTTCGTTACACTTTATTTTTAAATTCTACAACTTCTTCCATTGTCTGTCGCCTTCATCTTTTTCATTGCTGACGGATTGTGAAATGAATAGTGACCCATTTATTTTTCAATAAAAAAGAGAGAGTAGAAATCCACTCTCCCTAGTTTTTGTTTAGTTACAGACAATCGATAATCCCCTAAGCTGTTCAATCGCCTGCTCGATCAATTCGACTTTCTGCACGAGAGCGAGTCGGACAAAGCCATGTCCTGCTGTGCCGAAAATGCTGCCGGGTACCATGACGACGCCTGCTTGTTTAATGACCTCGAAGACGAATTCTTTGTCGGCCATGTCGTATGGATACTTCGCCCAGACGAACATTCCCCCTTCAGACGGTGTCGTTTCCCAGCCTAGAGATGCGAGTCCGTCCATTAAGGCGTGGTGGCGTTTCGAGAACTCGGCGCGTAGGCGATCTGTGATTTCTTCCCCGTTATCAAGCGCTACAATAGCAGCTTCTTGAATCGGTCCGAACGTTCCATAATCAAGGTTTGATTTCAGTTCGCGTAGTACTTTGATCATTTCTGCATTTCCGACGAAGTAAGCGATCCGTGCGCCAGCCAAGCTGAAGCTTTTCGACAATGAGTTGATTTCCATGCCGACCTCCATTGCGCCTGGTGTTGTGAGGAAACTTGCGGGACGGTCGCCCGTGAAATAGTACTCCGAGTAGGCTGCGTCATGCAGTACAATGATTCCATATTTCTTTGCGAACGCTACAACTTCTTCGAAAAAGGCTTCACTTGGCATAGCAGGTACTGGATTTCCGGGTAAGTTCAAGATGAGAAGCTTCGTCTTTTTCAGCACGTCTTCTGGGACTTCATTCAAATCTGGTAAGAAGCCATTTTCTGCAAGTAATGGCATGTAATACGGCACTGCACCTGCTAATTTAATTCCTGCGTCATACGCGACGTAGGCTGGGTTAGTTGTCAGAACGTAATCTCCTTCATCGCAAAATGCGAACGGCAAGTGGACAAGACCTTCTTGAGAACCCATCGTCTGAAGAACTTCCGTTTCGGGATTAATGATGACACCCGTGCGTCTTTTATAATAATTCGCGACCGCTTCATGGAATCGCTTCGTCCCTCCGAGTGTATAACCGTAAGAAGAGGCTAACGCGCTTTGTTCGGACAACGCATTACGTACACGTTCGTCAGGTGGAAGATCTGGACTCCCAAGACTTAGATCGACGACTTGTGCACCTGTTGCTTTCTTCTCTTCAGCGGCTGCTTTCAGATCACCAAAAATAGCTGGTGAGAAAATGGACATTTTTTTGGAAGGTTGAAAATTCATGAAGACACGCTCCTTGGCTGTTATAGGTTAGTTAATGACTTCATTATAACACGCAAAAAGTTCATCCGGAATCGTTTTCCCGATGAATATCACAGGTTTGCAGGGTAACAATAGGGGAATACTTTCGATAATGATAACTAAAGGAGGGTCTTACGTGAGTAAAGATCAATACGAGAAAATCGACGAGCAAGTACAAGGGCAAACACAATCTACCCAACCTGGTGTCGAGGAGGACATGCACCCCGCGCCAATCTACGACGATCCTAATTTTACAGGAGCAGATAAACTAAAAGGGAAAACCGCGCTCATCACAGGCGGAGACAGCGGGATCGGACGCGCTGTCGCAGTCGCTTACGCAAAAGAAGGAGCGAACGTCGCCATCGCCTATCTTGCCGACCAAGAAGATGAAGATGCGGATCAAACGATAAAACTCATTGAGAAGTACGGTGGCAAAGCAAAGAAATATCAAACGGACATCAGCAAAGAAGAAAACTGTAAACAATTAATTCAACAAGTAGTCAAGGACTTTGGTAAGTTAAATATACTCGTCAACAACGCGGGAAAACAATTCCCTCAAGAATCGATCGAAGATATTACCGAAGAACAATTAAAAGAGACATTCGAAACCAACTTCTTCGGCTTATTTTTCATGTCCAAGGCGGCAGTGAAGCATATGGAAAAAGGCGATTGCATCGTCAATACATCATCTGTAACAGCCTACAACGGATCACCCGGGCTGCTTGATTATTCCGCCACAAAAGGCGCCATCACAAGTTTCACACGTTCTCTTGCACTAAACCTTTCAGACCAAGGCATCCGCGTCAACGCGGTAGCACCCGGACCTATTTGGACACCACTGATCCCATCAACATTCGATGCACAAAAAGTAGAAAACCAAGGATCAGACACCCCCATGCAACGCCGCGGCCAACCAGCCGAAAACGCACCCGCTTACGTGTTCCTAGCCTCACAGGACTCTAGCTACATGACTGGACAAACGATACACATCGATGGTGGAGATTTTGTCGGTTCTTAATTTGATAAGCTGAAAAGATGTTAGTAGTGGATTCGTTTTTCTAATCAGAGAAGTTCGTTTGCAGTACTTTTCAAGCTTATATAACTTCAGAAAAAGACACCAGTTGATCTTAGTTTCAGGCGGCGACTCCCCGATTTATCAGCGTGCGCCTTGAGACCCCGCAGGGAGCGCAGCGTACGAGGAGGCTCAAGCCACGCCCATGGGAAAGCGTCCGCCTGGAACGAAGATCAACGGCCTTTCCCCCTTCTCCCACTAACACAGCAAAAAAGACGATCCCTATACGAGATCGTCTCTTCGCTATGCATTCATTCCTCAAACGGCCACTTCGGCAACATGCGATTCAACTTCTTATCACTACGCTCGCCAAGCACATATCCCGCCTGCATCAACGTATGAATCTCCCGCGTCCCCTCATAAATAACAGGCGCCTTTGAATTACGCAAATAACGCGCTACCGGATACTCATCCGAATACCCATACGCCCCATGAATCTGCACCGCATCATCCGCCGCCTGATTGGCAAAATCACAAGCTTGCCACTTTGCAAGCGACGTTTCGCGTGTATTACGAACTCCTTGATTCTTCAGCTCACCTGCACGATATACAAGAAGACGGCTCATCTGATAACCCGCTTCCATCTTCGCAAGCATCTGTTGCACAAGCTGATGCTCCCCTATCTTCTTGCCGAATGTCTCACGCGTCGTTGCGTACTCTACACTGGATTCGAGACAGGCATACAATAATCCGACAGCACCAGCCGCAACCGTAAAGCGACCGTTATCAAGCGCCGCCATAGCAATCTTGAACCCTTCGCCTTCTTCGCCAAGCAAATTCGTAGCGGGTACACGAACGTCTTCAAAGAACAACTCGCCGGTGTTGCCTGCACGAATACCGTATTTTCCTTTGATCGCTTTCGATGAAAATCCAGGCAGTGTACGCTCTACAATAAACGCGCTAATGCCGTGGTGCTTCTTCGATTTATTCGTATAAGCGAAAACGAGGAAGTTGTCTGCAGAATCACAAAGTGAAATCCACGTTTTCTGGCCGTTCAATATATAATCATCCCCATCACGAACCGCTGTCGTTTGAATGGCGGAAACATCAGAGCCAGCGCCTGGTTCCGTTAATCCGAATGCGCCAATTTTCTCGCCTTTCGCTTGCGGCACCAGATACTGCTGCTTCTGCTCTTCCGTCCCCCATTGCATCAGTGTCATACAATTCAAGCCAATATGCACGGAAACCGCCGTTCGAAAAGCCGTGTCTCCACGTTCGAGTTCTTCACATAGTATCGCCAAAGCATTATAATCCATGCCGCTGCCACCGTACTTTTCCGGCACACAGACGCCCATGAATCCTAGATCTGCGAGTCGTTTCCAAATCGCTTCGTCAAAGCTTCCTTGTGCATCCCATTTTGCAATATGCGGCATGATTTCCGCGTCCACGAACTGTCTTGCCGTTTGTCGCAACATTTTCTGTTCATCTGTAAATGTAAAGTCCATCTTCGTGTCCTCCTTTACAATGAAACTATGCTTTTTCAAACCAAGCGTTTACCGCAATTTGTCCGACAGGCACACGGTATACTCGGTTGTACAACTGTCGATAAAACTTCCGGAACTTGCGCTCATTAAGCTCCGGTAACTTGATACTAGTCATCAATAATAATGGATGCTTGAAATTCGTCAATTTGATCGTTTGGTCGAGCGTTAATCCATTGCGTTCGTAAAACGCGATACGGCGAGTGCGAATAGATAATTGTTCTTCATTTTGGGACAAGTCCGGATCTTCTACTTCGAGTAAAATCCCTTCCGGTGATAACGCATCCAAACGGCGAAGCATCACGCTGCCTAACCCGTATGAACGGAATTCGGGCGCAATTGCTAAGTACAACACGTGTATCCCTCCGTACTTCGGAATTTTTTGATAGATTGCATAGCCGTACACGTTGATGCCATCTGTCAAATAGACTGCATGTAGAATCTTCTTCTTTAACGCCTTACGCATAATCGGAAATGGAATATGGTCGAGAAAGCCGAAATCCACCAGTACGAATTTGAATAGTCTATTCAACGTCCGACGATTCGTTGCCAAGTGCTGTAGCCCCATCTGAGAGGTGTTTAATGTTTGTTCATGCATTTTCACTTCACTCCTTAGTAATACGAGGAGATGGTCTGTTGAGATCTAAATCCACGCTTTACTACCAGTATATACTGTATTAGGCCTGTTGTACGTCGATGACAACTCCGCGTTTCTTCATTTCTTCGATATACAGTTTGCCAGGTACAATTTTTTCCGGTGGATAAGCGCCTCTTTGCGTAATCACTCCATTGCCAATCATTTGCGCGACGACAGAGATCGTGTTCGCTGTAGCTAGCGCCATGGCAGTTTCATTGGTATTCTGATCTTTTTCGGTAATCATATTGAACGTTACTGTATGCGGTTGTTGATCTTTTATTCCGCTTACTATAACCCGCAGCAATACAGCGTCCGATTTTTCCCCAAGACGTAATTGTGGCGTCAAATGAGCGAGCATGACGTCGCGCACACGTAGCGGTCTACCATCTACACGGATCGAGGATTCTCTAGATAGTAAGCCAAGATCGACTAATACTTGAACTTTGTCGGCATGACCTGGGTAGCGGATCGTCTTGTACTCTAGTGTTTCGATAGTAGGAAACGACTCGAGCATGGTCGACGTACCACCTGATGTATGGAAGGCTTCCATTTCACCATAGCGATCGAATTCCAGCGTTTCGATTTCCGATAATGAAGGCAGTTCCTTCACTTCACCATTTCGCATAACGCGGGACGTATCCGTGTAATGATCGAATAATCCTTCCAATGAAAAGACGACATTATAATTTAAGGGTGGTTCAGGCTTGACCGGAACACCGCCTACATAAAGTTTGATCGATTGCGTTTCATCCAGTAAAGACGCGCCGTAACCTGCGAGAATATTAATCATACCGGGCGCTACACCTAGATCCGGAATGAGCGTCACGCCTTTCGCAGCAGCCTGTTCGCTTAGCGCGAGAACTTTCTCCGTTGCTCCACCGATATGTCCACCTAAGTCCACAACATGTACGCCTCGTTCTACAGCGCAGCGGGCAACCGATTCATTGAATGTATAAAACAGTGCGTTGACGACAATATCTCCAAGCCCGATGACATCACTGAGTTGCTCTTCATTGGTCGCGTCGAGCAATAAAATATCGAGCTTTTCATTCATTAGTTCTTCTGCAAAATCTTCCGCTTGTCGAATGGCACGATCTGCAAGATACACTTTCTTCACTTCATCTTGCTTAACTAAATCACGAACTACTTCTTTTCCCATTAATCCTGCACCTAATACGACAACTTTCATTTGCTCATCCCTTCTTCCTGTGAGTTCATTCCGTATCGATTTGCGCGCGCTGCAACTTGCCGCTGTAATCGATATAAATGCTCTTCCATTCCGTAAAGACGTCCAATGCCGCCACACCAGAGTCTCGATGACCGTTCCCCGTACCTTTCGTTCCGCCAAACGGTAGATGAATTTCTGCGCCTGTCGTGCCTGCGTTAATATAGACAATGCCGGTGTCTAGATCGCGTTGTGCACGGAATACTTTATTGACGTCTTGCGAGAAAATGGAACTGGATAAGCCGTAAGCTACGCTGTTATTTACTTCGATCGCTTCATCCAGACTGCTGACCGTAATCAATGAAACAACAGGACCGAAAATTTCTTCCTGCGCTAGTCGGCTGTCCCATGCCACATCTACAAATAACGTTGGTTCGAAATACTGTCCGCTAGCGAATTTACCTTCATTCAGCACATTTCCGCCAGCTACGAGATTTGCACCTTCCTCTTTGCCAATTTCAATATAACTTTGAATTTTCTCGAGTGCCTTTTCATTGATGACAGGACCCACTTTTACCGTTTCATCCAGTCCATCACCCATCGTCAGATCTTTCATACTTTCGATCAGACGTTTCTGCAACTCTTCTTTGACATCTTGATGAACAATCACGCGACTGCAAGCTGTGCAACGCTGCCCCGCCGTTCCAAATGCGCTCCATAAAATCCCTTCGACCGCGAGCTCGATATCTGCGTCTTCCAATACGATGACCGCGTTTTTGCCACCCATTTCAAGCGATACTTTCTTCAAGTGACGACCGCCCAACTCCGCGACATGTCGACCTGTTTCCGTCGAGCCAGTAAACGAAATTACGCGAACGTCGGGATGTTCGATCAGCGCTGTACCAACATCTGAGCCTGAACCAAAGACGATATTCGCCACGCCATGCGGCAAGCCAGCTCCTTCGAAAATCAACGCCATTTCATACGCCATGAGTGGAGTTTCCGTCGCCGGTTTCCAGATGAATGTATTGCCCGCCACAATTGCCGGGAACGACTTCCACGTCGCAATCGCAATCGGGAAATTCCACGGTGTAATCAGACCCACCACGCCAATCGGTGCACGAACACTCATCGCGAACTTATCCTGCAGCTCGGACGGCACCGTTTCACCAAACAAACGACGCCCTTCTCCTGCCATGTAAAACGCCATATCGATTCCCTCTTGCACTTCACCACGCGCTTCTTCTATTACTTTACCCATTTCCTTCGTCAGCACGCGTGCGAGATGCTCTTTTTTATCTTTCATCATGCGGCCGATTTCATAGAGATAATCCGCACGCTTAGGTGCCGGCACCAAAGCCCACTTCTTCTGCGCCTTCTTCGCCGCCACAACCGCCTGATCTACCTCTTCCTCCGAAGACAAAGGCACCTGCGCCAACTCTTCCCCATTCGCCGGATTAAGCACAGCCGTATAACGAGCCGCCTCCCCTTGCCAAACACCATCAATATAATTAGTCAACTTCATCAAAACCACTCCTCTCTACTCCATATAGTTTTCGTAAGTTGTCCCTATTAGAATTGTTCGACAATATATCATCCTATTCCTCTAATACAAGGTATATTCCCAAGATTTAAACGGTTTAATCAAAGTAAGAAACGGTACTAACCCCACTTCGGCGCTTGCAGATGGCTCTCGCAATAAGCCTACTGATTAGAGACGCCTCCGTTTTATATGTAGCTGGAGATCTTTACATATCACTAAAATAGAAGGGCAAACTAGTTGATCTGCGTTTTAGGCGGCGACTCCCGCGGGAAAAGCATGAGCCTTGAGACCCCACAGGAACGAAGTGACGAGGAGGCTCAAGCCATGCCCGCAGGAAAGCGTCCGCCTAAAATGCAGATCAACGGTGCCTTCCCACTCACCAACGCAAAAAACCGCCACAGCAAGTCGGAAATTCCAACTCGCCATGACGGCCAACATTCATTACAACAAATACCAAATATAATGCGCTTCCTCATGACTGCCTGGCGTAAGCGCCACACTCTTCGGATAACTCATCTTCTCCACAGCCATCTCCATCAACTTACTCACATGTGGATTCAACTGCTCTGCCTTCGCAAACAACTCCAAAGCACGCTCCGAAGACTCACCTTGCGCACGCTCCATCTCCACCAACCAAGACAAATACCAATACGCCGCATCGCCTTCAGAAACTTCTACCGTCGCCTCCAACAATCGTGTCGCCTGATCAATCTCTCCCTGATGAATCAAAGAAGAAATCGCCAAGTATCGCGCACCTTGATGGTCAAAGAGGTCAAGCGACAGCAGACGTATAAACATCTCACTCGCCTCTGCAAAACGGCCTTGCTCATAGAACCACACACCGTACAGCATTAGACTGCGCAAATACGGGCGGTTCGGCGCAAACTTCCATGCATCTTCTGCACGACCGTCGAACTGCTTTTCGCCAGAGAAAATAGCTTGCTTGAAGAACTTGTCCTGCTCGTCCTTCGAATCCGTCAACTCTGTCTGAAGCAACAAGGCATCGACATTCGTCGGATCCGCGCCATATGCCCCCTCTGCAAAATCACGTCGCTGTTCTACCGTTTCCGCGTTATATGCCATATAACAAAGCATTTGCGCTTCTTGCTGCTGATTTTCGGGCTCAAATGGTTGCTGGATAGCTTCTTGAATATATGCCTGTGCTTCTTCAAACGAATCGAAGTCATGCTTTTGCGTTAACATATGCACTTGCCAGTTCATTTGCTCGGACGGAAGAGGATTAGTACCGATATGATACGCAGCTTCTGTCTGTCCTTCTGCCATCATTTTCTCAAGATCTTCAATTTTCTCTTGCAAGATATCTGTATGCTTTCGGAAAGAAGATACGGATACATCGAACATTTTCCCGACTTCCGCTTGTGTATACGTATTCGGCATCATGCTCGTATCGACAGCCAACTGAAACGCCGCCGCTGCGAGTACTTCCGGCTTACGGAATTTCGGATCTTGATCGGTAAAGTAGTAGGCCATCAAGGACAGCAACATTTCATACGCACCTGGATATAGCTCTTCTTTTTCGAGTTTAGCATCCAGTATTTCTACTACTTCACGTTGTAATGGCGTGAAGTTCTGCTCGACTACATCTGATAATGTCTGAACGTCAAGTTTGCAAACGACTTCATAAATATCCACGAGATGCTTTTTGAAGAAATCGAAGCTATTCTTTTCTTCGCTCGTTTCTGCTATTTCCTGCACACGTGTTTTTAGTTCGGTACTCATATGTTCATTCACCGCGATGGCAGATATCGGCATGACCCAACGCTCGTCATTGCGCATCTCTTCTAGGACAATCGCAATGACAGCTCGTACGTCTTCTGGTTCGCCTGCTTCTCTTGCCAATAAATACTCGCCAGTCCCAAGAATCTCTTTCATATGGTAGACTTCTTTATCTGCCTTCGATACTTCCGCAAACGTAACGAACGCATTCTGCCAGCTTTTCAAGATAGCTCGTACCGCTCTATTTTGTGTACGGTTCAATGCTTTTACTAGATGACGTCTCCATAGATCTTTACGGACGATGAAGAAGTAATAATCACTGACATTCGTCACGAGTTCCTCTTCTTCCATCCACTCACCAAGACGTCCTCCCCACTCTTTTAATAAGCCTTCAAGCGTTTTAATCTCTAAAGGAGATAATGTAGTTTCATAATAGCTATTTAGTATTTGCTTAAGCTCTTCTTGTATTTGATTTGTGCCCGGCACATCTGTTTTGCCACAGCAGTTCTCTACGATTTCCCCGCTTCCGCATGGGCATTTTTCTTTATTCCCTATCACATCGAACACAACCTTTTCTTTTTACTATACCATACTAAAAAGAAGCTCCGCATACATAGTAGCATACGAAACTCCTTATTCTACTTTTCAGACTGTTCCTTCACTTCCCCAATAGCTGGTGAAGTCGGTGGCATGACCCGTTTAATGAATAACGATAGGATCAACGCGACCAATGTAATAACTGTCGAGATAAAGAACGCGTGATTGACGCCGTCCAGCATCGCTAGACGTCCAATCTCTTCTTTCATAGTAGATACATCGACGCCAGATGCAGCCAAGTCCTTCACTTGGTTAGCTGCTGATAGATCCAACCGCTTGGTCATGAGTGTCAGTAACAAGGCCGAACCAATCGCACCAGATACTTGCTGCAATGTGTTATTCATTGCCGTACCATGTGGATTTGAGATCATCGGCAACGAGTTCATTCCGTTTGTCATAACCGGCATCATCACCATCGACAAGCCGAACATCCGGAATGTATACACTGCCATTAAATAGTAATAGCCTGTATCCATCTGCAGTTGGCTTAATAAATACGTTCCGATTACAGAAATGATCAATCCTGTGTAGACGAGGACACGCGGGCCATATTTATCGAATAAACGACCTGTGATTGGCGACATGATCCCCATTAAAACTGCACCTGGTAGCATGAGCAATCCTGCATCCAGTGGTGAAATACCGCGGACATTTTGCACGTATAACGGTGTCAAAATCATCCCGGAGAACATCGCTACAGACAGCACCATCGATACGACGGAAGCGAGTGCAAACATCGGGTACTTGTAAATTCGAAAATCGAGCATTGGTTCTTTCATACGTAATTGTCTTAGTATAAACAATACAAGCCCTATCGTTCCGAGCGCGATCGTGCCATAGACAATTGGAGAACCCCAACCCTTTTCACCCGCTGAACTAAAGCCGTATAGCAGGCCACCGAAACCAATCGTCGACAATACCAACGAGAAGAAGTTGATGCGGACATCGCGGTTCGGTGTAATATTCTTCAGCTTGACGATAGCAAGGACTAGTGTCAGCAATGAAATCGGCAGAACGATTTCAAACAACGTCCGCCATGAATAATTCTCAACTACCCAGCCGGACAAAGTCGGTCCAATAGCGGGTGCTGTGAACATTACCAGACCGAACATACCTAGTGCCGCTCCCCGTTTTTCGATCGGGAAAGCTGTTAACATAACATTCATTAACAACGGCATCATCAATGCGGAACCGGATGCTTGGATCATACGTGCGACGACTAGTAAAGAGAATGTCGGCGCGATGATAGCGATAAACGTCCCTAACGAGAAGAGCACCATCGCTGTAATGAAGATTCTTCTATTAGTAAACTTCTGAATGAAAAACGCACTGGCTGGAATCATAATCCCGTTGACTAGCATATACCCCGTTGTCAGCCACTGAACAGCTGATGGAGTAATCGAAAACTCTTCCATAATGACCGGTAATGCGATATTCAGTAAAGTATTATTTAAGATCGCAACAAACGCACCAATGAACAAAATTGCAATGATGCCATAAGGTGGCTTCTCATGCATTTTTTTAATTTCTAATGATTCTACCATTTTACCCTCCTATAACACGTGAAAATATGTCAGGTTTATATTTTATACCGCCAGTTCATTTATTACAACTAATTAATTCGTATAGATTCAAAAGCTTGATATAACAGTGTTTTAAGAATAGTATATGAAGTATACACACAGTATAAAACAAATCAAAATACACAGGTGATTATCTATGAACGACCGAAAAAAACATGTATTGCTTATCGCAAAAAAACTATTTATCGACAAAGGCTTTCACGCGACATCCATTCAAGATATTTTGGATGCAGCACAAATTTCAAAGGGAACGTTCTATAATTATTTCTCTTCTAAAAATGAATGTCTCATGGCGATATTGCGCGATGCTTATTATATAAGTTACTTACGAAGAAACGAGCTGGCGATCGGCAAAGATCTTGCAGACCCCGCCCTACTTTCTGCACAAATTGAAATTCGTTTGACGATGAACCGACAACAAAATTTGCTTCCGTTATTTGAAACGATTGTTCATTCGCCTGATGACGAGCTACGTCAATTCGTCAAGCACATGCATTTTCGAGAACTCGCATGGATTGCGAAACGTTTGGTCAACGTCTACGGCGAGGAAGTAAAACCGTACTCTTATGATTGCGCATCGTTACTTTTCGGCTTCATCCAACATGCGCTTAACGTCTGGAAAAGTTCCACTACAGAGAAAATCGATACGATGAAACTAGTAAAGTTCGTCATGCAACGAATGGAAGTCATCGTGCCGGACATCGTAAAACGTGACGCACACTTCCTGTCACAGAGCTTGCTAGAAGACATGTTAACAGCCGCCGAGTTTTATCCGATGACACGCGAAGTGCTAACCGAGAGTTTGCAAAAATTCATCGAAGAGTTACCCGAAGAGGAAAATCAAAGAATGCTTTACAGCCAATTTCTATTGGACGAGTTATCATCTGACCACCCACGACTCTATTTACTAGAATCCGTCGTGCGCTCATTCCGCCAAGCGTTCGAAGGTTCCGAACTGCAACTACAAGTAATCGAACTATCCGCGGCGATTTGGTCGTTCATCGACAAATCTCAATAACAGCACAAAAGAGACTAGCAAAGTCAGCGATTATAGCTTTGCTAGTCTCTTTTTCAGTTGTTAAGGATTACGTTGAGTGGTTTCTAGTTGTAAACAAATTACGTTATTGAAACCACTTCGGTGCTAGAAGACGTTTTTATTTGTCTATTATGGGGGAATCACTACACATCCCTACTAACCACGAACCTGATGATTAGGCTCTTCTCCTAGCGCAAACGCAAGCAACGCATCTACGTTCAGCTTCATCATCGCCTTACGCGTCTTGACCGTCGCACTGCCGATATGCGGCAACACCGTCAAATTAGGCAACGTCAGCAACGGATGATCGAGCGGAACAGGCTCCGTCTCAAAGACATCTAGCCCTGCCGCATGAATCTTCTTCGTACGTAGCGCATCAAACAACGCAGTCTCATCCACAATCCCGCCGCGCGCCACATTAATCAAAATCCCCGTCTCCTTCATCAGAGACAGCTCTTGTTCACCAATCATACCCTTCGTCTCTTCACTATACGGCACCAAAATTAACACGTAATCAGATGTCGCCAACAAATCCGGAAGCTCGGCATAGCGACAGCCATACATATCCTCGACTTCAGACTTACGGGTACGATTATGATAGAGCACGTCCATATCGAACCCTTTCGCGCGTCGCATCACTGCTTCACCGATCCGTCCCATACCGACGATACCGAGAGTGGCACCGTGAATATCCATACCTGTGAAACCGAGAGGCTCCCATGATGTCCATCGTCCTTCACGCAACGTGTTTTCTGCACCAATTAAATCGCGACCCGTCACCATGAGTAATGCGAAAGCCAAATCTGCAGTCGTTTCAGTCAGTACGTCCGGCGTATTCGTCACGAGAATATCGCGTGCCTGCGCCTCTTGTACGTCGATATGATTATATCCAACCGCCATATTGACGATCAGTTTTAATTTCGGTGCCGCGTCAAATACTTCTTTATCGATTTGATCGGAAATGACGACCCACAGCGCGTCTGCTTCTGCCACTTCTTTCAATAACACATCCCGCGGGACTGGTTCACTCGTTGACTCCCACATCCGCACGTCATACTGTTCACGAACAGGCGCAACTACGTCTTCCGGCATCTCGCGGCAAATATATACTACTGGTTTCATGGACAACGCTCCTTTAGCCACCGATATAGTTCATATTGATCTTCTTGCGGTTCTTCACGGTTTGTTCCGTACGTTCGTCAGAGTAGCGATCTTTACGACCTCTCCAGACGTTCGCGATCTCTTCAAACAATTCCTCATCTGTTTTACCCGAGCGAATTAATTCCCGTAGGTCAAAGCCGTCTGATGCGAACAGACACGTATACAACTTTCCTTCAGACGATAGACGAGAACGTGTACAAGTGGAGCAAAACGACTCTGAAACTGAAGTGATAAATCCTACTTGCGCATCCGTTCCTGTATAACGGTAGCGTTTAGCCACTTCGCCATAATAATCTTCTTCTGCAGGCTCCATATCGAATTCAGCAGCCAGCATATCGTAAATTTCTTTCTTCGTGACCACTTTTTCAAAGCTCCAGCCATTGTCATTTCCGACGTCCATGAACTCGATGTAGCGCAACGTAATATTGCGTTCTTTAAAATATTTAGCCATCGGGAGGATTTCACTTTCATTAACGCCTTTTTGTACAACCATATTTACTTTGATCGTGAAGCCGATGTCTTGCGCCTTTTGAATGTTTTTAAGAACGAGGTCAGGTGAAATGCCACGGCCATTAATCTGCCCGAACAGTTCTGGGTCAAGTGCATCCAAACTGATGTTTAGCCGGCGCAATCCCGCATCATAAAGCGGTTGCGCATATTGACCGAGCAGTACTGCGTTCGTTGTAAGTCCGATGTCTTCGATCCCTTCGATGTCGTGAAGCTTCTGTATCAACTCGGGTAAATTCCGGCGCATTAGCGGTTCACCGCCCGTCAATCGAAGCTTCTTCACACCTAGCTTCGCAAAAATCCGAGCCAAACGTTCCAATTCTTCAAATGACAATAATTCATTCTTCGCAAGGAATAAAAAATCATCCCCGAAGATTTCCTTTGGCATGCAATACGTACAACGGAAGTTACAACGGTCCGTCACGGAAATACGCAAATCACGGATCGGTCGTCCGAGTTGATCTACAATGGCATTCATCTTCTTCATCCCCTTTCCAGTTCACATGGCGTGTTGACATTTTTAAAAGCAATTTCTGGAGTATTCGTCAATAAGGCTCCTTCAATCCACTGACCTTCATGTTGCGACTGGACATGCATCACGCGACGGTTACCGTCTAGTAACGCTTGTCTGATCGACGGTTTAACATTCGCGTTCCAAATTGAAACGAGCGGATGCCGTTTCCCATCGACTGTGACTGCAGAAATATCCCCTACGTGTAATTCGAGCAACTTTCCCATCACACCGGCCACGATAAACGGCATGTCACATGGCAGCACGACGTATCGGTCTGCAGCGATCTTATCCATGGCGGATAAAATACCCGCTAGCGGTCCCATCCCTGCAAATGTTTCGAGATCCGTCGTCACGTGAACCGTATCCGGAAAACACCTCACAAATTCTGGTCGCGCTACCACTACGATTTCATCGCAAAACGGACGTAACGCATCCAGCGAATAATGATAGAACTCGTGGCCTTCATGCGTCGCGAATGCTTTCGGTGAACCGAAACGTCTAGACTTGCCGCCTGCCAGTAGAATTCCTACCGTTTTCATCCGCCACTCACTGGTGGAATGAACGCGCAGACATCTCCTGATTGAATGACATCTTCTTTCAATGCGTATTCTTCATTCACCGCGACATGGATAGTCTCTTTACCAAATCCCGGATACGTTTCTTCTGCCCAGTTAAGCAATTCTTCCACCGTCAAAGGTGCACGATCCAAAGACTCTTCCCCTTTACCTGTCAACTCACGTAATCTTGCAAAGTAATGAACTGTAATCATTGTGATTCGCTTCCTTTCTCCGGATATTTCTTCTGTGCACCGATCCATTCTTCACCGTCTTCCCAGATTTCCTTCTTCCAGATCGGCACGACTTCCTTGATGCGTTCAATCGCGTATTCATTCGCTTCATAGGCTTCCTTACGATGCGGAGACGAAACAGCTATAACTACAGCAATATCGGAAATCTTCAGCTCACCGATTCGATGCGCCATAGCGACTTGAACTCCCGGCCACTTCGCTTCCATCTCCGAACCGATTTCTGCCAGCTTCTTTTCCGCCATCGGTACATAGGCTTCGTACGCGAGGTATAATGTGCGAACGCCATGCGTCCATTCACGCACATGTCCTGTAAACACTGTCACGGCGCCCGCTGCAGGATGCAACACTAGATCGCTGTATTTCTGCACGTCAATCGGCGTGTCTATGATTTCATAACGTTTCATTCTCTCGCCTCCACCCATTGTTGCAACCAGTCGTCGAGTCGTGTGATATCTTCGAACAACTCGGCTGTTTTCACCGTCCGAATGATTCCAGGCAACGATTTCAACTCTTCCCGTTCCTCTTCATTACGGATGAGCACCACTTTCTCACCGGCCTCTTTTTTATAGCCTTCTATTAATAAAACATCTGGTTCACCTAACGCGACCAATGCCTTTAGCTGTTCAAATGAATGTTCTTTGTTCTGTATCAATTGTATCATATTGCCACCAGCGACAAGGGTTGAGACAGCTCCAGAATCAAGAAACTGCACCGTGTCCGTATGTGCTGGAGGTAGTTCCGGTGCGCCTCCATGACCATGATGTTTTAGTACGGCAACTTCGAAACCAGCCTGATTGAGCACGGTAATCCAATGGGAAACAAGCGTCGTCTTTCCGCTGTTCTTGTAGCCAACAACATGTAGCGTCTTCACAGCTCCCAACACTCCGCGCCTTGCTCCGTTCCTAGTAGCAATACATCCACTGACATGCCTTTTTCAAAGCCGCGAGTCCCACTTGGTAAAACGATGATGCAGTTACCACGTGCGATCGAAGACACGGCGCTAGATTTATTGAAACCAGCGGGCGTGGCAATGATTCCTTCATTCGTCATCGACCAGCTTGCACGAACGAAACGAGTGAATGGATTGGCTTTCTTGAAATCATCTCCGAGTTTTGCTTGAATGCGTGGCATATAAGGAGCCGTGCAACCCATCATCGAGTAAATAGCAGGACGTGCAAACAATTCAAACCCTGTGAAACATGCGGAAGGATTGCCAGACAGACCAAACAATAGTTTATCGTCAAGCACTGCTACTGTCGTCACGCTTCCCGGTCGCATTGCCACCTTATTGAACAACACTTCCGCCCCGAGACTCTCATATATTTTTGGCAAGTAGTCATAATCACCAACTGACACGCCCCCCGTCGTAATGAGGAGGTCCGTTTCTTCCAGTGCTTTCTTGACGATTTCGGTACATGCAGCCAAATCATCTTCCATCATGCCATATGATTTATAATCAATCCCCATCCGCGTCAACTGCGCATTGATCATCGGTCCGTTCGAATTGCGGATCTTGCCAAGTTCCAGTTCATCCGTAACACGCAGCAATTCCGTACCCGTCGAAAGCACTCCGGCAATTGGACGTTTCGCGACGCATACTTCGGCATAGCCAAACGTCGCAAGCAACGCAATCGTTCCTGGATGAATGATCGTTCCTGCTTCGATCAGCGTCTCACCTTGTTTCATATCTTCACCTTGACGTGAAATGTTCTCGCCCGCTTCAAACGGCTTACGCAACGTAAAACCCGTCTCATTCTCTACCGTTTGCTCGAGCATCACGACTGCGTCCGCTTGTTCCGGAATGAGCGCACCTGTCATGATACGAAACGACTCACCCCGCTCAAGTGGACGATCCGCCACATGTCCCGCACCAATTTCTCCAATAACGTCAAAAGCTTTGCGGTCAGTACCTGAAGCTCCTGCAGAATCTTCCGCACGAATCGCAAAACCATCATACGGCGAGCGATCAAAAGGTGGTACGTCGTGTTTTGCTATGATGGGCTCGGCCAACACACGTCCATATGTATCTTCTAACGGCAAGGTCTCTGTCCCCAACTTATGTACATTATTCATCACTCGTTCTACAGCTTCCGCCACTTGAATAGGTTTTCGAATTTCTACCACGTACATCTCCTACTTTCTTTTGGTATACTAAACAGTACAATGAAACGAAATGAAAGGATGATCAACATGTCCGAACTTACTCACTTCAACGAACAAGGTCGCGCCAAAATGGTCGACGTGTCCGACAAAGAAACTACATTACGTACGGCAATCGCTACATCATCAATTATGGTTAACGCATCGATTTACGAGCAAATCACCCATGGTACGAATAAAAAAGGAGACGTCTTCGCAGTTGCGCAAGTCGCCGCCATCATGGCCGCAAAAAACACGTCCAACATCATCCCCATGTGCCATCCCCTTCCCTTAACGGGTGTGGATGTGCGATTCGATTGGGATATCGATAAAGAATCTTCCCACTATAATGTGCTTATTCAAGCCGAAGTCAAAACAAAAGGCGTCACTGGCGTCGAAATGGAAGCTTTGACTGCCGCTTCCGCCGCTGCATTGACCATTTATGATATGTGTAAAGCCATTGGCAAGGATATGGTCATCGGACCGACGATGCTGCACCATAAATCTGGTGGGAAAAATGGCGATTACCAACGCACGGAGTAAGTTCCGTGCGTTTTTTTGATTGAATTGGATTGGATTGGGCGTGTTGGAGAGTGTTTGGGCTCAATGATGTTGCTTGAGTGCTCTATTTGGTTGCGTGGCCGCTCTATGACGCGCGGTGAGTGCTCTATCAAGCCGCGTGGCCGCTCTATGACGCGCGATGAGTGCTCTATCAAGCCACGTATCCGCTCTATCCCGCACGCTGAGTGCTCTATCAAGCCACGTATCCGCTCTATGCCGCGCGGTGAGTGCTCTATCAAGCCGCGTTTCCGCTCTATGTCGCGCGATGAGTGCTCTATCAAGTCGCGTGGCCGCTCTATCCCGCACGATGAGTGCTCTATCAAGCCGCGTGGCCGCTCTATCCCGCGCAGTGAGTGCTCTATCAAGCCGCGTATCCGCTCTATGTCGCGCGATGAGTGCTCTATCAAGCCACGTATCCGCTCTATCCCGCGCGGTGAGTGCTCTATCAGGCTGCGTGGCCGCTCTATCCCGCACGCTGAGTGCTCTATCAAGCCGCGTGGCCGCTCTATGTCGCGCGGTGAGTGCTCTATCAGGCTGCGTATCCGCTCTATGTCGCGCGATGAGTGCTCTATCAAGCCACGTATCCGCTCTATCCCGCGCGGTGAGTGCTCTATCAAGCCGCGTATTCGCTCTATGCCGTGCGGTGAGTGCTCTATCAGACCGCGTTTCCGCTCTATCCCGCACGCTGAGTGCTCTATCAAGCCGCGTTTCCGCTCTATGCCGTGCGATGAGTGCTCTATCAAGCCGCGTTTCCGCTCTATCCCGCACGCTGAGTGCTCTATCAAGCCACGTATCCGCTCTATCCAACACGCCAAACGATCTATCAAGCCTCCAAATGCTTCCCCAGTTCATGCACGATATGCGGCAACTCCGGAATAATCAACTTATCCATTGCAAGCGTCACTGCCTTTGAAGAGCCCGGCAATAAAAAAACCGCCTGCAAGCCGATTCCGCCAGCCGTCGCACGACTGAGTAACGCTTTCGATCCTACGTCTTCGGTATAACTCAAAAATCGGAACAACTCGCCGAACCCGTCCAATGGCTTCGTGAAATAAGGCGACACGATCTCTATCGTAATATCCCGTGCGCCAATGCCCGTTCCGCCCGTGAAGATCATGGCTTGAATTGATGAATCGGACGACCAAACGGATAACCGCTCTACGATACGCTCCGCTTCATCCGGGCAAATTTCATACGCTTTTACAGTATGGCCAGCTTCCACTAACTTGTCGCAAATCACTTTACCGCTCTTGTCATCCGCTTTTGTCCGCGTATCACTGATCGTCAATACTGCGACTGCAATCGATTGATTACGCGCTTTTTGCGGCAAATGAGCCTCTTCCATTTCCCATTCCCCTAGCCGAATAATGAATGATAGATTTTTCGTCCTTCTCGCATATCTTTCAAACCGTGAATCAACAGTCTGCCATTGCCGAATAAAATACAGCGGTATCCTTCCGCCTGAAACTCCACGAAGAATGGTGTCTCTCGGAATGTGGACCCTAACTGCTTCGCGACTTTCACACCGTCTGCCACCGTCAGCTGACGTCCCGCGTCCGGTATGATTTGTACCGTATCGCGTCCGCATAGCACAGCATACTGTGTACCGGCCGCTTGATGCAGTGCCGGATACGTTGGATGATCGCCGCATGTCTCGCATTGCGGGTTCTTCATCCGACTAATTCCCGCTTCAACTGATGTATTATTCCACACATCAAAATGCAGAAGTTTCGTGCGCATAGCCGACTCATTCCCCGTCAGCCATTTCATCGCTTCCGCACTTTGATGTGCAGCCGAAATCTGTACAGCGGGCGCAATTACCCCTACTGTATCACACGTTTCATTGACCGCTGGCATGACCGGCAGTAAACAACGGAAACACGGTGTCTTGCTTGGAATAAAAGGAAAGACGCTGCCTGAACTGCTGACGACTGCGCCGTAGACCCAAGGGATATTCAGTTTCCATGCGACGTCATTGATCAACAAACGCGTCTCGAAATTATCGGTTGCATCGAGTAAAATATCTGCGCCTACTGCAATTTCTTCGAGCAACGGTCCATCGATATGATCGAGCACAGTCGTAATATCCACATCTTCACGAATAGCATGCAAACGTCGCTTTGCCGCGACCACTTTTGGCACACTGTTTTTCGCATCGGCTTCAACAAATAATTGCTGTCTCTGCAAATTCGACGCTTCGACATAATCACGATCTGCAAGTGTGACTTTTCCAATTCCTGCACGTACAAGCGTCTCCGAAATGGAAGAGCCAAGTGCGCCGCAGCCTATGATGACTGCATGTGCGTCAGCTAATTGTCTCTGTCCCGACAAGCCAATTGGTTGAAATAACGTTTGTCTCGAATATCGATTCTCCACTGGATCTACTTCCTTTCATTAAAACAAGAAGCAAGGCAACCGGTTATGACCGATTGCCTACGCTTGCTTCTGGACTAATATCGCTGAACGAACCAACGTAGCGAACGACGTCGCCTGTTCCATCTTTTACAGAACTGATAGATAGGAACTCTAAGTACTCTTCACCGTTCTTTTTCTTATTCCAAATCTCGCCTTGCCATTCACCCTGTTGATCAATTGTGCGCCACATGTCGTCGTAGTATTCCCGATCGTGTCTGCCCGAGCTTAAGATATTCGGACTTTGACCTAGCACTTCCTCTTCACTATACCCTGTTAGTTTCGTAAATGCCGGATTGACCGAAACAATGAGCCCCTTGGAATTGGTCACGAGAATGCCTTGTCCTGTTGAATCAAATACTTCTTTAGACAAGCTTGTGCGATCCATGTAGTAAAGCCAGAAAGCTAATACGAGACTGGCTAACGACACTTGTGAAAATGCCATGAAGCCAATTGAATACGAACCTGTCATCGAGAAAATCGTTGCGAGTAGTAATGGAGGGAAAAATCCACCAAGACCACCCATCATTGATACAATCCCGTTCACAGTACCTGCTTGCTTACTGAAATACATCGGTACTAGTTTAAAGATGACACCATTCCCGAGACCTGCAGCCGCCGCAATCATAATACTACCGACTGTGTACAGTCCAATACCTGGTGAAAATGCTAGTACGATGGATGAGATCGTCAAACCAGCGAAACACCCCATCAATAAGAATAACGGTTGGAATTTATCACCTAACCAACCACCGACAGGGCGTAACAACGTCGCAACGACGATGAAACCGGCTGTTCGAAGTCCCGCGTCTACCTTATCTAACTCGAAGTAATTAACGAGGAAACTTGGCAAGAACACCGTAAATGCAACGAATGAACCGAATGTGATGAAATAGAACAACGAGAAGAACCATAATTTCTCGTTCTTATAGACACCTTTAATCTGTTCGACAATCGGTGCTTTCACTCGTACTTCCTTACGGTCACCGAAGAAGAAATTCAACGCGATGAACACAAGTAATAAAATCAAATACATTTTGACGGTCATGGACCAGCCGAACTTCATCGCGAGGACCGGTGCTGAAAACGTCGTGATCGCTGTCCCGATGTTTCCCATCCCGTAAATACCATTGACGAGTCCGTGCTTTTCCTTAGGATAGTACTTCGGTAGCGACGTAACACCAACGGAGAAAATCGCTCCGCCTATCCCAAGTAACGTTCCGCCGATCAAAAGCCCTGTCACTGTTGATGTTTCACTTATGTAGTAGACAGGAAATAGTAAGACGATGAAACTGATGAAAAACATCATACGCGCGCCATAGACGTTGGCGTAGTAGCCGAGCGGAATCCGCAATATGGAACCGAGTACTACAGGGATTGCTGTGATGATGGCCACACGCTCTGGTGGAATATTAATATCTTCGCTGATAAATGGTAGCAAGGAAGATATGAGAACCCACACCATGAAGCCGACAACTAGATTTGCCGTTTGCAAGGGCAACTGAATCTTTTGTGTCATAGGAATCCATCCAATCTAAAGTTAGTTGCAAAACTACCCACTTACTCTTTTATAAGATTTCACTTTTATTATTCCGGTAGAATCGATGTATATAATTGATCGAATAATTCATCTTGCTCTTTTGCAAGTAACACCGATAATACCATCGGGAAAATGACGTTTTCTTCTTTTACAAAATGAATCATGATGACTTCAAACGCTTCGCCTGCATCTTTTACGACATCTTGCATCATAGCGAGTGTAAATTTCGATAGATCGCCTCTTGTATGATGAAGAAAATGTCCGATAAACGCATCGATTTCGTCATGTTCTTCTTGCACCGCTTGAACCGGACCTTGATCACTGCCTACATATTTCGCAAGCATCGGAAATAGGAATTCCTCTTCCTTTTCCGTATGATTCTTCAGCGGATCAATGAATTCAACGACTAACACACGCAATCGTTTAAGCACTTCTAGACCTTCGTCACGCGTGAATCTATCATTCTCGAAGTCCAGTACAATCGCATGCCACTCCTCCATCAAAGTCGTTAGGAAGCGATGTTCATTTTCAAGCACGCGGAGTGCAGGTAGCGTATGCGTAAGTCCTGTATTGACCATCATCCTTCACCTCAATCGTTAGAAACTTAAAAACTTCTTGCGTAACGCATATTCGACGAGTTCAGGACGACTCTTCAATTGCAACTTGTCCATCATTTTCGCTTTATGCGCTTCTACAGTCTTGACGGAAATATAAAGCATTTCTGCAATTTCCTTATTGCCGTACCCTTTTGCGACAAGTGGCAAGATCTCGATTTCGCGTTTAGATAAAATCTTAAACGGATCATCTTCATCTGCCTCTTTCGGCCCTTTTGTCACAAACTCTCGCACGAGCGAAGTAGCCATCGATGGATGGACGTACGTGCCGCCATCATACACTTCACGAATGGCATGTAGTAATTCTTCATCAGGAGCATTTTTTAAAATATAGCCCGATGCACCATTTTTCAATACATGAAACATATATTCCTCATCATCATACATCGTCAAAATAACAATTTTCGTTTCAGGGAAGTCTTCATGAATTTTGCCTGTCGCAATTAATCCACTTTGTCCAGGAGGCATGCTTAGATCCAGTAAAATAATATCCGGTCTATGTTTAGCAACCAGTTCATACGCTTCCAATCCATCTGCAGCTGTTGCTACGACTTCCATATCCTCCTGGAAATTCAATATGTGCATGAAACCTGTGCGGACGACTGCATGATCATCAGCTATTATGATTTTCACTCGTTGCTCTCTCCTTCTTCAATGGAATAGTTGCCTGAACTGTCGTGCCGTCTTGTTGACTGGAAATGATAGTCAAACTGCCGCCGACTAGTTCTACCCGTTCTCTCATGCCATATAAGCCGAGGCCCGTGCCTTGCGGTGTAAAGTCATTGACATCGAAGCCCACGCCTTCATCGCAGACTTTTATTTGCAGCTGATTATCAACTTCATCCAAATACAAGAAGACATCTTCTACTTGCGCATACTTCATGGCGTTAAGAATCGCTTCTTGGCCAATACGGTAAGCAACAGTTTCAATCGCACCGTCATAGCGACTTTTCTTCAAATTCGATTCCAAATGAATATATAATCCGTAATTCTTCTCTAAATTCTTCATATGCGTCCGAAAAGCTGCTTCCAATCCGAAGTCATCGAGTACAGCTGGTCGCAGTTCAACGGATAGATGACGAATCTCATCGAGTAAACGCATTAATGAGCCTTCTGTATGCCGCAACTTATCGAGGGCTTTGTCGTTCATGCCCATGTATTTCAGTACACGTAAGTCGACAAGCGTACTGAGCATTTCTTGCGCCACACTGTCGTGTAACTCGCGTGAAATTCGTTTGCGTTCATTTTCCTGCGCTAAAATCACTTGTTGCATGCGTAATTTTTGATGGAGAACTTCTGAGGTTTGCGTTTGACGTGTCAAATTACGCAGCATTAGCACAGAAATCTCTTGCTCCCTATCAAGTATTTGATACGTCGCACTATACGGTTGTAACCCTACATCTTTCGTCTCTAAGTATAGTTGGAATGAAGATAATGTCTGCTGTGGTTTCTCCATAAAGCACGAGACACATGTCATTTGCTCGTCTTCACTTGTAAACCCTCGACATGTAAGACACATCGCATCTGCTTCGCCCCGTTGCATTTTGCTATAGATCGCTGGCTCCATAATGCTTTTCGCCGCTTCGTTCATTGACAATATCTCACCGCGTGCGCCGAAAAAGAACATAGCTTCCGTCGTGCAGTCGTATAGTTTGTGAAGCATAGTGGTTAACTCGTCATTGTTCAATATAGTCATCTTTCAATCGCTCCTTCATGTGAAACGGTCCGAATTGAGGTCCTACTACGCGCCTAAATTCCTCAAACTTTTCAGCCGTCAACCGATTCACTTCACGGTAGCTGATCAGTAGCACACCTTGCACATGATCCTCTTGAAACAAAGGAATCGCGCCAAAACTCTTCAGCTTTTCAAATACGATTATGGGATAGTTATATAAATCCTGATACTTTACGGACGTCTCCACATTTTCGATTCTCAGAGGCTTACCTGTTTTGAAAACGCTCCCTGCTATACCTTTACCTGAATGAAGAACAATTCTACGATAGCGTAAACTTATATTCCCCGTGACATATCGCCACTTTAATTCGTGGTGGTTCTTCTGTAAATCCACTAACGCTAGAGCAATGAAATCGGCATGAAGCGTTTCTTTCAATTCGTCGATCGCTAGTTGGAAATTACTATTTGGTTGTCCCGTCATAGATATGATCTCCTATTATTCATCATTCGCTTAACGAGGTGACTGTTTGGTCGGCTGATGTTTTCTATATAGAATATAACTTCTGCCCACATAATTCAACGGCACACTCCAAACGTGCACAAGGCGCGTGAATGGCCACATCGCGAAAATGAGGAATCCTGTCAAAACGTGAAGCTTAAACATAATGGGAACAGACGCCATGAACGCGGCTTCCGGTTGGAAAATCAGTAAGGACCTGAACCAGACTGAAATCGTATCACGGTAATCAAATCCCGGCGTCATCGTGTTCGTGATCAAGGAGCTGTAGACACCGAGGAATACGATGAACAGCAACAACGAGTTGACGATTAAGTCCGATCTAGAAGATAGCTTGCGTACGTTTTTTATCGTGAAACGACGGGATGTTAAAATAATCATTCCAACGAACGTCACGACTCCAAAGAATCCGCCACCCCATACAGCACCAATATGGTACATATGGTCACTGATTCCCATTGCGCGTGTCCATTCTTTAGGAATCCCAAGTCCCGCCACATGCCCTAAAATGACGGGGAAGATTCCGATATGAAACAGCAAACTACCGATCATCAATTGCTTCTTCTCGATGAACTCACTCGACTTCGCGGTCCAGCCGAATTGATCGTTCTTATAGCGGAAAATATGTCCTACAATAAATACTGCGATACAGATGTAAGGAAAAATGACCCACAAAAATTGACTAGTCATTAGCGGAAACCTCCCGTTGAATACATGATTTACATGTTTCACGCAGTGCACGGATCAAATGAAGCCACGGACTTTCATACTTCTCAAGTGCTTTCATCAAGAAATACGAACCGTCCTCGATGACCGCAAGCAACATCGTGAAGCTCTGTTGCGCTCGCGGATCTCCCTTCCATTCAGCTGCATAAATAAATTCACACATTAACGGAAGCAAGTCAGATAGTTCTTCATCCGGCATTTCGAGCCCGAACATTTCGTATAACACTTTTAACTGCGCCAGTGTCTGACCGCGCTCTTTCGAGTCTGCAAATTTCACATAAGTCATAAACAACGTAGCGTCTTTTTGGAAATCGAATGTGTACGTGTACATCTCTTGTATTTCATCCAAACTGTACGTTTGCATTGTCTCCCAGTAGAGCTGCAGGTCCTCGTAACCTGCAGCATCTTCTGTGACATACTCATTCCACATATCTGGATGGAATGTCAGCTTTTCCGGGTAGTTCAGTTGATGGGAGAAAAAGCCGAAGATATGCTTCTTTTCATATAAGAGATCAAGATTAATCACGCCAGATCCCCCCATAGAAATTCTCTTCATAGATTTGCTTGCCTGTTTTCACTGGAGCTGCTCCTGGTGTTACAGGACCGCAACCGTCACAACCTCCGTCCGAGCCCATTACGGAGAATGAGGAATATGGGTTTTGGGCAGGTGCTTGTTCGCCATACGTACCCATGCCGTCATATCCTGCAGAACCTTGGGAACGGTACACGTTCATCTGACTCTCTTTATGTGAAGTCGGAATTACAAAACGATCTTCATATTTTGCAATGGCCAGCAAACGATACATTTGCTTCGTCTGTTTGGCAGTCAATCCAACGCGTTCTAGTTTGGATTCGTCGAAGTCTTTGCCGGAAGAAACTGCACGCATGTATGAACGCATCATCGCCATACGTTGCAAACCTCCTTTGACAATATCTACATCTCCAGCCGTTAGCATATTCGCCAAATACTGAAGCGGAATTCGCATTTCTTCGATAGCGGGGAAAATCATGTCGGGATTTTTGATAGAGTCTTTCCCTTCAAAGTAGTTCATGATCGGGCTAAGCGGTGGAACATACCATACCATCGGCAACGTCCGGTATTCTGGGTGCAATGGGAATGCTAACTTGTACTCGATCGCTAACTTATAAACAGGTGAGTTCTGTGCTGCGTCAATCCAATCCTCAGAAATGCCATCGTTGATTGCTTGCTCGATGATTTCAGGATCATGTGGATCTAAGAACAAATCACACTGCGCTTGGTATAAATCTTTTGGATCCGGTGTAGATGCCGCTTCCTGTACGCGGTCTGCGTCGTAAAGCAAAACACCTAAATAACGGATTCGGCCTGTACATGTTTCCGAACAGACTGTTGGTAAACCAGATTCCACTCGTGGGAAACAGAATGTACATTTCTCTGCTTTATTCGTTTTCCAGTTGAAGTAGACTTTCTTGTACGGACAACCGGTCATACAGTAACGCCAGCCACGACACGCATCCTGATCGACAAGAACGATTCCGTCCTCGTCACGCTTGTACATGGCACCTGAAGGACAAGATGCTACACAACTTGGATTCAAACAGTGTTCGCATAGTCGTGGCAAGTACATCATGAACGCTTGTTCAAAGTTAAATTTGATTTCTTCTTCAATTTTCTCGATATTCGGGTCAGTTGGTCCCGTGATATGAGCGCCTGCTAACTGATCTTCCCAGTTCGGGCCCCACTCCGGATCCATGTATTCACCCGTGATGACAGACTTTGCACGTGCAACCGGCGTATGTTCTTGATCCGGTGCAGATGTTAACTTTTCATAGTCGTATGTCCAAGGCTCATAGTAATCTTTCATTTCAGGCATATCCGGGTTGTAGAAGATCTTCCCTAATGCGATTTTCGAAAGCTTTGAACCCGATTTCAGTTCAAGCTTTCCTTTTCGCAACTGCCAGCCACCCTTATAGAGTTCCTGGTCTTCCCAACGTTTCGGGTAGCCGATCCCCGGTTTTGTTTCAACGTTATTGAACCACATATACTCGGCACCTTCGCGGTTCGTCCATGTCGTTTTACACGTCACACTACACGTATGACACCCAATACACTTGTCTAAGTTCATCACCATTGCAACCTGTGCTTTAATTTTCAAGCCAGTTGACCTCCTTCATCTTACGGACTGCGACGTAGACATCACGTTGATTACCGATCGGTCCGTAGTAGTTGAATCCATAACTGAGCTGTGCGTAGCCGCCTACCATTTGAGTCGGCTTCATGTGAATTCGCGTCGGTGCATTATGGCTTCCTCCGCGTTGCTCGGTAATTTCCGAGCCAGGCATCTGAATATGCTTATCCTGTGCATGGTACATGAACATCGTACCTTTAGGCATTCTGTGACTGACGACGGCACGTGCATTGACGACGCCGTTTCGGTTGTACACTTCAAGCCAAGCATTGTCGTCGATTCCATGCTCTTCTGCGTCGAGATTTGATAACCAGACAGTCGGACCTCCGCGGAACAATGTCAGCATGTGCTGATTGTCTTGGTACGTCGAGTGGATATTCCACTTACCGTGCGGTGTTAAGTAACGAAGGACGAGTGCATCTTGTCCGCCTTTAATTTCTGCATCCCGATCCGCAAAGACGAATGGCGGAAGTGTTGGTTTATAGACTGGCAATGCTTCACCAAATCCAAGGAATAATTCGTGATCGACGTAGAAATGCTGTCTGCCCGTCAATGTACGGAATGGTACAAGTCGTTCGATATTCGTTGTAAATGGCGAGTAGCGTCGACCGAGTTTATTGGAACCACTAAAGACTGGTGTCGGAATGACTTCACGCGGTTGCGCGGTAATACTTGCGAATGTGAATCGCTCCGCTGCGCGGTCTGCCGAGATGTCTTTTAGCTCCATGCCCGTATCGTGCTCTGCCGCTTCAAACGCTTTTTGCGATACACGGCCGTTCGTTGCGGAAGACAGTGTCAACATCGCTTCTGCTGCGTGTTTCGCTGTGTACAATTTCGGCAAACCGTCTTTTACGGTATCGTCGTCATATACACCGTTGATTCCTTTCATCATTTCGTACTCATCAGCTACCGAGAAGCTGACGCCGTGTGCGCCGGTTTTCCCTGTGGATAATAGCGGTCCGAGTGTAATGTATTTATCATAGATTTTTGTGAAGTCGCGTTCGACAATCGTCATGCCTGGCATCGTTTTACCAGGGATCGCTTCAATTTCACCTTTACTCCAGTCATGCACTTCGCCCATCGGCTGCGCAATTTCCTGAACAGAGTCATGTGCTAACGGTGATGTGACCAAGTCTTTGTAGACGCCCGGCAAATGCGTTTCCGCAAGTGTTGAGAATGTTTTCGCGATCTCGCGGTAAATATCCCAATCCGATTTTGATTCCCATAATGGATTGACTGCTGGATTGAACGGGTGGACGAATGGGTGCATGTCTGTTGAAGACAGATCCACTTTCTCGTACCATGTAGCAGCTGGTAACACGATGTCTGCATAAAGCGGTGTCGCCGTCATACGGAAATCGAGTGCTACGAGTAAATCAAGCTTTCCTTCCACGTCATCGCGCCAAACCATTTCTTTCGGTTTCATATCTTCGTTCGGCGTTGCAAGCAAGCCGTCTGAAGCACCGAGTAAGTGTCGCATGAAGTATTCCTGCCCTTTTGCCGAACTGGAGATCAAGTTCGAACGCCAGACAAATAATGAACGTGGGAAGTTTTCTGGTGCACCTGGATCTTCTGCCGCAAATTGTAGTTCGCCTGATTTCAACTGATCGACAACATGCGAAACGATTTCTTTTGTATCGGTCTTCCCAAGCTTCGCCGCTTCTTCCACAAGCATTAAACTATTTTTATTGAACTGTGGATACGATGGCAACCAGCCGAGACGCGCTGCAAGTACGTTATAGTCTGCCGGATGCTGGTAACGCGCTTCTCCACCGAGCGGTGACATGAGTGTATCCGTACCCGCTTCTTCGTACTTCCATTGATCGGTCGCAAAGTAGAAGAATGAAGTCGCATTTTGCAGACGCGGCGGACCTTGCCAGTCTTTCGCAAAGGCAATCGTGCTCCAGCCTTCAATCGGACGACATTTCTCTTGTCCTACGTAATGCGCCCAGCCTCCGCCGTTGACTCCTTGTGAAGCCGTCAATGTTACAAGATTAAGAATCGCGCGGTAGATCGTATCACTGTTGAACCAGTGATTGATTCCCGCTCCCATGATGATCATGGAACGACCGCCTGTGTCGATGGCGTTTTGTGCGAATTCCATTGCGATTTGCGTAACGAGTTCAGGTTTAACGTTCGTGATCGCTTCTTGCCAAGCCGGCGTATAGATAGACGTCACGTCGTCATACCCTGTCGCTTCTAGCTCACTGTCGATTCGATTGACACCGTACTGACTCAGCATGACATCGTATGTTGTCGCAACTAAACGCTCTGTGCCGTCTGCGAATTGAACTTTCATCGCAGGGATTGGGCGCTTGAATGTGCCGTTTCCTCGGTTATCAAAGTAAGGGAAATGAATTTCTTGCCATTTCTCTGCATGCTTTTCAATGGATAATGCAGGTTCAACACGGGTGCCATCCGCATTTTCCAGTTGCAGATTCCACTTGACATCTTCTTCCCAGCGCTGCCCCATCGTGCCGTTCGGAACTATAATTTCATCTTTCGCTTCATCAAATAACACGGGTTTCCACTCAGCATGTGGCGACTGCTGTCCAAGATCACTTGCACGTAAGAAACGGCCTGCTTTATATGAATCTTCATGCGGATCTAATAGAATTAAAAACGGCATGTCCGTGTACTGTTTGGCATAGTTTATAAATGTCGGTTCTTTACGTTTTTGATAGAATTCATCCAAAATGACATGTGTCATCGCTTGAGCAACCGCTGCATCTGTTCCCGGGTTCGCTGCGATCCAGTCGTCTGCGTGCGTTACGCTTTCCGCATAATCCGGCGCGACGGAAACGACTTTCGTTCCTTTATAGCGAACTTCTGTCATGAAGTGCGCATCCGGTGTACGGGTAAGCGGAACGTTCGAGCCCCACATAATGATGTAGCCCGCGTTAAACCAGTCACTTGATTCTGGAACGTCCGTCTGCTCCCCCCATATTTGTGGAGAGGACGGTGGAAGATCTGCGTACCAGTCATAGAAACTGAGCATTTCGCCACCGAGCAATGAAATGAAGCGTGCGCCCGATGCATAACTAACCATCGACATAGCAGGAATCGGTGTGAATCCAGCTACGCGATCGGGACCGTATTTTTGTACCGTATAGATGAGTTGAGCTGCGATCAGCATCGTCGCATCACGCCAATGAATTCGAACGTGACCGCCTTTGCCGCGCGCTTTCTTGTATTCATTGGACTTCGCCGGATCTTCGACGATTGACGTCCATGCTTTCACCGGGTCTTTCGTTTCTTCAAGTGCTTCGTTCCACATACGCCACAGTTTCCCTCTTATATAAGGATACTTCACGCGCAGTGGACTGTATTCATACCAAGAAAACGATGCGCCACGTGGACAACCACGAGGTTCAAATTCAGGCATATCTGGACCACAAGAAGGATAATCGATTTGCTGATTTTCCCATGTGATAATGCCGTTTTTGACGAAAACTTTCCAGCTACATGAGCCTGTACAGTTTACGCCGTGTGTCGTGCGCACTACTTTGTCATGCGACCAGCGTTGACGGTACATGTTTTCCCAATCACGATTTTTCTCTTCTAGCACTGACCAACTTCCGGAATAACTCTCGACGGGTTTAAAATAATTCAATCCGAATCTCTTTTTCATCGAACATTTCCACTCCTTCTCAGAATGTAGAGTACATGTAGTAAACCTACTAATCTTCTTACCCTAAAATAAACTAATTAATCTGAATTTAAACTAAGGGTATTCCCTATTCTTTTTGTGTAATATGTGAGCTTTTACCTAATTCTCATAAAACTCCTTTATATTATATAAGTATACGTGTTTTTTAGTAGGTTTCTATCGGGGAATTCCCTATTCTCTCCATAACAATGTTCTTTTTGGATTTCCACGTAAGGGAAAACTCTCAGCTACCGTCTATTCCACGCGCTGTATGGTTTTTGTAATTTTTCATCAATTAAAGTGGTTTTATTGAATAAGTGGATAAATCAGTATAGTTCTCATAATATTGTGTTGATTTTATTTATATAAATGATAGAATTATATACAAATTGAAAGGTAAGGTGGATGATACCGTGGCAAACGAATTAAACAAGGTACTTCGTTGCGAAGCACTGAAAGACAAAATTGTTACAGCAGAAGAAGCAGCATCTTGGATCGAGGACGGAATGTCTCTAGGTCTGAGTGGATTTACTTTGTCCGGAGACGCAAAAGCGGTTCCATTGGCATTGGCAGAAAGAGGCAAGACTGAAGACTTCAAAGTAAACGTTTTCACTGGCGCTTCCATGGGCCCAAACGTTGATGAATTGATGGCAAACGCAGACATTATCAATTTGCGTGTTCCATATCAAGGCAACCCAGCAATGCGTGGTAAAATCAACTCAGGTGATTCTTTCTACATCGATCAGCACCTTTCTCATACATCTGAATGGATTCGCCAAGGCGTAATTGGACCTGTAGACTACGCGATCATCGAAGCAGCTGCTATCACAGAAGAAGGATATATCATCCCGACTGGTTCTGTTGGTAACTCTCCGATTTTCGTTCAAGAAGCGAAGCATGTCATCATCGAATTAAACGTGAATGCACCTATGGAGTTTGAAGGCTTGCATGACATTTATATTCCTGATGCTCAAAACCAACGTAAAGAAATCCCTGTATACAGTGCAACAGATAAAATCGGTACACCAGGAATCAAAGTAGATCCTGCAAAGGTTGTCGGAATCGTTCTTACGGAGAAAGGTGATATTCCATCCCCTATCGTTCCTCCAGACGAAGAGACACAAGAGATTGCCAACAACTTGTTGAACTTCTTCCGTGACGAGATCAAATTAGGCCGCATGGATGAAACGCTAATGCCTCTTCAATCAGGTGTTGGTTCAGTTGCAAACGCAGTACTTGACGGTATGAGAACTTCTGAGTTTAAAGATATCGAAGTATATTCCGAAGTACTTCAAGACGCAATCTTCGACTTGATCGATGACGGCGTAGTGAAATTCGCTTCTGCTACTTCATTGACTCTATCTAAAAAACGTTTGGACAGCTTCCAAGACGACATCGGTAAATACCGTGACAAGTTGGTATTCCGTCCACAGGAAATCTCCAACCACCCGGAAGTAATCCGTCGTTTGGGTATTATTTCATTCAACACAGCGCTTGAGCTAGACATCTACGGAAACGTTAACTCCACACACGTTAGCGGTACGCGCATGATGAATGGTATCGGTGGATCTGGTGACTTCGCTCGTAACGCGCGCATCGCGATTTTCGTTACGAAGTCTTACGCAAAAGGCGGAGACGTGTCATCCATCGTACCTTTCTCTTCTCACGTAGACCACACGGAGCATGATGTAGACGTAATTGTTACGGAACAAGGTTACGCGGATCTTCGCGGCTTGGCTCCAAGACAAAAAGCGGAGTTGTTGATCGAGAACTGTGCTCACCCTGATTTCAAGGAAGAGCTACGTGATTATTACAACAGAGCATGTGAACAAGTTGGCGGACAAACTCCACACATCTTGGAAGAAGCTCTATCTTGGCACGTAAATCTTGCAAAAAACAAGACTATGCACAAGACTGCAGAAGCTCAGAAGTAATTTTATAGATTTGAAGAGACCGAGCGGGGTTAGACCCGCTCGGTTTTTTTATGTGGGGTGGCTGGGGTGGCTGGGTCGGCTAGGGTCGCTTAGAGCGGATAGCATGCCCGATAGAGCGGTCGCGGGGCGGCTTAGAGCGGATAACACGGCTGATAGAGCGGTCACGCACTGGCATAGAGCGCTTAAGTTGCCTGATAGAGCACTCAGCCATGTTCATTGAGCATTCCAGAAATGACTTCCATTCAAAAAAAACAGCACAAGTTGATCAACGGTGCCCACCCCAACCCTCGACACAAAAAGAGGAACCCATCTCGGGTCCCTCTCCTCCTCATCTATTACAAATCATCAAAACCATTCAAATCACTAGTCTTCACGTATTGACGGCTTGTCTGCTCGAAGAAATCCGTCTTTGTGTCGTCGAAGTTATCAACGTACGCGCGGATCCACTTCATTGGATTGTCCGTGAACTCTGGGTAAATTTCGCTCAAGCCGAGCATGCGCAACATTTTGTTTGCGCGATACTTGATGTAACCTTCCATCTCTTCCAGCTCCAGGCCATCGATGCCTCCTAATACGTAGCGGCTCCAGATGACTTCTTGCTCGACGGAGTGGCGGAATTGGTCATAGATCCATTCCGTGAATTCGTCTGTGTTGTACTCTGGATTTTCAGCCAATGCTGCTCGGAAGATATCGCTGATCGCTTTACCATGTTGCAGTTCATCACGGTTGATGTACGAAATCATCGTCGATGTGCCGACCATTTTCTGGTGGCGCGCCAAGTTATAGAAGAACGCGAAACCACTGTAGAAGAATAGACCTTCTAATAAAGTCGTGTAGACCATCGCTTTTAGAACCGTTTCGATTGTCGGGTTCTCTGCAAATTCATTGTAGACGTCTACAATTCGTTCATTTCGCTTCATTAATACTTCATCTGTACGTCCCATTTCGAAAGCTTCCATTTGCTTGTCCAAGTTCGTGACAGATGAAAGTACGTACGCGTAGCTGTGATTATGTTCACTTTCCTGGTCTGCAATTGTCGCTAGAATCGACTTGACGGAAGGATCCGTTGTGAAGTCTGCGATTTTCATTGCAATGACGGTTTGTGGACCATCAAGTGTAGCGAGTAGGCCGATAATTTTCAGGAATGCGGATTGCTCTTCTTTTGTCAGGCTTGAGAACTGCTTGACGTCTTGTGTCATGTCCACTTCATTCGCTGTCCAGAAAAGAGCCCGGATTCGCTGACGTAGTGTATAGAAATGAGGGTGCGCGATGTCGTTCCAGTTCAGGATGCCGCTTGCTTCCCCTCCGAAAATAGCTGTTGCCTTATTCGGGTTTGCAGGATTCAGTACTTTTACTCGTGTAAGTGTCGCCAATGTTCGAGCACTCCTTTCGTCCAATTCGTAACGATTTGTTCTTGCATGCCGCGTGGGCTTTGTTCGATCTTCAATGGTTCAAATGGGGAATGATAAAATTTCGCTAGCTTGTCTGCTGCTTTGCAAAATAGATCATCACCGCCAAACTGGGTATCCCCTGTGCCAAAGACGTAGACGAGCTCGGGTTTATAGCCGACGTCCGCTACGAAATCTTTGACTTCATCCGGCGTTGCCCCTTTTTCCCATGTGAATGAACCGATGCACAACGCGTCGTATTCTTTAACATTTGGGATGAGGCCGATGCCGATGCGATAGGTATCGACTTCGACACCTTCATTTTGTAGTCGCTCCGTAATCAATTCCGCTACTTCCTGTGTGTTGCCGCTCCAGGATGCATAGGCGATTAAGAATGACACCACTCGCACTCCTCAATCTCTGCCGCGGTTGAACGCATATAGTACGTTGTTTTCATGCCGGATTTCCATGCCTGCAAGTGCAGATCCAAAATAACAGAAGCGCGGATGGAGTTCGGTACATAGATGTTGAATGAAATCGACTGATCGATGTGCTGCTGACGTGCGGCATTTTGCTTGATAGACCAGCGCTGATCGACGATGTAAGCAGAACGACGGTAAATGTCATACGTATTGTGATCTAGATCCGGTGCAATAACCGGTAATTTATAGTCTTTCTTCTCTTCATGGTAGAACGGCTTGAATACTGGATCGATGGAAGCTGTTGAGCCTGCGATAACCGACGTCGAGCTGTTCGGTGCAACTGCCATCAAGTAGCCGTTACGCATACCGTTCATCGCCACGTCCATGCGCAGTTCACGCCATTTATTGGAATCGTATTCGCGGTGCTCGAAATATTCGCCCGTTTGCCAATCCGAACCATCAAACAATGGATACGCGCCTTTTTCTTTTGATAATTCCATTGAAGCTTTAATTGTCAAATAAGCAATATTCTCATATAACTCGTCTGCGAAATTCACGGCTTCATCTGATTCCCACTGAATGTTTTTCAATGCGAGTAAATGGTGCCAGCCGAATGTGCCGAGTCCAATTCCACGGTAGCGTGCATTTGTGCGTTGTGCTTGTACAACTGGAATTTGGTTTTGATCGATAACGTTGTCGAGCATACGTACTTGAATTTTGATCAAGCGGTCTAAAACGTCTGCTGTCACTGCTTTTCCAAGGTTGATCGATGATAGATTACATACAACGAAATCGCCTGGCTTCGTGCGTGTGACGACCATATCGTCTTCGAGTGTAACCGATTCATGTGTAGATGCTGACATATTTTGTAGTATTTCTGTACACAAATTACTAGAATAAATAATTCCTTCATGCTTATTAGCGTTCATACGGTTTACTTCGTCGCGGTAAAACATGAATGGTGTTCCTGTCTCCAGCTGGCTACGTAGGATACGTTTCATGATTTCAATCGCTGAAACCGTCTCTCTCGATAGATCTTCATTGCGGACACATTCTTCATACTTCTCGCGGAATGTTCCTTGTCCTTTTGTTTCATCATAAAAATCTTCCAATGAATAGCCCATTTTCGTGCGAACTTCATGTGGATCGAATAAATGCCAGTCTTCACGGGACTCGACTTTCTCCATGAACAAGTCCGGCAAGCAGACGCCTGTGAAAATATCATGTGCGCGTAAACGGTCATCCCCGTTATTGAGCTTGAGGTCGAGGAACGTGAAGATATCTTGATGCCATACGTCGAGATAAACGGCTACGGCACCTTGACGTTGACCGAGCTGATCGACACTGACTGCTGTGTTGTTCAGCTGTTTGATCCAAGGAAGAACACCGCTTGACGCACCTTCGAAACCACGAATTGATGCACCGCGTGAACGAACTTTCCCCATATAGACGCCGATCCCGCCACCGAATTTCGACAAGTTTGCGATATCGGTGTTGCTGTTGTAGATTCCTTGCAGTGAATCATCTACTGTATCGATAAAGCAGCTTGATAGCTGACCGTGCATCTTACCTGCGTTCGACAATGTAGGCGTCGCTACCGTCATGTACAAGTTGCTCATCGCCCAATACGCTTCGCCGACTTTATGAATACGGTCTACTGTTTCGTCTTGCATTAACGTCATCGCGATGATTAACCAGCGCTCTTGCGGAAGCTCTACGGACTGCTTCTTAAAGTTTACTGTTACATAGCGGTCTACCAATGTTTTCAAACCGATATATGTGAATAATAGGTCACGAGAAGGATCAAGTAGCTTACCGATTTCCTGTAGCTCGTCCTGGCTGTACTTTTCAGTCAAAACGGGTGTATATAAACCTTGTTCCACCAAGCGTTCTACATTTTTCGCAAAATCGGTATAAACATCCGCTCCACGCAATGCTTTTTGCTTTGCATAGACGTCGAATAAATAAATACGCGCCGCTACAAACGTCCAATACGCATTCGCTTCATCAATACGGCTTAAAGACTCTAGCACCATCGCGTTTGTCCACTCAGTTGCTGAGCTTGCGGGGTGACGCTCTTGGAATTTCTCACTCGCTTCGATCAACGGTTCAATTTGTTTCTTGCCGAATTCCTGTTGTAAGTTTTCCATCAATAAATTAAGTCCCACAGATTCTTGAATAATAGCCATTATATCCGCTCCCTTTAGTTAATTAATTCGGTTATGTACTAAATAAAAAAACTCCCGATATAATCGGGAGTCGTCGATTGACGTGTAGTAGATAGCGGAAAGTTTTAGGCAGACTGAAAAAAGACTGCTTTGTGCTTTCACTCTCCAACCCCGAAGAATGTTTTGCTGAGATGACTGGCAGGTCTACTGGCTGGCACATCGTTCTTCCATCTTTCCTTCCCGCCGAAGCAGTGGTTTTCATAAGATAGTCGTCCGTGCCCTCAGTTGCGGGGGCAGCTCCGTTAGTGGCGGATTCCCTTTTAAACGTGGTGGGTACCAATTCATCTAAATGCTGTTATACACTATATATAGTGTGTTGATTCATATATAACCCTAACATGTTGTGTTCAAACATGCAAAACAAAAATCGAACCGATGTTCAGAATCCTTCTTCTGAACTACGATTCGATTTTTCTTATTCAGTATTTTATAGTATATCAAACTTTTTACTTCTTGACTAAATTGTTTGTGTGAACGTTTTTAAATAGATTGTGAAATTAGTTAGGAGAAGGGATTTCCGCTTCAGCAGGGGGACGCTTTCCGGAGGGCGTGGCCTGAGCCAAGCGAACAGCGAAGGGTTCGCTTTGCCGTATTTCTGTGTACTTTGCAGAAATTAAGGCACCTGTCCAGGGTCTCAGACTCACGCTGATCCTCCCGGAGTCGCCCCCTGCTTCCGCTACAATCCTACTTTCTAACGTAGACCACCTAGAAACTTCACTGTTTTTTTAGTACCAGTTCAAAGTCTCAAGAACGTAAGGCCAAAGTTCACAACTTGAAAATCCTGATATCATCTATCAATATCACAAACGATCTTCCGCTCTTTCAGCTGTTTCTTCCCAACATTCTGCGCCTTTTAGGCCAGGGATGCTAGCTGATTTGAAGACGGGGTTTCTGCCAGCTTTTCGTTGTTTGGTGAAGTCGTCGAGTACTTTGAAGGCGATTTTGCCTAGGAGTAGAATAACGACTAGGTTGATGATGGCCATTAGTCCCATGAATAGGTCAGCCATGTCCCAGACTATTTGTACTTTTGCAACAGCTCCGAAAAAGACCATTGCGAGTACGAGTACTTGATAGATTCGTTTCCACATGACGTTGGCGTTGATGAATTCGATGTTCGTTTCGCCATAGTAGTAGTTACCGATGATGGAACTGAAAGCGAAGAACATGATCGCTACGGCGATGAAGTATGGTGCCCATGCGCCTACGTGTACTTCCATGGATGCTTGTGTCAATAAGATACCATTCGTTTCGCCTGATTGGTACAAGCCGCCTAGTAAGATAATGAAGGCAGTTGCTGAACAGATGATGATAGTATCGAAAAATACACCTAATGATTGTACGAGTCCTTGTTTTGCTGGGTGCGATACGTTCGCTGTCGCTGCTGCGTTTGGTACACTACCCATACCTGCTTCATTGGAGAAGAGACCTCGGCGTACACCTTGCATCATTGCCATACCGATTCCGCCACCCATGATTTCCTTAATTCCAAATGCGTGCTCAACAATTAATGCGATCATCGCTGGAACTTCTGTAATGTTCAATATTACAATATACAAGGCCACGATAATATAAAATGTAGCCATTATGGGTACGATTGTCTGCGTTACTTTAACAATACGCTGCACACCACCAAAGACAATCACTGCCGTTAGGACAATGAGTCCAACTCCTACAGCCCAATGCGGAATGCCGAATACGTCTGTAAACGATTGACTGATTGTGTTTGATTGCACTGCGTTAAAGATGAATCCAAAACACATCGTTAGTAGAATGGCGAAGACGATACCTAGTTTCCGCCAACCGAGCGCTTTTTGCATATAATACGCCGGCCCTCCGCGGAAGGTATCGCCGTCTTTCACTTTATACACTTGCGCCAATGTACTTTCGATGAATGCGGTCCCCATACCGATGAGAGCGATCACCCACATCCAGAATACTGCTCCGGGTCCACCGATTCCGATAGCAAGGGCTACCCCCGCTACGTTACCTGTTCCTACGCGTGAAGCTGCACTAATCGTGAATGCTTGGAATGGCGATACCCCGTCATTGCTATCCTTTTTTTCTACAATCAGACGGAACATCTCACCAAATAAGCGCACTTGAACAAATTTTGTTCGAATCGTGAAATATAAACCTGCTGCCAATAAAAGTCCTATTAAAACATATGTCCAAATGAAATTATTCGCCGGCCCTACAAGCCAGTCGATCGCATTTTGAAACATCTGACCACCTCCTTGTGTATTCTATACCCTACTCGCTTGCTTACTATGCCTTACATAATAAAATAACTAGTTTCTAGTTTGCAAAACTACAGTTGCTTTATTCTCCAATAAATTTGCTGCGTCGGTCATCAATTCAGCCAACGACTTCTCTCCGTCGTCCAATGCATGCACTTCAGAGAACCATTCGAGCAGCTCCGTACGTGCCGCTTCATCAATAGTTCCCGAAATGACGAGGACCGGAACCCCCTCTGCTTTCGCTAGCTTCGCGATGCCCATTAATGCTTTGCCGGCAAGCGTTTGCCGATCTGTCTTTCCTTCACCTGTCAGAATAAGGTCAGCAGAAGATAGATGGTTTGCAAAATCTATCGCTTCAAGCACGACACTGATTCCACTTTCCAGACGTGCACCGCAATAGGCAATTAATGCACCCGCACTTCCTCCTGCCGCGCCCGCTCCGTGCAGCTCATGCAGACGTACACCTGTCACTCTTTCAGTCTCATCCGCAAAATGCTCCAGTCCTTCGTCTAAATCCAAGACCATTTCGGGATCGGCTCCTTTTTGCGGACCGAAAACCACCGACGCTCCTTGGTCTCCAATGAATGGATTCTCCACGTCAGACGCAATGCGAATATCCGCCTCCAATAGTCGCTTATCCAGTTTCGAACTATCGATTTCATCGAAAACAGAAAGCGTGGAGCCATTCATTTCTAACGGCCACCCTGCCGCTTTAAATTTCACTCCGAGAGCTTCAAGCAGACCTGTACCTCCATCATTCGTCGCGCTGCCCCCAAGCCCGATGATCAATTTACGATATCCTTGGTCGAGCGCATGACGAATCAATTGCCCCGTACCGTATGTAGACGCTTTCATCGGATTGAGTTCTTTTTTCGCAAGCAACATCAATCCAGAGGCCTGGGCCATTTCAATAACCGCTGTCTCGCCGTCTCCAAGCACCCCCAGATGTGCATCGATCACTCGGCCAAGCGGATCTTGCACAGACACCGTTTGAATAGTCCCGCCAGTTGACGAAATCAGCGCATTCAGCGTCCCTTCCCCTCCGTCTGCAACAGGTAACCGTACGACCTCTGCGTCTGGAAACACTTTTTTCACTCCATTAGATAAAGCGTCGGCCGCTTCCTCCGCACTCAAACTACCCTTAAATGCATCAGGTGCAATAACAATCTTCACGACTCTCACTCCCTTTAATCGTATTCTAGCAGATTATGCGGGAAAAGTTACCGTAAAATAGTGGATGGTTAAAGTATTTCTATTGAAGGCCTTCAGAGTGCTTTGTGGATGGTTAGTTTTTTGTATAGTTGGGTGGATGCGCTCTATGGGAGGGTTTATTCGCTCTAAGGAGGTGTTTATCCGCTCTATGGGAGGGTTTATTCGCTCTATGGGAGGGTTTATTCGCTCTATGAGAGTGTTTATACGCTCTATGAGAGTGTTTATCCGCTCTATGTCAACCTGGATACGCTCATACTTAAGACGCGAGCGCTCTAAACAAGGCTACGTACTGTAATGAGCCATCACATATTACAGTACCCATTATGTATTAATCACACCATTCTCAGGGAACACTACGTACGTGAGGAAAGGAGCAGTAATAAATGGCTGAGTCGTAAGTGAAAAATTGGTCGAATCGAAAAAGTTATCAGAAGAGAAACCTATGGGCCGGCATATTATTCGGACTTGGGTTTGTGGCGTTTTTGGATGAGACACTGTTTCATCAATTGCTGCATTGGCACAAGTTTTACGATAAATCTACAGTGGCGATCGGATTAGTGTCGGATGGTTTATTTCATGCGTTTAGCTGGTTTGCGACGGTTGGTGGATTGTATTTGGTTGCGGATTTACGCAGGAGGAATGCGTTATGGCATAAGATGTTCTGGGGTGGCAAGTTGATCGGGGGTGGCGCGTTCCAATTGTATGATGGGACCATTCAACATAAGGTCATGCGCATTCATCAGATTCGTTATCATGTAGATATCGTTCCGTATGATATCGTTTGGAACGGTGCTGCGATTGTGATGATTGCGGCCGGTCTATTGTTAATTAAGTCAGCGCAACAGGATGCCCGATCGGCGGAAAGGCTGGTGCTTCATGCCACATGATGCCTATCTCAGCGCGACCGATTGGCTGTTTGGGACGCTTACAGTGATCGCCGTTCTGTTATACGGGGGCGCGGTATTTCATTCCAATCGGCAACGACGTTTGCGTAAATGGCCACGAAGACGGACTGTGTTGTGGATAGCAGGTGTATTCGCTTCAGTAAGCGCTGTTGCCGGGCCGCTTGCTGAACTATCACATGATCAGTTCACCTGGCATATGTTGGGCCACCTTTTACTCGGCATGCTCGGCCCCCTTCTATTAGCACTCGCTGCTCCGATGACATTATTACTGCGGACACTTCCCGTTCGGCAGGCTAGAAAGGTTAGCCGCTTGCTAAAAAGCCGACTTGCAGGGTTCTATACACATCCCGTCGTCGCTTCCATTTTGAACATCGGTGGGCTTTGGCTGTTATACACAACGGGTTTGTTTGCGGTCATGCACCACCATCTCTGGCTGCATATCGTGATCCATATACACGTGTTTGTTGCGGGCTATCTATTTACTATTTCTCTTTTATACATCGATCCCGTATCTCGCCGCTACAGTTACCGTTACCGCACCGCAGTCTTTATTGTAGCTCTGGCGGGACACGGAATTTTATCCAAATTACTATACGCCTATCCGCCTGCTGGTGTACCTATTGAAGAAGCGCGTGCAGGAGCGATGCTTATGTATTACGGTGGTGATGCGGTGGATCTTATGATGATCATTCTGTTGTTTAGCAGCTGGTATCATTCGACCAAACGTCAACGGTCCCACATTCCATCTACCTCCACTCGTCATGCGCACGCGAATGAAACGACACAAAACGCACCTGCTAGCTAATAGGTGCGTTTTGGTCTTAGGCTATTCAATTCATTATTCCGATATAACCGTCATAATGGTTCCTTGGGCAGTGGCACAAATATTTTCTTCTCCATCCTTGGCGGCAAAAACATCACAGCGACACACAGCTTGTCTCTTGCCTGCTGAAATAACTGTCGCCCGAGCAATTAACTTTTCCCCAACAGCGGGCCGTACATAGTTAATTTTGTATTCTGCCGTCAATACGTTTGGACCTAGAACGGAACCGCCTACAAAAGTCAATGCGTTATCCGCCGCATAGCCAATGACCCCACCGTGTACAAAGCCATGTTGCTGTAGTACATGTTCCGTGATGGGAACTTCCAGAACTACTTCGCCCGCAGTAAACTCTATTAACTTTGTTCCTAATAGTTTACTGAAAGATTGAGCTTCCAGCGCTTGTTTGCCAATATGAAAGACTTCATTTTGCATCATATAATCGTCCTCTCCTTATCGGATAATGCTCTTCATTTTCATACTCTGCAAAAGTCGGGAATGTTTGGAATGTGACTACTACGCCATATAAAATTAAGCCAATACCTCCGAATAATCCGAACATCCTTGATTTGCCTTCGCGCAACCATTGTCAAACTAAATATCCTCCGCCGATTTCAGCCAAGTCGAACAGCAGAAATATCACCATAAGCTTCAACATCAGTAAACCTCCATTTACTAATTGCATCACAATTCAGTTAATTATAAAATCAGGTTATTTTCATTTTGAACAGATGACTTGGTGTGGAGTTAACTAAAATGGGAGATACAACTTTCAATGATTGCAGATCTACAATAAAAGACCCTCTTCATAGATAGGAAAGGGTCCGTAAAGTAGTATAAATCAAAATATAAAGAACCAATACAACGGCGTCAATTCAATTACACCTGTGACCATAATGGAAAGAATAATCACCATAGTTAGTTGTTTAAAGTTTCGGTAGAAGATCGCACACAAAATAATGTACATAATAAATTCTTCTAAATAATTCACATGCAAATAAAACAATCCGATTCCTAGTGAGAGACTTAACATCAATCCCATTGGTAACGCGGGTAAAAAACTAGCCAAACACCTACCATTTTTCGCATACCAGACGACCACCGCAAGAAATGGCGTAAAGACCGCTACAGCGCCCCAGTACTTCATATCATTCGTCGAATACACACCGAATAAATGGGCGGAGTACATATAATAGCCGATTAGCATGCCCAAAAAGAACAAAAATGTATGAACGGCTGCACGAATCGCCGTTTTACTATATGCAGCAATCGCCGTGGCAATCAATACCCAAATGCCCATCCGCGTGAAGACGTCTCCGAAAAACGGGACGGAATCTAGCAGCTTAGTCGCTATGCCAAACAGAACACTTCCAATGAGCCAAGCCAACAGCACTACTAGTTTTTTCATCGCCATTTCCCCCTATATGAATATCCTCTAGTTTATCATTTTACAGATGACTAATCTAACAGCTTTATCCATTAAAAAAGGGCTTATCTACGTTCGATAAGCCCATCTGATTTATCCGTTTTGGAGTGCGAGTTTAATATGTGCCAAGTGATGCTCTTCATGCCAAGCCAACTTGGCTACCTTTTTCGCTACTGATACTTCGCCATTGACTGCGTGGATAAATGTCCGAGTCAGTTGATCTTCCGACAAACTATTCCCAAGTGCTACGATGCGTTCATTGATCCCTTCAAGCATCTTAATAGAAGGTTCAACAGGCAGTTCAGTATCCGGTTGCACTGCCCATTTGTCTTGATTGAAAGGCGGCGCTGTCGGATTATCGTCAGTTAACGCTAGCTTCAAACGTTGGTACATGTTTAACTGCGAGTCTGCAATGTGATGGACGAGTTGTCGAATGTTCCAGCTTCCTTCGCGATACGTTTTGTGTAACTCTTCCTCATTCAATGAATCTACAGTTTCTCTTAATCGAGTAGTGTAGGTATCAATTTCTTGTAACCACTTTTGAATATCTTCCAACGTGACATGACCCGGAACCTGTAATTCCCCAATCGGAAAGCGACTATCCATGACGAACCCCCCTTTTCATTTATCTGATTATCTCATAATTTATCTGATTATTCTATTTGCAAGACAAGATAATATGTAAAAGGAGCACTTCGCATGTCAATGGATAGCCCCGGATAGGTATCTACAGGGTCTGCTATTTATTGACCTGTTTTAGAAAAACCGGCAATTCTTGCACCTATTTCATCGCGCACACGCTGGAAGAATTCCCATTTTTCTTCATCTGTTCCTTGTGCTTTTGCAGGGTCGTCAAACCCCCAATGATCACGTTTGACATGAGGTGGTGTCATCGGACACTTGTCAGCGGCATCCCCACAAAGAGTGACGACAAAATCTGCTTTGTTTAAGATTTGTGGATCGATGATATCCGAAGTTTGGTTCGATATGTCGATGCCGACTTCATTCATAGCTTTTACCGCATTTGGATTCACGCCATGCGCTTCAATTCCAGCACTGAGCACTTGCCATTCTTCTCCTAGATACTCTTTGCCCCATCCTTCAGCCATTTGACTACGGCATGAGTTGCCTGTACATAAGAAATAAAGTATTTTTTTCGACATAATGAAATCTCCTTCTTATTGTATAATTGACAGCCATAGATACAGTCCGATCAGTGTTATCAGGAGTGTAGGGACTGTTAACATAATACCAATCTTAAAATAGCTACCCCAAGAGATCTTCACGCCTTTTTGAGACAGTACGTGCAACCATAATAAAGTGGCCAATGAACCGATTGGTGTGATTTTAGGACCTAAATCCGATCCAATAATATTTGCGTAAATCAAAGCTTCGCGAATGGGACCTGTCGTAGTTGTGTCCGATATGGCTAACGCGTTAATCATGACCGTAGGCATATTATTCATAAGTGATGACAGGATCGCAGCAATAAAGCCCATTGAAATCGTTGCGACAAAGAGTCCTTGATCAGCTGCCGTTTGAATGACATCCGCCAATACACCCGTTAGACCGACGTTACGCAATCCGTATACCACAACATACATCCCGACAGAGAAGAATACGATCGCCCAAGGTGCACCTTTAAGCACTTGTTTCGTATGAACGGCTGGACTTTTTTGCGCCATAGCCATAAAGAATATCGCCGTAAGCCCCGCAATAATAGATACAGGCAATCCCGTAAATCCACTTGAGAAATAGCCTATAAGTAATACGCCTAAAATTACCCAAGCAAGTCGAAACAACTTGAGGTCTTTGATCGCATCTTTCGGTGTTTTTAAATCAGATACATCATAGTCTTTCGGAATACTCTTACGGAAGAATAACAACAACACTAATATACTAGCAACTAATGCAAATAAATTCGGAACGATCATTCTAGTTGCATATTCAACAAATCCAATATCAAAAAAGTCTGCTGAAACAATATTCACTAAGTTACTTACAACCAACGGTAACGAAGTAGTGTCAGCGATAAAACCGCTGGCCATAATAAATGGAAAAATCATTTTTTCATTGAAATTCAAATTTCGTACCATCGATAGTACAATGGGCGTTAATATTAGGGCCGCCCCATCGTTTGCAAACAGAGCAGCAACGACTGCACCTAGCAGACTGACATAAATAAACATACGAATACCGCTGCCTTTGGCTAGTCTAGCCATATGTAGAGCCGACCACTCGAAAAAACCAATTTCATCTAAGATTAATGAAATAATGATGATCGCGATGAAAGCAAGCGTAGCATTCCATACAATCCCAGTTACATCCATAACATCTTGGAAGTTCACTACTCCAACTAACAATGCGATGATCGCGCCAATACAGGCCGACCAGCCGATCGAGAAGTTTCTAGGCTGCCAAATGACAAAAATAAGTGTAATGATGAAAATCAATGATGCAGTTATAGCCAACGTACTTTCTCCTCCTTATTCACAACAAATTCGAAGCCCTTGTGCTTCCAATTCAGCGATAGATTCATTCTGTTCTGGAAGATGTTCAAGGATGCTTTGAATAAACGGGTAATCTTCATAATGTTCATTGATCGAGAAAAAGATCCATTGACCTCTACGTTCTTCTTTAACCAACTCAATATCTCGAAGTTTACGTAAGTGCTGACTAATCGCTGGCTGACTCATTTTAAAAATCGCAACAAATTCACAAACACAGCATTCATGTGACTTGAGTAATTTCATCATTGTCAACCGTGTGGGGTCTCCTAGCAATTTTAATAGTCGTGATGCGCGTTGCAGATCAACCGTATCAGGTGTATTCATAGTCTATCCCTCCACTTCTCTACTATCATATAAGGATATGCTTATATACGCAAGTGGAATAATACATTTAGCTCTCATCGTTTTATGTATTTCAACCAAAGAAAAAAGGGCTCCCTCTCGTCATATTGACAATGTAGGAACCCCTTACCTATCTAGTTATCGTCGTTTCCGCGCCGCCTTCATAATGTAACTGACAACAATGACAAAAATCAGGGCACCTACAATAGAAGGTACAACATAAAATTCTCCTAAACGCGGTCCCCAGCTGCCGAATAAGCTCCCGCCGATCCACGCACCTATGATCCCTGTAATAATATTGCCAACGATACCGCCTGGGACACTTTTGCCAATGATTAGACTAGCAAACCAGCCAATCACACCGCCAATTATTAAATATAAAAGGATACTCATTACACACGCCCCTTCTCTTATTTTTATACGTATTTAATACTTTATCTCCAAACCTGACAATGAAGTGATCGAGTTACAGCCTTATGAATAATCTATTCCTTGATACAGCATAGTATTCGCCAAATAAAAATCTGTGTAGGTGCATGTGCGCAAATAGTACCGCTCGTACGTTCCGATGGTCGTGAATGATATAATGTACTACAGTACTAAATATACGCAGTTAGAACTGGAGGTTATAACCGCATGCGATCCTTTCATTTCAATGGCAGTCGAATATTGAAAACAGGGCTGGCTATATTTTTAACCGCAATTATTTGTGAATGGTTTAATTGGCCACCAGTATTTGCGGTCATCACAGCCATTGTTACAATTGAGCCGACCGTTAGTGATTCCATCAAAAAAGGGTTCGTACGATTTCCGGCTTCCGCTATCGGTTCCGCATTTGCTGTACTCTTTATCACGCTCTTCGGGAATTCCCCGATTACCTATACATTAGCAGCGGTGGCCACTATTTTAGTCTGTTACCGATTAAACTTGCATGCTGGCCTACTCGTTGCCACATTGACCGCGGTCGCCATGGTCGAAGTCATCCACAGCAATTACTTAATCGCGTTCTTCATTCGATTAGGTACGACAACAGTCGGTCTACTCGTATCTACCGCAGTCAACATGCTCGTCTTCCCTCCGAACTACCGGAAAGATATTCTGACAAGCATCCAAAGTATCGGAGAACGGGCAGGCAGTATGTTGGAACGAACATTCCGAAAAAATTTATATGATGAACATGAAGATCACTTAGGTGAACGAGAAAATCTCAAGCAACTAACGAAAGATATCAAAAGAACAGAAACGTTCATAAATTTTCAGCGCAATGAATCCAAAATTTATCCATGGGTCAAAAATCGAGAGGCAGAACTTCTCATGGCAGAAAGGCAATTAACATTTTTGCATAATCTTGAATTTCACTTGGGGACTTTACTGCATATTCCGCGGCAAATCACTTCGTGGACTCCGACAGAACGTCATGTGATCATGCAAGCCGTGACGCAGCTGGCGCATGATTTAAAGCATTCTATTGACTATGATCCAGAAAAGCACAGGGCGCAATTACAACATGTCACCGATCTTTTTTGGGAAGATACGAAGTGCATCACAGCAGATGAAGGAATTCATCCGAGCCAGTTCCCGCCAGAGTTCGTGATTCTCTATGAATTGATCACTATTTATGATTTAGTGGATCAATATTATGACCCCGCTAGTTTGAAAGTGGCGCAAAAGGAAGTTCAATAATTTATTGTTCAACAAGAGTCTGAATATATTCGGACTCATTTTTTTGCTCATATACATTCTCTACGGGTCTATCGCCTCTTTATGTCATAGACATATGTTCAATTTATGACTGCAACCACAATAATTCGACAAGATATGACAACTGTCACTAGGACGTTACTATGCAGTAGTGTAGATTATGAATAGGTCATGTACGTTTCAAAATCACATTTATATAGAGGAGAAACAGTTATTGCAGAAAATAGCTTGGATTACAGATACTGCTGCACAACTGGATGATGCATTCATCCAAAAATATGATGTATATGTTCTGCCACTGGGTGTAGTTTTTTCCGATGTCTGTTATAAAGAGTCCATCGATATTACGAAGGACGAGTTTTACGATAAATTACGTGCGGCAAAAGTTTCTCCAAAAACCTCTCAACCCGCAATCGGTGAGATGACTTCATTATACGAAAGATTACAGGCTGATGGATATGACTTTGCGGTCGCTGTGCACTTATCTAGCGGACTTTCTGGAACGTTTGAAACTGCTCGAGCGGCTGCGAACATGACAGACTTCCCTGTGTATCCCATCGACTCAAAAATCGGTTCATTTCCGATGGTTAAGATGATTGAAATTGGCAATGAATTATTCGCAGACGGCAAAGAACCAGAAGAAGTGGTCGCAACCCTTAACGCTATGGCTTCTCACTCGAAATTGTCGTTTATTCCGGGTGGTCTTGGCCAATTGCATAAAAGTGGACGCGTTTCTGGGACACAAGCATTCTTAAGTAATCTACTGAATATTAAAGTCCTGATCAGTTTCGAGAACGGGAAAGCTGTCATGACAGAAAAAGTTCGGTCGAATAAGCGGGCAAAAAATCACGTAACATCCTTACTCCGAGCTGACATGGTAAAAGCCGATGTGCCCGAAGTGGCTGTCATCCACTGCCACAATGCGCATGACGCGGAAATTTGGAAGAATGAATTACAATCAGAATTCCCGACACTGCAAGTACACGTCGTTTCACTGAGTGTCTGCGTAGCGGTACATGCCGGTGAAGGAACTACTGGCTTAAGCTGGGTAACCTATTAACTATAGGCAGGGACCGAATCTATACAGATTCGGTCCCTGCCTCTTTTTATAGCCTATACGAAGGTATGAGTCCCTTTTTATACAAGAACGCTATCGCATTCAAAAATGAACTAGGCACTTTTTTCGAAAAGTAACGTTTTTGATAAAATTGTCGATGTGCTTTTTTAAGATTATTCCATTGTTTACAGTTCTTTTTCTGTCTATACCGTGCCACATCGATGAGCCGCACTTGCTCATCAGGCGTGATGAAAATATTGCGTAAATGAATGTCTGAAGGATTCAATCCGCAATTTACTGCTAAAGATAACGCATGATCAATCTCTTTTATATGCACCTCTGTAATTAATCGCCCATTGGTCATACAATCGAAAAGCGTTTCTCCTTCAATATAATCCATCACCACATAATTCGCTCCCGTTTCATAAATACTAGGGAAATAGCGAATGCTTGTAAGTGATTGATACACTTCAGCTTCTTCTTTCGCGATATACGAAGAACCTGGAAAGAACACTTTAATGGCTTTATTCGAAGACATAATCCTAAAAACAAATGCACTTCTCCCTGTTCCGACTAGCTGCAACGAAGGATTATAGCCCAGTAGACGATTCTTTTTATTTATGATGATCGAATCTACAAGTTCTTGATACATACTCAATATATTACCTCCAGTAGTTTTAAAAAATAAAAAAGAGACATCAAGACCAATTATTGGTCTCGATGTCTCTACTAAAATAAAAGACCTCACCAAATAATTGGTAAGGTCTCGCAAACAACGTGAGTTGCCAGTAAGGCCGAGGATGTATATCCTGTATTGACGACTTTTACTGTAATAGCTACTCCCCTTAACGGAAGCGGAACGTATAATGTTGTAAGTTCACTATAAACCGAAACGGATGATACATCAATGAATTGCATGGATCATCACGAAACAATTCATGATTTAATACATACACGATGTAAGTCGTTGACGAACATCTCTACATGTTCTTTCTTCGTAGCCCAGCTTGTACAAAATCTTACCGCGCTATGTGTAGCATCTACCTTTTCCCAGTGAGAGAATGAATAGTTATTGCTTAATTCCGCAATGACATACTCCGGCAAAATCGGGAATTGCTGATTCGTTGTGGAATCATAGCGTAAGGCAAATCCATTTTCCACGAATGCTTGGCGAAGGATCAACGCCATATCCACAGCATGTTTCGAAACTTCATAGTACAAACCATCTTCAAACAATGTTTCAAACTGGATGCCTAAAAGTCGTCCTTTAGCCAGCAAGCCACCTCTTTGTTTGATCAAATAGCGGAAATCTTTTTTTAGTGACTCATTTGTGATAACTACCGCTTCGCCAAACATGGCACCGATTTTCGTTCCGCCAATATAGAATACGTCACATAGTCGTGCATAATCTGCCAGTGTGATATCGTTATCTGGCGATGCCAAACCGTATCCTAATCTAGCTCCGTCCAGTATGAGTGGCAGCTGACTTTCCTTACACACTTTATTCAAAGCTTCCAGTTCAGCTTTTGTGTAAGTCGTTCCATTTTCTGTAGGGTTCGAAATATAGACGAGACCTGGTTGCACAGAATGCTCAGGACTTGCATCACTCCAATGAGCATCGACTAATTCTTTCACTTGATCAGCTGTAATCTTTCCGTCTTCACTCGGTATCGTAAGCACTTTATGTCCAGTCGCTTCAATGGCACCCGTTTCGTGTGTAGCGATATGGCCACTATCTGCAGCGATGGCACCTTGATATGGACGCAAAATCGAAGCGATGATTGTCGTATTGGTTTGAGTCCCCCCTACTAAAAAGTGGACATCTGCTTCTGGTGCTTCACACTCTTTTCGAATAAATCCTCTAGCCTTTTCACAGTGTTCGTCCATACCGTATCCAGGAGTTTGTTCTTCATTCGTCTCAATCAATCGTTTCAGAATTCGCTCATGAGCGCCTTCCGTATAATCATTTTCAAATCGTATCATAGTTGTCCATCTCCAAATATGCTTGATTTTTTTTGCAAGTATACCATAGAAATGTGGGTGCCTGTTGTAATTTAAATTGTTCTTATAATGTCGAATGTTTCGATTGTTCTTTAATTAAAAGCGGCTAGAACGTACTTATTCTGTGAAAAGCTGATGTAACTCGCTATCTTGCTCAAGCATACGTTGAATGAGTGTTTCCAATTCCTTTTCATTTGCAACGTCATGTAATTCCTTACCGTACCAATCTTCTAACTTCGCTTTGGTAATCTTATATGAATGATCTTCAAAATCAAAGACAACCCATTCGGCATTATCAATTAATGTAAATAGATAACTAGCATTGTAAACAGCCGCTTCCTCATATTCACGTTCAGCCATTTCTGTATCTATATTTTCATACATGATGGTCATTCCATACGGTTGTGTTTTTGTTTCAAGCGAAACCTCATGAAACTTTTCAGCGTATGGAAGTTGTTCAATTATATGAATAACCGCACTATTATCCCCAATCAATGATCCTTTGTATTGAAATACATCCTCACTCTTTTGATTCGTAGTGGAACTACAACCTGTCAATAGAAGGAGTAAACATAGTGGTAGTAGCAAACGCTTTGTGATGTTCTTCATTTTTCATCCCCCTCATTCGTCTTCATTGATCAAGCTAGTCGAATTAAAATGCCACGATTACATGAAAGGTCCATTTTCTTTTATTTTCAACACTTTGTTTACAAGCAGTGAAATGTGGAAAAATATTAACGAAGCTAACACACCGAGTATAAAAAAATTGGATATGAGCAATCCCGAGACTTCTCCGTCGATCAGGTACGTGATGAGTAAAAGTAAGCCTACAATGAATAATCCGCCTGCTATATATACGAGGATGTACGTGATGTATTTCAAGACTTCATTTCGAAACTTGATTTTCTCGAAATAGACATCGACGTAATGCGAGTACACAATCCCACCAATTACATATATGGGTAAGGAATAAAGGAGGTATAGAACAAACAGCGCGCTGATAGTGAAGGTACTAACGCCATCTCGCTGTTCCATTGAAGATGTATATTCAAAAAAAGCCAAGCTTAAAGCAAATACTAGTGCAGAAAGTATAGCGATACTAAATCTTCGTAAAAGTTTCATTTATTTTACCTCTATTCATGCTAAAACCTTAAGGTAGATGTGATTCACACAACGTTCGATGGTTGTCACTTTATTTACAATCACATCATTCATCGCCGAATACACTCCCTCTTTCCCGAATGCTTTGTAATACTTCTGCTCGTTGCTGGTTAAGGTTAAGGTTAATGTACATACTAATAGCCTTCATTCGCTGTTTTATAAACTCATTTTCATCACGGCAAGAAAGTAACTTACCTGTTGAAAAAATTTGCATAGCAAATACTGTATCTACCTCTCGAATATTGACTAAATCGACTTCCCTTTTAGCAACTTGTGCTAGTTCACCCGCTAATATAAAACGTTCATATGATGAAAGTAAATCAACTGCATAATAACCCAAATCAATATCACTGTCTTCTCTAGCAGTACCTTTTCCATGAGATCCAAATAATAAAATAAATGACGGATTTACTCGTTCATTTAGCAAGTCTACAACTTCTTTTTTTATTTCTTCAGATAGCATGACTCTAACCACTTTCGTCTGTTTTATCTATTATAAAAGGAGTAACCAAAAATGGCTACTCCTCCCCTCAACCACACTCGTTTCTTACATAACGATTTGCCGTTAACGCGCCCATTTGCTGAACAAGTAGTTTTGGCTCCTTAATTACCTTGAATGTTTATTTTCATCGCTAACGGACACAGTATAAATGCAATATAGCCACCCAATGTATTTATTATTATGTCATCAATATTAAAGCCTCGTTCCATTATCCAACCAAAGTATGTAAATGAGAGTTGAATAGTTTCAATCGCAAGACTTACAAGAAATATTATTAGATATGCTTTAGTTTTCTTTTTTACTTTAAATAAAAAAGCTAAGTAAACTCCCAAAGGCATTAACATAATAAAATTAAAGAATGTTAACTTTAAAGAATTCCAAAAGAACCAGTCCATACCGTTGATCTGATACATCTTATACAAATCCCACAAAAAATATAAAGGGACTATTTGAGTGTTTAGCATATTACCTTTGAAAGGTGGGATTACAATCCCGCCAATAGTAAGATGGGTCATAATTAGCATATAAAAAATAAAACTGTAAAAAAACATTCTTCTTACGAAATTTCTACTTCTGTTTCTAACAAAATCAACAAAAATATACAAAAGTAAAATCATTGATCCAAACAAACCCACATCATAAATTGAATACAAAATTTCACCGCCCATACTCTACAACAAAATGGCCCGATTCAGGCACAATCCTTATCTCACAAACGCGCCCGATTACCGAAGATTATAGATTTCATTCTTCTACTAATAAACAATAGTAATTTTAATTTCTTTTCGTTTAATTAGATCCGCTAAAGTAATTCCATCTATTTTCACATAATCAATTATATATTGATTAAGGTCATCAAAATACTCGCTCACCCTTTTTTGACCAATCCACATAGCTCTTCCTTCTAAAGAATGTGAAATAAAGTATTCTTGCTTCTGATAAACAAATTCAATTTCCCTACCTTGTTCCAAGTAAAATACAAAGTGTTCATAACTAATACTCTCACCTGCTGGGACATCATCAAACCTTTTTAGTTTATCCATATTACAACAACCTTTCTTAAAGGTCCATTTTATGAAAAAGGACACAATCCTTATTTAAGAATCGCGCCCGACTGAAGAATAGTTATCAACGTAAATTTTCTTCGCCAGATAGTTCAACTCATTTTTCTAGATTTAAAATTTCAACTTCGTAATTATTAATACCCTTGCTGGCAAGTTCTTTTTCAAAATACAATTTCGCTTTTTCTTTATTACTTAAGCTATCTCCGTCCACTTGTACTGATAAGATTTTTTCACTCTGACTAACTCCCATACCAGTTACGCCAAATTTCATTTCAGCATGATCATATAATTCCGTTTCAAAAAGATTATCGATTTTCTCATCTTCAGTTGACGAAGCGAATGAAATGTAATCATTTCCAAAATAAAATAATGAACAAGACATCACAGCAACTATAGCACTATATTTCTTTTTCATAACCAATCATTCTTCCTTTCCCTGAGCCTATTAATGCATCTGCTAGTTCAATTAAAAAACACTTACTCATTTCATTTTATATAATTAAGTATCCTCTTGTAGTATTTTCTTACTTCGACAGAATTGTGATCTTTAACTTTTTCAGCTAAGGAAACTAATGAATGTTTATCTCTCATTTTTCGTTCCGAGTTGGCAACTTTTTTCATAGTGTAAGCCATCACTTCAGATGCAATGAATTCATCTGGATTGTCCATAACAATAATAGCTTGTGACACTAACCAATCCAAATCACAATCTGCCACAGAATAATATAAAAAACTATCTGTAATCAAGAATGGATCATCACCCTTTTCAACCTCTCTCTCAAGTTGTCCAGTTGAATAAGAGCTTTCCGAAACTAATTCAAATTCATTCACTTCACTATCTCGTGAAAGTTTATGTATAAACTCTTTGAAATTACTCGCTATTATTATTTCGATATTTTCTTCTGAATCTGAGAAGGAAACGCAAGGCTCCTCTTTTTTTTGCCGATAATCCAGAAAGAACCAACTATGCCCATCACCGCTAATTAGCACAATGTCATTAGGTAAATCCCATTCTTTAACCATATACGGCGTAATAAGAATTCCTTCATTTTTCCTACTTCCAATACCAAGAAGATGATCCACAATCACATTCATTTTACTAATCTCAATAGAATTTTTAAATAATCGTCCACCATTTTGTATCCTCATTAATTCAACATAAAAGTCTGGTAGTATTATGTTTAAACTTTTCTCTGCTTTTATTAACATATCCTCTGTCAATTCTTCCAATTCATATTCATCCAATGGTTCCTGCTCCCAAAGTCTATCAACCATAACAAAATCACCTATTTCCATTATTAATAAAATGAACTGCCGTAATAGCAATTGAATCTAACAATCTAGCCCTTTTGCTTAACGGGCGCAAATCCTTGTTGAAGATTTGCGCCCGTTAATTTAAACATTAGTTATTGTTCCAATATCCTCTTTAACTCATTCGTTTGTTCCGCTGGAAGATCAGAATAAATATCGGAACCTTCATTGTATAAAATTGCGCTAGCGTCATCTTGATACCAAACGTATCTACTTATTTCAGCAATACTTTCCTTGGGTTTGTCGAGTGAAAAGAAAGTGTCTGCCACTTCCCGTAAGTCTCTTGGTTTTTCCACTTTCTTTTCATCATTCATGATTTCTCTCAAAGTTCCAATCGATGCTGAATCTGAGAGATCACTATGAAATTTTATGCCTTCGCCTCCATCGTCAATAAAAGGAGCACCCACTCTAAGGACTTCCTCTTTTGTACATCCCATAACCATTACTGACAAAATTAATACAGAAAAAATTAATACAACCTTTTTAATTTTAATTACCTTCCCTCAATAGCATTTCCACTTGTAATAAGTTTAGAATTTCTTTTATTTTTACATCTGAAAAATAAATAGTCGCTACTCTTTTACTTATTAATCCATTCCAGCCGATCATAGCATAATTTCATATATTTACCATCTTGCAATAGTTAATAATTTCTTTGAAGCCACGATTGAATATATCCAAAGGGAAAGTAGAGCTATAAAGTTTATTTCCCGGGAATAATGGTCTTTTTCTTTTCATTTCTCATAAGTTCCCACACCGCACACATACACATCAAAATCCCAAATATCGTAATGACAACGACGGGAGATATGATTTTAACGAAGCTGAAACCTATCATCGCGCAGCCAACAATCAAATAATGATGGACTGCGTGTAAATGGTAGGTATCTTGCTCAGCATGCCAGGCACGGAAGTATCCTTGTAACAGTCCAAGAATAACCTGCAATAAAATGACCGCATAAGGAAGAATGTCAGATGAATTCTTTATAGCGCCTATTAATATATACACGATTCCCATCCCTGCATAAATGAACATGAGATACGAATGGTCCTTATTTGTTCTTGATTGTGCGATTTGGTATCCCCAGGCAGCCGCGAAAGAAAATGCCGCAAAGAACCAGGCAAATAAAGTAAACGTCAAAGATACTTCTTTTAACCAAATGATATAATATGGGAAAATAACAACCTGCCCGACCGTGACCACCAACGGTAAATAACGCGTACCTTTATGATTCATGCTGCGTTCCCTCATTTTACATAATAGTCGTAAAACATATTCTGGAAAACGTTATTCGGATCTCTACGTAACTTTTCCTCAGCAAATTTCTCCCACTGAGGATAGGAGCGCCTGAACTGTTCCTTCGTCTGATAACGATAATATGGCAAGTAATACGTTCCGCCATGGTCTAATGTTAGATGGGTCCAGTTTTGGATGATAGACGTCGCTTCGGAAATCTGTTCTTCCTTTAACCCATGCTGCATTAAAACAACCAAACCAAACATATCTTCTTTGGCATAGTTTAAAATGGTGAATGGATCCGCAGCGGCATATCGAATAGTTATATTATGAATTTTGAAATCCTCATTTTTATCATTGGCTGGGATTATGTTTTTCAACTCGTTCATATAGGCTTCAAATCTATGAACCGGAATAAAAAATTCCTGCAACACTTCCACACGACCCGGCTTCGTATATTCCATAAACGTAGATTCCGAACGCATCACATTATTTCGGGTAATCTCTTTCCCATCAATAGAAGCAATATAACGCTTTTGTGTTCCCCAAAAAAGATTTTCTAAAGCACCCCCATGTCGGCCAATATCAAGTGCTAACTTAGTTAAACGAACACTTCGTTCTTTTTTAAGCGCCGTCACATAATCCCGTTTTTCTGTCTGTTTGTAATTGATCACATACATTTCATCTAAAAAGGAACTGGGTGCTACGCTCACTCTGGCATAATGCATGGCCATATTTTGATCATTTAATAACTGGTCAAAATAAGAAGCATACGCGTCAATTTTCATTTTTTCTGTTTGAACTGTATATAGTTTGTTTTCCGTTACGTCCACTGTTACATCTACTATCACGCCAAATAATCCATAGCCACCAAATATGTACTTCATCCATTCATCCGGATCCTCTCGGGTTATGGTCTTAATGTCACCTTCAGGGGTAATGATTGTCATTTCCTTTATCGTTTCAGCCATCGAACCAAAGCGGATATCTCGCCCATGTGCATTTACAGATAGTGAACCACCAATTGTAAAAATCGATTGAGATTGCGTCACTTTCAAAGCCAGTCCAAGAGGTTGTATGGCCTCCTGCACATCTTCCCAAGTAGCGCCTGCTTCTACACGAACCGTTTTTTGCCGTTCATCTATTTCCAAAACACGATTGAACGTCCGCATATCCAAAACAACTCCATTTTTGTAATACGTGTGGCCACCTTGTGAGTGCTGCAATCCAGCAATTGCAATTTGTTGCCCATCGACGTTCGCTTGTTTCACAATCCTTTGCAATTCACTTCGGTTTTCAGCTTTCACCACTCGTTCAATACGTTCAGGAAGTAGACCGGTGTAATCTGTGACTAAACCGCTTTGAGTGAGCCCATATTTCCTCTTCTCAATCGGAATGTTCCATAAGATAACGGATACAAAAACAACAACTAGACTTCCAAGGAACCAAGGTTTCTTTACTAAGAGTGCTATCGTTTGCATATGATTTCCTTATCTAGTCAGTCTTTTAATCAATAGGAATAATGGGTTTCAATTTTAACGATCGTATCCACTAGGACGTATGTGAAAAACTAGAAATAGTAGAGTTTACAAAGCAGTTACACTTTATTGACTACTTTTCGTTCTTACTTTTACTCTTATGAACAAGATAATCGATAATCCAAAACGAAAATAACAGGATATAAGCGTAGACATAACCGTTTTGCGGTACACTGTAAATTAAGAATATGCCCGTTAACAGAACGAAAGATAATGTGATCAAATACAACTTACTTTTTGACGACCTCATAAAACACACCTTCCATTCAAATAAATAGAACTGATTAACTAGATAGAAGAAGACATTCTATTCGTAAATCCACTTGTAATTGGAGGTATTATAAACTGTTTTACTTCTACAACAAGGACATGTATATTTTCAATCATTCCAAGACCTTTTCAGCTCTCACAACCTGTTTTGATACCAACTGGCTTGTTCATGACATAACACTTGGGCAATGCTCGTCCTCAATAAAAGGATAGTGGGTGCAAACTCGTTGCAGCCAGACGCGGAGGGCGGTGAACTACTCTCTTCGCTTCACTCGCTAAAGCCGCTCTTCGTAACGGCTCTAGCTGATACTCCCGAAGCCGGCTGTAAGGAAGATCGACTAGCTGACTACAGAGGATCTCTGCGACAATTGCGCCGGATAATAGAACAAATGCTAATCCCAATAATTAAAAATAACTTCTCCGTTTGTATTCGGTCTCCAATGTTTTTCGTTTTTTAATTCAATCTCTGATAAGTCATGAAAATCGGGATTAAAGGGTTCATTTAGAAATGCCATTTCTAAAATTGTGTAGTATGGTCTTAATGTGTTTATTACATCTTCACAATCTAAATAATGGATTTGAAGTTCATTTTCATATGAAGCGGTGGCAACATAAGGAAAGTATTCATGAAGTAAAATGGACATTATACTTTCACCTATCTTTATATCCAAGCGAAAATAATTTAATGGATATTTGGGCGAAATATAACCAATTACTTCACCATGAAATTTCCTGGCAATTTCATATCCTAACTTTTTAAATAAGTGTCCATCCATCTTCTTTAAATCAATATTGTGGTTTGCTAAACCTGTAATATACTTTGGTAACCGCATTTGATTCACCTCATCTCCACAAGCACTTATACTTCTAAATGGTCCTATTACAGAAAACGGGTGAAATTTATCTTATAGAATCGCCCCCGTTTACAGAGTTTTACTCATTAAATAAATCTTCATCTGGATAAGCAGCAGTCCAATGAAAAGGTTGCACCTCTGATAAAGTCTTAAAAACTAACTCTTTTCCTGGTACAGTAACTGCTACCTTTACTTTTGGTCCCCAATAAATTAATCTTTCCTGACATACTCCACACGGGGATAGTACCTTGAAATCCGAATGTTCATCATCTCGTACTACGCATATTGAATGGGTTACCCTTTTGTCTAGTTTATGAGCTTCTAGAATTGCCCCTGTTTCGATACAGAGTTCCGTGGAAGCAACAATAACTTCAGGTGCTATACTTGTCATAATCGTACCATCCTCTAATGCCATTGCTGCAGCACCACCCCAATTAGAAGGATATCTTTTTTTAATTAATTCAACTGCCGAATCGAATAATTGCTTTTCTATGTCCATTTTTATTCTCCCCATAAATAAGTGTTTTATTTTGTGTATTTCCCACTAAATGGTCCCATTGTAGCCCAGCCCTTATTCATTAAACGCGCCCAATAATGGAATAATGTATTATTGATTTCTAAAATCAAACTTATCCTTTGGCACGTCCAATGAATGCCCATTAATAACTACTGTATCATTATCTGTCCAAGTGATACTTGCATTTTCTTCACGATAATTCCAATAGATATTTTTAGTTTTATTACTTTTTTCATTAAATACCAACTCCCCACGAACAGCATATGAAACTGTTGCACCTCCGTTGGTGACATAAGCCTTTAGCGTATACTTTCCATCGGGAGATGTCTCTTCTGTCAAGTATTCTCCTGTCGGCAATCTGTTCATATCAATGAATAACGCATAAAATCCATATCCGATTAATGCAATAAACAATAAACCTACGACTAAAAACACTTTTAATACTTTTTTATAAGTTGACTTTTTTCCACCTTTTATATTAATTTCTTCCGTAGTTCCCAAAGAGAATCCCCTTTTCAACTTCTATAATCTGGCCCGTTAATGGCATAAAATTTGTGCCACAATCAAGCACACGATTGTCCCACATTACCTATTTTTCACCGCATCATCTGATTGTACATATAAAAACCATATAAGACGGGTAACAGCAAGCCAAGTGCTAAACAAATAACTGCTGCTAACTTTGACTGTTTAACAACACGTTCATCGTTAAGTCTTAAATGTTGGAAAAATGTAAGTGTAAAATAAAAACAAGTAATGATTAAAATTGTTGAGAGCATACCAATCCAATTTCCTGCCCCCATAAAATTCATATCATTCATTCTTTCAATCTCCTCTTCTAATAATTTGGTCCGATTGTAGCCCTGCCCTTATTCAGTAAACGTATCCATTTGTTAAAATATGTTCTTTAACCAAGTAAGTATATATACAAACATAAGTGGTTCAATCAATACAAGGCAAAGTAAAATGATGAAAAAGGATACACACGATATTATTTTCATTACGCCATTTTCCCTTTTGAGAAAAGCGATAAAACTAAAGATCATGCCAATTACTAAAAAGATATAACCGACTAGAACAACAGGCTCCATTATTTCAGGTGTTATCCAATTGACCACAAATGCCACTAATCCTAAAACTATAAAAACAATTGACCAGGTACTAAAAGGGCTTTTCATGTGTATCCATCCCCTTTTGTTAACCGTTCACTTCGGCCCGTTTAAAGCTCAAATCTTATTCTGTTAATGCCCCATTCTAATAAAAAACTATTTGTCTGATTGCTTAACTAAAATCAAACCTAATTTAAATAGCATATACAATATGAAAATAATCACTAAAGTTCTTGATAGTACAAATCCGTCAAGAGCTAATTCATAGCCGCCCGATAGTAATAGATCCGGGTTAATAATAAGAAAAGCTGCGATCAGTATAGGAATTGCAATTAAAAAAACGGCTAAAGTAGATTTATTGCTCATTTTCGTCCCCTCCTTTTTTTATTTATGCCATTCAGTTATGTAAAGATTCAATTGCCCTTACAAGTTACCTTCTCTTACTCATTATTCTTACTCTATTGCGGTACTCTGATAGTTACTTATAAAACAAACTTTTATTTATGAGATACGTCATAAAAGACGGTAGTATAGTGATCAAAAACTGCCCAGAAATCGCCTTGCAGATTACCTAACATCGTTTGTAAATCACTTCTCCAAAAATACTTTCCGTTTTTTATAAATCTAATACTCTCTTCTAAGTTCAGGAAGTTATTTAAACTATCTACCAGGTGTACTCTTTGTTCCCTAGAATAATCTCCTTCAGACACAACAAGGTGTAACAAGGTGTTTCTTGCCTGTTGTACATCCAAAAGCATTCTATCCAGTTTGTCTTTATCCATTGTTTTCGAGTCCGTACCGATCAGTCATTCTTGTTCAAAAACCGGAAGAATAAATTGAGTTCGATTTACCGTAGGGTTGTGATGATCACTTTCTACATCCTTATCTAGATCTTTCTCATAGGCAGCTTTAAACTGACCCATCTTTTCTTCGTAGGTTTTGCTGTTATGAGTTTCTGGAACAGGATGATAGGTAAAGCTTTGATGGATGCTAAAAGGCGAGAACGGATAATACCAAGATATGAAAGCTACAACAAGTACAATACATACTCCTGCACCTATCCCCCAGATCTTCTTTTTACATTTTGTATTCATATAAAGCCCCTTTATCATCAGACTAATCCGCTTGTTCATTCAGATAGTTCGGTCTGATTGCAATATCAAGCGATCGCGTCGGAAAGTTTAAGCACGTCATAGATTAGCTTTCCGTTTCATTTTCGTTTCTCTCTTTTATATATCTCTCGTACGCCTCTTTCACTCTGTCATTGCTATCGGCTGGTACGACTTGTTTATGGATTTCATTAATTAATATGAATGACCTAAAAATGACTCCGATGATCAGTACACATAAGATATATATTCCGACAGGGCCAAAGAAGATCAACATCCCCGAAAACATGGCCACTAGTATGGTTGACAAGTACTTCACAAAACTCCTCCTTCAATAACTACCTGACTGTCGCAAAAGAGTCCGATTGCGTTAATGGACTCTTTTGCGTTCATACATCTGCATTCATCTCTACATTTCTTTTTCTAACGTCAAAAATTGTTTTTACAGCCAAAATAACATACAGCGCAATAAACCCCACTTTGACCGCGATTGGCCACTCCCAGATTACAGCTGAAAAGACGACTCCGAGTGTTATAGCCACATAGTACTGAATTTTATATGATTTTTTCGAGAAAATATCCACGACGAATAAAACAATGAATAAACCCATGAATAAATTTCTTAAAACTACAATCATAGTACTTGAATCCATATCTTCATGCCCCTTTTAAAAATATATATCCGAGAATTCGTATTTCACTCTTTCCATCCGATCCATATCACGAGTAGGCTCATATATAGTTCCGTTAGTAGTGGAATTCTCGATGGGCAGTTCAATAGTAAATGTACTTCCCTCACCTAATACACTTTCAACGTACAGTGTGCCTCCATGCAGTTCGGCTAAAGATCTGGCTAAAGGTAAACCAAGTCCTGCGCCTTCAGATAGACGATTAAAATTACGATTCAATTGGATGAACTTCTTAAAGACTTCGTTTAGATCTTTTTGCGCGATACCGATTCCCTCATCTGTGACGGAAATTCTTACAGTGTTTTGATCGGTTACCATCAATTTCACCAGTATCTGTTTAGCAGTCGCAGAGAATTTAATAGCATTTGAAATAAGGTTGAGTAGAATCCTGTCGAATTTATAAACATCCAATGCCATCATTACCTCTTCCACTTCAGGATCAAAGAGGAGTTGAATATCTTGAGACTTCGTATAGTCTGATACCGAGTCTACAATCCCGTCAATAATCTCTACAATATTATAATTGTATGTGCTCAACTCATACACTTCCGATTCCAACTTGGAAATATCCAAAATATTGTTGACCAATTTAATGAGACGATAATAATTTCCTATCGTGGCTTTATTGATATTGAAGAGTTCTTCCCTATGTTCTTCGAGAGAATTTTTTTCTAAATACAAGTGCACTAATTGTGCGCCACTGAATATGACACTTAACGGCGTTTTGAGTTCGTGGGATATATTAATGAAGATTTCTTCTTGCATTGTGAGTAGGATCTCCATATTTTCCGTTGCGATTTCCTCATCCGATATATCAAACCCTACCGCGACAATCTTCTCTACTATATTGTCACACGTAAATATGGGATGGAATATAGTTTTTGTATACCTTTTCTCTCCTTTTAACATGGCTTGATGTTTGTGTACAAAAGGAATTTTAGTTGTAATGGAAGTGTGGATTTCATTTTTCACGTCATGTAAATTATCTGCTCTATAGAAATCAAAAAGCGATTTTCCGATAATATCTAGTTCTGTAGAGATATTGCTTCGCTGCATCTGAATAAATTGAAATGCGTATTGATTAATATAATCGATTTTATAATCTTCTGGAGAAAAGGACACATAATAAATGGGAGACACATCCATGTTTTCTCGTAGTGCTTGATATTCTACTGCTTTATGGACGAGCGCCGTGTTTTTGTAAATCAAAATAGCTCCGTCTATATTTCCTGCCCTATCATAAAGGGGTTGGCCTTCACATGAAAAATACGTCGTAGATCGTTCGCTCGTTGCAATGATTTTGTGATTACTTAACTTTTCACCGCGTAACACTCGCCGATCGGGCGTATTTTCAAAGGCGATCTTTTCTCCATTTACATCGTTTAATTCATGCGCTTTATATGCTGTTTCACTGGAAATCGGTTCCAAACCCGTGACGCCTGACGGAGGATAGGGAGATAGGAAATCTTTGGCCCTATTATTTATATAGACATAATTCCCGTTCTTATCCAAAACATTAATCGCATCCGACATATTATCCAGAATCAGTTGCGTCCCTTCATAACGTTTTTCGAAACAGTTTCTCTCATAAGCCCTCTCCGTCACATCATAAAAGGAAACTACGGCAAACTGACGATCGCGTTCCCCCGTAATCATTTTTATATTGATATCCCAATACGTCGCCATTCCCCTAGCCCCGACAACCTTCACTTCAAATTCATGAAGAGACAAGCCTTCGGATAGTACACCCATGATGGCGACTGAAAATACGGCGTGATTACCTAACACATTGTCGGAATTACTATCCATCGACGATAAGACGTCCATATAGTTCTCGTCATACTGCAGAAGAATTCTTTCTGGATAGCTAAAAATCGCGACAGAACCATTTTGATTGGCTGCGTTGCTTCCGAAATTATTTAACGTGAAGTATAATGAAGGACTTTCCAGCTTCTCAAAGTAATAGACGCTAACATCGGAGTCCAGTGTGCTGAAGCTAATTGTCACTTCTATCGGCAATAGTTCATCGTTATAAATATAGACGTGCGCTTCATCTTGGATAGTTTGAATGGATAGTTGATGTTCAGATTTTAGTAATACGCCTACATCTGTAAGTGATAGTCCTATGAGATCTTTTTCTTCATATCCAGTTAATCGCAAGAATCCATCACTGACTTTATAGATTTCATTGTTTTTCGCATATATATGAGGAATGTCTGTTTTTCTATTTATATTCATTACCACTTGCTCGCACTTCCCTTTTTTCGACAGTAAATATATAGTCGTTAGTCGCCGGATACGCCAATCGTACCGAAATAGGTTTCTTCACCATTTTTATAGACCTTGGAATACGTAAATTCACGATCTGATTTAATTCGATATAGCCAATAGGTATCTTCTGTCGGCTCATCATTTTCATTCAAATATATATGCATAGAATCTTTATCTGTTTCGATATCCAACCCGCCAAAACCTTTTTCGTTAGCGAGAAAATCCTGCGTTACGTATAAGTATTGAATATGTGCTTTATCATAATATTTATATATTCCGTTGCGTTCTATATCCTGACTCCCCTGTACACTCTGAATGAATCTTTTGACGTTTTCGTTGACTTGCTCCTGCTTTACTTCCGAATAGGATACTGTATTTTCAGCGCATCCGACCAACAGGCTACTAAGCACAAAAATGAGGAAAAAGAGCTTTTTCATACGCGCCACTCCCTTCTTTTAACTAAATATACCATTTCTTTCATTCGGTTGTCTTTCAATAATGAAATTTTCTGGAAATCAACCAGTAGAGTACTTGCATTTCCCCATTCCTTTACGTATTTGTGGTAAAATAGAGAGAAGATTCAACAAAGAGTCAAGTCACATATTCTATTTCCTAACAGAGTAAAAGAAGATTTTATTTTAAAGGAGGAATTATAAATGGCTAAAGACGACCGAAAAGAAATTGTGAAGGCAAATGAAATGCGCACGAAGGAAATCGCCAGAATGATCGATGAAGGCGGGATGGGCGCGGATAAGTATTATGATATTAAAAAAGTGTCACCGGAAGAAGAAATTGTAGAAGTATCCAAAGATAAAAATAAGTAAATGGCAGATCTGTCTGTGAAGTTACACCATTATCTCCAACATATATTTCAGTGAAAGGTGGAAACGAATATGACGAATGACGGCCGCAAAAAGATTGTGAAGGAACATGAAATGCGCACGAAAGGTATTTCAAGAATGATCGATGAAGGTGGAGTAGGTGCAGATAAATACTACGACATCGAAAAAGATGGAATTAAGGGAGAATATGTTCCGATTGATGATAAGGTGAAACGTGACGACGATAAATAAAGAATCCACTTAACACGCCACTTGCCGGTATCGGTACGTGGCGTGTTTTTAGTCTATGAACGAAAAAAGACCCCCGCATAAAACGGAAGTCTCTCATTCTTATAATATATACTTATCGATCTTCAATACCAATTCAGCAATTTCCGGCTTACTGACTTGATCATCAGCTCCGACGCTGTCCCCTTTGTGCTTCAGATCATCTGTGATGAGTGATGAGAAGATAATGATAGGTAGACCGGATAGTTGCGGTGTTTCACGCACACGTTTTGTGAAGTGATGACCGTCCATTTGTGGCATCTCAATATCCGTAATGACCAACTGGACTTCCTTCTTCACGTCTACACCGTCCGCCACTAACGACTCCAAATAATCGAACGCGTCTTGACCATTTTCATAAAAGTCGAGATTTGCGTAGCCTGCTTCACTTAGCGTATCATGCAATAACTTGCGCAATAGCGGTGAATCTTCTGCAACCAAAATACGTTTATCCGAACGCTCACGTTTCCCAAGCTTCTTCACTTGCTCCACGTTAATACCCGCTTCCGGATTAATATCCAAAATGATCTTCTCGAAGTCAAGCAACAGCAACATTTCGCCATCGAGCTTGATGACGCCGATGACTTGAGAGCTCTCTGCTGCATAGATTCCAGAAGGCTTCTCAATTTGATTCCAAGAAATACGGTGAATCTGTGTGACGTTGTGTACACGGAAGACAACCGTTTGTTTATTGAAAGCAGCGACGATATACTTGGCATCTTGCGGATTTTCCGATGGCGCCATTCCTAAAATCTTTTCCATACTGACGACAGGTAATACTTCACCACGTAGCTGAATAATTCCCTCTACCGCAAAATGCGCGTGGGGGATCGGTGTAATCTTCAATGGCATGATAATCTCTTTTACTTTGATCACGTTAATGCCGTAGCGATTACCTTGCATCTCAAATCCGACAATCTCCAGCTCATTTGTGCCGCTTTCCAATAAAATCCCTGAATCCTTGGACAAATTCTTCCACCCTCTCAGACAATGTGGTCTATTCATAGTATATTTATCGATAAATTCCATAACTTGTTGGTGCGATAGGACTAGTATACCATAGAAACAAACTCTCAATCTAGGACAATGAAAATAAATCTAGTTCCTTACTTACTGCTACCGTCCGTTACGGATTATTTGGACAGAGACGCTGTTTATTGGACTCCAACACCCATTCTTCCAATTGCGGAACGGTTAAAGGCTTGGAGAAATAATATCCTTGAAAGATCAAGTCTGGCTGTAAGTCAAGCAAGAAGTCCACTTGTTTTTTCTTCTCCACACCTTCAATCACAATAGAAAGATCCATTGAGCAACCAATCGCAAGGATGGCATTCAGTACAGCACACTTTTTCGCTGGTGCTGGTACTTCATCCGTAAAGGACTTATCTATTTTCAGCGTCGTAATGGGCATCTGCTGTAAAAAGGACAAAGAAGACACGCCTGTTCCAAAATCATCGAGTGCGATGGAGAATCCATAGCGCCTAAATCGTTTCATCGCAGCAATAGCCTGAGTCGTGGACTTGGCAGTACTTGTTTCCGTCAACTCCAGTTCAATACGGCTCGGATCGAATCTGTATGCATTGGTCTCTTTCCATAACAGATCGAGTAATTGTGGCTCAATCACATATTCACCCGGAATATTGATCGCTACTTGCGGGATATGAACGCCCTGCGAATCCCAGTTATGAATCTGTCCGCACACTTCTCGAATAATCCAGTCCGTCACTTCTCCCATACGCCCTTCTTGCTCCAATATCGGAATGAACGTCGCTGGCGGGATGGCTCCGAGTTTTGGATGCGTCCAGCGAAGCAATGCTTCTACGCCGACGAATTCTTCATTGTTTCCTCTTACTTTCGGTTGATAGACAATATAAATATGATTTTCATCAAGCGCTTTGTTAATATCGCGCAAAACATCCTGCTCGTATGACATGCCATGACTCGCGGGATCAAACGTCAGCAATCCCCATTCACGGGAAGCAGTCGCTTGTTCAACGACCATTAATGCTTCTTTATATAACGTCTTCACTGTCTTATTCTGGTCAGCCTTGGCCAAACCACAGACGTACCGCATCTCTTGGCGTTTAATAGGCAGCAATTGATCAATCTCACGTTGCATAATGACCAAGTTTTTATAAAAGTCCGCCGAACGGCCTGCTTGATGCACGCAAAACAGATAGCGATTACCGCTCACTCTGTATAGTTCCGCAAATGGCGGTTTCCATTTCGACAGCAACTCACCGATTTCTTGTAGTATCTTATCCCCTGCCATATAACCATATAATTGATTGATACGCTGTAAATCAGGGAAATTCCAAATGGCAACATCACCGGCTGCCACTTCATCCGTCAAACAACGCTCCCAATTTCGTCGATTCGGGAGTTTCGTTAGCACGTCAAAGTACTTCAGCCAATAATCCAAATAACCGTCGACATAGGAAGTCAATAACATGCCTAGTAGCAATAACCCAACGCCAACCCCGATCAACGTATTCATGATCTGCATATGCATGATGGACTCACTTAATGCTTGTCCTTCTTCTATATAATACGAAGTAGCAAAAATACCCAAGTAATGTGCAGATAACGTCCCCATTGCCAGGCTTAACGTAGCGATCCATTTCGATGACGACGTACGTTTGGGATGACTAATTGCCTTCAGCGCAACATACGCAAACAATCCACCCGCTATATTCCCAGCAATCACTAGTTTCCAATCGTGGATAATTAACGCATCCGCCTTTAATGCCTTCATGCCAAGAAAATGCATGAGACTCATACCAAAAGCAATCGACGCAGCGGCTAGCGCATGTCGCCAACAAGCTTTCAATGGAGCTTGCACGAGCCAGAACGCAAATATCACCGTCAGAAAGATCGGTACTATACATACAAATGCCCAACCGTACTGGATGTGCATTTCAACTGGAATCAATAAAGAATTCATCGACAGAAAATGGGTGGCCCAAATTCCGAATGATAAAGCGAGTGTCGCCAATATTAGCCACACTTCCCGTTTGAAGAAACTCGGTTTCAACATCCGATCATATAATACGAGCGCGGTATAGGAAGCGAACGCTATAACTAAAATAGATAATAGTATCATCTTAGGTGAAAAGGATCCGATTAGTTGTGTGTATTCTTGGTTGTCTAGTATCGAATTCATACGTTCCACCCCCTCATCCCTTATTCAAAAAGGGAAATTCATACTTTATAATGATTCTTATTACTCATATCAAACATTGTATAATTGGAGTTGCTTACTATTCATTATTTACTATTCGTCGATTCTAGTCAATCATTTTCAGAAACCTTCAGAGCATTTAATTTAAAGCCACTTGGAATACTAGATATTGGACTATTTCAATAGTGTTACCCTTTAACTTGCAACAGATAAAGATTTTGTTGTCATTTTCAATAAATAAAAGCGATCAGAGTTGTCTAGTGACATTTCTGATCGCTTTATAAATATTACGAGAATGAACAAACGCAAGGGACAGTTTCATCCTGAATCTTCAAGAATCCTTCTATTCCTTCTCTATCCATTCGTTCTCTATATTCTTTTAATGTATATGGACCACCATCTTTTTTCAAGATGGAGACATCCTTTTCGAAATGCTCTCTGAAGTTCTCTTCCATTTCTTCTTGTAAAGCATATTGATCTGGCCAAACCTTATATAGTTGCGCATAGTGTTGGAACCCACCTCTGACACAACGACCAGCACAGTTTGCGTGAGAGAATCCTAATTCATACATTCTAGGAAGCTTAATACCCCACTCCTCTTCGATAATGACTTTGACGTCTATATCTTCACGGAATGTTTCAATCATCGGAAATCTAGTCTCAACAGGTTCTAGCGGTCTGTGCTCATAGAACTCTTTAAGGTTGACTGCACGATGAGATTCATGAGGTCCAATTCCAAAGTATAATATTGGTTCTAAATTATGTTCGTCGCGCAATTCTTCTAAGAAGAATATCGTTTGTTTAACCTTTAATTCTTCTGAACACTTCGCCAGTCGAGAATTTCCTAGGAAACGTGTATCAATAAATACTTCTTCAGGTGTTCTACCATCTATTCTTTCAGTAACTTCTATACCTATATAATCAGCTACCTCTTCCATAAATCTGTAGTTATCTTCGTCTTCCCAAAGTGTATTCGTGAAAAACAAGATACAGTTTTCTACTCCATGAGTTTGTACCATTTGGTAAGCTACATACGCACTTGAAGCTCCACCACTATACATTGCAACATGAACAGGCTTTCTTTCCATCAGTACCACTCCTATTCAAGATACTTGTCAAGTAGCTTATACATAATATAGTTAAGCTCTTTTTTCGAAATATTTCTCCCTGCACTCTTCAACATTCTGTCCACATTATTAAATACTACTTTGGATTTAGTTGAAAGTTCAACAGGTTCAATCTGTTTATATACATCATTATAATTCAATTGAATCATATCTTCATTCAATTGAACTTGAGAATTCTCTGATGTAAATGATTCATAATCGTTCTTTAATTGTTGCTGATAAAGTTCCAGCGTAGTGTCCGACCAGTTCTCTAAGCTTATACCAATATACTCTTCCACGAATTGGTCGATATTTTGCACAGCAATTATACTGGTTAAAAGTCTATTTCCAGCAACTTTCTTACGATCTATATTCTCTACAAAAGCTGCCTTCTCTTCAAAGTTCTCTATAGCTAAAGTTTCAATAAGCTGGTTTGTAACATATATTTTGAACCTAGCAAAGAAGCTACCCATTACAGTTATAGACTTTTCTATAGTTTGTATATCACCTTCACATAAAGAGTGAATTTCTTTCATACTTTCTAACGGACTTATTTCAGTTCTTCTAATTAATTCACGTAATGTTTTTTCGTTTTCAGGAATAGCATCCGTAATTTGAGTCACTCGTGGCAATTGACGCAACCAGTTTAATAATCCGCTACATGCCTTAATCAATAATGTCCTATCCTTAACATTATCACTAATATAATCTTTTACTACGCTTTCAACGTCTTCCATGAATGAAAGCAGATCTTCTGAGTAATGATGGAATTCGTATTGATAGTTTGAATAATTATCAAACATCGCATACACTTTTTCTGCCTCTATCGTAGATACAAACATATCATTTCGATAAAACATCAATTGATCCCATCTGTCTCTTAATAACATAACGAACAACAACGGAACTAAAGGTTTTCTGATACCAAATGGTGGTTTAATCATAATATCTACAAGCTCTTTTAGATTACCTTTTGGATTAGAAGTAATTTCTTCCAATAACTTATATCTAATAGAATTCAAACTAACATTTTCAATATGGTTCAAATCAGTTAAATTGATCTTATTGTTCTTTAGTACAGTAGCATAAATTAAATAATCCGGTCCTTGTCCTTCAATCCCTAAATTTTCTTTGTCAAAATCCACTAGAATGCCGTTTAGAACTTTGTATAAGGCGTTTTGTTGCATACCGTTTACATGCATACGATTAACAGCCTCATTAAGAATCAAAGGCATTTGCCCAAAGTGCTTTTCCATAATATCACTTATTCGATTTTCCAAATCAATATCATCATAGATATGGACATTCTGGCCGTTCAAGATCCACGTAGGTTCCCTAGAAAAGTCTACGTATTGACTTAAAAAACCTGACACTTCATGAAGAAGTTCTTCTTGCAGTACTAAGAGTTCTTCTTCTAATAAAGCGTATTCACTCAATATCTTCTTATTAGTCAACAAACTCGCAACTACTAATTCTTTGTCTATGAGCGGTTGAATTTTTGAAAATGGATCTTTAATTATGCTAAACATGATTCTTTCACTATTGTACGAACTAACTTTATCTTTAACTAATTCAAAGTTAGCTACTTTATCTAAAAGCACAAAATAAATATAACCGTCAGCATCTTCTATCTCAGTTTCACAAACAACGATATTTTCATTTAACACATCAGCTGAAGATACTAATTTTACTTTCATAAATCTCGTCATACTTTTTCTATCATTATATTCATTCGCTAAGTAATACTGTTTCTTTAACAACCCCTCCATAAACTGGGTTCTCTTTTCATTATTAAGTTTTAGAAAAGTTTTATTCTCATCAATTAATTCATCAACAATAACTGAGCTACCTTCATTAAGTTCCCAGACTTCCAATATACGATTGTATCTAATGAATTTACTGTTACTAGCTGATTCTAAAATTTCATTAACTTCTTCTAGCAAGATCCCAGTTGAAAATGCTATTAATTCATTATCCAATTTATAAACCGAGTTAGAATTGCTAAGTTCCCAAAGCGTTATAAAACGTAAAATTTGATATAGTTTTTCATTAGTATTATTTCTTGAAATATTACTCGTTACCTTTTTATACAAGTAAAAAGATTTAAATACTTCGTCATCATAATCGTTCTCTAATTTTTGATTGAAAAAGAAATCGAATAATTTATGTGTATAGTAATAATTATCACTTTTAGATATATGATTTATTAAGCCACCAGAATCCTTACTTTCTAAAAAGGTAAATAATGTTCGTTCGTTCTGTCCAAACACTTTTGATATTCTAGGTAACATAAATAAAGCCACTGGATGTATAGGGAAAGCACCTTCAACTATAACCTTCTCAACTTCTTGTTGATTAAGTTCATCGAAAAGATTAAATTTCCTAACCTCCGCAACGCTTTTACCAAACTCTTCTAAAGTAAATATTGAAGGCTGAACTATTTGTGATGTATATTGCTCAGCAATTCTATAATATGTCGCTGTATCACTTTCAACGAAATAACTATTAAAGCGTTTTTCAATTCGCTGAAATTCAGACTTATATTCTTCATTGAACGTCAACATATATTGCGCCATACTCTTGTGTGAAACTAATAATAAATGAAGCAGTCCCTTCGAGCGTGATGCGATCTCCGCTAAGTCTTGAATATCTTGCATCGTCTTATAAATTTCATCAGATTTTAATGTCTGAAGGAATCGTCCAAACTCATCGTAGACCAAAAAAATTCCTATGTTTTTTTCTTCTAGGATTTCTAGAAGCGCTTCTATCTTTTCCAAAAACAACTGACTATTATCAGCTTTATAAGTCGCTCCAGCCGTTAGTCGAGGATATATTTCTTTGAACCATTCTAATTCATGATTCATTTCCAAAACAAATAAATCTAGCCATTGTTTTACGTTTAGATTCTTCTTTTGCTTGACTATGCTAGAAAACTGTTCATAAGTATGTGGGTATTCATTTTCCCACTTTTGAATGATAGTAACGACTGTTTCCTCATCCGAAGATAAATTCGCATCAATATTATGTTTTTTCAGTTCTCTATTTATCGCTGTAATTACTGCCTCACTAAAAGAGCCTTCGTAACCTGACAAAGTGACAGGCAGATATATTTTCTCAACTTTAGGCAACTTGGAAATTACTTCGAAAATGTCTTGATGAACCTTTTCAAATTTATGCGTTAGTTTATCAATAGTCTTTAACGAAACAGATTTACTAACGATACTTGCAATAATCGAAGCGATTAACGACTTTCCACTTCCATAAGGTCCGATCATTATATGTGATGTGCTAGCGCCCTTCTCCACAAAACCTGTTGCCAAACCAATTAAAGATTCTGCGTGGGATGGAGTTGGTAAGTATCTATCTAAAAATTCTTTATTCCCTATATCAAACTTAATATTTACACTTGTTTTAAATGATGTATTTGACGTCATTATGTATTCAACCTTTCAGTTTCAGCACTTCATATAGAAACTTATTGGAGTCTACTCTTGGTACCCTGAGCATATCCAAGTTATTTGTACGGATAAAAGCGATGGGATATTGAGTATGCAGAGTGAGATCATTGAGTATATTTACAATAGTGACTCTGGATAGGTTATATACCCGTCCCCACATGCCTTCTTGCTCAATGATTTCCTCAATATCGATTTCATATCTATCGTTTTCTTCACAATAAACTAATAATGTATAGAGTAAAAACCCATATTGTCCACGTGGTATAGAAGGTTCACGCTTATAGATAGTGCCATTACGATCTACTAACAAGCCTAATTTAAATAACGGACTCAGTGTAACCTCTTCAGGGTCCTCGTTATTTCCACCTGCAGTATACATTCTTATTAAACAGTCTACATCACGCTTTATAGAGTTCTCTGAGACAACACGCGTTTCTACACTTTGTACCCACTGTGATAATTCTGTAAATATCTCTTCTTTTGTTGTTACGGTTTCAGAAAATAGATTAAAAAACCAGTACCACGTCGAACTTGGTTCTTTGTCTTTGACTAAAAAGTAATGTAATAAAGCTGCTGTTTCAAAATGTTGAACTGTAATATCTTGTTCTTTTACCCATTTGCCTAACTCAGTAAGCTCGTATGTTTTTGACTTTCTATCCTCTTCCATTACCCCTGTAGCTTTAACCCAATGCCTAAGTGATTGAACCATGTTTTTACCTAATCCAATTTTTTCAAATGCATCTTTTTCATATAAAAAGGATGGCTGTTCGACTGTATTACGAATAGCTTTACTAAGCCAACGATCTCTCAAGTAAAAACTTTGATGTTGATTGTACCCCATTTTGCCACTCCTTATTTACTGGTTCTGTTGTCCAGTAGATGTGTTTCCAAAAGAAGAAGTTATTTTTAAAAAATAACTTCATTCCAACTTTCTAATTCTTTGGGAATAATTAGGTCTATCAACTAAAACTTCTTCGATTTGTAATTCCTTAATCCAATTTAATAAATTACTAAGCAAGACCTTTACTTCACTTCTATATATTTCTGGATTATCAATCATTGCATTATGCAATTTCGACGATAAATTACCGAAGTATATTTCTCTTTCAAAAGCATTAATAAACCATTTATAACACTTCAACTTCAATAATCGCTCCCTAACAAGTTGGATATCTGAGGACTCTTCTAAACTCAAGCCTAAAAGGGCTCTGTCACGGCTATTCATATCGTAGGGAGAGATACTGAATAATAGTTCTGATACCCACAGCTTATCGGGAATTCTCACTAAACTTTTTTTTATTTCATTACTCCATTCTAGTGTAAAATGCTCTTCATCACTATTTCGATTTTTAGACTCTTCTAATTCGAACAACATCTTTTGGTATAGCACATCATTGATAGTCGTAGCTCTATCAAAGAAAGTTATGATGTTTGAGTAATCTGCATTATCAAGATTACCATATACTATGGTCTCTATATTAGAATTTTCTTTAAGTCCTAATCCAGATAAAGTAACATTAGCACTACCTATACAAAATTTGTGCTTATCAAATATAAATATTTTAGAATGTAAATCTACATCAATAAACAGTTCCCAATTATTCTCTTTACAATAATTCACTAATTCTATATCAGTGCTACCATAAAGAATATCTTCTTTTCGAAATCTGACTAAAACCTTTTTATTTATCCTAGTTGTTTGTAAGTCAGAATCTATTCTCTTCAAAGCATTTAACTTCACAAAAGCCGAAACAATTAGTAATTCAGTTTCAACAGACTGAAGTTCTTCTTTTATAAATGGATAGATATCTTCCGAATGAAATATACTATTCATATCAATCTCGCCTTCTAAGAAAATCCTTTGAATACCTCCCCCAGTCTTGGCGAACATTCTGAATATCATCACGTCGAGGCCCATCTGGCGTTTCATCCTCATACCTTGCCCACGCTGCTAATAATAACTTTAATCCATCAGATGCCTTATTAAGCCTCTTTCGCAGTTCATTTGCACTACTTTCTTCTTCACTATCATTAAATACTTCTAAAAGATTTTCATATGCAGGATGGGATTTATTCAATAATATATTTATTTTCCCACCACCTGTTCTCACACTAAAAAAGGCATCTCCTTCAAAAGCGTAATCAATAAATGAGTACTTAGAGTCTTTAGATATAATTTCACTTGAGAACTTTTCTGCACTTTCTTCGTCAAATCCACTATCTATTAAATCTTCCTTTATTAATGCATGTCTTTTCTCTTCCGATTCACTTTCACAACTATCACTTTTTCCGACATATCCTTTTTCTTTACGTCCAGTAGTAACATCGGTTGCGGTTGCTTCTACTCTTTCATTTTCATTATGTCTTAAGTCAGGCTTACTCCCTTGATTCTGTCCTTTTATAGTCTTTCTTAAATGACTAGTAATTCTCCTATTTACATATTCACATATCTCTATTAAAGACGCGCGCGGATCCTCTTCATCTTTGTACTGTTCAATTATCTTTATTAGTGTAGTACCCTTATCTTGTTCTTTTTTAATTTCTTCCATCATGCTTAATACGTCAGTTAAATTTCTGGCGGACTGTTTATTATTGGAGACACCCATAAGTTCATCTAGCGATGGCGGAAATTCTATTTCGACGCCCCACCATCTTTCTGTGGGTTCTGTTTTATTAACTAAACTTACATCTAGCTCTAATTCCCTTCCCGCTCTCAGTATTGAAACTCCTAAGTTTTTACTCGCATGTTTCCCATATGGTCTTAAGCCAGCATTATGCCCTTCTCTGGCTTCTTTCTTAGCGTGAGCTAAACGAACATATACTTTATGAATCTCATCTTGATACGGAATTTCAAAAACCTTTTCATAATTTTCAAATCCCATATACGGTTCAAACATAGGTACTTTATCATAAGGTTCGGGACAGCTAGTGTTTTCCATAAGATAAAGTGGGTCATTAGGCAATGCAAAAGTTTCTTCCTTTGTACTTCTTGAATCATTAAAAATAGTAAAGTTAATTTGCAAAACTTCGTTTTGTAAGAATTTTCTATACATGCGACCAATTAGTAACTCTGAATGACTTACAAGAGTTTGTCCTTTTGTCCACATCATTCTGTCCAAATTAGTCCAGACTACTAATGTACCCGATTCACCAAATTTCTCTCCTTTTTGTACCCATAATTCAGGAATTGGCGTAGAAGAAACTTCAGGTATTTCATTTGTTTTTCTTTGTTTAATATCATCTATATCTAAAAAAACATGTTTTGCATTCTCTATACCGTCTTGCCAACTCCAGACATCAACTCTTTTGCACTGTGATATTGATGAAGCGGGAAGACCCATTCCAAATCTACCTATTCCGGTTCTTTGACTTTTCTCTAATCTTGTTCCATTACCAAATTGGAGACAGTATTTTAATACATTTTCACTCATTCCTATACCATTATCTAAAACTGCTATTTGATCTAATCTTGATATATTACGATCATTCACCATGATTTCTTCTTCTTTACATAATAATTGAACGTAATCAGCTTGTGCTTGAATAGAGTTATCTATAAGCTCTGCAACCGCATATGCTGTATTTTTATACCCATTATCTCTCATAGCTTCTATCGCTAAATGCGCTGGAACATAAGAATTATCTATTATTGTAGTAGTTCTATTCATGACCAAACATCCTCCCAATTTTCAAATGCCTCTGATACTGATCTAAATCCCGGTAAGTCCTGATCTACTATTGTTACAATTTCTGCTTCTTCATTACCTCCTGCATTTATGCCCCTAATCGCTCTACCAACCATTTGACTATACAAAACTAAAGACAAGGTTGGTCTACCAATTATTGCTGCGCTTGTTGTAGGAGCATCAAAGCCTGTAGTCAAAACTCCAAAATTGCATAATACTTTAGATTTGCTTTCATCATTTTTAAAATCATTAATTATTTTTTGTCTTTGTACTTTATCAGTTTCACCAGTTAGAGATCTTGAGTGTATACCTTGTGATTCTAGTACAAAAGAAATCATATCTGAACTTTGTACTGAAGGGGCAAATAAGATAATTCTTTTATGATTCGCACACAACTTTATTGCTTCATTCACTATAAGTAAATTTCTCTTTTCGTCCTCAGCAAGTTTAGTCAATATATCGTGAGGCATATCTTTAGATAACGAAATTTTGTTTTTCTCTTCTTCCGAAAAAGTATTCTCATCGTATACTAAAGGCTTATAATTCACTTTTGATAAATAGCCGCTTTCCGTCAGAAAATCAACAGGATTCTCATATCCTTTAATCTCTAGCTTTACTTTTGTTCTCGAAAAGAAAACTGCTAACTTCATATCTTCTTCGATATTATTATAAGTTCTTCCAGGCGTTGCGCTTAGACCTAGCAAAGATTTAGATTTCCCTAATGATAATAATGTCTCAAGTAGAAATTCATAAGTAGGTGCGATTGCTTGGTGCGCTTCGTCCATTATTATAAATGAAGTCTTTTTAGCAAGTTCCGATATAAATTTATTCCCATCATCGCTTTTAAATCTACTTACCATTTTAGGTAATCCTGCTACTATAAATCCCTCATTAATTTCTTCAATATTTATATCGCTATTTCCCCAAAAGTTATAAACCTTTATAGAGCGATTACCTAAAGTAGACCACGCTTTTAAAAACTCGTCTGCGGCCTGAATACATAATTCTTCGGTTGTAGCAAACCAAATTACAACGGTTGGCTCATTACTTCTAAAGTGGTCACAGATAACATTCATAGTAGTTCTAGTCTTACCTGAACCTGTTGGCATATGCAAGAGCACTCTTTTATTATCTTTGTATAGTAATTCATTAGTTTTCAAAGCCGCTGCTCTTTGATGCGGAAATAAACTGTAATTTCCTTGAACATCATATTCCGAAATCATTTCTAAACTCTCTTCTTTACGATACTCAACATTAAAGAAACCAAATAATCTTTGTTGTCTTTGGGATCCTTCTCTGAAATTCGCCTTTTGGATAATTTCGTAAATATGACTTACTGGAACACGTGATGAATATAAGCCCAAGATTTCACTTAAAGCTATTACTTCTTCTTCCTTCATTAAATATATTAACAAATCTCTATACTCCTTAGTCTGCAATAATGAGTACGGACTATGCAAACGAAGAATAAGTTCTTTCAATTCTCTATTGTAAAGTGAACCTTCTTTTAACAGACGAAGTATCTTAACCGTCTGAGATCCCATCATTTGTTGAAGAGTATATTCGTCTGCTCTACTTAAAAGATTTTTTAATTCCATGAATATCTCTCCTAGTAAAATTAAATACTTTAAACAGGTCTATAATAGCATAAATTGTATCATTATATTTATCAGCTGTAAGTTTTATCAATATGTTAGATAGAAAAATAATAAAAGTGAGCATTTTCCTACAAAATTTACTAATAAATTTGCTATATGGATAATAGCTTCTATTTACCTAGTACACCTTATATCATAAACTTTTTTAAATACTTAGTCTATGCAATTATACATTCTGTAATTAACACTAACATAACCTCTACCGTCCACTTCCTTTATCATCAATTGAATAAAAGAAGTCATTCTGATATTCTAATATCTCAACAAAAATGTCTGTATCACTTGAATGCCTATAAATAGTATTTCGTATTATAGAATTAAAGTCTGCATATATGGTTAAATTTATTTTATTCCTTAATCTAATTACTTCATTGATATCTCCGAGAGATGCCTCTCCTCCCAATTGATTTAGTTCATATATTATTTCAACTAATTGCTTATTACTTTTCATCACAGTCAATTCCTTCTAGTGATTTATTATCTACCCCATTTGTGGAATACCTTTATATAAGGTAAATTATGATTATAACAATAATTATTAATAGTTATTTTAAACGCAATTTATTCTATATACATAGTGATGTTGTATACTATGAATGCTTTTCTGCTTTTATAAAAATAGCTGAAATAAGTTGATTTCTTCTATAATGGACTTTTGTACCAAACGCTTATTGAACAAGTCTAATTATAGAGTCCAATTTTAAGAAGATAGCCTGAAATTAATTACACTATTACAAAGAAAAGAGTGACCAAATGAACCCCTACAAAATAGCCGTAATCTCCGGAGACGGAATCGGCCCAGAAGTAATCGACGAAGGCATCAAAGTAATGAAACGTGTAGCTGAACTGGACGGACGGCTTTCATTCGAATTCACCCACTTCCCATGGGGCTGCGAGTATTACTTGGAGCATGGACAAATGATGGCGAGTGACGGGATGGAGCAACTCGAGAAATTTGACGCGATCTATTTAGGCGCTGTCGGATTCCCTGGAGTGCCTGACCATATTTCGTTATGGGATTTACTATTGATCATTCGCAAACAGTTCGATCAATATGTCAATATCCGTCCCATCCAGTTGTTGAACGGTGCGCCTTGTCCTATTGATAACGGAACGAAGGAAACGATTGATATGTTGTTCATCCGTGAAAACAGTGAAGGTGAATATGCTGGAGCTGGTGATTGGTTGTTTAAAGGTAAGCCGGAGGAAGTAGTGTTGCAGACGGGGGTGTTCTCTCGTAAAGGAACAGAGCGGATCATTCGGTATGCATTTGAGACAGCATCAGATCTTGGGAAGACGCTGACTAGTATTAGTAAAGCCAATGCATTGAACTATTCGATGGTCTTCTGGGATCAAGTATTTGAAGAAGTAAGTCTAGAGTATCCGCATGTGGAGACGGCAAGCTACCTGGTCGATGCGGCTGCGATGTTGATGATTAAAGATCCGGCACGATTCGAAGTGGTCGTTACGTCCAATTTATTCGGCGATATTTTGACGGATTTAGGCGCTGCACTAGCTGGAGGAATGGGACTGGCTGCTGGGGCGAATATTAATCCAGAAAAGACGTACCCTTCTATGTTCGAACCGATTCACGGATCGGCTCCGGATATTGCAGGTCAGCATATTGCGAATCCGTTGGCGGCTATTTGGTCAGCTAGTCAAATGTTCGATTTCTTTGGATTTGAAGATTTGGGTAAGTTGTTGTTGGATTCGATTGAAGAGTTGTTGGTGACGAAATCTGCCTTGACACCGGATTTAGGTGGTAGTGCTTCGACTATTGAAGTGGGCGATGCGATTGTGGCATTAATTGAATCGAAGTATGTATAACGTAAAATATAAATAGTTAATATAAAAAGGTGCTATTTTGCCAATAGCACCTTTCCTTAATAAATCATTATGTAAGATACCTACTTAAATTGTACTCATCATCCTTTTGTAGTCTTTCCCCCAATCTAACTTCTTCAATTTCTCTAAATCCACTTCATACATATTTTTATACGTACGCGCAATGTCTTCGACTAGCGTTTTTGATCCATAGTACAGAATGTGAAAGTCATCATCGCGGTATTGGACAACAAATACGTCGTCGAACTTCTCGAACGTATTCTTATTAAATACTATAAAGCTATTACTTTGTTGAGCAGTCGTTTTGACGCTAATCAACCGCCCTTGGCTCACTACGTCGAAGCCATGTTGATTCGTTTCACGGGCGAGTTGTCCGTCCGTCATCATGGCACAATACAATTCGCCAATCCTTCCAATCAGATGGCGCAATTCTGTTGGTTGGCACGACAAAACTTGTAACTCAAAACGTAATACACGAATATATTCTTCATACAAATTCTTAATCTGTTCGGGACTAATCGTATCGCGATTCTGCAAGTCTGCTGGATAGAGTGTTTTCACCCCATCCTTCCATTCCCCAATCACTACTTCTTCCTGCGTGCTTTTTGACTTGTGGAAAATCATTCCTGTGTATTTGGCATATTCTCCAATGTACTTATACGTACTTTTCGTTAGGTACACGAATAGATGTTTAGTAAATGTAATGCCATTATTAAAGCGGTTATAGCAAAAATCTGATGGAATTACGCTACTTGGATTTGTACCATGCATTAATTGAAGTTCGCGCTTCAAATCACCCGCGGTAATAATATCCCCTTCTCTTCCTTCCAGCACTTGCTTCATCTGGTCATAAATTTTCAATGAATTTCCTCCCTAAAAGTGTTTTCGTTATACCGATGCAAGTGAAAACAGCAAAATCCTTACTTCTCGTTGTTTTCACTAATGACCCAATTCGCTGTCCTAGAAGGAAATAAATCCAACCAGAAAATCTATTTATCTGCAAGCAGAATTATATGCGCTATCGATAACCTATCTCACTAAAAATTCTTATCCTTCGAGCTGTTCAATACGCTACCGATCCAATGTTTCTTTCGTAAGTAGTAATACAACCCCCACGTAGACAGAACGATGACGAGAATTGCTCCTACATAGCCATATTTCCAATCGAGTTCGGGCATGAATCTGAAGTTCATTCCCCATAGGGCACCCCAAGCGGCTACCGGTGTGAAAAGCATCGTGATGACGGTCAATGTTTTGACGATTTCATTGCCTCGATAGGAGGAGATGATCGATTCAAGATCGACCAGTTGGCCTATTTCTTCGTTGTATTCTCGGATCGTCTGGCGGCATCGTCGGATACGCCGACACGTTCGCTTGTAGAAATCCCCTTCCATGATGTCGTCTCCGAATGCTTCCACTGTGGCTTCTGAAATTTCCATGAACGGAATGACGAGGTTTTTCCAAACTAGAATTTCGAACCGATTGTCCATAATCTGTTCAAAGACCGGCTCATCATTCTTCGCTTTGACGCTCCACAGTAAATCATGCATCCGGTCTTCAAAGCTATCGATTTCTTGTAGAAATACGTTTGTGATTTCTCCGATGAGCACCATGAATCCTTCGATGGCATCTTCTGCTTTGTCCATGTATTTCAGTACTTGCTGTTGGGCAGCGCCTGTGAAGAACGCTGTATCGATCCCGGACGTTAGAAGGGTATCTTTTGTAAGGTAATAATGAAGGATGGTCTTTTCGCTGCGGACTTCAACGTTCTGGGAATAGACAACGGAGCCCCACATCGATTCCTTTCCCTCTTCAGTTCCGTCCATTTCTAGATTGCTATTTTGACGTTCGTTCAACGATATGGCCCAGCGTTTGCTGGCAAGTGGGATATCCGGTGACGCGTTAATCTCCTGTTGAGTGGCTGCATCAATGCGGACCCATGTCCAATTATTATACGCAAGTACAGGTTCCATCATTGGACTACCCCCTTTTTCTTTCTAATTTTCCTTGTTGAGAAACAAATTAAACATTTGAGCGCTAATTCCAAGTCCTTCACTTTCACCGCACTATGATAAAAGTTGAATTTCAATTAAATAAGCAAATTTCTCTTTCTGAAGTAAACATCAGTGATCTTCACTAGAGACCCTTTTTGCTCTTTTAAAGAAGAATAAAGCTATTCCAAGAGTCAGTATATCCGCAAGCGGAATCGCAAAGAAAATTGAAAAAGATGGACTGATAGTGAGAATATCATATTTCTCGAAGATGTACGGCAAGATGATCACAAGTGGTATGACGGACACGACTTGTCTCGTTACTCCGATGATGACGGCTTTCATTTCGCTACCTGTCACTTGAAGCAGTGTCATGATCGTATATGTCACGCCGAGAATGGGAAACGTGATGAAGATCACTTGGATGATCGACATGACTGAGTCGATGATTGCTTGATCCCCTGTGAATAGCACGAGAATATATTTTCCTACTAAGAATACGATCGCTGTGATTCCGATTCCGTAGAAGAAACAATACTGTACGGTTTTCTTTACGACGAGAAGTTTTTATCTTCATCGCCTTTTCCATTGAAGTACGCAATGATCGTTTGAACGGCTTGTGTGATACCAATGATTGGCATCAATAGTAGCATGTACATTTTATTGGCAATATTCCACATCGCGATATGTGCATTGCCGCCTACTGTCAGCAACTGATAATTGACGATGAATGCGGTTATGCCTGCCAATAGTTGAATCGTCGTTTGGGCAAATCCGATTTTGAACATATTATACGACATTGCGATAAACGCTTTTGGTGAAATGGGGTTGGATGTAAACCAGTTCTGGTTTTTCACTAGATACATGACAGCCAGCAGTGCGCACACTACTTCACTGAGGAGTGTACCGAGTGCGATCCCGACCATTCCGAGCTCCAAACCGAATGTCAGGATGGCGTTACCTACTACGTTGATGACGACAGAGAGAACGATGATGACGGCTTCCGCTTTTGGATTTCCGAATGCGCGTATGACACTTGTTAGCGTATACCCGATCGCACTGAATATATTGCTGATTATGATAATGCGTAAATAATCTTGCGCCAGTTCGTATACTTCCGCCTCGGCACCAAGCATCGACAATATGGAGTGCATGAATAAGTAGACGAGGAATGACGTACTGGCGCTGACGACGATCGTCATGATGAAGCCACTCTGGAAATAATTATTCAGTTTTGTTTTGTCGTTTCGACCTAAATATGTAGAGATCATAATAGCTGTAGAAATCGCAAACAGTGTTTGAAGTGCTACGAATACCGCCATCAGTGGGGATAATAACCCCATTGCGGTCAATGCACTTTCGCTTTGGCTACCTAAGTGCCCCGCAAAGGAAGTGTCCACGACCGCTGTCATCATTTCTATGAGTAAAGAAAAGATTGCTGGAATGGAGAAAGTCAGGATGAGTCTATTGATTGATTGGCTTTCATATACGTTATTTTTCATTGGATATCCCTCCGAAAATAACTATACCAATCGTAATAGGACACCTAATGTCTTATTTGAAAATGAACTGTGTATTTTCTTTGTAAGGAATAAATGTTCTTTCAAATTCTATTTTCGTACACTGTGCTTTTTTAATTGTAGAGATGTCAATCAATAGATAGTCCTCGTCGTAAGCGTAGAGGTATAACCCTTCCGGCCGTAATACATAACTAATCGGCGCGACCAGGATCTGCTCACCACCGCATGTGATTGCCAGTAATACTTCTTCATCCAAGCAATGATTGATTTTCTTATAAACGCTTTCGGTCATGTCTATTTTTTCTCCTGCAAAATCCACAACGAAATAATCATTTGCATCCGTCTCCAATAAATCAATCAACTCCGGTGAAATAAGAGCCAATTTTTTCATGACCTGATCTTTATTGCGGTTTGAAGAGATGCTATCGTACATTGACAGTGCAATAGTGATCGTTTGCAAGTCTTCATTCGTGAAGAAGCTTTCGGTTAATTTATAGCTCTCTTCTATATAGATCCCACCTTGATTTCCTTGCTTACACGTTATAGGGACGCCCATCATAGATAATTTATCCACATCTCGCTGAATCGTTTTGACACTCACTTCAAACATCTCGGACAATTCTTTATGGGTTACTTTTTTCACTTTCAATAGATACAGCAATATTTCAAATTGACGATTCCGTATGACGCTCCCTCCAATCTTTTCTATATTGGTCCTCTATGTATCGTAGCTTTTCCTATTATGTAATGAAAGTAATGAACGGTGTATTCACAAATAAAAAAACGCCACGGCATCTATATACCACGGCGTTTGATTTCTTCTTTAAGTAGTTCAATAAATGCTGGCTCTACACGTATTTTCTCTGTTCGCTCATAGGCTTCGAGTAATGCAGCGTTTGATAAATTCAGCATAAGGGGCACCTACTTTCTACGTAGTTTCAACTTTGTTTGTTTATGATACCCCTTACGTACAGCATGTAAACCATTAAATGAACTTATTGTATATTTATTTTGTAAACACATAGACATTTGAAGTAAAAGCATTATATTGGAAATAAATCTTTGCGATTTAAAATATAGTGTACTAATTTCCTACTTACAAATGCATTAAATATACTAAAGTTTCACTTAATTACAACACTTTATAGTGACTAAGATGTTATAATAGAGTTCGTAATCATGAGAGGAGTTTTTCATATGACATATTCGGTCCATAAAAATAAGGAAATGGAACTAACGAAAGGCATAGAATCTTTACTAGTAGGCCACGTAGTGTATACGTACACAGACCGCAACAAATATATAGAACATGCTACTTCCTATGTAGCTGAAGGATTGGATAAAAACCACATCATTTTATATGTTGATCAACCTGCGAGTTTTGCTGCAGTTAAAGATAACCTTCGAAATGCGGGTTATACGGAAGAACAAATGGATCATATTTATTTTGTCGATACCGATATGGCATATGAAACGCATGCTAACTTTAATGCAGAAGCTGTTTTGAAAAACTTAAATGACTTTTTTGACCCACATATAGTAGAAGGGAACGTTCTCCGCGGTTGGGGATTGGTGACGTGGCGACCTCAAAATATAAAAACATTGATTCCTTCTGTAGCCTTACATGAACAAAATTTTGACGATTTTTTCTCTAGAGTCGCGAATATCACGAAAAATTACATCAATGTGTGCGCATACGACAGTTTATCTTTATCCGGTTCGCTCTTGACTGAACTTTTGCAAACGCATGAATACCATATGACGGATACCAATTTCTTACCTTCGCATTTGTATAAAAAACAACCTGTTCCGTTCATAGGAATATCCACACAACTGCAGTTGGAAAAAGAATTACGAAGTCACGATACACGTAGAGATAAATTGGACATCACTGGAAAATTAGCTTCTATTATCGCCCACGAACTTCGCAGCACACTTACTGTCGTTCAAGGACGTTTACAGTTATTTGATTTAACTAGTGGCGATCAGAATGAGGCCAGTCAAGTACATCTTGACGAGATCAAAAAAGGATTAATAGAGATTGAGCAAACCGCATCTGAATTTCTATCTTTAGCTGAATCGCATGTAGAAGATCAAAAAACCATCAACATTACAGCGTTAATCGAACAAGTTAAAGCGCAAATGGAATCGAATATGGAGATGAAAGGCATTGACATCCATATGGACTCCGGTCATAACGAAATGATGATTTTCGGCGATGCACTGAAAATAAGACAAGTGTTTATTAATTTAATCAAAAACGCGATCGAAGCTATGGAAACGGGAACCATCATACTCCGTGTGAAAGATGATCTTGATCACGTGACGATCGATGTGTCTGATAATGGTCCAGGCATCCCCGATGAGATCCTACGTCAGATAGGTGATCCATTTATGTCTTCAAAAGAAGATGGAACAGGGTTAGGATTGTTGATTAGTGAAAAGATTGTTAGAGAACATAACGGAAGCTTATTGTTGCAAACTCAGATTGGTAAAGGGACCACCTTCACCATTCACTTGCCGAAATTAGAACAGGAATGACTTGCAACGAAAAAGAAGCTGAAGCCAATGTAATTCGGGCTCCAACTTCTTTTTATTTTGCGATTTTATGAATCCTTTTCAAGCTACTTCATTCAAATAATAACATTCAACAATATACTCAACGTCACCACACTCAACACCGTAGAGAACAAGGTAATCGTCGAGACCAGCTCCGGTTCCGTGTCAAATTCAATTGCGTACATCGTTGTGGTGGCCGCTGTAGGCATTGCGGAGATAATGATGAGGACGGTGCCTACTAAAGGGTCCACGTTTGCGAATAGCACGAAAATGAAAGCGAGTATCGGCGCTATGAACATTTTCAATACAACGCCTGAAATGACTACTTGCCAGTTTGGCTTCTTGCTCATGACCGATCCGAGTTGCATGCCGAGCATGACCATCATGACAGGAATTGCTGCATCCCCTACCATGGAAGTCGTAGACATAATGGATTCCGGTACGGTTATCTTAAAGTACTGGAAAATGAAAGCGAAAATAGCTGCATAAGTAGTCGGCATTTTGAAGACCATTTTAACCGAGCGCATCATGCCACTCGTACTGCGCGATGCATAATAGACACCGAAGAAGTTGTTTTGGAGAGATTGGATGACCATGATGAAGATGGCATACGGTAGCGCTTTTTCTCCTAAGCTGAACAACACTACGGGCAAGCCATAGTTTCCCGAGTTCATGAAACCCGTCGCCAGTATCGAGGCGCTTTCTACTTTTTTATCCCATTTGAGGATTTTCGCCAACACTTTGTTCAGAAACACCATGGCGTAAAAAAGTGCGAACATGTAAATCAAGATCATCGTATAGCTCGAATTAAAATCCGCCTTATACAACGAAGTAAAGACGAGCGCTGGTGTTAGTATGTAAATGGAAAGAGAGGAGATCGATTTGATATCTAAGTTTTTGACTCGTTGTAATAAGAATCCCACTGCGAATACTGCAATGATCGGTAAAATCACCGTGAAAAATAAGCCCATTTGTACACCTCTAATGAATAGTATCTTCTCAGCTGCTTGTATATATGTAAATACATTTTCTACTCTACATAGATAACCTACTTAATCTATATTAATAGTAATCATGTCAATTGTCTCTCTATTTGGCATAATAGTTTTTATTGGAAACCAAGATTGCATGCAAAAGACGTTACCTCCCCTGTTTTGAGAGATAACGTCTTTTACATTAGGTTCTACGAATGGCGACTGCTTCATCATGTGTTTCTGTAATATACTTCGCGATTTCTGATTGTTCTTCCGTCAATTCAGTCAGCGTCGCATTTAACTCCTCTACTGTTGCCGTACTTTGTTCCACTACCGCAGCAAACTCGACTGTGTGCTTGCGAATTGTCGATGTTCGACCCGTAATGACGTCAAATTCATGTATAAATTCGGTCAACTCGTTTTGCAATGCGGACATAACGTGGTGCAACGCCACAAAGGATGCACTTGATTCATCCGCCACACTATTTTGCATCGTCAACTGCTTTAATCCTTCCCCTAGCTTGTTCACAGCGATGGCGTTCGTGCTATTTAACTCGACTAGATTGGTGTCGATTTTCTTCAACGTTCCATCTGTCAAACCCGCAAGTTTACGGATTTCATCCGCAACTACCGCAAATCCTTTACCATGTTGTCCTGCACGCGCGGCTTCAATCGATGCATTCAACGCTAATAAATTCGTTTGCTCGGTAATTTGTTTGATTGAACTTGCAAATGCATTCGTCTCATTAATTTTACTCGTCAGGATACCGAACGTATTATTCAAATCTGTAAAGAATTCCGCGAATGTATCGAGACTGTCTTTTAACTGAGACATATGTGCAGATCCTTGCTCTGCTTTGGCGCCTGCGTCATTTGTTTTATCGCCAAGCACTAAAAGCCCTGTCGAAATTTCTTGAATGGCTTCATGTGTTTGTTCCGCGTTTTCAGCAATCTCTGAGATATGATCTGCTTGATGTTGACTGCCTGAACTCACTTCGTTGACCGCTTCTAACATTTCGCGCTGTGAAATCGTGGACCGTTCAGCATTCATTTGGAGATACGCCAGATTAGACGTGATTTTCGTAACTGCGGCATCGAGTTTCCCAGAAAGTGCGTGTTCTTCTTCGGCTTTCTGTGACGTGAGTGCGAGAAGTTCTTCTACATGATTAAAGACACGACCGTTCTGTCTCACTAATAAAAACAAAGAAAGTGCGACGAGGAAATGGAGGAGAAGAAGATTGGAACCGCTTCCATTTATTAAATCAGGCGATATGAAATACACATGGTTAAAGATCATGGCAATCAAACTCAGTACATACGCGTAACCCATAATCAGCATTCTCCCATGAACGGCACCTAGTACTAACACGAGATAAATCACACCGATTGTTCCTAAGTTAGCACCCGAGAAAAGAATGAGACTCATCGAAATACAGAAATTCAAAAAGATCAAGATATAAGGGAATTGCTTCGTAATGAATCTTGATTTACCCATCACTACAAAAAAGAGCAGTGCGATCACGAATGGTATGGCAACTGATGTAATGATGATTGCAGTCGACTGAAGAATGACTTGTGCAATGAGTCCAAGACCGGCAGCTAGTCCAAAAATCAGCGCCATAATCTTGTTTTTTTTCATCCAATCGGTTAATTTCAGTTCTTCTATCTTCATTTTACATGCTCCTTTGATAGCCGATTGGCCTATGAGAGTTAGGGAAAGCCCTTATGTAAAATGTACCATTTATAGGGAATTATATATATGGGCATTACGATTCAATTATATTAATATAACTTATCAATATTCTGGCTGGAACCGGTATCATGTCCCTATACTCTCTCGATACTATCTGCAGCCCATTCTAATTTCTATGTATATATGTAGACTTCGTCATCAGATCCCCCAACCATTCGATACAAAGTCCGCTCTCCCGCCTTCGCGTGGCCGACATATGTTGGGTACGTAATGATTTCTTTCTTATGTTCATACAAGCATTCCTCGGTACCGGTTTCCACAAAGGTCATATAGCGGGTCATCAATCGATCAGCTCGTGTGATCTTGCGTTGTCGTTCGCGAAATAATTCTTCATGTAATCGATAAGCATCCAGTGAATGCTCTGCCAGGTAAAAGACGTACCAGTCTTCAGGGCCGTCCATGACAAATAATTTTACTTTGCCGATATTCAAGTCGTTTTTTTCCATCAATCGCTTAATTTCCACTTCGTCGAATTCTATTCCTTTTAGTTTTTCACTGTCGTCTAGAAAAGTGATGCGTTCTGTCAGTAAGGCCCAGTAAATACTGTGGGCCAAGTGTGACAAGTCCATTTCTAGTGCGTAATCGAACATCTCTTGAACGGTGATCATCTGTTTTCTCCCCTTTCGTAGTCGTCTTGATCGAAGTCATATAGCTTGCCAGTTTCTTTGCTGTAGATGGTCTTGATCTTGCCGGTTGGTCCGTTGCGGTGTTTGGCAATTTCGATTTCCATTATATTTGTCGGCGCTTGATCTCTGGCGTAATAATCTTCGCGATGGAGAAGCGCGATGACGTCAGCATCTTGTTCAATATTTCCTGAGTCACGTAAATCACTCATGACGGGATGTTTGTCGTAACGCGTTTCAGATGCTCTTGATAGCTGCGATAGAACGACGACGGGACAGTCGAATTCTTTTGCCATCGCTTTTAATTCATTGCTGATCTGTCCGATTGCCACCGTCTGATTGATGACATTACCTTCAGGACGAATGAATTGTAGATAATCAATGAAGATTATCGGACGTTTGGTTGGATTCGTTCTGATGATATTGCGTGCTTTCGCTTTAATTTTTCTAACGGTCATTGTGCTTCGATCATCAATATGGATTCCACCAGTGTTCAAGTAATTCAGCGTGGGTGTCCATCGATCTTTTTGTGGTTCAGTGAAGTATTTATACGGATTACGCATGCGTAAGCGATTGTATTCACCTGTCGAAGCGATCATTCGGTCAATCATCGAATTGCGACTCATTTCAAGCGAGAAGATGATCGGCATATGTCCATCTTGACTCGCTTGCAGCGCAAATTGGTTTAGCAAATCCGTCTTCCCCATCGATGGTCGAGCCGCGACGACGATGTATTCAGAACTTTGAAAGCCGTTCAGAATTTTATCCAAATCGCGAAGCCCTGTCGAGATACCAGACTCTCTTTCCTCCGGTTTGAACGGTCTTTCATATTGTGCGAGTAAATGTTCCGTTAAAGTAGTCAGTTCTCTACCGCCTTGGAGTTCTTCTAGTTCTCCTAAAGCATGCTGTATGTCATCCGTGCTCCAACTTTGCTCAATCGCTTGCCGTAATAGCCGTGCCGTTTCTTGCTTTTTCCATTGGTCTATGATCATTTCTTCGTATTCATCAAAACGTACGACATTCGCAAATCGTTTGAGCCCATATACGTAATTGACTCCCCCTAGCTCACTCGGTTCTCTTCTCGTCAGAACGGTAATATAGTCTACTGATTTCCCTTCCTGTGCCAATTCCCGCATAACAGTGTAGATCGTTTGATTGACATGTCCTTGGAAAAATCTCGCTTGCATGAGACTATCGAGAATTAAATAATTTTCTTCAAACATCGCACCTAGTAAGCTTTTTTCAGCAAGTTCGTAACTCATATGCATTCTCTCCTTTTTCAAAATCTAATGTGGGTGATACGTAATCCAATACAATCGTTCGACTCATTTCAACTGGGGTTTCATTCAAATAGTTTTCAAATTTCTCTGCTTTAAATAATGTGGATGGTTGTAAGTAGTGACGGAATTGTGGGTGATGAAGCCATTGCGCTACTTTCGTATCAATCACTAATTTGAAATCATCCAGTGTGTAGCCTTCTTTGATCCGCTCATGAAGAAGGTCCATCGTCGTGTTCGTATTGTGCCTGAATCGTTTAGAAGCTTTTTGGTTTAAATACTCAATGACAGAAGAAATAGTGGCGAGATCTTTCTCGCTCGCTCTTTTATTCTTTGTCGTTTGTTTAAGTTCTTTGGTTATTGCTGGGAGCAAAACGCTCTTCTCTGACAGACGGTTTTGCTCTTCTGAGTAGACTGATTCCGTCTGCTCGAATGGTACAAATCCGCCCCCTTGCTGTGACAGCTTTTCATAATCAATTCGATACCACTTCGTTCTGTCCATCGGCATTTTGTTGTACTCCGATGTAATGATCAATCCTTCTCTCTCAAGTTTGGTGATGAGCCTTTTAATTAGATGAATCGTCCAGCAAGGAAACTCATCCGTCCATTGCTTGTAAGTGTTATACACCCACTTATGGCCGTGATGGATATTGGTTGATATCTGTAATCGATAATGCAATTGTTGCAGAAATAGTGCTTCGTTAATGCCGACTACTGCTGCGAATTTAGGTGAAAACGGTATTCTGACATCTTGGATTGGTCGTTTCATTTCTCGCGCCCCTCTCTGGTTAATTTCTCTTTCATTAGTCATATAGAGAGTATTTTCAAAAAGGATACTGCTTTTTTATTTTTATTTTTTATTTGCTTAAATTTGCGCACAAAAAAGAAGTTACGGCTCGTGTTTTGAGCTGTAACTTCTTTGTTGTGACGCTTTATTACAAATGATGAACGTTAGTACTTTTTATATATACTTCTCCACGTTGTCGACTGCGAGCCTACTTCTTACCCGCAATAATTTCAAAAATAATATTCGCATGATCCGTATTATCTAACAGACCTGTAAAGCGCTCTTTAGACGGTCCATATGCATAAACAGGTACATCTTCACCTGTATGTCCACCGGTTGTCCAACCTGTATAGGAGCGTTTGTCGACGATTTGTTTGATAGCTGTTTCAATATCATCGGTCTCTGTACCTGCCGCTTGGACTGCTTCTATTTCCTTCTGGTCTAACGGAAAACTTTCTTGGTCGATGTAGCGTATCAATGTCTCTTCTACATCTGAACCGTTTGCAATTTGTTGCGAAATGAATGCCGGTGTGCGTTTCACTGCTTTGATCACATCAACTGACCAATCATATACGCCATCCGCTCCTATGGAAAATCCGCCAGTTGAATGATCCGCAGTCGCAACGACTAATGTATGCTCATCTTGTTTAGCAAATTCGATGGCTGCTTGGAACGCTTTATCGAAGTCTTCCATTTCACTCATCGCACCGACAATATCATTGTCATGCCCCGCCCAGTCGACTTGGCTTCCTTCGACCATAAGGAAAAATCCATCTTCGTTTTTCTTCAGTCGCTCAATCGCCGCTTCTGTCATATCTTCCAATGAAGGTGTTTCTGCTGGACGATCGATCATTTTGGACATGCCGCCATCTGCGAACAATCCAAGTATTTTATCATTCTTATTCTTCAATAATTCTTCTTTTGTTGTGACATATCCATATCCATCCAGTTCGAATGAATGCGCATGGCTCAAGTCTTCCCTGACAAAGTGTTTTTTTCCACCGCCCAGAAGGACATCGATTGTGTGCTCACCGTTGATGCGTTCATTGTAATAATCATCGGCGATCTCATCCATATTCTTTCTACTTTCATTATGGGCACCGTAAGCTGCAGGTGTCGCATGTGTAATTTCAGAAGTAGCAACAAGTCCAGTCGATTTGCCGGCTTCTTTTGCCGCTTCGAGGACAGTTTGCACACGCTCCTTCTTTTTATCCACTGCAATGGCATTATTATATGTTTTAATACCTGACGACATAGCCGTTGCTGCGGACGCTGAATCTGTAATTGACTCTTCGTCATCATCAGGATACGTCATTTGTTGTCCAACTAGATGTTGATCGAACGCTGTTAATTCTATCTCAGGGGTAGTCGGGTCATCTTTGAAGTAACGATAAGCGGATGTATAGGAACTCCCCATGCCATCCCCAATCAAAAATATGACATTCTTGATCTCCGGTGCGTCGTCCTGTTTCACTTCATCATCCGAACTCGCTGAATAATTCCCAGTCCAGATGGCTCCACCAATTAATGCAGCCGATAGTGCTACTACGGGTACGATTTTCTTCAACAATAAACAACCTCCTGTATTTGTAATCAACTTCTACTCTACGGGAAGTTTATTAATATACAGAGAAGGTTGTGTAAATGTTTTGTAAGGAATGAGTTGTTATGAACAATATTTTTTTACTTTTCTATAGCCATTCCACGTGCGCAAACTCGGTAATTTGTTGATATCCAATCTCTCGGTAAATTTTATTCGCTGTCGGATTGGCCAGGTCTGTAAATAAAATACAAAAATCGTATTCTTTTAGTAATTCCGCAGATACTTTTGCGACAAGCGATCGAGCATAACCTTTCTTGCGTTCATCTTCAGGAGTGAACACCATCGAAACCGTCACGCCATGCTTCGTCGGACGCGCTTTTTTCATCATAGACACGACTCGTCCATCGACTTCCCAAACAAATACTTCGTTGTTTTGAATGAATACTGTTTTGGAATAATCATGGGTAAACATAGTTTACCTCCGTCAATCTTTTACTTATCTGCAATACGAACAAAGTAAAGAATCCAATACCCCGAACTTCAATTTTCAGGTGGTGTGCCTATTCACTTTATTCGGAGGTACTCTCACTCATACTAATTCCTCTCCGTTGTAACCTAACGTTTTCATTTTCAATAATGCCATCATTCCGAATATTTAACGCTTCGTCTTCTGGCATTAGGCGCTGACCTTCAAACTTTGTATACTTTACCAATATAGCAAGTACAATTGGAATTAGAATTGCTGTTGTAACGGCTGAAGCTGCAACTTGAACAGTAGCTAACGGTGCAATGCTTAAAAATGATGCATTGGCAGCTGCAATAACGCCAGGTACCATGACTGCATTTCCAGCAGTAGTTCCTTCCGCAGCCCCAACAATCGGATTCCAACCCAACGCCTTAAATACTAGGTAAGCTGCTCCACCAGTGAAAACCACTGTAACAACACCAAGCAAGATTCCGCTCGCCCCACCTTTTACAACATCTGTCAAGTTGATGCCCATACCTAATGCGAATGATAAGAATGGGATAATCATATCGGACCCTTTCACCAACATATCCCGTAATTCCATATCAGTATTACCAATGATAATTCCAATAATTAATGGAAGCAATACTGTTATGAAAGCAGTTGCAGAAAACATGCCTTCAACGAATCCCATTGCTCCAAATATGGATAAAGCAACCATCGTTAGAAGCGGGCCGTCATTCAATACGAGTACCGAATAGGCAGCTTTGTCTTCTTTATTTCCATATTGTGAAGCTACCGCCATGTAGACGATTCCATTACTATTTGACATAGCTGCCATAACTGCAAGTGGTGCTAAACCAAGCCATAACCCGTTTGGTCCAGCTAGGAAGTATGCTAAGAAAGTGAAGACACCGGCAACGAACCATTTTAGTGCGAGTAGTGTCGCGCCTTTTGCAACACTTACACCAAAGCTTCTAATGTTTAATTGAGCTCCCGCTGTTAATAGGTAAAGTGCTGCTAGAACTGGAACGGAATCTACGAACAACGCTTGAGTAAAGCCACCAATTCGCAGAAGTTCAGGGAAGAATGTGTTAATAACTGCTGCCAGAAGAAGAGGTACGACCATCATACCTCCAGGAATTCTCTCCAAGTTCTTTTTTATCATAAGTTTCCCCACCTTCTAATATTTTACTTTAATTCTCTTCAGCTGCAATAAGGTTACTTATATACTTTCAGCTAGTCTCCAAATGGCGAATTCTTGATTTAGTTCATTCTCGGCTGCAGTCTTTTCCCCATTGGATACAGTAATGACTTTGTCAAAAATCTCTTTACCAATATCATTTATGCTTTTGTTTTGGTCTATGATTTTACCTGCATTAATATCGATATGTTCGGACATGATCTCATAAACTTTAGGGTTTGTACCGATTTTAATAACCGGAACGATTGGTGAGCCTGTCGGGGATCCTTTACCAGTAGAGAACAGCACTACCTGTGCACCACCTGCTGCTAATCCACATACCGACTCAACGTCATACCCAGGGGTGTCCATAAACACAAAACCTTTCTCAGTCGGTTTTCCTGCATATGAAATGACTTCTTTTAGAGGCGTGCCGCCCCCTTTCTTTATACAGCCAAGCGACTTTTCTTCAAGTGTAGTTAGTCCGCCCGCCATATTGCCCGGGGTTGGATTCGCGGAACGGATATCTTCCCCGGTCTGCTTTATTCGGTGCTCGTAAGTTCGAACAATATCCAAGAACTCTCTTCCTACTTCACGATTTATCGCGTTGCTTGCCAAAATATGCTCAGCTCCAATCGCTTCAGTAGTTTCTGCTAAGACGCTTGTACCACCCTCGCGGATAATCATATCGGAAAATGCTCCTATAGAAGGATTGGCTGTGATTCCGGACCATGCATCTGATCCTCCGCACTCTAATCCAACAATTAGTTCAGTAATATCACATTGCTCACGAACTTCTTTTTTACTATTTTCTAAAGCCGTCAACAACCAGGATCTTCCTTCATGCAGGATTTCCGGTATTTTCTGGTTCTTATTTAAACAAACTGTATGGACTGGCTTCCCCTTTTTCTTTAAAATTTTATAAATTTCTTGCGCTATTGGATCATTTTCTGTGCCTACTACCAGTGTGGCGCTTACATTAGAATGACCAGCAGTTCCTACTAGCGTTCGTAATGTCTGTGTATGATCTTCCGGGAATTGAGCTACCCCTCCGTGATGAATAACTGGGATAACACCCGGAGTCAAATTGGCTATTTTCCTAGTAAGTGCACTTAATTCCCCAACTGTATTGATTACGATCACATGGTTTCTGACGCCAATGCTGCCGTCAGGTCTACGATATCCGTCGAATGTCTTCATGTTTGATTCCCCCGTATGCAGAAGATTATGGTTCTAGGCTTCCATTACATGATTAATAATTTCCAGTCTTTCGTTTTCGTTTAGACCACGAACGTTATGTACATGAACATGAGAAGCTACAAGAATCTCATTTGTAGCCTTGCCCATACACTCTCCATATTTTTTAATTTCCTCGTTTTCGTTTATAACATGTAACGATATTTTATGACCGTAGGGAATTTCCTCCAAGGCAACTAGATTACTTTCGAAATTACTGATAAATACTATTTCACCTTCACTAATCCGCTTTAACGCAACGGCCACATTATCTTTTGGATGCAATTTTAAAGCGTTATAACTAACTTCCATGCTTATCTCTCCCCTTCATCAGAACGTTGTACCAATATGCGGGATTGCAAATTCCCCTAATTCATATTCTTCTAATGCAGTTAGTTCCCCTGAGCTTACTTGAAGTAATTTTTCTAAAAGGGTAACTGTTTGTTTCTCTTCATTGCCTCGCGCTATATAAAAGTCTACATGATCACGATGAATCTGACTCTCATTACAGGGTGCTAGGCTAATACAAGGGATAACGTTGGAAGTTGTTAGGATTCCTTCTTTTGAAATAATGAGCGCCACATTGCATCCTACCGAAACGAAGTTGGAAATCGTTTCGACAATATTGTCAGATGACTTTAAAAGATATAATCCTCTATTGGACGGTTTTTCGTTGATATTTAAAAATTCTACCAAATCCTTAGAGCCTAATAGTCTCGCTTCATGCGCAGCAAGGCTCTTCTCTTCATCAGAGAATACTGAAAGTGCATAGCCTTCATCATTTTCCCATCTACGGCGATTAAGACCTTCACTCAGTGTTTTCAGCATTTCCTTTGATCGCGTATCTTTAGTTTTTGTAGCAAGAATCTTGCCACTCGGTTCAAGTGTTCTGGTCAGACTGCAAATAACCGTCGAATCGTTTTCTAATAGTTCATCAATTAAAGCGCTTACAACTGGAGTAGTTATTGCTAATGTCTGTTCGTCCATATCCGTTGTAATGACCCCGATTTTCAGCTTAGAAATTGGTAGGTCCGTTCTTTGCTCATTAGTGATGTCTTTAGACCATTCGCTGGCAATCGCAACACCTTTAGCAACTGTATTAGTTCCACCCGCCATTTGCTGAATGCTAAATCCATCAATCGGCTTAACGTTAGGTATAGCCGCTAATAAACCAGTCACTTGATTGGTTTCACATCCTAAGCCTATTAATAGATTACTGTGGAAGTTTGGATTTTCTGCAACTCCCGATAACATACTTTTTGTGACACTGAAATCATCGCCTAATTGTGCACAACCATTAGAGTGAACAATCGGTACCGCATAATCAATCTTACTCGCAATTTCATTTGTCACAGTACTTGAGCAAATGACTGAGCTGATAATCCCTATATTATTTCTAGTTCCCGCTGAACCATCGCTTCTCATATAACCTTTAAAAGAATATCCCATAGCCACCTTCACCTTTCTTCCCGCTGTAATAGAAGGTATTAGTAAATGATCCTGGCGCAAATAGTTACCAGGATCATCTACCATATTTACTGTTTCATTCGCATCAATTATTCAGGTTGTTAATTAGAAACATTTGAAGTATTCACTTTGGCAATGCCAAGTCCCTCAGCACCTAGTTCTGAAGTTTTCGCTTCAGGGCAGTACCGCTCAATCATTTGAATGCCAATAGAGGCTCTTCTAACACGCTCTTTGACCAATGAATTATTCAGAGCCTCAAACTGTTGACCAGAAGGATAAACGTCTGGATGGTTACGTAGGCCAAACTTAATATATACAGGTGCAAGAACACGAATGATTTCTGGAATCTCGTAATAGCGAAGGAATCCTCCTAAATTATCCGGTGCTTCGATGTACAGATCAATCGGAATATCAATTGCCTGACGAATAGACGCTAACTTTGATAGAGTCAAAGCCGTTGGTACATTATACGTATCAGCTCCAATATCTTGCATTAATTTTACGGACACAGGATTTGCCGATCCAATTTGAACAGAAGCTTTTACAATGAAGTCCTCTGGCAGTTGTCCTGCCTTTTTCATTTCCTTCGTCAAAAGTACTAGTCCTTCATCTGCTACAAGTGCACCGCGCAGCCCTAAATTTGCACCACGCTTAAGATCTTCCATCGCATAAACGAGCTGATCCGCACCTTCATGGCGATTACCTATCGATTTCCCTCCCGAAGTGAAAGGTTGAGCACTGATATCCCATGTACCACGTGGACCTACAAACAAACTAAGTTCAATTCCACGCTCAGCAGTAAGTTCGCACATCTCTTTGATTTCTTCATCTGTTTGAAGCATTATACCGCTTCCTTGAGAAATTCTATGAACTGTAATCCCAAGACGGTCAAGTTCTTTTAAAGTCTCTTTTAAGGCAACAGGACCTTCAGTACTTGGTAGTTCGATTCTATACTGCGCCCCATCTGGGAACCGCTTCGTGGATGTCGGTAATTCCTTCGAGTCAGTGGACGGATAACCTAGACTTTCTAATAACTTCCGGGATTCATTCATCATAGTAAATACCTTCCTTTATGGATAATTTGGGTTCTATAACTTTTATGCCTTAATAAATACTGTCTTGATCTCCGTGTAAAACTCTTGTGCTGCTTCTCCTTGTTCACGTGACCCATAGCCTGAGCCTTTCATTCCGCCAAATGGTGCTTGTAGTTCCACACCAGCACTTTCAGCATTAATTCGAACTAGACCGACTTCAATTTCATCGATGAACTCCATCAATGAACCTATATTGGACGTGAAGATAGAAGCACTCAGTCCAAATTTTGTATCATTTGCAATCTTGATTGCATCTTCCACGTCGCTTGCCTCAATCAATGCGATAACTGGACCAAAAATTTCTTCTTGTGCAATTCGCATATCTGCTTTGACATTATCGAAAATTGCAGGTGTTAGATAGAATCCATTATCGAATTCATCACCGCTTAGAACTTCGCCGCCAGCAATCAATGTCGCACCTTCCGACTTACCGATTTCAATATAGTCTTTTACTGTATCGAATTGGCTCTGACTAGCACATGGTCCCATCCAGATTCCATCATTTAATCCGTTTCCTACTGTGATTTTTTCTGTTTCAGCGAGCAACTTCTTTTTGAATACATCATAGATAGCGCTTTCTACAATGACCTTACTAGTGGCAGTGCATTTTTGCCCTGTCGAACGAAAAGCCCCGCTTATTACTGCTTCTACCGCATTATCAAGATCCGCATCTTTGGAAACTATTACAGGGTTTTTTCCACCCATTTCAATTTGGTATTTTACGCCACTTTCTGCAGCCCCTTTAGCTACTGATTTCCCTACATTTTCTGATCCTGTGAAAGTAATTGCGTTCAAAGAGGAATGCTCAATCATCCCTTGTCCAATAACTGATCCAGAACCTACGATGAAGTTTAAGACACCTTTAGGTAGTCCGGCTTTTGCAAAACATTCGATAATCTTGGCAGCAGTAACTGAAGCTTCTGTCGCTGGTTTGAACACAACAGTATTTCCGTATACAAGAGCAGGTGCCAGTTTCCAAATCGGAATCGCTACTGGAAAATTCCAAGGAGTAATGATTCCCACTACGCCAGCTGGTACGCGCCTCGTGAACATCAAAGCATCTTTGTCAGAAGCAGGAATGACATCCCCATTCTTTCTCATGCCTTCTCCTGCATAGTATCTTAAGATTGCAACGCCACGAGCTGTTTCACCTTTTGCTTCTGGAAGCGTTTTTCCCATCTCCCTAGTAGCAGTTTCTGCGATATCATCAATATTCTGCTCGATGATATCTGCTACTTTAAACAAAAACTGCCCTCTTGCATGTTGACCAATCTTTCTCCATGCACTCTTAGCACCCTCGGCAGCTTTGAATGCCTTGTCCAGATCTTCTTGAGTTGATTTCTGTACGAAGCCTACAACCTCGTTCTTATTCATAGGGCTAATACTCTCTAGTACTTCATTCGACTGTGATGAAACCCATTCATTATTAATAAAGTTCTTAAACGTTGCACTATTATTTTTAGTAACCATTTCTATTCCTCCCAGTAGTTGTATAATTATAGTGTTGTAGCTTCCTTTGACACTTCTTGATATCCGGCTAGTTTCGATAAATTGGCTGCAAGTTTGATAATCTCTTCTTTTGCTGCCTCAAATTTATCTTCCCAGCTATTCGTTGGCATCGTAAAGCTGATACCTGCAATAATTTGTTTTTCAAAATTATAGATAGGCGCAGCAACACAGTGAAAACCTAAAGCAGACTCTTGATTCTCAACCGCATAACCTTTCGTTTTTGCTAACGATACCTTGCTACAAAGTTCTTCAATATTAGAAGTTGTGAATTCAGTCTTTTTATCCCACGTTTTAATAGGAAATAGATCTTCTATTTCTTCTGCCGTGTGATTAATTAATTGAACTTTTCCTACAGCAGATGCATAAGCCGGGAAACGCATACCTGGCTCCGTAACAAGCTGAACCCTTGTCTTCGCCTCTACCTTTCCTAAGTACACAACATCATTACCTTCAAGCGTACCCAATTGAATGTGTTCTTGAATATTGGACACAGCCTCTTGTGCTTCTTTATAGAAGCACTGTATCAAATTGAATTGACTCAAATACATTGAATTAAAAGTACCAAGGGTTGAACCTAGATTATAACTGTCTGTAGCAGTCTTGATAATCCACCCTAATGTTTCTAATGTGTTCAGTAAGGAATAAAGAGAACTTTTATTTATCTCTAGCCTTTTCGATAAATCTATTAACCGTAATTCATTTGGATGTTTACTAATTTCTCTAAGTAACAAATCTGCCCTTTCGATAGCAGGTACCCAGTACTTATTGCTCAATTCGATAACCGCCTTCCTGGTTTTATATAGAGAACCCAGTTCTTTATATAAAACCTTAAAACAACCTTATCACAAAAAAACTGAAGTTACAATAATTAATTTTGTTAAATTCAGAACATTTTGTCCGACTGGATATGTTGCTGTTATAATGGATGATCTTGAGAGACGAGATACTTCATACATCCACGCGAATCACGGTTATTTACACGCAGTATTTTTATTTGATCTTTTCTTTCCAGTCAAAATTTCGTACATATCTTCTTCAATTTCAATGCCTTCTAAATTTGCCCTCATCTGATTCTCAATCGATCTTTCTCCAGGAACGTATACTTTAGTGTGCCCAGGGGCTGGTTCACATGCATGCAGTTCTTCTACAAACCGCTTCATCATATCGAGGAAGTATTCTTGGCCAACAAAGAACTCCGGATTGATTGCCAGGAAAAACTGACCTAACCTTCTACTTTCCTTTAAATCCCCGTACATTGGTTTAATATGCTTACCAAATTGCCCTCCTGATAAAATACCAGAAAGAACGTCTACAAGGATAGCAAGTCCGTAGCCCTTCGCTCCACCCATAGGCTGCAAAGCTTTAACTTTGTCTGGATCATCTGTTGGAACACCGTGTTCATCAAGTCCCCAATCCATAGGAATCTTATTTCCTCGTTCCTTTTCAATCATGACTTTCCCGAATGCCACGTTACTCGTAGACATATCTAGTACAATCGGACGGTCTTCATGTGGGATTCCTACCGCCAGCGGGTTAGCCCCAAGAAATGCAGATCTAGCTCCATACGGTGCTACGAGAGCATCCGCCTGTGCGAAAGTGATACCAATCACTCCCTCCCTAGCTGCCTGATCTGCATAATAGCCAAGCGCTCCGGAATGACTCGAGTTAGAAGCTATAGATACACCAATGCCCTTTTCCCTAGAAATAGATATGGCTTCATTCATAGCAATTTTTGCCACGACATGTCCTAACCCATTATCACCGTCCACTTTAACGATTACATCATTCACTGCTTCTACAGTAATTTGGGCATTCTTATTAATGCCGCCTTCCTGTATTCTGTCAATATAATGCTGTAATCTCATAATTCCATGGGATTTCACACCACGTGTATCAGCGAAAGCCAACACATCGGCAACAATACTTGCATGCTCGAGTGATATGCCACTTTCAACTAAACGTTCAGTTATAAGTTGTTCCAATTGTTCCGACTCAATTTTAAAAGTTGCCATAAAAAGCTCCCCTATTCAAAAATAAAAGAGATATCTATGATAAAATAAATATCTCTTTTAATATTTTTCACACCACTTGGTATGTGAGTACTGATCCTTCCAAGGCTTCGACAATGTTCCTAGCAGTCTTAGTACGTAACTCCTCCACTGCCTCGACTGAGTAAAAGGCACTATGAGGCGTGATGTAGACATTGGAAAATTCCAATAATTCGTGATCCTCTGGTACAGGCTCAATTTCTACAACGTCAAGCGCTGCTCCCGCAATTTTACCGCTACGCAAACCTTGGATTAATGCCTCTGTCTCAATAATTGGACCTCTCGCTGTATTTAGAATAAAGACACCATCTTTTAAATCATTAACATTACTGAGGTTAATCAAGTGATGTGTATCTTTTACAAGCGGAACATGAAGTGAAATAATATCAGATTGTGTTAACGCTTCATCAAGGTCTACTTTCTTTACATTGTATTTTGCCATTTCCTCTGCTGAAACAAACGGATCATATCCTATTAATGTGAAGCCTAAAGGTTGAACTTTCTCAATTACACGCCTTGGAATCTTGCCGAAACCGATCACTGCAAATACGCGATTTTTAAAACGATAAACCGGCGGACTAATACTGAAGTCCCAACTTCCGTTCTTTACCGCATTATTTAATTCCACGATCTTTCTTGACCAAGACATCAAGAGTGCCAACGCATGATTTGAAACCTCTTCTATTCCATAGTCCGGAACATTGCAAACTGCGATACCCTTCTGTTTAGCTACCTCAAGATCAATCGTATCCACTCCTACCCCGTACCTCGATATGACTTTACAATTCGTTAACTCATTCAGAACCTTAGCGTTTAGTGGAGCGTATTGGTTTATGATAGCATCTGCATCTTTAGCTGCTTCAATTACCTCTTGTTCTGTGCGGCACTGAGCTTTGACAAAATGTATATCAAGACCGCTTTCCTTAAATACGTTTTCTTCATAATTCAATTTGTCAAATTCATAATCAGTGATAACTACTTTAAAAGCCATAATAATCTTCACTCCTTATTGGATATTTCTTCACAACATATAGTGATTATCTATCAGATCAGAAACCGCTCCAGTCTATATTAATCTTCATTTCCAGCATACTCTGAAATAACAGACTTGATAGTATCAGATAAATGAGCTTCACTATTTATAAATGGTTTCCGATAACCAATCGCCTGATTCACAAACCAACGTTCATGTACAGCCAATTTCATCGTTAGGTAGAAGGAAGGATGCAAGCTATAAATCTCCATCAACTTGCAAATTAATATATGATGTCTCTTTACTTCAGTGAAGTCTTCGTTTTGTATAGCTTCATATAGATTCAATGAAATTTCGGGCAGAAAGACTGAAGATCCATTAATACTTCCTGAGGCTCCATACAGTTGAGCATCTAATAGATGCTCATCAAAAGCACTATAAACATGGAAATTATTTACTTTGTTGGCTACTTCATCAATTACAGTCCGAATACGGGTCATGCTTGCTACGGTTTCCTTTATCCCTCGAATATTCTGTATATTTTCCGCGAGTTGTTTTACGACTTCCAACGGAATCTCTTGGCCAGTCAGTTGTGGAATATTGTATAAATACAGGTCTATGGACAATGAGCCTGCTACTTCATAGAAGTACGTGTACATTTGCTCATCCGAAAGATTCCAATAGTACGGATTCACAACAAGCACTCCTTCAGCACCTAACTCTTGAACGAATTTTGACAATTCAATAGTTTCTTCCATTACTGTTCCGCCTGTCCCTACTAAAACAGGAATACGATTGTCAATATACGGAATAATCTGCTCCAGATATTGCTGTTTTTCCTCCAGTGAGAAGTGAGGAAATTCCCCAGAGCTTCCTAACAACACTACACCATGCACTCCGTGGCTAATTAATTTATCTATCGCTCTTTTATTCTTCTCCATATCAATTTGACCTAATTCGTCCAGTAACGTCACAACGGGAGGAATGATTCCCTTCATAGGCTTACCACCTTTCCTATTAATGAATCGAAATCATTTTCTTTTGAGCTTTGACACCGTTCCGCAAGATACCAATCTTTTCACTCGAGATTTCAATCGTGTCCCCATCCTGTAAAGTAAAATCGTTTGGCGGTACAATACAAGTACCTGTCATCAACGCTGTTCCTTCCAAGATATCGTTGTCATAGACTAAATAGTGAACCAGTTCATCAAGCTTCCGCTTTAATTGATTGACATAAGCAGTACCCTCGAACTTCAATTCATTATCCCTGTAAATTTTACACGTGATATCGATCGAGTAAGGATCTTCGATTCCTTCAGGCATTAAAATCGCGGGACCTATTGAACCCGAATTCTTCCACACTTTAGCTTGTGGTAAATAGAGAGGGTTTTCCCCTTCAATATCTCGGCAACTCATATCATTACCCAATGTATAACCGATAATATCCTCTTCCTTGCCTACAATTAGAGTCAGTTCCGGCTCGGGGATCTGCCAATTCGAATCACTTCTGATATAAACATCACTATTTGGCCCAATGATTCTACGCGCCGTGGACTTAAAAAAGATTTCGGGACGTTTGGCGTCATACACTAGATCATAGAACGTTAGATCCTCCTCATCTTCTTTCTTCGTTTCAAAATTTCTTGCTTCTCTGCTCTTTTGATAAGTTACACCTGCCGCCCATACTTCGTCAGGTATAGTCGGCAATGTCAGTTCTAAATCGTCGAATGACAAGTCAGTCTTTTGAATGTTTTCATCCTTTAGATATTGATTCGCCGTTCGATTCGATTCTTGCAATTTATAATAGAAATCCGTATAGTTTTCTTCTTCGATTATATATACCTCTTCTTGTAATGTAACTAATGCCGTATGGATCTCTCCATTTTGATGGAATTTAATGTATCTCATATTAACTCTCCTTAGTAGTTAAATTTGCACCTAATTCTTGTGAAATGCTATCCGTACATAATTTTAATAACTTTAAGTAATTATTCTCTTTCTCTTTTGTAAAGTTACTTTTTGGTGAAGATACGCTAACCGCTGCTACTACATCATACTTATGATCATAAATCGGCATAGCAAAACAAATGATTCCATACTCATTTTCTTCATCATCCACCGCGTATCCTTGCTTCTTAACCTGGGCTAGCTCTGTCATATAATCTGTATGGTTTTGTATGGAGTTTTCAGTAGCTTGAATGAATTCATATCCTTCTAATAGCTCTGTAAGGCTGTCTTTCGGCAAATACGCAACCAATACCTTGCCTACCGCACTACAGTGTAGCGGAACTTTCTTTCCGATTCTTGAATAGATGACCAATGTATTGTTACCGTTGATTTTATCGATATAAATAGCCTCTTGATCCAACCGCTTCACCAAGTGGACCGTTTCATTTGTAGCTCTGTTTAACGTATATAAATGACGGGACGAAACTTGCTTTAGACTTAGTTGACTAAGCAATAGGTTTCCACGCTCATATAGTTTCCACCCTAACGAATAATCTGCAGTTTGTTCATTTTGTGTGATATACCCATGTTCCTTTAAGGTCTTCAATAAAGCATGTACTGTACTCTTATTAAGTTCCAGTTTCGCACTAATTTCCTTTATACTAAGTTCTTTATTCACTTCATCAAAGACTTCCAAAATTTTAATTGCCCTAACTACAGATTGAACAAGACTCATCTATCTCACCTTTTCATTGCTTATTAGCAATTATTTCACGTAGGTTTCATCTGCTTCTTCATAGACTTGGATTGGAACTACACCTTTAGAAGCATCTGTATGTCCTACCATTCGATTTACCGCTGCTACTAACTTCTGACGTCGTTTCATATTGGTTAATCGTTCTTCGAATAATTGCTTTCGAGTCTCATTATCTTTGATATTATCTTCATATACAACTTGAGTATCGAGTTCTTTCACTAAGTCAATATAGTGCTTTCGTAATTGAAGATGCAAGATATCTCCAGTTTGTAGATAACCAATTCCACCACCGTCCATCGCTTCAGGTGTCATATGTCCAATGGCAGCACCGTACGTCACCCCTGAATAACGTCCATCACTGATAACAGTACAGATTCTCTTTAACGTGCGACTTGCATTAATATGTTGCATCGGTGTAAACATTTCAGGCATACCAAATGCAAGAGGTCCTTGTCCCGCAATGACGAGCGCAATCTTTAATATGCTTCTTTTTGTCATCTCTTCGAATAGCGCATTATAATCAAGCTCTTTTAGCTCCTCATATTCATCTGAAGCATTGTATTTAACTACTGACAATAGTTTTTCATAACTGAACAGTTTATTGTCTTTCATATTATCAATCAATTTGGAGTCTAAGAGACTTTGATTTGCATGATCTTCATTATCGAAGAACAAAACGAAAGCCATCTTATCGTCAAACTGATTTAGTTGAGGAGTTGGCATTCCACTAATTTTCACAACTGCGCTCTCGAAGAAATTCCCACGGAGTACATCTACCCCACTAAAAAGTCTTTTAGGATTACTAACAATGACAGCATTTTCTTTAATATTATCGGCTGGTAAACTTTCACTATATTCTAGTCGGTCTCTCCACGATGTACCCGTTACAGTCAACGTATCCTGATCCATATCTACACCGTTATTCAATAGCTCATAAAATAACGTTTCCATGCCACGGCTCGTATCGTCACAGCACTGCATCGCTAATGAGAAAATATCTCTTCCCTCTGTTAATGAATAATTAAAGAGATCAGGTATAGGTTGTTCCTTGAGGATCTTTTCGATATCAAAAAGTGTAAACTCATAACCTGCATAAATCATGGCAGCTACCATATGCATCATTAAGTTTGTAGAACCACCGGATGCACTATGAATGCGTGCAGCATTTCTAATATTGGATTTCACCAGTCGTGACACACCAAATTCAGGTTTATTGATCATGGTAGCCATCGCATCGATTGCTTCATTGACCTGTTGCTGATTCGGTGGTTGTGTCAATAGCTCCAATGCTGGATGTACAAGTCCCATACCTGCAACCAGGTGGCGCGAACTGTTTCCTGTACCATTGAATGCACAAACTCCACCTTTTGTATCGCAAGTGGCAGCAGCTAAACGAATTTCGAGATATTTATGCTCTTTTTCTGTAATGATTCCTCTTTCAACTGCTCTCTCGAATACTCCTTGGAAAGAAGTGTTGGAAGAACATTGAAGAATGTAATTCATGGTGTCCCGTAAGTCTTCGGCAATCTCCTCATGTTTCATTTCAATTGCCTTGTCATATACAGCATTCAACTTTTTAAGAACATCTTCAGGAATAGTACCACCTTGCAGAACGTGTGCAGGTGCAAATGTTGCAAAGAATGGCGCATCACCTCTAAATTGTCTGAGTCGATCTAAGTGGGCTAAGCCACTAACAACGCCAAGAGGCTGTTTATCGCATCCTTGGATGACGAATGCTGCATGATAACTATGCGCTTCGAGCTGATTAACGATCATCTGGGCAACAGCATTTCTACTTTGCAATGAGTAACTCATACCTTGATTGGATTGAGCAGTACCATCGCACATGACTGGAGTTGAAAAGTAAAATGGGACACCACCGTTTTGCCAGATCCTGATAGCCGCGCGTGAGGAGGTCATATAGTCCATAATATGAGCTGGATGATCAGCAGAGCCCCCTATAATTGCAATTCGAGGAGCATCTTGTTCCAATCGTAGTACGACATTCTCTAACGACCAATCCGGTGTACCACCTTCATAAAGAGGACCTAGGATTTTCTTGGCGTTGTCCAAAAGACCTGCCACTGTTATGGGTTCATTCGCTTTCCCTTGCACGTTATCTTTGTAAGGATTTATTCTGCTACGCATTTGAGGAAATAACATATTGTTCACTCCTATTTAATATTAATCTAGAAATAGTAACGATAAACCTGGAATAAATGATACAACCAGTAAAACAAATATCATTGAGATGATAAACGGTACGATTGCTTTTGATAATGACTCCATACTAACTCCTGAAATACTAGAACCGACAAATAAGTTTACTCCCACAGGAGGTGTAATGAAGCCAATTGCCAATGAAATAATCATGATGATGCCAAAGTGAATCGGATCGAAGCCGACAAGCGTTGCTATAGGTAACAAGATCGGTGTCAGAATGATGATTGCTGCAATCGTGTCCATAAAACATCCTACGATTAGCAAAAGTACAATGATTAATAAAATAATGATGAAGGGTTCTGAAGAAAGTGATAGCATATAATCCGCAATTTTTATTGGGATTTGCTCCATTGCCAACAGCTTCCCAAACCCTGTTGCACTACCCACAATAACTAAGATGGTAGCAGTCATTAGCGCAGAATCGACGAAGATATCTGAGATGTCCTTGAACTTTAATTCTCTATAAACGAATGCGCCAATTATGAACCCAATAAACACTGCTATTGCAGCAGCTTCTGTGGGTGTAAAGATCCCACCATAGATTCCGCCCAAAATAATAACAGGAATCAACAATGACCATTTGGCCAGCCAGACTTGTTTCAAAATACGGCTGAAGGAGATTTTATCCGTACTACCTTTATAACCTGCTTTTTTGGAATAGTAATATGCGTAAACCATTAATCCTAGACCCACCATGATGCCCGGTACGATACCTGCCATGAACATGTCGCCTATAGATACGCTTCCGGAAACTCCATACATGACCATTGGAATTGAAGGCGGTATTATGACACCTATCGAACCCGCTGATGCAATAACGGCCGTCGAGAATTTGATATCATACCCCTTTTTAACCATGGCCGGTATCATCAGACCACCAACAGCAGCTACAGTCGCAGGTCCCGAACCTGAAATAGCTGCGAAGAACATGGACGTGACAATGGCCGTCATAGCTAAACCACCTGTAACAGATCCAACTAAGGATTCCGCTACAGCAATCAGACGGATAGAAATACCGCCCTTCCCCATAATTTCACCCGCTAAAATAAAGAATGGGATTGCTAATAGAGGAAATGAGTTTGTAGATGTTGTCAATTCTTTTATTATGAATTCTACCGGAATAGATCCGTCAATGAGAAGGGCAATTACTGCAGACAGACCCAGGGCAATTCCAATAGGTACGGTAAGTATCAGTAGGATTGCAAAAGATACAAATATTAAGACACCCATTCTATCACCCTCCTTATAATCTCGGTATATCGTTATCAATTATTTCTTCATTGGATCGATATAGCTTGGTTTCTATATATATTCTTTGAATCAAACGAACTGAAGTTAATAGCATTCCTATGGGCATCCCTAAATACATGATCGACATGGAGATTCTGATTGATGGTGCTACCTGACCGGTACCTTTAATAGCCTGGTAAATTGTAAAGCCATAGTAGACTGCAATTAATGCAAAGAACAAGAACATAAGATGCGCTATCATGTTAATGACATATTTACCTCGCCTTTTAAATACAGATAATAGCGCTTCCACACGAATGTGTCTTGCTCGTTTTACCCCATAACTAATCCCTATGTAAATGAGCCAGACAAAGCAAAATCGTGCTAACTCTTCAGACCATGTCAAAGAGCTTTCAACAACGTATCTCATAAAGACTTGCAGTATAATTACAATTGTCATGACTGACAACAACAAGAACAATATCACTCGTTCCACGTTATGATCGATCCATCTTAAGACTGGCATATCATAGCTCCTCCCACCTGCTTTTGAAAAAAAGCAAGTTAATAGTGATTAACTTGCTTTTTTCTTTGTGGACTTTTCATTTATTCAGCGTTATTGACTTCATTTAAATACTTCTCTACGAAATCTTCTCCAATACTCTCTTTATACTTTTCTATGACAGGCTTCACAGCTTCACGGAACTTTTCCAATTCAGCATCACTAACTTTGCTATATTCCATTTGCACTTTTAGTTCTTCTAGTGCGGATGCTGCTGTTTCACGCGAAAGCTTTCGGTTGTGCTCTCCAGCTTCTAGCGCTGCACTTTCTACAATTTCCTGCTGTTCTTCTGTCAAGCCGTCCCAAGTCTTTTGGCTGATCAAGAAAATAAATGGCGAATAAATATGATTAGTTTCCGTCACATGCTTTTGGACTTCAGGATATTTTTCCAATAAAATTGTTGGATATGGGTTTTCTTGACCATCTACTGTTTTCTGTTGCATCGCCGTAAACAACTCTGTAAATGCCATTGGAGTCGGATTTGCCCCCATTGCTTTCCAAGCACCTAGATGGATATCGTTTTCCATAGTACGAACCTTTAACCCGTTCAAATCATCCAATGTCTTAACCGAAGTTTTACTGTTCGTTAATTGACGGAATCCATTTTCCCACCAAGCCAGTTGCTTAACACCTTGTTCACTAGCTTTTTCTGCAAGCTCATCACCTATTTTTCCTTGCAATACTTTATCTACTACATCTGTGTTCTTCAGTGTAAACGGTAAGTCGAACACACCATATTCAGGAACGAACGAAGTAAATGGAGCCGTAGAAGGAATTGTTATATCCAACGTACCAAATTGCAACATCTCAATCGCAGAACGGTCATCTGCAATTTGACCAGAATGATAAATTTCTACGTTCAGTGAATCTGTTTTTTCCTCTACAAGTTCCTTAAACTTTTCAGAACTTTTATATAGAGGTGTTTTATCATTTAAACCAAGGCTTATTCTTAATTTCTTTGTTTCGCCAGAGTCTGCTGATGCTTCCCCAGCTCCTTTAGTGCTGTCGCTCTCACCATTTCCACAAGCTGCTACTAATACGCTCATTAGCAATAAAGTAAATATCATTATTAAATTCTTTTTCAATATAACTCCTCCTCATTTTGTAATAATGAATGGCATTCCAAGCTATCGCTTAAAGCAAGCGCTTTCATTTGATTCGTAATATTTGGTATTAGGTTCGGTTTTTAGGTTTATACTCACTTGATTAGTTAGGTTTTTAATATATGATAATCTTCATTTAGGAATAAACCAATTTCCACGACACCCGATATTAGTTTTAGCTGCTCATAAATATCTGCTGGTGATACACTTTTTTGTTTCGATACATCTACAATCCAGTTTCCATTGTCGGTAATAAAATTGTTGTCCCCATCTTTTCTTAATGCAATTTTGTACCCCAAACTTTCAATTCTTTTAATTGTAAACGATGCATTAAACGGTACAATCTCTAGAGGGATGATTTGACCCAAAAGACTATTTGTGAATTTTGAGGAATCCGCTAAAATATACCGTTGCTCAGCTTTCAGCAATACTTGTCGTTCACGAAAAAGTGACCCTCCACCTCCTTTAATTAGATTGCTATTCAGATCTACTCTATCTGCACCATCAAATGCCTGATCAATAAAAGGTACATCCTCAATCTCAATAAGTTGAAGGTTCAGTTTTTTCGCTTGCTTTGCAATCTTATTAGAAGAAGCAATGAATTTCAGCTCCAATTTTTCTTCTTTCATTCGCAATGCTAAATGCTCTAGAAAAAAACCGATGGTTGAGCCAGATCCTAAACCTATAACAGTTTTATTTTCAACTAATGAAACCGCCAAATTTGCCAACGCATTTTTTTCTTCATTATTTATATTCTTTTCGTAAGGGCTTACCATTCCGCAACCGTCCCATCTTCATGCCGCCAAATTGGGTTTTTCCAGTTATGCCCTTCCTTTTGTTTCTCCCTTACATAGGACTCATTAATACTAATTCCCAGTCCTGGTGCTGTAAGATTCTTGGCATATCCATCCTCGAATTTGAAGACAGATTGATCATTCAGATAATCCAACACGTCATTCCCCTTATTGTAGTGAATGCCCAGGCTTTGTTCTTGAATAAAAACATTATAGCTTGTGGTATCAACTTGTAAACATGCCGCAAGAGCTATTGGGCCTAAGGGACAATGAGGAGCTACTGCTACATCATAGGCTTCCGCCATCGAAAATATCTTTTTACATTCGGTAATTCCACCCGCATGTGATAAGTCCGGCTGGATAATATCTACATATCCTTCCTGCAAGATTTTCTTAAAATCCCATCTAGAGTACATTCTCTCACCTGTTGCAATAGGGATGTTACTATGTCTAGCAACTTCCTTGAGCGCTTCATTATTTTCAGCTAAGACAGGTTCTTCTATGAACATTGGACGAAATTGTTCAAGCTCTTTCGCCAAAATTTTTGCCATCGGTTTATGCACACGTCCATGGAAATCTATTCCGATTCCAAAATCAGAACCTAACCCTTCCCTAATCAAAGCCACCCTTTCTAGAACATTGTCAATTTTCGAATAACTATCTATAATTTGAAGCTCTTCAGTTGCATTCATCTTAATTGCCTGGAAACCATTTTCTTTCGCCTTTTTTGCTTGTTCCAGTACATCTGAAGGACGATCTCCACCGATCCAAGAATATACTTTCACCTTGTCTCTACAAGCACCTCCCATAAGTTCGTATATAGGAGCATTATAGAATTTCCCTTTAATATCCCAAAGCGCCTGATCAATTCCCGCTATCGCACTCATCAGGATAGGTCCACCACGATAAAATCCCGAACGATATAGTGTGTTCCAAATGTCTTCAATTCGCATTGGGTCATTTCCTATCAAATATTCACTCAGTTCATGAACGCATGCCTCTACGGTGGAAGCACGCCCTTCTACTATTGGTTCACCCCAACCAACTAAGCCTTCATCAGTTGTAATCTTCAAGAAAAGCCATCTCGGGGGAACTCGGAACGTTTCTATTTCCTTGATTCGCATGCTTTCACCTCATTAAATCGGTTTACAAAGCTTCTTGCTTTCTCACCAAGCTCCTCGTAGTTTCCCGTGTCAATAAGCTTTTTGTTCAAAAGTGAGCTTCCTACCCCAATAGCTATAGCCCCATTCGCTAGGAATTCACCCATATTCTCCAGCCCTATTCCACCTGTTGGCATCATAGGAATATGAGCTAGTGGACCTTGTAAATCTTTAAAGTAGCTCGGCCCTAATGTCGTAGCAGGGAAAACTTTAACTAAATCTGCCCCTGCGGTATATGCCGTTACGATTTCTGTAGGGGTATATACACCCGGGATGGAAATACAGCCATATCGATTCGCTGTCTGAATCACTTCTACATCTAAATTTGGTGAAAAAATAAAATCAGCTTGTGCATCGGCTGCCAATTTCGCCGTTTCTTTGTCTAACACAGTACCGGCACCGATTAGCACTTGATCCCCATATTTCTTTTTCATGTCGCGTATAGTATCGTAACTATTTTCACTATCTGCTGTGATTTCCAATACCTTGATTCCACTGTTAACCAACGTTTCGATCACTTTGTTAATCTGTTCAGGGTGAATTTTCCTCAACACCACCACTACACCGTTTTCTTCAATAATTTTAAGTTTATCCCATTTTCTCAATATAACGAACTACCTCCTTACGTCTGATGTGAAGTCGCCTTTAAGTCCTTCATTGAATTCTTCCAGTGTAGGTAAACCGTCTATATCACCAAACTGCTGGATAACTCTTGCGCCAAGGCTATTTCCGTATCGTACACTTTCTTCATGACGACAGTTTAACAAAAGGCCGTGCACGAATCCCGCTGCAAATGCATCACCTGCACCTACAGGATCGACTATATTAGCAACATTCACGACAGGAATCTCTTTATAATTCCCATGTTCATACAGCACTGTACTCTCTTTTCCACGCTTAATGACTATGATTTGCTGTGTATTTGTTTGTAACGTTTGGCAAATTTCGCGGACTTCGGTTTGCTTTGTCAGAAAAGCCGCTTCTTCTATACCCGCCAAAATATAATCTGCTTTTACGGCAATCGCATTTAAGACTTCAAATGCCTCTTCCTTGTCCCAAAGCTTAAATCGAATATTGGGATCAAAAATAATTTTAACGTCATGTTTGCGTGCTAATTCTATCGCTTTAAATACAAGTTCTTTACAAGAGCTGCTTAGAGCTGGAGTTACTCCTGTAACATGTAGATATTTCAGTCCTTCAAAGATGTCTTCAGGAAGTTCTTCCTTTTGCATGTGGCTTGCCGCAGAATCTTTTCGGTAATAGTATACGTTCATGACATCGCTGAATTTTTGTTCTTTAAATAAAAGACCCGTTTGGGCATTTTCTATCATCTTGAGATGAGTAGTATCAATTCCTTCTGATTTAATACTTTTTAGGATACGACGACCAAATGGATCATTTCCCAATTTGCTCATATACGAAACTCGATGACCTAGACGTGCTAGACCAGTAGCAAAGTTGGACTCTGCACCTCCGATCTTCTGATATATCTGTGGAAGATCTTCTAAGTTACCTATTGCTTGAGACTGAAATATCACCATCGTTTCGCCAATTGTAAATACATCTGTCACTATAAGTTCACTTCCCCTCTACCTCATGACCACCGAATTCTTTTCTTAATGCAGCCACGACCTTTCCACTGAAAGTATCTTCCTGCATTGATCGGTTCCGTACCATTAACGATAAGGCTGTAACTGGAACCGGCACATTCAAATCCATTGCTTCTTCTACCATCCATTGTGCTTCTCCCGACGCATTCATCTTTCCGACAATGGATTCTAATCTGGGTTCCTTCCTGAATGATTCCTCTACAAGCTCCATCAGCCAACTTCTAATGACTGATCCATTATTCCAAAGTCGCGCCACTTCCTTATAATCAAATGGATATGGACTTTCATTCAATACTTCAAATCCTTCTGCAATTGCTTGCATCATTCCGTATTCAATACCGTTATGGATCATTTTTAAATAATGTCCACTACCTGTTTTACCGGTATACAAAAGTCCACCTTCACAGCAAATCTCGATTAAAAATGGTTCAATTCGTTTATAGCTATCATGGTTTCCGCCTATCATTACGCAAAGTCCTTCTCTAGCACCGTCTATCCCGCCACTTGTACCAACATCAAGTAGGTTCAGACCAGCTTTTAGATATACCTCATTCCATTTTTCAATTTCTTTATAATGAGAATTCCCGCATTCTAGTACTGTAGAACCTTTTGGAAGGGCTTTCAAAAGTTGTTCTAACATTAATTCTGTTTCTTCACCATGCGGAATGAGTATTAAGATTATGTCTTCAGGCTTGATTACCTGTATAAATGATTCCCATTCACTAATAAACTTGAACTTTTCAGTCTGAAATATTTCTTCTCGCAACAATTGATCCTTTACTTGGGGAAGAATATCGTAACCGGTTACAGAATAGCCTTTTTGTAAAATATTAATCGCCAGATTTCTTCCCATCTTTCCTAAACCTATTAAAGCGATCTTCAAAGCTCTCACTCCCCGTTATTTCATATTCATTATTACTAAACACCGTTCTTAAACCATACCGTCGTTCAGCATTGATGAACGACGTTTTGATAGAGAATTAAAAAAACATCATTAATAAAACTTGAAGTAAGTATATTTCTTTTTCCAGTTAGTAATTACATAACTCAAGTTTTTATTTAGCATTGAGAGCTTTAATGTTTCTACCTCCCTATATTGATTAAAAGTATATTCAATCTTATCTGATAAATCAAGGTTTATTTTTCTGTATTTTCTAACGCTTAATATAAAAATTCACTTTTTGAAAATTTGACACTTTAATATTAACTCCAGTGTCTTTCAATTCTACTAAACGAATGGCTTCAAAGTTGACCTTTTAAGACATTCATCCTTTTCATCACCTGAGGAATTACAATATTTTTCCACTCCTTATTTTATTAATAGCAATACAAAAAAATCCAGAGCCATGTACTATAACTGCAATAAATATCAATTCAATAAAATGTGCTGGAAAATTACTTCCCTTGAGAATAAATTCTCTCTCATCAGTAGGAAATAGTGTTTAAGTTTAACATTATGCAAGAACACGCAGTACCTATTTATCAAATACTGAATTATATGCCATATAACCAACAGCTATTTCTAACAAACCTAAAATGAATATTGCTCAATCTGAGAGGATTTCTCTATATAAATCACTTAAGTCCAATAGATACTATAAGAGCGTAATAACAAATAGAATAATTGAACCAATAAGGAACATATATCCTGTGAGAAGCTCCGCATTCATAAAGTCAATACCTAATGAGATAGATAAATTCTCGCCATTACGCGGTGAAAATCTTTATGAGGTCGGCAAAGTTTTGAATATAAATGACTCTATACTTTCCGTCTATGATTCTCTCATAGACAACTTTCCACACTCACTTTAATGTCACCACTTCCACATATTCCGCAATACTATATACATGCTACACGAATGTCCTTCATTATTTTTGTTCTATATGCACGAAGTAGAAGCAAGCTCCACAACCAAAATGCTGGTTATCAGATTATTAGTGTTCGTGTATTTAATTAATATCTATAGCTAGCCAACAGGCGGGACGTGTTTATTCCGGTTCCTAATAATCGCCTCCAATGACCCAGAGCCGAATAGCACACCCGCGATAATTAATGCTAGACCTATATAATGGGCCAGGTAGATTGTTTCACCGAGAAATAGACTAGCTGCGATTAAAGAGAAGAACGTATTCAAGTTTAAGAAAATCGACGAGCGTGCAGCACCAATTTTTTCGATGGCGGAGTTGTATAACATGTGCCCGACAGCTGTAGCTAATAGAGCTGAGAAAAAGAAAATTGCCCAGATGGATGGTGTTCCGCTATCCAGGCGCCCCAAGCCACCTGGTTCCTTTACGAGCGAAACTATAAAAAGAATCATCGAACCGAACAGAAACATATATCCTGTCAGCAACTTCGCGTCCATCGTTTGGGACGCTTTTTTAATCAGTATGAAGCTGAGTGCCTGGGACGCAATCGACAGAAATATTTCAATATCGCCAAACGAGATTTTGCCAATTGTCCCACTACCCGCCAGGACGATGACTCCGACTCCGATACCGCCAAATAGGAACCCGAGTGATCGCACGAATGTAACACGTTCCCTCAGAATCAGAACGGATAACGTAGCTGTCAGCAACGGTCCGAGGCCTAATATCAATCCTCCGTTGGCCGCGCTGGTCCTCGACAATCCTTCAGCTAGAAAGTAATGATGTAATACAACATTGGTCATCGCACCGCCAAGGATATAGAGCCATTCCTTATTTTTCGGCAAACGGATTTTCTTCAGTACGAACAAGATAATGAATACTGATAATGCGGCGACCATGATCCGCAATGAAGTAATAGTAATTGGATCGAAATAGGTCACAAGATATTTGAGAGCTGATACGTTAATTCCCCATGTGAACATGACGAGTACTAATGTGATAATTACTTTTATGTCTTTCATACTTTACTAGTCCCCTCTGCAGATTATTTTCGTATTGGCTAATTATAGAAGCTATACACATAAAGTCAATGTCACATAATTCTCACTTCCCTCCCGCACACAATTATGTGTATACTAAATAATAAAATTGGTTAACTAATAATCAGTGTGGAAAAGGTGGGGTTCTATGATTAAATTACGCGGGCATCATATATTTTGTTTACTCGGGTACCGTGGGATGGGGTATTCCGAAGAGTATACGGCTAATATGACCAATATCCACGACGAACTACGTGAACGGCCTGATACGTTCATTCAAATCATGAAAGGACCTGATTATTTATGTGCGAAGTTTCCTGAAGGACAACCCTATCATTGCGAGGATGACGGAATCTATGTGAGAGATTCGGAAATTTTACACAAGCTTGGATTGAAGGTCAGTGATGTGCTGCCTTGGCGTGAGGTCGAGAGAAGAATTCGGGTGCATGTAGTACCGGAAGATATTGCGGTGGTCTGTGAGACGTGTTCTTGGCGTTCGTATGGGTTTTGTCAGGAGGGGGTCGCAAGTGTGATCGAGTCCAATGGTCTGAAGAAAGTGTTGCCAAGCGGAATGGATTAATAAAGTCCATCGGTAGATCAATCTTTCATCGCCCCCTACTCCAACACCTTGGTCATTGTACGATAAAAATTCACACAAAAACGTGCACATCATCCCAATCGATGGTGTGCACGTTTTTTTAGTTAATTCACAAACGAAGTGAAGCCATCCGAAGAATTGAATTTCACTTTGAAGCGTCCATTATCTGAATCCAGATTGAATGTATACTGGTCAAATGTGTACTTCGCATCTGTTACAGGATCCAATTCAATTTGCTGAGTAGTTGTAACATATTTAGCTACCATATTTTTATGTCCAAAAGATGTAAACTCGGCTTCCAACACTTTTTTAGCTTCATTGATCGTCAGCTGGAAGTTCTTCGTCCCGACCTTTGTATACTTCAACGAATTCATCTTCCACTTATTATCTTGTTTTTTAAATTGATAAGCTACGAATCCGCCAACCGTATAGCCATTTTGGAATTCCACTGTGTTTACATTCAATGTAGTGGAATCAGGTTGTGTAAAATCGAAACGTACCAATGGCTCATTATTAATATATGGTAAAACGTTCATATAGCAGTCCTGGCATTTAGGATCGTAGTAACCTTTCAGATCCCCGTCTACTAATGCTTTTGTCGCATTCATACGTAGAGTAGATTCTATATCCGAATATCTCCACTGATTCATCCGGGCGTCGCGCATCGTCTTTTCCAGTTCAAACGTTGTCCGATTGACGAGATCCCACGCTTTACCTTTTGTTACTTTATCCGTAGCTGGACGCGCTTCCTTCACTTTGATGGCTGCGTATAAAAACTGTGCGTAGTGCGCGCGTGTAACGGGTTCGTCCGGCCTGAATTCACCGTCTGGATAACCACTCGAAACTCCACTAGCTTTTAGCGCATTGGCATGTGTGTAACCCCAATGCTCAATATACACATCATAAAATGAATTTTGTTTCGTCATGTATAAATCAAATGCGATATCGAGTACTTTCGCCATTTGAATCCGTGTAATCGGTGCTTCCGGATTGAAATAGCCATCTGTTCCACCACTGAAAATGCCTGCCGCTGTCAATTTCATGATCGAGCTATAGTATGGATGAGTCTTCGGTACATCATAATACGTCACGGCTGTTGTGGCTTGTGGTAATTTCAGTGCTTGATCCAGTAACTTCGCCACGTGTTTACGAGATATTTGTTCCTTCGGTCTAAATGTGCCGTCCGTATAGCCTCCTATAAAGCCTTTATCCTGTAAATAATGGATCGCTTCATAGTTCGGGTGATTCTTCGACACATCCTTGAATTCCTTTGTTGCTGCTTGGGCAGAACCCAATGATACAAATGAAAGCATAACGATCAATACAGTCCAAACGAAAATCCGACTAGTCTTCTTCATAATCTTTCCTCCTCAGTGATTTATTTTGTCGGCTGTTGGTTACTTGTTATTAATATTCTACCAAGTTTCAAATGATTCGTATATATTTATTTACGGAATAATCCAAATATTTTAACTATATTTTTACTATTGTCATAATTCAGATGGAAGTGCCTTAAAACAGCACACTATCAACAGTTTAAGCGACTTAACTTTTTATGGAACTTACTATTTGACCAATAGTTTTTTGTTTGATAGCATGACCATATTATATGGCTTTCGACGGAATTCGACAGTAATAATTTCGCGATTGAAAGAACTGTAGTATACTTAAGAATAGGCTCTTGGCAACGTATATTTTCCCGTGCAATGTTTAACGATTTCATTGGGAATAATTCGCTTCACAACAGTCTACACTTCATTTAAGGTACATGGGAAACTTATTTGTTGTAGGTGCAAGAAATTTCAATCATAATAGAGATAACAACCACCGCAACTGTAGGTCCTCTTGCGTATCGTTTAGAAAATGAAATTCGAAACAATATAAACAGACGGATTTCTCGTCTAATATACTCAAGAAAGGATGGAAACTTTATGAATTTAGCAGCAATTGGTGTACCTGGGCTTATTATCATCTTGGTTATCATCTTGATTCTCTTCGGACCTCGTAAATTGCCTGAAGTCGGATCAGCAGTCGGCAAAACGTTGGCAGAGTTCAAGAAAGCTACAAAAGATATTATGGGTGATGATGAAGAGAAAGACAAAACAACTGTTACCCCTGCCAAGACTATCGAAAACGACAAAAAAGATATTAATTAAGTAGGTGACATGATGGATCCGCATAGTGATCAGAACCGTAAAGATCTCAATTCGTTAGATAAAAAGGAAGAAGCTGCGCTACCCGATCACTCTGCGGAGACTTCTTCCACTACACAATCTGTACCAGAAGAACTAAAACCAGAACCAAAACCGGAAGAGCCTAGAATGCCACCTCCGGAAGAACCAAAAGAGGAAAAGGAAGATGTAGACCCAGCGCTCATCGACCACCTCACGGATCTTCGGAAACAGCTGATCAAAAGTGTCGTTGTATTCCTAGTTTTCTTCATTGCAGTTTTCAGTACGATCAATCTGTGGTTCCCGTACGTTACGCGTGGCTATACACTGATCGTCCTGAGTCCGCTTGAAGTCATTTCGTTCTATACGACGATTTCTGCAGCCATGGCATTCGGTCTATCGGTCCCGTTCGTCTGTCATTTCCTTTGGCAGTTCGTCAAGCCAGGTCTTACGCAGAAAGAGGGTCGCTTCTTAAGCCTCTACTCTCCTGCGATCCTGCTCTTGTTCGTCGGCGGTCTGGCATTTGGTTATTATGTAGTCAATCCTCTGAGCTATAACTTCTTAGTAAAGCTCGGTAAAATGAACTTTGATGTGATGATCACAGCAAAGGAATATGCACGTTTTCTATTGATGACGACGATGCCGATCGGTTTATTGTTCGAACTACCGATCGTCGCGCTATTCTTGTCCGCTATCGGAGTTTTGACGTCAGCCACGATGAAAAAAGTGAGAAAGTGGTCGTATGTAACACTCGGTGTAGTGTCTGCATTGATTACACCTCCTGACTTCTTAAGTCAATTGATCATTTTGATTCCGATGATTGGCTTGTATGAAGCGAGTATTTTCATTGTCACGAAAACAGAAAAACGTTTGGTACCGGATGCCGATGCATCGTAAAGCTATAAAAAAAGAGTTATCCTGAACATCGCACTTGCGATCTAAAGGATAACTCTTTTTCTGTAGTAGAATCGTGTATTTGCGCTTCCGAAAAGACGCTTTTTCTACTCCTCGATTATGTCCTGACCATTCATTGCTCGCTCCATTCCACGATTAAATACTTTAGCAATGTCGATGAACGATTGAAAGTCTTCTGTTGCATAGTCGTTAAGGTTCATTAAATGCTTTCCGTATTCTGCTTCGTCTAGCTTCCTGTGGTATTCATGCACGATTCTACCTTGATCAGTAAGCTCAATAATCAATTCCCGGTAATTATTCGGATTGCGGTATTTAACAGCCAATCCTTTTTTTATAATTTTTTCTACCATTTGCGATACCGCACTTTTAGTACGATTGGTAATCTCAGCAATTTCAGTTGTGGTGATTTTTTTATGATCTCCAATTAAACTGAGTGTATGAACTTCTACCATATACAGTTCATCATCCGTTCCATAAGTTCTCGGAACACTTTCGTAAGAACTGATCATCCGTGACGTTTCATATAAAGTATCCATCAGTTCATTAAACAACTTTTCCCTTTCCAAAATATCACCCCACGACTTGCTTTATTTAGTAAAAATAGCAGTATCTATATTCTAGCATAATCTGTATGAAAACCTCTTTGTGAGGGTAAATAACAGTTGCCCCCATACAGTTAAGGTGCTAAACTTATAAATGAGTAGAGTATTTTGATTAGTACAAAGACACTGACAACATTTAGTTTTTGTCTGTTATCTATCTGTTACTCAACTACAAACAGTAACTGGATAAATCTACTCATCTATCGAATGTATCACCACATCTAGGGAGGAGAAACTATGAACCAAGACACTTTGTATCAAAAATCCAATATGAAACGACTGCCAGAAATGGCCAAGCTGGTACCCGATACCTTTAAGGCATTTGTTGCATTTGATCAGTTGGCGATGGCGGATGGATTGATCCCAAAGAAGACAAAAGAATTGATGGCAATCGCCATTGCACATGTAACAGGTTGTCCTTACTGTATCGATACACACGTAACTTCAGCAAAGAAGCTGGATGTCACGAAAGAAGAACTAGCGGAAGCGGTACTCGTTGCTACGTCTCTAAAGGCAGGTTCTGCTATGGCCCATGGTTTGAATGCCCTCCAATCCTATGATGGTGCAGATAATGAAGATCTTTATAAAAAGTCTAATCTAGGAAGGTTCATGGAATTCAAAGACCTAAGTCCAGAAGCATTCCGTGCATTTAATCAGTTCGATCAAGCAGCTATGAAACCCGGATTGATCGATAGAAAAGATAAAGAACTTATGGCCATCGCTATTGCCCACGTGACGGGTTGTCCATATTGTATCGAAATTCACATTGCCAACGCTAAAAAGATGGATATCTCGAAAGAAGAAGTGGCAGAGGCTATCTTTGTTGCGACGGCACTAAAAGCAGGATCAGCGCTTGCGCATAGTGTAAACGCTCTCAATAGTTTTGATGCATAATGAAAACTCAACCGAACAGAGATGTAGATATGGAAATCATTTTTACTGATCATGCAACGGGAGAAGTGGTCGCTTCATCGGACCTGTAATTCATGTGCAACTATGACAACCGGCGTACCTTATGCATCTGGTACACCGGTTTTTCATTGATTCATCATTCATCTCAGAAACTATACGCAACTATTCGGTGTCCTTATATGAAGTCGCAACACCCTGCCTTCATGCACTTTTTCATCCTGAACGCCACAGTTGCGATCTCAGTCTTTACACAAGGCATGCTACTTATTATATTCCTAGTGCTTTTTTTATTCAAAACCGATCTGAAACTGCTCCATGCAAAAGAATTATACTAGTAAAAAGCAGTGGACAGCCGATTATGCGGCAGTCCACTGCTTTTGTTCTTACTTTACTTTCCTTTGTAGCGCTTTTCCTAAACGATGCAGCGCTTCTTCAAGTGCATCTGTTGGCAGAGCAATATTAATTCGTTCAAATCCATTGCCCTCTTCTCCAAATACGTATCCTTCGTCCGTAAAGAATTCAGCTTCCATATGCAAGAATTCTTCCAACTCTTCGTTCGTCATATCCAGCTCTCGGAAGTCAAGCCACTGAAGATACGTCCCTTCCACTAATGGTGCTTTGATTTGCGGGAAGTTCTCTTTGAAGTATTCATGTACAAGTCGCTGATTGACATCTAGTAGCTTCAATAATTCATCCAGCCATGCTTCAGACTTCGTATACGCTAGTTCGCACGCTTTATACCCTAGGATTCCTACTAGGTCTCCGCGGACGATCCCTAGCTCATGACGGAACTTCTCACGTAATTCCTCGTTCGAAATAATCGTGCTAGAGTTCATCATGCCTGCTAGATTGAATGATTTAGATGGCGCTGTACAGGTGATGAGTAAATCATTCAATTTTTCATTTACAGTGGCTAGCACGGTGTGCGTATAGCCTGGCATAACAAAGTCATACCAAATTTCATCTGAGATTACGTATAGACTATGTTTTACTGCTATTTCTGCTACCTTTTCAAGTTCGTCTCTCTTCCATACGCGGCCTACCGGATTATGCGGACTACAGAAGATCAATATTTTGTTCTTCGGATCAGCAGCCGCCTTTTCAAACGCCTCGAAATCAATTGTGTACTCTCCATCCTGATACAACAGAGGCACATTCACTTCTGTGCGTTTATTATCATCAATGGCTGCACCAAATGGATAGTACACCGGTCGGAAGATAATGACACCGTCTCCTACATTGGTATATGCGCGAATCGCTGTGTAAAAAGCAGGCAAAACGCCAGCCGTATTCACTATCCATTCCTTTTTAATCTCCCAATTATGACGCTTCTTTTGCCAATTGACGACAGCATTCAAAAACCCATCAGTAGGTCCTGTATATCCAAGTACAGCCTCATCCAGATACTCTTTCAACCCTTCAATTACTTCAGGCGGGTTTTTCAGTTCCATATCCGCTACGGATAAAGGTATTACCTCTTCAGACACATCTGGATTCCATTCATACATTTGATTCCACTTCAGTGAACCTGCATTTTTTCTGTTGATTCTAGTTGTAAAATCGTATTTCATAATCAGCACTTCCCTTTTATTGATGTTTACTGTTTACTTCATTAAAAAGTCTACAGCAAATTTAGTTGTTGCCATCACACCGTTTACCAACGCATTTTCGTCTATATCGAATTGATCGTTATGATGTTCCGCACCACTACCGTATTCTTCATCACGCACACCGACAAACACAAATACAATAGGAGAAATCTTTGAATACTTATTAAATGATTCAGACGCAAACCACTTGATATCGTGAACGACGGAGCCTGGTAAAATTTCTTCAAAGCCGTTCTGGGCAAGCTCTGCCAATTGTTTATCATTCATGACGGGATCAGATGCAATTTTAAATATCTCCTTGAATTCCACTCGACAATTATGTGCTTGGGCAGTCAAATCAATTACTTTTTTCATGAGCTCCAATGCTTTTCTTCCCTCATCCATATCATAGAAACGTAAAGAGCCGCCAATATCAATCTTTTCAGGGATAATATTCAGTGCAGTTCCGCCATGTATTTGAGTCAGACCGAGTGTCACGGTCTTTGTTACGTCAATCTGATTGGCCCATGCGTTTGTCAGTCCAACTAAAATATTCGCAGCTGCGAACAATGGGTTGATGGAAAGGTCGGGACGAGAACCATGCCCACTTTTACCATGCACGGCAAAATCAACTAAAATTGCACCTGCCATTCTCGGTCCTTCATCTACGCAGAGTGTACCGCTATCCATGAATGATGCCAAATGGTTTCCATAGATCGCTTCAATGCCCCTGCCTTCAAGATGCTTGATCATAGCATCGATACCACTCCCGATTTCTTCTCCCTCTTCAAAGATGAAGTATATTTTTCCACTTAGAGAGTCTTTCATGCTTTCGAGAATTTTGATAGTGGATAAGACGATGGACATATGCCCGTCATGTCCACATGCATGCATGACATTCTCATTCTTCGAGAAATACTTTCTTGGTCCCGCCATATTCATCGGGTTCTCTGTTACAGGCAGTGCATCAATATCCGCCCGTATGCCAAGTGTCTTCCCTTCCCTACCCGTATCAAGCAAAGCAGTGAATCCTGTACTCCCCGGTACATCTTCAATTACTAATCCCAGCTTCGTAATTTCTTCTTTTAGAAACTTGGATGTTTCGTATTCTTTACTGCTCAACTCCGGACGTTCGTACAAGTATGTTCGCACCTTGATCGTCTCCGGTTCCAGTTCCCTTGCTTTGTTTTTTACATATTCATTTACATTTGTTGAAGTTATCATGTATTTCGTCCTCCCTCAATCTTTTTTATGTTCACTAATTTAAATAGCTCCGCCTGTCCAACCAACAGTGGTCATGATATACAAAATAACAAAGCTTAGAAGTAAGAATAGAATCACAGCAGGCAATACCCAACGAACCCATTTAAAGAATGAAACGCCAGCCAATACACAAGAACCAATCGTCCAACCAAGAACAGGTGATACCATATTCGTGAATCCATCTCCGAACTGGAAAGCTTGAATTGCAACTTGCTTTGTTAGACCTAGTGTTTCAGCAATTGGCTGAATGATCGGTATTAAGATAGCCGCCTTACTTGTAGCCGACGGGACGAGCGGATTGAGTAACGAAACAATCATGGAAATTCCTATTGTCGCGAAACTCTTGTTGATATTCATCAATGGTGCTGTCAACGTAGCAACGATCGTGTCCAAGATATTACCTTGTGTCAAAATCAGTGACATTACGCGAGCCAATCCGATGATGAAGGCTATAAATGCCATGGCAGCTAGGCCTTTAGAGAAGCTTTCGCCTAAATTATCGAATGACATACGAGTCAATAAACCAATTACAATAGCTGTAAGTATATTAATCACAATGATAAAGTTGTAAAGGAACTCGGGATCTCCACCAAACGCGGAGTAACCTATAATCACTAAGTATTGAACAATGAACGCGACCAACGCAAAAATGCTTGTCAATTTAAGTTTTTCTTCCTTGATTTCATCTTCAAGATTGATCTTGCCAATCAAATTGGCTCTCCAGCCATCTTTATACATTAAAGAGGACTGTTCGTTTTTCTGAATCTTTTTGATGTACCGCATTAGATACAATAATCCGATTATCATGAAGAAATTCATGAGCATAAAGCGGACACCAAATCCGGAATAAGGACGAATTTCAATCATCATTTGAGGAATGAATAGCCCCTGTGGTCCGGTACCGAATCCAATCAAAGCTGGGAAAGTTGTAATTCCAATAGCAACAAGTGGATCGAGCTTTAGCTTCTTAGCAAAGATTACACCAATCGGAACCAATGCGATCAATGCGTCACTTCCAGCAAATCCACCGATGTATACGATTAAGATGAACATCGCACTTACAAGAAGACCCAATCCTTTATCCTTCAGTTTGAAAATAGCCCAGTTTAAAATATTATCAATTGCACCCGACGCCAATAAAACGCTGATTGTAGCACCGGCAACTAGTACAAGGAAAATAATAGTACCTGATTGATTCAATCCATCTAGGAACAACATCATCATCTTCCATGGGCTTACAGGCGTTTGATGACCTATATATTCAAACTGGTCTCCTAGTATTACCCCATTTTCATCTACAGCAAAGTTCCCTGCTGGAATTACATATGTAGCCAAACTTGCTAGTAACAATAAGCTGAACATAATCCAGAGTAAGTGAGGCATTTTTAACTTCTTTTTCTTTTTCAGCTCTTCATTTGGCGTTTGTTCCACGTTGACATCATTTGTCATAATGTTTTTCACTCCTTTGATTAGTATCTATTTGAATACGTTGAAAGCAATTTTGTTATTCACTAATAAAACCAACAGCATATTTATCTTAATTACTCTTCGTCACTTAAGCACCTTAACAATGACATAAAAAAATCATTGTAGCTTGTCATTTATCGCTTAAGCACCTTAACTATGTTACGTAGTGAAAGCATTCCCATGCATTTCATCTCCCCTTCGTATGTTTCATTTTTGTAAGCGTTTTCTAATTCTATACTATTCTGAATACTGAAATCTGTCAATAGCAAATATTCTATTATTTCTATTTTTCTTTTAATACTAATGATTGAGTAAGGAAAAGCGATCCACTGAGTAATTTCAGTGAACCGCTTTTTGATTTGTTGTATCGATTAGGAGACTATATTATAGTTCAGACAACACGATAAACTCTACATAGAATTGAATTCACCTTAGTCTACGATTGTGTAACACACCATCAATACATCAGACCACTATCGGAATGGAACGTCACATGATCGCGACCGATATTGCTATCCACCGTGAACTTATACTGATCTAATGTATAAGGTTCATGAGTGGAATAGTCTTGACTTGTAACTTGAGATTTTGACACGAATTTCACTTGTACCTGTTGGAAACCATGACGCTTATATTCGTCTTCAATTGCAAACTTCGCTTCGTCTACTGTCAGTTGGAAATTCTTGGTCCCCGGATAGTCGACATCGTAATCGGCAATTCTCCATTGTCCTTTTTCTCGCGTAAATGCAGCGTGCACAAATCCGCCCGTGTCGTCGTTTATATTTCTGAATTGGATCGTTTCAACATGTAGTACATCTGCGTCAGGTTGCGAGAAATCGAATCGCAAACGCACTTCAGAGTGCAACGGATGATTTACATACTGCAAATAGTCAAACTCTCCTGTATACACTTTTGCAATGACGTCATCCACGTATCTTGCCGTTGCGTATTGAAGAAATTCTGGGCGGGCTTTGGTGAACGTTTGATTGTTCTCTTTGCTTAGCACGAAAACACGTTCAATTGATGAGGTTAATCGATTTAATTTGTCCAAGGCGTCGTCTTTATTCATCTTTGCACCACCCGGTTGAGCAGCTCGTGCGGCAATGGCGCGATTCAGGAATTCCGCATAATGCGCGCGCGTCACTTTGTCATTCGGCTTAAAATGTCCGTTATCCCCTTTCGTTACCCCTTGGGAGAATAACGCATTCGCATGGACATATCCCCAGTGGGTCACAAGAAGATCATAAAAACCCGCATGCTCTGTCATATTGAATTCAAATGCCAAATCCAGCATTTTGGCCATTTGGATACGGGTAACAGAAGCTTCGGGATTAAACTTCCCATTGGAGCCACCTACAATTCCTTGATCGTACAACTTCATGATGGGGCTATAATACGCATGATTTTTCGGCACATCTGTAAAAACAACTTGCGTAGTAGAAGGCTGTGGCAACTTCAGCGCTTTATCCAGCAACACCGCCACATGCTTACGACTCACCCGCTCATTCGGACGAAAAGTCCCGTCAGGATAGCCATTAATGAATCCCGCTTTTTGCATTTCTTGGATTGCTGCATAGTTCGGATGCTTTTTTGATACATCCTTGAACTCTTTTGCGGACGCTTCATTGATTCCGGTATGAACAAACGACAAAGCAAGCAACAGTAACGTCCATAAACCAATCCTGAACATCTTCTTCATGCTTTCACTCCCTTTATATTTTATTCATCGACAGTCTCCTACTACCATACTACCAAGTAACTAACTAGTTTCATATACATTGTTAGAATAATCTGTTATTTACCTACTAAAAACGTTCCACTGGGTGTATTCAATCCAGTGGAACGTTTTCGTAGTTGTACATTACAACCTCAAGTGTTGGCTTCCATGTTACCCTCCTACTCCTTTATTCTACTCCGCGCTGGCGTCGACGTAACACGACGAACACACTCACAATAGCTACTGCCAACAATATGCCAAACCCTACCAACCAGCCAACGGAAGGTCTAGCAGATGCCTTTGCGGTATCATTACCCGCCGTACTATTCGCAGCTTCGATCTGAGAGGCATTCGTGTAGACTTTACGATTATTCGACAACACGGCCACAGTCGCCACGTCATCCGTCAACTGTAAGAAATCCACAAGCGGACGGTCAATCTGCGACTCAGCCGTCAATGAATCGATCACCATCATTGCACGATTCGAATTGCCCCACAAACTTCTTTGTATAAAGCTGACCGACTTCGATGAACCTTCCATGAAACCGAGCGCCGCCAGATCCGGCTTACCTGTAGCATACGACACAGCAAGCTCTTTTTGCTTCGCTTTCAACAGCGGTTGCACACTAGGACCACCGATAAATAACGCGTGCTGGCTTTTCAATTCTTCTTCCTTCAATTCTTCGCCATCCGCGAGCTTCCAATTCATCGGGTGTGAATTTACATAGAGCTTGCGATATAAATACAAGAGTTCATCATCAGCGACAGTAGTCTTTGGTAGAACGACTAATGCCTCATCTGCTTCATCCACGAATGGAGAGGGGAACTGTGCAATGGAAGGAGAATTCTTGCTATCCGTTTTCTCTTTCGGGAATGTGATAAAACTATCCTTTTCGATATAAATCCAACGATTATGATCCGTCGTCACACATGGGTTTTTCGCCATCAATCCACTGGCCTGCAACTGCAAACTGATCATGCGATTCTCTTTCATCGCACTCTTATCAATCGGCAACTGCACGGAATAGATCCCCTCTTGCGGATCACTCATGTCATCCAAATTTATTGAATGCGGTACATCATTGACGAGTACCGTTAACTCGATAGGTCCTCTAAACACTTCTTCTGTTGCGGTCGTTTCACTTGTATCACGCGCTGAGCGCTTCAGATGCAATTCAAGTACAGCCTGACGATTTTTATCCATGGCGAACGGTGTGTAATGAAAAAATTGCTGGCTCTCGCGATTCGAACCATTCAGTGTTAGATCTTCCATGCCGAATTGACTGAGTTTCACAATGTTTCCCGTCTCATCGGAATGACGAACCGGCATCGTACGAACGCGGAACTGTCTACCCGTCATCTGCTCATATAACTTCGGTTCTGTCAGTACAGAGACTCTCTCCGCTAGCGCTGCTGGAGTTTCTGAAATGGCGAGTAATGCATCGACTTGCCCTGTGCTGTCCGTTATGGTTTCGTAGGACAAAATCATGGAATTTTCAACCGCTGTTAAAGAAGCTTGTTTTAGTAGATTCTTCATAGCGGAGCTTGAGAATTCATCTATAGCACCCATAATTATCACATTTGACGATAATGATTCCACATCATCTTCGCGCTTGATTTGTATAGGGAATTTCTCGTCTGTCGATTCAGACAAGAACGCACCTACCTTTAATGCGCTGTCGAGCGTCTCGACCGATGCTTTCTGCGGAATGATAATCGCGACGGGGGACTTCCCTTTCCCGATGAATGCTGCAGGATAGTCCGCCAAGTATCTGTCAGACGGTTGTTGACCACTTAGTTGTAAATAGGAATCTACTTGAATCGCCAACCAGTTAGCGGATGTGCCTTGTTCTACACAAATGCCTTCCTTGATGACGCCGTAAAATTGTACCGTTATTTCGTGCACTCCTTGCGTAAGGGCTTCTTCCTGTAACGGAATCACCAACTCTTTGGACTCTTTCTCTCCATTTAATGGCTGCGAAGTGATCGGCTTGCCATCGAGTTGCACAGTGAGCGACGAAGGAGCCATCAATAGCTCAGAATGTTGAAAGCGCAAAACGAATTCCTGATCTCGTTCCGTACTATCTGATTTCATCTCATAGAAGAACGACACTTGTTGTTCAGGCCCCCGTAATTCAATGACTTTATTCGTTATAGGTTGCCGCGTTGTTGTCGAACGGTCTGCGTCAATCTGAATTTGTTCTATACGAAGAGACGCTTCACTGTCGGTAGCCGTGAATGTAAACGTCAAAGCCAACGCCAACAGCAACATGAGTACTGATTTCATCGTCATTCCCCCGGTTTCTTGCGGACATAGCGCTCCGTCTTATACCAACGCGCTTCTTGCCCGAGAATCATTCGTTTCGTTTCTAGAAAAAGCGCATGCATGACAAGGATAATCCACATCTGCGAATACGTGAAATACATCAAAAAGATATAAAAGAAGTTTTTGCGGGTCATTTCGGTTCGTTCAATGCTCAACGCAATCGTCACTTCCGCAATGAATAATAAGAACGCGAGTCCCCATAATACAAGCGCGACATTTCCGATACCTAACTGGATATCGAAGAATAGACTGGCGACGAAGATCGTATTCGAAATGATGACACCCAAGAAGAATAAGAAGTAAGTAAAGAAGAAATAAAACAGGTCGAAGACGATGCGTTTACGTTTTAATTTAAAAAGCTGTGTCATGAATTTCAGCACGACGTATTGATTGCCACGCGCCCAGCGTAAGCGTTGATTCCACCAAACCTTCAGCGTTTCAGGCTCCTGTTCCCATGTGACTGCTTTCGGGAAGAAGCGAATGTGATAGCCAAGATTATAGACACGGATCGTCAGCTCAGTATCCTCTGCCATCGCTTTGACGTCCCAGCCACCAAGCTGCTCCATGATAGATCGGCGAATGGCGAAGTTCGTACCGGGAATCGTCGCGACTTTAAACCATCTCCAGCGTCCAGCCTGTGCCATCCACTGAAAGCAAATTGTTTCGATATTAATGAAACGTGTCAGCCATGATTCTTTCGCATTGATGACACGGAATTTCCCGACAACAGCACCCGCCTTCGGATCATTCAGCAGCCCCATGACCAAATACCAAACCGCCATCCGTTCGGGCGTATTATCGGCATCATAAACCGCTATAAATTCGCTTTCCGACTGAGCCAGCGCTTCATTTAGCGCAGAAGACTTACCGATTCCTTTATTCGGTGGTTCTGTTACAACCATACGAATGAACGGAAACTTCTCCGTAAATTCTTGTACAATTTCTCCTGTTCTATCGGATGAATTATCATTGATGACGATCACATCAAGCTTATCTTTCGGATAATAGAGTCGTGACATCGCCTTTAGCGTCTGTGCAATGACGACTTCTTCATTATGTGCAGGAATAAAAACTGCGACAGTTGGTAGCTCTCCCATGTTTTTTTCCCATTGCGGAATGACTTTTTCAAATGATCGATAATGCCGATACCCGCCTTGCATGAGGAACATATGATAAAGCAACATGATCCAGATTAATGATAACGATGTATAAAACAGTATATTAATCAAGCTGATCACGCTCCTCAAACAGACGTTTTTTTAATCGTAACCGCAGACTGAGCACATACACCGCAAACGCTACTAGAAATAACGCAACCACGACGACGATCACCCAGAGCGATGCATTGACTGGATTTTCCTTAATCGTCTTCAACAGCTTCTGCCGTTTCGTAATAGTCGACGTGGACTGTACGCCTTCTTCTGTGTAGCGAATTTTACTATCAGGTGTTTGCACGCTAAGATTCATTTGGGAAAAGTCCACCCACTCCATGCCAGGCACCGATTCCATAAGCCGAACCATTTCAGGCAAATACGACGCACCGATATAGGTGTGATACAATCCGCCGATTGCTGAACCAGGTACCGCTTGCACGTTCCTTATAGTTTGCTCCATGTCTTCAAACGGCTCCGACTTATCTACATTGACATAACCGATTGTTTCCGGGTACAGCGTCATGCCCGACAATCTTCCCGGCTTTGAGATAAATAGTGGCATATTGATCAAGTGACCATCCGTATCACTCACTTGCATCCGACCGAACATCGCATGAAAGTACTCGGAAGTAGCTACGTATCCATTCGCACTCATCGTATACTGCGGAATTTCCACACCTAACGGATAAAGCCCAACCTCTAGCAGACTTTCAATTGAGAGTCGCTGTTTTGTATGAACTATATTTGATTCTGCCTGTAGATCTGCCGCGCGATAGTTCGCATAGGCTTGATCGGACGAAAATAGAGTAGGAGGTTGAATAGCTGACGGCAAGTCGTCGATCGGTGAAGCGCCAATCTGTTGATTCAGCTTCATATCCCAAAACTCGTAACCGATAAACTGTTCATTTAAACGGTAGCTATGATTATAGCCATTGACAATCACGATACCGCCGCTTGCCTGAAGTGATTTCAATTCTTCTACTAACTCTTTATTGGAAGACAAATCCACCTTTTCTGAGGTCTTTGCGTTCACATGCACTGGCGTGACGGATAGGATGAAAGGAATGTCACGCTCCGCCAAATACCTTCCCGCTTCTCGAATATCTCGTACTTTAGAAATCGGCGTAATGCCTTCAAGCTGAATATATGTTGGATGTGTCAGCGGCGGCTTTATATCAAAAACATCATAGAGCGCACGTGACAAAATGTACTTTTCTTCTGTGCTGAATGCGGTTGTAGCAATAAATGAAATATTTTCATGCTGCACGATGAAAGATATACGTTGTTCAATTGTTTCTGCTTCCGCTAGTCGTGTCGCATTTTTCGGCGGAATCGCGTGTACAATGGATTTCACTGCATCGAGCAGTTGTCCTTCGACACTAGCGATGCGTTGATCCTCCTGGAAATCCCACTTTTGAAACTGTGGCAGTTGATCCGCATTATATCCAAATGCCAGTACCGTTCCGTTGAACTGTCGCATTTCGCGCTGTAGATTTTCTGGAATTGTCCCGATGGTATCGCCGAATAGCACGACATGTTGGTAGGCTTCTACAGTCCCCGGCTCGATGTCTTCCGCTGCAATCACATCGATCGCGTCGACGAAAGCCGTTAGATTCGCTTCCGCCATAACAACACGTTCATTCATTTCTCCGTTAGCAGTCATATACAGCAATAAAAGACGATCAGATGAATCCGCTTGTGCGGGAATAGGAATCAGCAACAGCACGAACGACACGAAAACTAGAAGTTTATAGTTCACGAGCCAACATCTCACTTTCCAGTCGCTCAATCAATTCCACATGCCCTCGCATGTTCTTCTCTTTCATGTACATTTCATGCGCTACACGAAACGTCAGTGTGACATACTTCTCATTAAGTAATTGATGATTTTGTAGCGACTTCCTTAACTTTTCATACACGATATCAATGGACCCATCATCCGTATGTGTTAGCAATAGAGCAAAGCGATCGTCGTCGTAGCGGAACTTCCTATCCGTTAAACGGATGACGGACTGCATATGATCCGCGAGAGAAGCTAGCAAATACATGTGCTCTTTGTCACCGTAAAGATTATGGAATTCTTCAAGGAAATCCATCTTTAATACGATGAGCGTAAACGCGCCGCCATACCGATTGGTTCTAGCAACCTCCATGTCTAGTTCACTTTCCATACGATGACGATTATCGAAACCTGTTTCAGAATCCACAGCAACCAACTCACGCAATTCCTTCTCCGATTTACGTGTATAGTGATTCTGTTGGACGATTTGATCATGAATGACACCCGCCACTAGAATTGTCAACAACAGCACAAAGCCGAAAATCAGCAACTCTGCCAACGAAACCGTCAATGGTCTAATGAATGTATCCGGCCGTAAAAAGAGTATGATCAACAACGTGCCCATGATGAAAATGGAAAACACACTGCCCATCAACGCAATGACCGGACCCGCTAGAAGCGCCAAAACCGTCAGTAACAGTAAGAAAACGGACAGCAACATTCCCGTCTGCCCTTGTTGCACAAAGTAAAATACCGCAGCTTGCATGCCGATTACTAAAAATGAAAGCGACAGCAGTGTTTTAGTTTCTTGCTTAAAAAATCCCTTCATCGTACCCCTTCCTTTCAGCAATCAAGGCTAAAAGATTATCAAACGGATGCGTACTTTTTGAAGCTACATCAATATAACCTCCGTAATAAGGCTTTTTCGAATCCGTTTGCTGCATCGCTTTCATATTTTTATAAAGCGCGACCGCCAACTCATCCTCTTTAGTTTCAATCGCAAGTAGAATCGCCAGCGCATAGACCGATACAGCTTCAAACTCCACTATGGGCTTTCCTTCATTCAGATCATATCGACCGAATAACTTCCCTTCATCCGCGTATGTCTGACGGACAAATTCCACTAATTTAGAAACGTCCCCTTCCCACTGCGCACGATGATAGCCCATATATAGCTGATCGATCATATTCGCTTCTGTTTCAAATATATAACTATGCGTCGACAGGTCGTATGTTTTGGGCAAAAAGCCGAGAGAGTTATTTGGCGCGTTCGTTAATAATGAACGTGTTTGCTCATACGCCTCCTTGTCGCGGGCTTTCATTTTGTCTACTGCAGATGGAATTAAATAGCTCAGCGTGAGTTGTTGTCCTTGTTCCTTCGTTTTCACATCTACAAAATCAACGAATATATTTTGATTGATTTGATAATCCACAAGTGCGTTTTCTATTTTCTTTGCTACTGTAAGATAGGAAGAATCCGACCACTTCTCTTCCGCGTCATTGAGAGCATTCATAATCCGTATATCGTCAATGAAGGCATTGGCAGTGGCTTTCTTTTTCCCTTTCAATTCCCAAGCGATCAATCCATCAGGCGTCATAAAGTACTTTTTCAGCACATCCACTTGTTGATCAAAAGATTCTTGATCATCCGCGAGCACTACATATTCCATCCATAAACCTACCGTCTCAGATAAGTACTCCTCTTTCCGTGATGTCAAACCCGTCGCAATTCTTCCATCGGTCTTCATTAAGTGATGACGGACGAATTGTTCAGTCGACGGAGCATCTTCCTTACTAATAGGCGGCTTACTAGTAAAGAGCGTGTAATATTTGAGTCCTAGTAACGCCAATAACACAATAGCTAAAATCCCTATCCATTTTTTCATGTTACACGCCCTCTCTATCATTTAATTAATACTCGGTACCATATGCTTGTTAATTAAATACATGACTACTTATGCTAAATAGTTTATGAGGATGGAACTACTATTTCATTCAAATTATGAAGTCCTTTCCTTTTAGTCGATTATTATATACTATAATTTGGAATCGCATGAAGGTTACTAAGTAGTATCATTGTGACTATATGTCTTTATGCTAAAAAATAGTATAGGAACTGAGCAACTATTCAGCAAAGAAAAAACTCCTACAATCCACTTTCTTGTGGTGTAGGAGTTTTTCTCTTAGTCTATCCATAGATTTGGATCAGTACGTAAAGCCATCGTCTGAATTCACAACAACCGTTTCCCGACCGTCTTCCGTGTCTACAGTGAATTTATATTCAGTAAATGGATACTTTTCTTTCGTTGCATAATCTTCGCCTGTCTTTTTCGCTTGTGAAACATACGTTACCTTAACCTTTGAAGAGTAGCGATAATTCATTTCCACTACACGCTTAGCTTCTTCTTTCGTCAGTTCAAAATTCTTTTTCCCAACATCCTCACCTGAATAATCGTCCATTTTCCATATACCTGATTCATTCTTGAACACGTAATGAACATAACTAGCAGACGATAACATATTACGTAATGAAATCGTGTGCACTTGAAGTGTCTTGGCATCTGGTTGCGTATATTCGAAACGCAGTGAAGGTTCAATTGTTAAATCTGGGAATAAAAATGAATCACAATGTGTACATACATCCGGGTAATCGTCTTTTAACAACCCCCTGACAAATGCTTTTGTAGCATAAGGCAACTGCTTTGAACGAAGCTGGCTGTATGTTTGCTTATCCAACTTTCCTTGAACGCGAATTCCTTCAATCACAACAGGAAGGCGCATAGTCAGATCGACTGCTTTTTCTTTACTAACCACACTACTAGAAGGCGTTTTCCCCACTTTCATAGCGCGATATAAAAACTCCGCATAATGCGCACGTGTAACGGATTGATTCGGTAAGAACTTTCCGTTATCGCCTTTCGTTACGCCATTGGCATACAGCGCACTTGCATGGACGTATCCCCAGTGCAAGAAGTTTAGATCTTCAAAAATTGCAGGTTCTTTCATATTAAAGTCAAATGCCAAATCGAGCATCTTCGCCATCTGGATTCGTGTAATGGATGCATTCGGATTAAACTTCTTGTCCAGTCCTCCACTAATGATTCCCTTGTTGTATAACTTCATGATGGGCGTATAGTACATATGGTTTTTCGGCACATCGGCAAAAACTAATTTATCCGTTGGCGGTTGCGGGAACTTCAACACTTGATCAAGCAACGAGGCGACGTGTTGACGACTGACTGGTTCACTTGGGCGGAACGTTCCATCAGGATACCCATTGATATAGCCCGCTTTTTGCATCTCTTGAATGGCCGTGTAGTTCGGATGCTTCTTCGAGACATCTTTAAACTCTTTCGCCGACGCTTCATTGGAATCTGCATAAACTAGCGATAAAGCCAACATGCACGCTGTCCATACTAGAACACGTAAAGTTTTTTTCATACTCTTCCACTCCCTTAATAGTTAGTAGACTAGTCATGACTAGTTATGTACATAATACCAATGAACATCCTATTATTGTAGGGTATTTAGAACGCTTTGTAGAGGATCTATAACAGAAAAATCCACTCAATCATAAAATCATGATCAAATGGATTCCTATCATCCTCGTAAATAACTCAACGCCTGAATGGTATTCTGCAAACTCCGCATAATATGTGCGCGCATCGCTGCTTCAGCGCCTTCTGCATTTCCGCTAGTTACGAAATTCATAATTTCTTCATGCTCATCAACTGGCTTTGTCGCTGGATATTCAGGATCTTTATACACCCCGACACGACGATATCTCGCCAATCTGCTTTTAATCTGGCGCAGCATATTGACTGCGGTTTGATTGTCGCTATGCACTTCGAGGATATTATGAAACTCGTTTCCATAACGGACAACGTCGGCTTGTCGCCCACTTTCTGCTGCATTACGCATCAGCAGCATTACGTCTTGCAAGTTATGAACGATGTCTTCTTTTGAAGGATGTGCAGCAATATGAATGGTCGCTAGACGTGCGATGAGCCCTTCCAGAATTTCCCGTACGTAGAAGATCTCTTCTGCTTCCTTTTTTGATAATGCCGCTACGTGGATCCTGCCTGTTGTTTTTTTATAGACTAATCCTTCGAGCTCCAATCGATACAAAGCTTGTCGCAACGGAGTTCTACTTACCTGAAACTCCGTTGACAACACTTCTTCGATTAAATGTTCATTCGGCTCATAGGCCATCTCTACAATTTTCTCTTTGATCGCTTCATACACTGTATCTATTGTGGAGTTTTTCTTGTTTGTCATCATACGATCGACACCTGCCGTTATCTGGATTTACTTGTATAAATCGTCCAGTACGGTTTTGGAAATCGTTTCATCCAATTCTTCGTACTGATCATATAAAATTGTATCATATAACTCTTTTCGTGTTTGCATATCTCCCAACAAAGCAGACTGCGTACCTGTTTCATACAATTCTTTATACAGGCGTTCAATTGCTTTCGCCGCAATTCGCAATGAAGTCACAGGATAAATCACCATCTTATACCCCATATCTTCGAACTGTTCTGCTGTATACATAGGCGTTCTGCCAAACTCAGTCATGTTCGCAAGCAATGGCAATTTCGTCTGATCGTAGAAGCTTCTAAACTCTTCTTCCGTCTTCATCGCTTCCGGGAAAATGATATCCGCTCCCGCGTCATGATACATTTTTGCGCGCTCGATCGCCGCATCAAAGCCTTCCACGCCATTCGCATCTGTTCTAGCAACGATGACTAAATCTGCGTCTGCTTTACGTGCTGCTTTAATTTTCTGGACCATTTCTTCAGCCGTCACCAATTTCTTTCCATTTAAATGACCACATTTCTTCGGAAGATCCTGATCTTCGATTTGAATAGCTGCCGCCCCTGCTTCAACCATTTCATAGACTGTGCGCGTGACATTCAAAATGCTTCCGAAACCTGTATCAACGTCCACAAGCATCGGCATGCCAGTAGCACGTGTGATTTCACGTGTACGTTGCGATAATTCATTCAATGTCACGATTCCAAGATCCGGCATACCGAGACTTGCCGTTAACGCGGCACCTGATAAATAAATCATACCAAAGCCTTGTTTCTGTGCAAGCAATGCAGCCATTGCATCATGCGCTCCTGGAATCTTAATGATCCCCTTTTCATTCTCAAGCATTTCTCTCAACTGGACTACCGGATGTTCTTTCTTATCACGTACTAACCAACTCATCGTAATTCCTCCTCTTTAATTTGGAATATATAAATTCCCATCCATTATTCTTCTCGCTGTTCGATCTAAGCCGACATATAAGATGTCTTCAGAGTCAGGATCTTTCCCCACACGAATTTCGGCTACCCCTTCCGGATGTCCGACTCGGATCACTTGGTCTTGAATATCTTTATCCACAGTGGATAACTCATAAGGAATCGTATCTTTTAATACACATGACGCCGCTATATTTAATAATCCACTGACCGCAAATGTCCGATGCATTTTTTTCATCGACACCATACGTGCCAGTATATCGATCTCTTCTTTTCTGATGAGTTTGCCACCAGACGTTTTGTAATCCTGTGGCGCTGCGACATAAGCGACTTTCGGTATGGCCGGATACAAGTCACGCGCATCTTGCACGGTATCCGCAAGACCAGCAGAAACGGTGCCGATTTCCCGTATCGTCTCAAGCCGTTGCAAAATTTCAGGATGGTTCGTAATTTCTGCGTTTAATTCAGTCCCTGTCAATGAAAGATCATTCGCTTTCACATAAACGAACGGGTTGACGATATCGACGAATGAAAACTCCATTTCATCACTAGTTTTCCTAGCTCCGACGGGCAATGTGCTGCCTGTCTTCCCGCCACCTGGGTTCAGAATAGAAACAACATACTTCGCACCTGGAGATTTGATGCCCGAGATGGAATAGTCGCCCATAACTTTTGCTTTTCCTTCTATAAGAGGTACATCGATTTCGATCAACTTTTCCACATTCGTGCTCCAAGCTTTCACGACTATACGCTCTGCCCCGTCTGCAACATCTACTAAATTTTCATCTACCGCAAAGGCTCCAACCGCCGCCATCAAGTTCCCACAAGTTCCTTCATAGTCGATTGTATCATCGCCAATCCCCAATTGTATAAATGTATACAATATATCCGATGAAGAATCTGGACTCTTTTCTATGATGACTACTTTGCTCGTATGTGACGTAGCTGCACCTAGACCATCAATTTGAGATGCATCTTCTGAACCAATGCCTTTTAAAAATATTTTATCCCGTGTGGATGGATCTTCAGGTAAATCCTGCTTATGAAAAAACAAGCCACGACTTGTACCGCCACGATAGATAATGCATGGAACTGTAAATTGATCCATTTTGTAACCACCTTTCCTTTTCATTTATAAATCAAGCATACAATATTGTATACAGTTATACAATATCGCAACTTCATTATGTCCAAAACTTTCAATCACTATGTATGGTGATTATAACAAAATAGGTTCATTCTATCGTTAGTAGAATGAGGGATACTATGATTATTATCATAATAAAAATACACCTACATAGTAGATGTATTTTTATTAGATCGTTATTTTTATAGTAATTACTTTTCGCTTAACCTTTCAATTAACTCAGCTAGAAGATTTGTTCTTTCTACTAGGGTAGGTACTTCTAAATATTCGTCTACACTGTGTGGGTTTCCCCCGACTGGACCTAATCCGTCGACTGTAGGAACACCAAGTGCAGAAGTAAAGGACGCGTCCGATCCTCCACCAGTACCTATATCCGTTATATTTATTCCTACTTTGTTTCCAACTTCCCTGATAATATCTAGGAAACTAATCGTTTCATCATTTTTTACCATTGGTGGGCGATTTAATCCACCCGTTAACTCGATAGTTGTACCTTCAACATCTGATTTCGAACAGATTTCACGAATCTTTTCATCTATAAACTCGGCCTGTTCAATTTTACTGATTCTAACGTCCACATGCGCTACAGCAGAAGGCGCAATTGTATTTACAGAATCTCCACCTTCAATGAGACCTACACTGACATTTATACCTTCATCATGATTAGTTAGTGCGTGTAACTGGAGTACTTTATATGCAACTTCTTCAATTGCACTAATTCCATTTTGCGGTTCTATTCCTGAGTGAGCAGCTTTTCCCTTCACAAATAAAGTATATCTGCCCCCACCCCTACGTGAACTAACTAATGAACCATCTTTTCTAGCCGGTTCCATAATTAAAGCATACTTCTTCCCTTTCGCTTCCTGCTCGATCAGATGACGCGAAGTACCAGAACCTATTTCTTCATCGCTGTTCAATACAATACGAACGTCTTTGAAACTTTGTTTGTTATTCTCTTTCAATGCCTTTATAGCGTAAAGCAGGGCAACTTGACTCGACTTCATATCAATGACACCTGGCCCATACGCTCGCTCATTTTCTATCTTAAATGGTCTTTCACTCGCTGTGCCATCTTTAAAAACAGTATCCATATGCGCTACAGCAATTAAGTTCGTTTCCTTAGAATCACTATGCCGAATCAGTAGATTATTACCATTATTCTCTTCCTTTACTACCTCTACAGTAAAATTAAGTTTCTTATATTCTTCGCTCAGAATTCTACCTACCTCATCGATACCATCTTTGTTATGAGATCCAGAATCGATATTTACAAGTCTTTCAATTAATGCAAGCATTTCATGTTCTTTGTCGACTAAGTAGTTCTTCACAGATTTCATTCCCTTCAATTAATTACTTATAATATTCTCCACATTTAACGGGAAATGACACGCCACTAAATGATTTGTCTCTCTCTCTATCAATGCCGGTTCATCTACTTTACATTTATCTTGTGCGAATGGGCACCTTGTATGGAATCTACAACCAGAAGGTAAATCCACGTTACTTGGCATATCGCCTTCCAAAATGATACGTTCTCTAGTATCCCTACTAAAAGGATCTGGCAGGGGAACTGCTGAAACTAAGCTTACTGTGTATGGATGCATTGGTCGATTGAACAATTTATCTTTTGTTGTGATTTCTACAATTTTCCCTAAATACATAACTGCGATACGGTCACTAATATACTTTACAGCAGGCAATCCGTGTGCAATGAAAATGAATGTTAAGTTAAATTCCTTCTGAAGACTGATTAATAAATTCAAAACCTGCGCTTGAATGGATACATCCAATGCAGAAACAGGTTCATCACAAATAATTAATTTCGGGCGCAATGCTATGGCTCTGGCGATTCCTATCCTTTGCCTTTGTCCACCACTAAACTCGTGTGGGTAACGTCTAGCGTAAGATCGATCTAATCCTACAGCATCCATTAGTTGATAAACTTCATCTCGTAGTTGTTTTCTACTCAACTTTTTATGTGTTTTTAATGGCTCTGCAATAATATCATTAACACGCATTCTTGGATTCAATGAAGAAAATGGATCCTGAAATATCATTTGTATATCTGCTCGCATCTTTCTAAATTGTTCCGTATTTAACGAATCCATATCTTGTCCATTAAAGACAATAGTTCCTTCTGTCTTTTCAAGCAAATGAATTAGTAAATTTCCAGTCGTTGATTTACCGCAGCCTGACTCCCCTACAATACCTAGAGTCTCTCCTTCAATTACTGTGAAATCAATGCCATCTACTGCCTTCAAAGTCTTTTTAGATCGCAGACCGTCTGGAACTTCAAAATGCTTTTTTAAGTTCTTTACTTCAAGTAGAACCTTTTTATCTATTAGAGGCACTGTTTGTATGTTAGTCATTTAAATAGCAGCCTCCTTATCATTATACAACCAGCATCTGACATCCTGATCGGCTAGGCCTTCTATTTTATCCAAAGTAGGTTCTTGTGCAATACAAATATCCATTGCAAATGGACAACGCGGATGGAATTTACATCCTTTTGGCATAGAATCAGGAGTAGGAACAGTTCCCTTTATAGACTCTAGCTTTTCGTCCGAGTCAAAGAATTTTGGTGTACTGTCAAGTAAACCTTTTGTATATGGATGTTTCGGACTACTGAATAATGTGAATACGTCTGTGTATTCTACTACTTGGCCTGCATACATAACGACTACCTTATCAGCCATTTCGGCAACTACACCCAAGTCATGGGTAATCAATAAGATTGCTGTATCTTCTTCTTTGGCTAAGTCTTTCATTAGCTTTAAGATCTGCGCTTGTATTGTTACGTCTAACGCAGTTGTCGGCTCATCGGCAATAAGTAGCTTGGGCTGACATGACAATGCAATTGCAATCATTACACGTTGTCTCATACCACCACTTAGTGTGTGAGGAAAGGAATCATAGACTTTATCCGCCCGTGGAATCCCAACATGGTTCAGCATTTCAATACTTCTTTTTTTTGCTTCTTTCTTATCCACATTCTGGTGTAACTTGATAGATTCAGAAATTTGATTACCTATTGTGAACAACGGATTTAAAGAACTCAGTGGTTCTTGAAAGACCATTGCAATATCGTTACCGCGTAACTTTCGATATTCTTTATTACTCACTTTTGTTAGATCTTTATTCTGAAATAAAATTTCTCCGTCTTCCACTTTTCCGGGAGACTCAATTAATCCCATGATGGATAGTGAAGTAACACTCTTTCCAGATCCCGACTCCCCAACAATAGCGAGTGTTTCCCCTTCTTTAACTTCAAATGAAACACCGTTTACAGAAGGTATTAAACCATGTTCTGTTCTGAAATACGTATGCAGATTTTTCACTTTTAATAATGTATTGTCCTTCATTGGTTTACCTCCTTAACTTCGACCTTGTGAACGGGGATCAAGCACATCACGTAACCAGTCCCCCAAGAAAATAATACCTAGAACCGTTACGGTGATGGCAATGCCCGGGAACGTAGCTAACCACCAACTAGTTGCCAAGTAATCTCGTCCATCGCTTAATATTCCTCCCCACGAAACAGTAGGAGGCTGTACGCCAAGTCCTAAGAAACTAAGAGAGGCTTCTAATATAATTGTCGTGGCAACACTTAATGTGGAGATGACAATAAATGAAGAGATAACATTCGGCAAAACATGTCTGCCTATAATTTTATTGTTCTTCACACCCATTGAACGGGCTGCCTTAACAAATTCTCTTTCCTTAATAGAGAGTGTCTCTCCTCTAACAATTCGTGCGTAGGCAACCCAATTCGTTACCCCCAATACAACAATCAATGTAGGGACACTTGGACCAAAAACACTTAAGAATACAAGCGCAAATAGAATATTCGGGATAGAGAGAAATGAGTCTACTAGTCTCATTAAAACTGTATCTAGCCATCCGCCATAATATCCTGCAAATAAACCTACGATTACCCCAATAATTCCAGCGAGTATTACGGAGGCAACACCAACTAATAAAGACACTCTAGAACCGTAAATAATTCTACTTAGTATATCCCGACCTAAATTATCTGTACCCAACACATTCGCAATGCTTCCACCATCCAACCAAAAAGGCGGCTTTAATATCTTAGTAGGATCGATCAAAGCAGGATCATATGGCGCTAAAACATTTGCAAAAGCAGCTACAAATATAACGGCTAATACAATCAACATCCCCACCGTTCCCGTCTTACTTTTCAACAACATTCTAATCCATCTTTGGAAACTACTTTTCTTTACCGACTGTGTTGTTTGTTCAGAGCCATTTATCGCAGGATTATGTAAATTAGACATGAATTCACCTCTTAGTTATATTTAATCCGAGGATCTAAAACTCTATATAAAATATCAGCTATTAGATTCGACAAGATAACAAGAACTGCTATGACAAAGACACTTGCTTGCACGATTGCCATATCTCTTGTATTCACAGCTTGTATTAATAATTGACCCAAACCTGGCCACGAAAATACTGTTTCTGTAATTAATGTTCCTCCTACAAGCGTAGAAGTTTGTAATGCAGTAATTGTAATGACGGGAATTAGTGAGTTTCTAAATGCATGCTTATACACAACAAAGAAATTCCGAATCCCTTTACTTTTTGCTGTTCTTACGTAATCTTGACTCAATGTTTCCACCATACTTGAACGGATGAGTCTCGTCATTTCTGCCGCTATTCCAGTACCTAGCGTAATAGCAGGTAAGACTAAGTGAGCTAACGTTCCCCTACCGGAAACTGGCAGCCACCCTAGTGTTACAGAAAATAATAAAATTAGCATAATTCCCAACCAGAAGTTAGGCATTGCTTTACCAAGTACTGCACCACCAGTTGCAAATAAATCAATAGAAGTATTCTTTTTCGTGGCAGACCATATTCCAAGTGGTATCGCAATAATAATAGCCAGTAATAGTGCTGCTACACCGAGTTCTAATGTGGCTGGCAGCCTCTCTAATACTAAAGGTAATGCATCCGTATTGTATTTAAAGGATTGACCAAAATCACCTTGTACTAGATTTAACATATACTTTCCGTATTGGACGACAAAAGGTTGATCTAACCCAAGCGCGGCTTCGAGTGCAATAATATCCTCAGTAGAAGCGTCTTCAGGAAGCATAAGAGCAACAGGATTACCTGCAACAAATACAAGAGTAAATACAATAAAAGATATAATTAGAAGAACAGGTATTATTTCCAGTATTCTTCTCAGCAAGAATTTAACCATTGCTTTCCTCCTTCTTAAATAAACTAGGGGTCAGGGTATACAGCTCCCCTAACCCCCAGTAGATTATTTAGTTTCGTTTGATATTCGGTACGTAAATCATTTCATCTTTTGTTGGTTCAAAGTTCACACGATCACTAACGCCTGTATTTATGGATTCCTGATATAGAATTACGTGAGGCACGTCTTCAGCAGCAATTTCTTCGATTTTCTGAATTTGCTCTTCGCGTGTCTTCTCATCCATGTTTACAGCTGATTGATCAAGCAATTCTTCGATTTCATCATTCTTGTAGTCTGTTTCCCCTTCGAAACGTTCCGCGCGGTACCAATCTACCGAATACGCTCCATCAAACATTGAGTTACCTAACCCCAGTAAGTAAGCATCGCCGTTCTTTTTCGCAGTACGCATCTCTACAAAGTTACTCCACTCCATGAATTCCAGTTTCGCTGTTATACCTACTTGTGAAAGCATTCCTACAATCATTTCGGATACTTCAGCATCTTGTAAATAACGTCCACGTGGTGATTGGAACGTCATTTCAAATCCATCTTCATACCCTGCTTCTTTCAGTAACTCCTTGGCTTTATCAATATTATAGTTGTACGTATCATACAAATCCGGGTTGTGACCAAAGTTTCCTGGGCCAACTCTTGTACGCGTTGGAACTCCTCCGCCTTTTAATGCATGTTCTGCTAAAGCTGCATTATCAATAGCATAGTCAATAGCTTTTCTAACTCGAACATCAGAAGTCGGATAACCTTCTGTTGATCTTAACATTAGCAAAAGTGTACGATTGGAAACTTCTGTTTTCATTGAAGTACCATCGTTGTCATTAACACGGTCCCAATCACTTGGTGGGATATTGGTTGCAATATCAACACCACCAGTTAATAATTCTGAAACACGTGTTGAATTTTCGGGAATAACACGGAATACTACTTCATCCCACTCATCGACTTTACCGTCGTAATAATCTTCAAATGGCTCTAGAACCACTCTGTCGTCTCTAACCCATTGTTTAAACTTGTATGGCCCTGTACCTACTGGATTTGAGAGATAGTGATCCCATCCATTCTCATCAATATAGTTTTTAGGTAACATACCAGATCCTAGTCTGGACAATCTATGGAATAATGATGGCTCAGGATCATGTGTAATTACATTGAAAGTCAAATCATCTATTACTTCAACTTCTTTAATTTGCTTATAGTTAGCATGTTCTTTTAGCTTTTCATCTGTTGCTACTCTTTCAAGTGTAAACTTCACGTCTTCTGAAGTTAAATCATCTCCATTATGAAACTTCACACCTTCTTTTAACTTCATTTTAACTGTAAGTTCATCTACCTGTTCAAAACTTTCAACTAATTCAGGTTGAACAACATTATCTGCATCTCTTTTAAACAAGTAATTATACATATTGTCGTGCACAGACTCAGTAGAGGTATTATTATGATCATGAATATCGAAACTGACAATATCTGATCCCATTGCTACCGTTAACACTTTACTGTCCTCATTTTCTTTACTACCACTTTTGCCATCTTTGTCCTTAGAGCCATCGCCCGAACAAGCAGATACTACTAGCATCGCAACAAATAATGTTAGTAATAAACCTAGCCTCTTACTCATAGCCATCATCTCCCTATACTATTCTATTGCTTTTTGCGTTGTAAGCACTTACATTTGAACATTCCCATATCACTTATACAACGTACTATAAATATATAATATTTAAAAAAGACAATATGTTCATTCTATTACAATAATCAAAAATCGGTCAATATCACTTTATACCTATATACACATCTGAATTTAATTACAAATCAAGATCTCTAGTTAAAAGTAATCATTTAAATGCTAAATGACTATTTCAGGGATCAAGTTACCCAAAATATGTATATATTTTCAGGTGCTTAACTTAATAACCTAAATTAAGTAGTATGAGATATCCCCCTCTGTAACTTTTACACTGTATTAATTTAAATAGAAAGATAGCCCTATTAGTTATATAACTCTTTATGTGGTTTAGAAGTATTTTCACATTGCTACTTAAATTATATATTCTAGCTTGAAATAGCCATTGAATCAGAATAAAAAAATTAAATAAACGCTCAATAACTTTATATCGTTTATCATTCGTTTTATTGAAATCTTCTTGACATAGCATGATGAATTAGGTAAAACTGTCAAATCGCCAAATTATCTATTTAACATTAAAGCACTTTTGAAATTAGGGGGATGGAAAATGGCCGATCATAAAGATGTAAAACCAGGCGGGTCCAATGCTGGACAAGCACCCGATACAAGTCGTCGTCAATTTATGAAAAATTCCGGCTTAGTTGTCGGTGGAGTCGCAGGTGGTTCATTGTTAGGTGGACTACTGACTAACCAATTTAAATCCGATAAAAGCGCACCCGTACAAACAGATACGAAAAAAGTAGAGTTAACTGAAGCACGTATGTTCTTTTCGAGATATGAAGACTTCGTCGTTCTTGAACAAGCAACTGAGCGTATATTGCCAAAAGATGATAATGGTCCAGGAGCGATTGAATTAGGAGTTCCTTACTTCATCGATAAACAAATGGCTGGATCTTGGGGCATCAATGGTTCCGATTACAGACAAGGACCATTTTTAACAAATGATCCTCCCGTTGATCAAACTAGTCTAAACAGAGGCCAAGTAATTATTACTGGAATTAGAAAAATGAATGATGAAAGTAGAAAACGTTTTGATGTAACGTTTGATAAAGCAGAAGAAGAGCAACAGATCGAAGTTTTGCAAGACTTCGAGTGTTCCAAAGTGAAACTTCGTGGCGTAAATGCGGGTAGTATGTTCCAGTTACTTCGCGAATTGACAATGGAAGGTGCATATTCTGACCCACTATACGGTGGAAATCGTAATATGGCTGGCTGGGAAATGCAAGAATTCCCTGGTGCTGTACCTTCATACGCAGACATCATCGAAAAAGACGAATTCGTTAAACGCGATCCAATTAGTCTAACAAGTTATCAACAAAAATCGTAATGTAAGGGGTTTAATACATGGCTGAAAAACTAGAAAAAGTAGACGTTGTCGTTGTTGGAAGCGGTTGGGCCGGAGGAATCGCCTCGGCTGAATTAAGTAAAGCTGGCTATAAAGTGGTCTGCCTAGAACGTGGTAAGGAAAGAAGCACAAAAAATTTCATCGGTTCAAAAGATGAACTTCGTTATACAAAACGTCATGAGTTAGCTCAAGATTTAACGAAACAAACGATGACGTTCGAAACAATATAGGTGATGATGCAATTCCTATGCGTAAACATAATGGATACCCAATCTACGACGAAGGTACAGGCGGGACATCCGTGCATTGGTCAGGTTGGTCGTATCGCTGGCTTCCCTCCGACTTTGAAGTCCGTACTAAAATCGTAGAAAAGTACGGTGAAGAACGAATCCCTAAAGATATGCCGATTCAGGACTGGGGCGTTACATACGATGATATGGAACCGTATTATGATAAGTGGGAAAAAACGGCGGGGATCTCAGGTGAAGTGAATCCATTAGGACCACCACGTGCTAACGATTATCCAAACCCACCGATGAAAGAGTCTCCACCTATCAAATTATTCAAAGAAGCTACGGCTAATCTTGGGTATCACCCATTCCGCATGCCAGCTGCAACGATTTCACAACAATATGTAAATCCAGATGGCGAAACAATCAACGCATGCGTATTTTGTGCATTTTGTTCTATGTACGGTTGTGACTTTGCGGCAAAAGCAGATCCGATCGTTACAGTTCTTAAGACAGCACAAAAAACTGGAAACTTTGAGATCCGTAACAATGCACACGTAAAACGCATTCTACATGACGGGAAAAAAGCAACTAGCGTATTATACGTTGACCCACTTACTCTTGAGGAATTCGAACAACCGGCAGACCTTGTTGTATCGGCTGCATTTTTCTCAGGTAATAACCGTTTGATGATGCTATCTGGAATCGGAGAACAATATAATTCCGAAACTGGAAAAGGCGTAATTGGTAAAAACTTCACTTCACACTACACAGGAACTGGCGGAAACTCCGCTACTGCATTCTTTGAAGACAAGAAGCTCAATACATTCGCAGGAGCTGGTGCACTCGGTTGTGTAATCGATGACTTTAATGGAGATCATATCGATAACACGGCTACAGACTTCCTTCTTGGATTTAACATCAGTATTTTCCAAGACGGTGCGGCGGCTATCTCGAATAACCGTGTGCCTCAAGGTACTCCGTATTGGGGTAAAGAATTTAAAGAGAAATCCATTCATTATGCACATCGTTATTTAAATATTGGTGGTATGCAAGGTACGTTACCACGTACGCATAACTACCTAGACTTGGATCCAACGTATAAAGATATTTACGGTGATCCTCTTCTACGAATCACAGCTAAGTTTACAGACCAAGAACGCAATATGGCAAGAGCAATCGCTGAAAAATGTGCTGAAATCGCAGAAGAAATGGGCGCGGATATCGTCAATACTCCTCCTGTATCGGACGATGTAGAAATGACTTCATCCAGCGTCAATACACATGCAGCAGGTGGCGTGATCATGGGTACAGACCCAGAAATCTCCGCTGTTAATACGTATTCACAAGTATGGGATATGGAAAACGTATTCGTCGTGGGCGGATCATCATTCCCTCACTTCGGTAACTCGAACCCTACAGAAACGATTGGTGCATTCGCTTATCGTGCTACAGAAGATATGATTAACTACCTTAAAGGTGACGGTGGTTTATTGGTTGAACCAAAGAGCAGTAAAGCTACAGTTTAATAGTATACAAGCCATGCAAAAAACCAGACATCTTCGTCTGGTTTTTTTGTTGTTTTCCTATCCTTCTATATCCCGATTTGTATAGCGATTGATGCCAATTATCATCAACAAGATCGCCATAACTATCAACCCGCCAGCATACAACCAATTCATATCCTCTATCGGCAATTTTGAAACGAATCCGAAAGGTGACAACTTTTCCATCCACTCAGGAAATTGGAACAGCCCGCCTAAATAGAGCGTCATAAATCCATAGAAAAGATATAGCCAAACCAACCCGACCGCTTTCTTGGCAATGCCGATCAAACATGAACTGACTCCTATCAACACCGCAATGGCTGGAAAATGGACGAGTGCTGCCTGCCAAACCGTTTGGAAAGAAAAAGGTTCTTCCATTGAAGTAGTTCCCGCTAGCCATAAACCAAGTGCTGCAAAACTCAACATCATAACAGCCGTAATACATGCAAGCACTAGATACGACATAAATAACGCAGTTCTAGAAACAGAACGGCTAAGCAGTATATCCACACGTGACTTACGTTCTTCCCCCACCACTTTATGAATCGACAACAATGCGGGAATCGTACTGATGAATGCTAACACCGCCATGAGCATGGGCAAGAATTGGGCAGTTAACGAACTGTTTTCATCCGCCACTATCATCGAAGCGAGCATATCATTGTCTTGGAAAAACGCATCTAAATCACCAAGGACTGAACCATACGACACACCGAGCACCAACATGCCGATGGACCACGATAGGAATGTCGTCCGTTGTAATCGCCAAGCGAGGCCAATCGGTGAACGCAACAAAACAGATGCATGCGCACGACCGTTTCTTGACGGAATCAAGCCAGATCCAATATCCCGTTTTCCTAGTAACATCACCGCAAATAAAAACAACACAGCACCCGCGACGAGTAAGCCACCTACAGGTAACCAGTTATTCTCACTGTACGGCTGAACTTGCGTCAACCAGCCAAATGGCGGGATCCACTCGGTGCCTGACCGCAGCAAATAGCAGGCGATCATCACCGTAAATGACAACCCGACCGCTCCCCGCGAACTTCCGGCCAGTTGGGAACAAACGGCTGTGATACTCGCAAAAAACATCCCGATCACACCAAGCGCCGCGCCATAAATGAACGACCCCGTTACTCCCATACTATCGAATGACAGACTAGACAGACCCACACCAATCAATAAAGCTAGCAGTAGATTCACTCCGGTCAACGTCAGCATCGAAGCCGTCAACTGCGAATCCCGGGCGACTGGAAATGACCGCAATAACTCCGCTTGCCCTTCTTCTTCCTCTGCTCGCGTATGTCGCACCATCAATAAAATATTCATGACAGCGACTGCGATTGCGGTCATCAATAGCATCTGATGCGATACCATCGCACCCAGCGTGTAATTCGCGAGGTCACCAGGACCGACCATCGTCTCCATCACTGGGTTTTTCATCGTTTCCGCTAACACGTCCCGGTCTTGCTGTGTTGGATATAATTCATTAAGAGCCGGTGGAACAATGAGCGTCAGCACAATGATACCCATAAGCCACCATACATATCGCAGTCGGTCTTGGCGGATAATGAACATTGATAGACGAGCGACTCCTACAAACCGCCCCTTCATCACGACTCCCTACTTTCCGCTGTTTCTTCATAGTGTCGCATGAATAAATCTTCAAGCGTTGGCGGTGCACTTTCTATTCTTTGTATGCCGTAACTGCTCAACTTCTGCATAATCGATTCCATCTCTTCAGCGTCTGCATGAAATGTCCAACCCATTTCCGTCTGTACTACGTCTTGGACGCCTTGCCAGGAAGCGAGCGATTCTATTGGAACTCTCGTTTCCACGGTTAGTTGCATACGTGTTAAATGTCGCAGTTCATTCAATGTGCCGCACTCGATTAGCCGACCTTGCCGAATAATACCGACTCGATCACACAGTTTCTCGACCTCGGATAGAATATGGCTCGACAGCAACACTGTCTTCCCTTCCGCCTTCACTTCCGCCACACATTGTTGAAAGACTTTCTCCATTAACGGATCGAGTCCAGACGTTGGTTCATCGAGTAAGAACAACTCCGCATCCGAAGCAAATGCCGCTACGAGCGCAACCTTCTGTCGATTCCCTTTCGAATACGTCCGACACTTCTTCGTTGGATCTAGCTGAAAACGCGCCAGTAATTTATCACGTTTTTGCGTATTCATTTTCCCTTGAAGACTTGCGAATAAGTCAATCACTTCCCCGCCCGTCAGCTGCGGCCATAAATTTACGTCCCCTGGCACATACGCAATACGACGATGAATCTTCACCGCATCGCGCCATACATCTTCACCAAAAACCGTCGCCGTCCCACTCGTCTTACGGAGCATGCCAAGCAACACCCGAATCGCTGTCGACTTTCCTGCCCCATTCGGCCCGATAAAGCCGAATACTTCCCCTTTCATTACCGATAGATCCAGTTCATCTAACGCATGATGCGCACCGAAAGCTTTCGTCACTTGCTTCATCTCAATCACGTTTATATGCATGCCCTCCCTAAGTCCAAGTCAGACTTTTCTATTAATTATAGTGTAGCATAGGACTATGCCGCTCGAGATACTTTTTTGCAAACACCAAAAAGCAGACATGTGATCCATGCCTGCTTTGCTCCTTAATATTCTATTAATTAAAAATCATATCATCTTCTTCACTAACCGTTGCGTCTACATGCAGGTAAGGGCCAAATTGACTGACTCTCACCCGGATACCATCGTACACCCTGTGATTTCCCTGCGACACTCCCTTAGCTTCCGGGAAGTCGACAAAGAAATCTCCTGGCTTCTTCGGTGTGATACGGAACACATTCGTCCCCGGGTCCCTTGTCACCGTCGCAATCTGTTCACTTCCTTTAGGCAGCACATGCTTGCCCAGTTTAGCGCCTTCCCATATGCTCAGCACTTCATTCGGTTTGATTGACGTGACATGGACGGAATAATAAAATTGTTCTTTTACTTCAGTCGATGCGATATAATAACGTGTTTTCACGCCGTCAGCATACGTAACCGTCGCAATAAATTCGCCCGGCTGATCCATTTGGATGGCATTACAATATTGCAACGACTGATTTTCGCATCGCTTAAATCCTACGCGATCATTCACCAGTTCTCCTTCCGTTGTCGAAAGGGTAATCGCTTTAGCATCTATGAACGGTTCGTTATTTTCTCTTCTTTCATAATACTTCCACAGCTCTACAGGTGTGGAATAGATATCTGCCGTCTCTTCCAATGAAATATCCCATGCACCATTCACTTTTTTGACATGTACATAGTATTTTCTATAATTTTTATCGGATGTCTCGGATGAAGCAACCCCTGAAAAAGTCAGTGTAGCCGTTCCTTCTTTCTTTGGAACAATATGAATCTTTGTATTCAAATTGGGCAGGCTTGGAATTTCACTGTCTGCCACAATATCGAATACATTCGAATTTGTTTTGCTGACATTGTTGAATCTCTTCCATTTAAAATCTTTTGCATGCATCGTAAGAATTCCAGGCTTTACATCTTCCGCCGCTTTTAGTAATTTCGCTGCTTGACCTCTTGTAATGGAAGCGTTTGGACTAAATGTCGTAGGAGACGTCCCTGTTGTAAGCCCGAGTTGATACAGACTATATATTCCTTCACGGTGGCCATTTTTATGTGCAACATCTAAAAATCCATAATCCGGATCATGATATAGTGGCAATTCAAACGCTTTGATGATGATCGACGCCATTTGCGCACGCGTAATCGAATCGTTTGGTCCGAATCGTCCGTCGCCATAGCCGTTGATGACTCCTTTTTCCGCTAATACCGCAATCGCTTTATAATAGCCATTTGCAGTCGAAACGTCTTGGAATTTTGGATCTTTTATAGTCGTAGTAGGCAGTTTCGTCATCTTCACAATAATGGCAGCTGCTTGCCCTCTCGTGATAGAGTCGTTCGGCCGGAATGTACCGTCTGGATAGCCTCCAATTATATTACGTGACGCCAAGTCATTCACTGCTTCCGCGAAATGTTTCGTAGCGGGAACATCCGGAAACCCCGAATCACCTGCAGCTGCGCTTGATAAAGGCACACTGCATACTAGCAAAATCGCACCGAGTACCGCTATGATTTTATTCTTCATTCGACTTCATCCTCTCCATAATCTAGTAGTATGCCGTACAGACGTAGAATTACAGAAATAGTTTCAAAGTTTTTTGAATTCATTTCCCTCTAGATTCATGCATAACAGTATAAATCAAATTAAAGACCCCTCTCGCAGAATGCTTTCTATCTGTAAGGGGGTCTTTTAAAATATAAATCTGTGTATTTGGTCGTTTCTTACGCTGGTATCATAAAGTCATGATTCGTGAAACCAATTATTTTCTCCAGATTTCCCTTGCCAAGTAACTCCACCGTTCTGGCATTCTTTCTGAAGTCTACGTTTAACGCTGCAGAAGCGATATCGATCAAGCTACTGCAAGTAGGTGTTTTAATACCCAACATTTGTCCGAGAGATTCTAATAAAACTAAGCCTTCGGGTACGTCTTCTGTAATAAATCGGGAATCCGCTACAAACGGACCTTCTGGCGAACTGTTCTTTGCGTACGTCAGAAACGCTTCTTTCGCATCAATAGTTAGATCTTCAGAATTACGGTACCTACACGCTTCCACATAAGGTAATCTTTCTGCCCCAATCGCTTCCAGAACATTCATTTTTTCATCATCTAAACTGTTGACGATGTTCCAAACATGCGGTGTAAATACTTCTTTATACATCCAATAATCACCTTTTGTATGTTCAATGCGAGGAATACTCATAATCCCACCGATTGTATGAACAATTAAATTAGGATTATGAAGAGCCGCTTCGATAATCGAATTCAAATACACGAAGTTATAGTCTAGTGTATTCAATTTCTCCTGTATTACTTTTTCATTGCGATTGGTAAATATCGCTACAGGATTTCGCACATTCTTGAATAAAACTTTCACTTTCCCAGGTTCTACAATTCGACAATCAATTGGAGAACTTTGTGCTTCTACGATCGTGAAACTTTTCTCTTTTTCGTGTTTTAAGAAATAAGCAGTAGATAAGTAACCTGGTTCCAGCAACACAATTTGATCTTCATTCATGAATGGAATAATACGTTTGATTACGTCCTCATGGTAATTTGTTTGCACATATATAATAATAATTTCCGCATTTGTGATAGCCAATTGTACATCCGTTGTGACTAAATCGAGATGCACAGTAGTTTCTACGGAATGATCTAGTAATGTGATTTCGCCTTTATTTCGCGCAATATGATCGAAATGTTCAGTATGCAGCCCCTTGGATGTTTTCAATAAGGTGACCAAGTGACCTTTCATTTTTAAATCTGCTGCGATGGTTGTACCTCCGTGCCCTGCTCCTACTACTGTAATGTTCATAAAGTTCCCTCCAATGATTTGATATCAAGATTCATCAATTTCATAGTTACGGGCCCATTTTATATAAACCTTTTAGAGTGTTTACAAAGAGTCTATTATAAGGTTTTTTAGAATACATTTTCCCTCATTAAAATGAAGACAAGTTTCTACCAAAAAAGACTGCTTTCTTTTTCAATTTATTAACTTTTTTGTATTACTTCCCTAGCATACACCATATCGGAAGATTTAGATAACTTCAGTGATCTCTACTAGATCATCAATTAGACTATGTTAGTCGAATTAACGAATGTGGTGATATTATGTGAAAGACCTCTTCAACTTGGATAAATAGAATGTTTAGAACGATAGTAGATGATGATTGATTAAATAATTTGGAAAAGATATTGAGATAGTAGGTAAGATTGCGTAGTATTGTAAAATATAGACAGATACACAAAGCCCGAATTTAAACTTCAAGCCCATAGCGATGATAATAATATTAGTAAGTAGTTGCTTATTTTGTTTTCTATGGAGCTGGACCAGGACCATGATGATGTTCCGCAATCGGGCCATATTGTTTGATAGGGATTCAAAGATTATTAGAGTGTTTGGGGGGATATGGATGTCCAAAATGTCATTAGTTCCACATAATAAAATTTATGTAAAATCTATGTCATCACTTTCGTCAGCACCTCAAGTAAAAGATGCGTTGGGACTTACTGATGACCAAACTTCACTTGAAGGAACTATCGGTTTTATCGAGTTTATTCAGGAACAAGAAAAACTGGGAAAGCAATATTCAAGAGTCATCCTTGATGAAACCGAAAATTTAATTGGGGTAATAACACTAAAGGACATTGATAATATCAATAAAACTAGTCATATCGGTACTTGGATAGGACATCAATATTGGGGACAAGGCTATAATTTATTAGCAAAAAAGAAAATCTTATATAAAGCATTTACGGAATTGAATTTGGATTATGTGTTTGCTGGAGCTAAAATTTCTAATCTACGATCTATGAAATCTCAAGAGAAGCTCCCTTTTATGAGGATTGAAGTCCAAAATGAGTTTCCAGATGAACATAAAAAATTAGAATCAGAGGTTAATTCCCCTTGTATTTTAAACGTAGTGGAAAAAGAAAAATTTTTAAAATGGTATTCAGAAACAGAATAGAAAAGTTAATTCAACAAATGGGCGCAGTTGTTGAATAAGGACTGTGCCTCAATAGGGCCAGATTCTTAAATAAAATTATCCTTTCTTTGTTAAAGAGGAGAATGAAGAATGATATTAATTATCTACGCAATCACTAGTTTTGTTAGTAGTTTTATATTTGTACAACTGATTTCATTAAGCTATTTTGATTCATTAAATTACTTTGAGCTAACTGACTTTCTTGTTATATGGGGATTTTTTGTATTGCCAGTCTTTTTGATTGGCGGTTTTATCACTTTATGCGTAGATTTCTTTGTACAAGAGTTTTTTAAAACACGAAATTACTTTATATCTTTAATTATATTTATATCTTTGGGAATAATTTGTAACATTTATGCCTTAGGAGATTTGGTAAGAAACGGGTGGGGCGAAGGAGTTATGGAATATCTAGTTTTAGGAGTTGTGGGTTCTGTTCTTTATTTTCACATTTGGCTGTTTTTGAATAAAATTGCTATAAAGACAAGAGCTAATTCACTGGGACAGTCTTAAAAGTATAGAATTCTATACTTAGCAATCGGGCGCATTTGTTGATTTACAAGGAGTGATTTGTTGTTAAGAATACTACATTTTGTATTTGCGGCATTGGGAATTTCCTTTGCAGCATATGGACTTATTACAAATGATTTTCAATTCCAAAGTTATATGATGTTGTCCTTAGGTCTAATGTTTTTAGTAATGTGCATTCAAGAGTTTAGAGAAGGTCGAAAAGTTTATGGTTGGCTACTTCTGTTAACTTCTATGTTTGCTTTGTTCGTCACAATTCAAGGGTTCTTATTAAGTTAAAGGGCGCGATTGCGTTACATGATTTATTCGTAGTAACTTAGTTGATCGGAGCGGAAACCGGCGACTCTGGGAGGATCAGCGGGACAGGTGAAACACCTAGCGAGCGAAGCGAGGGGTGTGGTTCACCGCCCGCCCTCCAGAAAGCGTCCGGTTGCAGCGCAGATCAACGGTTTCAAACCACTATCTAGCTATCGGGCGCTGTTTGTTTAGGATCACTTTCTTAGTTGATCTTCGTTACAGCCGGCGACTCCGGGAGGATTAGCAAGAGCCGTAACGAAGAACGGCTTTTGCGAGTGAAGCGTAGCGAGAAGGAGCACATCTTTGCTTTGACAGGTGAAACACCTAGCGAGCGTAGCGAGAAGTGTGGTTCACCACCCGCCCATAGAACACGCGTCCAGCTGCAACAGAGATCAACAGGTCCAAACCACTGTCCGACCTATCGATGCAATTTTTATCATCAATGGTAGCATGATCAAATTTTATTTAAAATCTAAAATAAACACACACCCTTTTCACATAGAAGTAAAAAGTGTGTGTGTTTTGACGTAGATTTGAAATTTCTTACATATTACCAGATTTCTTTCGACAGCTTAATAATATGTTCCATTTTCCCCCACTGCTCTTCTTCTGATAGACTGTTTCCTTCTTCGGTACTTGCAAATCCACATTGCGGTGATATTAATAAACGTTCCAATGGGAAATGCTCCGAAGCTGCTTTCACTTTTTCTTTCATCGCATTTGCATCTTCTAATTCTGGAGTTTTCGAAGTCACGACCCCTAATACTACTTGTGTACCCTCATTTTTGATGTTCGCTAATGGTTCAAAACCGCCTGAACGTTCATCATCATATTCCAATAAGTACACATCATAACCAAGCTCATCGAAATACTTAGAAACAGTTTCATAACCACTTGTATATAAATAAGCAGACTTATAGTTTCCCTTACACATATGTGTCGCCACAATCATATCTTCTGGTTTATTCTTTAATGACTCCTTAATCACCCTAACGAATAAATCTGTTGTGTCTGTTAATTTTAATCCTGTGAAATTCTCCATAATGTTTGCTAGTTTTGGGTCATCTAATGCGGATAAGATACACTCATCAAACTGTAAATATCTACAACCGGCATCGTAGAAAGCCTGGATCGCATCTTGGTATACTTTAATTATGTCAGCTGCTAAATCTTCGATAGTTGGATAGATTTCTTTTTCCTTTTCTGTAAGGACTCGTTGGAAAAACATGGTTGGTGCGGGAATCGTATACTTTGCAAATTGCGATCCATCCCCATACTCTTCAACTAAGTCAGCTAGAAATTTTAAATCATTTACCATTTCATGATTTCCAAATGAAATTTCACCTGTTACTTTAAAGGATTCCGCCCTAGTTGTTTGTCCGACAAAATCATAACCTTTTTCAACCGCTTCAAATGAAACGCCTTCTAAGCCCCAGAAAAAGTCATGCATAAACCAAGAACGTCTAAACTCACCGTCTGTAATGGCCTTTATTCCTAAATCAATTTGTTTCTTTACTAATTTTTCAATTTCTACATCTTCAACTTGCCGCAGTTCCTGTGCCGTCAATTCATCATGTATGTAGGATTTTCTCGCATCTTTAATGGCATCTGTTCTTAAAAAACTTCCAACATGATCATGTTTACCGATTTGTATCATTATTCATTGTCCCCCTAATAAAATAAACTTTTTCTATAGTAGTATTTCATCCACTTAGATTTTACACTTACAAATCTACTCGACATTTGCAAGTCAGGTAGAGAACGACACCATCAATGTAGCATTATCTGCATTAACTTGCAAGATTAATCCAACCATTCTGAATATAATCAAGTGTTCGTATGTAGTACCTCTTTTAATTTGAGTAAGGATTCTGTCGTTTGGGGTTTAATGGATAATATAAAGTACATAAAATAATAAAACTAAGGTGGAGTTATGGTGTAAGAATTACTACGTCTCAATCCGGGCCATTGTGTAACATAGTTTATTCACACATCTCCAATATCAAAATTTCAAATCACATAAAAGTCCTCCTCAACGCATGTTGAGGAGGACTTTTAAGAATGGTCATAGAATTTCACGATTGCTTTAAAAAATCTACTTCTACTTCATTTTTCCGCGGTTCACGCTTAAAGAGATAGCCACCATTTCTCACAGACATCAGCACTTCTGCTCGCTCACGAATAGCCTCATACGGATCCTGTGCATCCAACACGATAAAGTTGGCAGGCTTCCCTACTTCAATACCATACGCATCATTTACTCTCATAATGTTTGCACCGTAATACGTGATCAAATCCAATGCCTTATTGATCTCGTCAATATGTGTGTAATGCGCTAAGTGAATCCCATTGTCTAAAATATTCATCATATTCCCATTGCCTAACGGATACCAGTAATCCGCTATGGAATCTTGCGCAAACGCCACATTGTTTCCGTTATTCAATAGCTCTTTGACTCGAGTTAAGCCACGACGTTTAGGATAGCTATCGCCGCGTCCTTGTAAATGGGCGTTTTCAGTTGGACAAGAAATAAAATTAATTTGTGATTCTTTAAAAAGACCTAACATTTTATTGGCATAGCTATTATCGACTGAACCGAAGCTACATGTATGACTAGCCGTTGTATACTTACCGTAGTCTTTTTCCATAACGAGCGCGTTTAACACTTCCAAGAACCGGCTATTTGGGTCATCGTTTTCATCACAGTGAATATCAATCATCACATTATGCTTGATGGCCATGTCGACAATACGTCGCAATGACTCCACGCCATGCTCATACGAAATTTCAAAGTGAGGAATCCCCCTACTACGTCCGCACCCATTTCAAGCGCTTCTTGCATTAAACGCTCTGCCCCTTCATATCTAAAAAATCCTTCTTGAGGAAAAGCTACGAGTTGTAATGTAACGAGGTCTTTCAATTCTTCGCGCAGTGTAACTAATGCTTTCATTCCCGTTAAATTTGGATCTGTAATGTCTACATGTGTACGAATGAATTGAACTCCTTTACTCACTTCTTTTTGAATTCCTTTTATCGCACGTTCACGCACCATTTCTTCAGTCAATGATTTCTTATTATCACTCCAACGCTGAATGCCTTCAAATAATGTTCCGGATACATTTGCATTTCCTTCGCCTAGTCCCGAAAAGATATAATCCAAATGTAAATGAGGGTCCACATAAGGTGGCAATACTAAACGTCCTTGCAGATCAATTACTTCATCTGCGTTATCTAGATCATTACCTATTGCGGTAAACTGACCATCTTTCACTAAAAACTCATGGGAATCTGGGTCACCGTATATATTCGCATTTATATATTTCTTCATAAAATACATTGCTCCTTTATCCGTTGGTATAGTCATGAGTATAGCAGTTACGAAACAAGAAAAATAATTCTTGCTCTCAACAGCATGTGATCAGCTTATTCTTGTCTATTTTTAAAATAAAATCCAAACTTTTTGCAGAAGCTGTCCGTCAAAAGAGTAAGACGTGATCGCGACATGTTTAAAATTGAAGAAGGTGAACCTTTTGTCATGACAAAAAATAAAAAAATGGAGCAGGTGGAGCAATTTTTAATTGAAAACCAAAATGCTCATTATCGGCTCGCCTATAGCTATGTGAAAAACAAAGAAAATGCGTTGGATATTGTGCAAGATTCGATTTTCAAAGCGTTAAAATATATTCATCGCCTCGAGGAAATTAAGTACTTAAAGACATGGTTTTATCGAATACTCGTGAATACATCCATCGATTTCATTCGTAAACATCAACGGATGATGGTGATGGATGACGAAGTTCTAGATGGCTATTTACCAAAAGCTGAAGATGAACCAACTGATATAGATTTATTAGATGCGCTAGAGACTCTTTCTCCAGACGAAAAGTCGTTGATTATTTTACGCTTCTTTGAAGACTTGAAGATTGACGAAGTAGCAGCCATTTTAGATGAAAACAGTAATACCGTGAAAACCAGGCTTTACCGAACTTTAAAAAAACTGCGGATAGAAATTGAAAAGGGGGATTTGGAATGAAACGGATGAACAAAATGAAGAAAGAATATGACGATATTGAAATTCCTCCCGAATTAGATAATTTAGTGAAAGATTCAATTCAAAGAGCTAAACTTTCAAAAAAGAAGCCTTCTCCACTGAGAAATTGGTCACTCAGTGTAGCTGCGGCGGCGGCTTTATTCGTTGGTGGTATTAATGCTAGTCCAACTTTCGCCAATTCGCTAGTGAACATCCCGGTTCTTGGTTCGATCGTGCAAGTTTTCACGATAGAAACCTTAACAATGGAAAAGGAAACGTATCAAGCAAACATGGAAACGCCGGCCATCGATGGTTTAGAAAACGAAGGATTACAAATTGCCCTAAATGAAAAGTATATCGAAGAAAACAGAGCGCTCTTTACGAAATTTGAGGAAGAGATCGCCAGACTGGAAGAGGCGGGTAGCGGACATTTAGGCATGGATTCAGGTTATGAAGTAAAAACGGATACAGAACAAATCCTATCCATTGCGCGTTATGAAACGACTACGGCTGGATCCTCTTCCACTGAAATGCAATACGATACGATTGATAAACGACATAATATCCTTCTTACATTACCAAGTCTCTTTAAAGACGATTCCTATGTCGGGATCATCAATACGTATATTAAACAAGAGATGAAGCGACAAATGGAAGAATATGAGAACACTGCGTATTTAGCTATTGAAGGAGCGGACGTTGAATTCAGTTCAATCGAAGCAAATCAAGACTTCTATATTACTGCGGATCATACACTCGTCATTTCTTTCGATCAGTACGAAGTAGCACCAGGTTATATGGGAGTCGTCACATTTGAAATCCCTTCACATATTTTACAGGATGCCCTAGTTGGGGACGCGTATATTCAGTAAGTTATTTAACAGCAGCAGATGATGGATTTCGTCTGCTGTTCTTCCTATAAGCAAAGGAATTTATATACATACATAAGATAGTCAATTGAACACATAATGATAGGAGATGTAAATTTCATGAATACGTTGCATCAACAAGTCGGAAAGAAAAGAAGAAAGCTGAAGAAAAGATATTTTCTGCTTCTGATTTTTCTTCTCGTTCTATCGGGTACTGTTCTTTTTGTTGGGACGTCATACTCTTTCCGTGAAGTACCTAGTACACCGGATCAACCTGTAACCAAACCAGCACCAACCGAAACACCACCATCAAATGATCAGCCAGAACCTATTACACCGCCAGAAGAATCTAGTCCTGAACCTGAAATATTCCCTACAATAGAATCCGATGAAACAGAAACACCTACCGAAGAAGAAACAGAGATATCTTCTGAAGGACCAACGCAAACGCCAGCTGAAGAAAACACGGAGCCGCCTGTAGAAGAGGAAAAAACAGAAAAAGTAGTGTATTTAACATTTGATGACGGTCCAAGCAAATGGACTGAGCAATTTTTAGATGTTTTGGATGCACATGGTGCCAAAGCTACATTCTTCATGCAAGGCAGTAACTTGAAGAAAGAACATCTTCAGGAAAGCGTAAAACGTGCAACACAAGAAGGTCATTATATAGGCGGCCACAGTATGACTCACAATTATCAAGCACTTTATACGAATCAACAGTTTGTACCCGAAATGATTGAAACACTAGATCTAATTCATAAAATTACAGGAACTACTCCTAGTCTAGTTCGCCCTCCTTATGGATCAGCGCCTGGATTGAACGGCGGACAAATACGAAAACAACTAGCTGAGGCACATATTAAAATTTGGGATTGGACGATCGATTCGCATGATTGGGAACTTCCCGGCAATCCCTCTCAAATAATACAAAACATCAAACAAGACACTACTTCTGATAAAGAAATTGTATTGATGCACGAAAAATCACAAACTTTAGAAGCACTTCCTGGAGTTTTGAACTTTTTCAAAGACCAAGGATACGTTTTCGGAGTGTACAATGACGCGTCTCACTTTGTCATGAACTTCCAAAACGATGCTGCGCTTTAACACCACGATGTATTAGAATCTACTAATAGATGATAGTGTGTGGAGGCTATTCACTACGTACCGTTAGCCTCCCCTTTCGTTTACACCTTTTCCATTTGAAATGATGCAAACTTTTTACGTAGTAGAGATCTTGTACAAACGTATGGGTTGACATCATAAAGTGAATATTATATGATTACCTTGAATTCGAGATAAAAGGAGAGCGTCATGGACAATCAAAATAAAGAAGTTTATGAAGAAGATTTGTCTCTAAAGGCATTCATTGTTTTAACTCGAGCATTGCAATCCATTAAGGTGCGTGTGGAAGAAGATATAAAACGCTCCGGATTAAATCCAACAGAGTTTGCCGTTTTAGAATTAGTCTATAGTAAGGGTGATCAACCGATACAAAAAATCGGTGAGCAAGTATTGATTGCTAGTAGTAGTATCACCTACGTTGTAGATAAACTAGAAAAGAAAAACTTAATCAAAAGAAAGCCTTGTCCAAAAGATCGACGTGTCACACATGCGTCCATTACAACGGATGGGATGGAGCTGATGAACGAAATCTTCCCTCCTCACAAAAAGGCGATCAAAGAAATATTTAGTGGACTAGATATACAAGAAAAAGAACAACTAATTACACAGTTAAAAAAGTTAGGTTTACATGCACAAAATATGTAATGGTAAATCTAGTTTTTTTCACAACTAACATCTCGAATTAATAATATATCAACTAAACATAATTTAAAAAGGGGTTTTATAACATGACAAACGAATTACTAGGTATTCATCACGTTACCGCAATGACAGATAACGCAATGAGAAACTATGACTTTTTCACAAACGTGCTAGGCATGCGATTAGTTAAGAAAACGGTAAACCAAGATGACATCCACACGTATCATACATTTTTCGCGGATGATGTCGGTTCGCCAGGGACTGACATGACGTTCTTCGACTTCCCGAACAACCCGAAAGGAACACCGGGAACGAACTCGATTTCTAGAACGGGACTACGAGTACCTAATGACGCAGCACTTGAATTTTATCTAGAGCGTTTCAAAGAGTTTGGTATAGATAACGACGGTATTCAAGAGCTATTCGGCAAAAAAGTACTACCTTTCCAAGAAGTAGACGGACAGAAATATCAACTGTTCTCTGATGAGAATAATGAAGGCGTAGCACCCGGCAAGCCTTGGAAAAATGGACCCGTACCTGAAGAGCACGCGATTTATGGTTTAGGGCCAATTGAAATCACAGTTAGCTACTTTGAAGATTTCAAGAAAATGCTGACGGAAGTATACGGTATGAAACCAATTCTTGAAGAAGAAAATGTCACGCTGTTTGATGTAGGTGAAGGCGGCAACGGCGGACAGGTCATTTTACGAAATGATGATACAACACCAAGTCGTCAAGGATATGGACAAGTTCACCACGTATCGTTCAGAGTGAAAGACCATGAAGCGATTAAAAACTGGGAAGCTAAATATGACGAAATGGGTATGCAACATTCCGGTCATGTAGACCGCTTTTACTTTGAAGCGCTTTACACACGCGTCGGTCATATTCTGATCGAGCTATCAACAGATGGACCAGGCTTCATGACAGATGAACTATATGAAACATTAGGTGAAAACCTATCCCTTCCACCGTTCCTTGAGCCTAAGCGTGAATATATTGAATCACAGATTCGCCCATTCGATACAACACGTTCATAACAGTTTTAAAAGGAGTTTTGTAAATGGAAGCAATTAAAAAGATCCACCATATTACAGCGATTGTAGGAGATCCTAATGAAAACTTGAAGTTTTACAGGGATGTTTTGGGACTCCGTCTCATAAAGCAAACGGTAAACTTTGAAGATCCAAGCGTCTATCACTTGTACTTCGGAGATCATAATGTTGCTCCTGGTACGGTCATTACATTCTTCCCTTGGACAAATACTAATCAAGGTAGAAAAGGTAGCGGTCAGGTCGGACGAATTGCTTTTAGAATACCTAAAGGCAGCATGGACTATTGGAAAGAGCATTTAACTGCTCAACATATCTCCATTGAAATGACACAGCTTTTCGGTAAAGACACACTCGAGTTCGATGATATTCATGGACTCGAGCTCGCAATGGTCGAAGGTGAAATTGCTGCAGATCATTATGATATTGTTGATTTCCACGGCGCGGTTTTATTGTCCGGAAATCCTGAAGGCACAAAAGATCTTCTAACCGGCCTCATGGGATTACATGAGCTAACTATAGATGATCAGAATCAACACTTTGAAACAGTTGGCAAGGAAAAACACCATATTATTACGACCATTCCTCCGCAACCTGCTGGAAGATTCGGCATCGGAACTGTCCACCACATCGCGTGGTCGGTGCCGCATAAGGATGCATTGAAAGAATGGCAGTCCGTACTACAAGATGAAGAATTCGGGGTCACTGTAGTAAAGGACAGAAATTACTTCAACTCCATCTATACCAAGGAAAAAGGAAAGATCGTATTCGAGTTCGCAACAGACGGTCCTGGATTTGATATTGATGAAGACATGAAATCGCTAGGCACGATGCTGAAATTACCGGAGCAATACGAACATAAAAGGCAAGAATACGAAACTCTGCTTCCGAAATTGGAAATATAGTATAGGAAAAAATACTATAAGCAGACTTGCCAGTAATGATTAGCGGGAAATAGGCAAGTCATTTACAGTAGAACGGCTTGATATCTATTGAGAGGAGTTGTAGAACAGTGAAATATATTTACAATGAAAAGAAAAAAGGCGCACCGGTATTTGTATTGCTCCACGGCACAGGCGGTACAGAAACGGACTTAGTATCTCTTGCCGAACTACTCAATCCCGAATACAACGTTTTAGGCATCAGAGGCAATGTACAGGAAAATGGCATGAATAGATTCTTTAAACGCCACGGTGAAGGGCAGTACGACTGGGAAGATCTTGAGTTCCGCGGCAATGAACTGTATGAGTTCATTGAAGAAAAAGCAAAAGAGTATGATTTCAAAATGGAAGATATCGTGCTAGTCGGGTTCTCAAACGGTTCGAATATTGCGATTCAAATGATGCTCAAGCAACCAGAAACATTCAAAAAAGCAGCCTTATTCGCACCACTGTATCCTGCAGATATAGAAAAAAAACAAGATTTCAGCGATGTGAAAATATTCCTTTCACTAGGCGAAGGCGATCCAATTGTACCTGAATCCGAAAGCAAGCGCGTGATCAGTCTCTTTAAAGAAAGAGGTGCAGATATGACAACTGCTTGGGTTCATGGTCATAGCTTGACGCAGGAAGTCGCGCAGAAAGCGAAAAACTGGTTGAAGTAAATACTATCTAAATGTTTGGTTTTTGCTGGTTTGTTAAATGGAGTTAATGGATTTTAAAATAAAAACACACATTATTGGAGGAGATTTATATGACAAAAGCAAAATGGAACGTTGACACTGCACACAGCACAGTAGAATTTTCCGTAAGACATATGATGATTTCAAACGTAAAAGGAACATTTAACGAATTCCAAGGAAACATCGAAGCGGATCCAGAAGATTTAACAGGAGCGTCTATCGATTTCACAATTGATGCGAACAGTATTGATACACGTAAACCCGATCGAGACAACCATCTACGTTCAGCTGACTTTTTCGATGTAGAAAATTACCCGAAATTATCATTCAAAGCAACAAAAATTGAGAAGACTTCTAAAGATACGTACGACTTAACTGGCGACTTCACGATTAGAGATACAACAAAGCCTGTCACGTTCAATGTAAAGTATGAAGGTATGGCTAAAGATCCGATGAGTGGAGACGAAGCTGCTGGATTTACAGGTAAAACAACGATTAACCGTAAAGAATTCGGTTTAACATGGAACGCTGCACTAGAAACTGGCGGCGTGGTCGTAAGTGATGAAGTAAAGATCAATATCGAAATTCAATTACGTAAATAAGCTAATCATGCGACGAATGCCCCTACTAGTAGATTTTATCTTCTACTAGTAGGGGCTTTTTTGTACAAAACAAATCCTACCTCAAACTATAGAGCGAACTTTCTCCATCACAATATGCGGTATACCATCTTCCATGAATATATCAGACGTAGTCTCGTATCCAAGTTTACGATAAAACTCCTCTGCATGCGTTTGTCCATGCAACTTCAACCGCTCAATCCCCTTGTCATTTGCGATTTCTTCCAAGCCTAGAACAATTACCTTTCCAACGCCAAGACTTCGATGAGTGGCTAGCACACAAATGCGTTCTAACTTCCCGATCCCATCTACAACTCTTAATCTGCCTGATGCGAGCGCTTGTCCTTCATGTTCTACTAAAATATGTTCACATACTTCATTCAGCACATCAAATTCATCAAACTCATCCTCTTCTGGAACCTGTTGTTCTTGGACAAATACCGCTTTTCGTATGTCAAAAGACTTTTGAAGGTCTTCTTGTGTACGGATTCTCTTCGTTTTCATCAAACGTCCACTCCTTTTTCTACTTTTATTCCGGAAACAAGAAACTTCCACAGATGATCTCTCAGTCTGTGGAAGTTTCTTGTTCTATCTCACATTTCAAAAATACATAGCCATCTTTTTCGATAGTCTCGCTCATCTTCACAGGGATACGTTCCTTGAAAATCGGCCCATCCACGACGACCGTATGGAATTCTCCTGACTCCCCACAGCTATCGATGCCGAGCGCTTCAAGTTCATCCAATAAGTCAATCGTGAAACGTCTGCCGAGAAATTCAGCAGGCATCATTTTAGTATTGACGACGACTACATAGGCTTCAAAGTCTTCCGCAATGAATTCCTCGAGTAGCTTACGTCTCGGTTCTTCCCAAAGTGGATGATACGCTTCCATACCCACTTTGGCACACATGGACTGTACCCACAACAAATGATCTTCTAAGTCAATATCTCCAAATACGGCTTTGTGAATACCATGTGCTTTAGACACGCGCATAGCGTCTATGAATTGCACTTCATAGCCTGCCCAGTCTGCTTTTCGAATCATCAGCGGGATATCCATCTGCTTCGCCTGCGCTTGAACAATCTCCAGTGGCAATGCGTGAGATTTAGAATGTGGCTGTTCTTTCTCGAACATCGTCCACAGCATAGCCGGCGTATTTCCTTCTTGGATTGCACGATACGTTGCAAGTGCCGAATCCTTGCCGCCACTCCATGATGTGACGAACTTCACGCCCGTCATTGTCCGTCCGCCCATGAGATGCGTGCATCCACTGTACGCGCCATACGAATCATATATGAACGGAATCCTAGCTTAGGCCAGAAATACGACGCCAAATGATTCGCCGTCAACCAATCCGTCATGACATATTTATAGCCCGCGTTTTTCATTTGAGTGAAACTGTGGTTCGCAATCGACTTACCGATCCCTTGGCCACGCATCTCGATATTCGTCGTCGCCTGAACCAGCACTGCCGACTCATCCGGTGTTGTCATCGCATGACGCGCGTCCGCCGGTGTGAATAGATGAAACGCTACAGGCGCACCGTCTTGTTCTGCAACCCAGCTACGCGTGCCTTCCTTGCCTTCATACGCTGCAAATACATCGCGCTCCGCATCTAACGCCTCTTGTGTAATCGGTTTCCACGCTGGCGCTTTCGCTTGATGCAAACTATTCCACGGCGCCATCTTATGCAATACTTTTTGCTCGTTCCCCACTAGTTCCTTCATCTTCACGAGACTATTCTCTCCAGGCTGTGCACGATAATGTTCAAGCGACAACGCCGCAAAGCGCTGTTCGAAATGAAACGACTGCTCCAGCATTTCAAGAATTAATTCATCGTTACCAACCGGTATATCCATGATATGTTCGAAGTAGCCATTACGAACCCACTCCGCACCAGCTTCTGTGTACATCAACCGTGCTAGTCTTGGATGCTCGTCCTCATGAATGACAAATGATGGATATCCTACATACACCGTACGTCCATGTGAAACGTCTTGACGGTATTCGTATAGTAGATAGCCAATGACTTCTTCATCCCGCAACGTCACGAGCCCTCCCGTATAAGGTTTCTCCAATTCTTCACGTAAACGTTCTTCCGCTTGCTCGACATGTTCAAAACGTTCCTGCAAAAACGGAAAACGTTGTCGTTCATCTGCATGCCTTGCTGCTAATAATAAGGCCATCTTCGGTATATACTGCTCTTCGAACTGTACAAAATGAATCATCAGAATCCCCTCCTGCCTAATTTAACTAAATTATACCATACCCTTTTACCTTTCCAATGAAACGAATGACCTATGTGTTTGGTTGGGTGTTCCGGTATTTAGGTGGTCAAATATTCGGCTATGAGCGGTTGCATGCGTGTATAGAGCGCATAGGTCGGAACTATGAGCGGATTCAGCTTGCTATAGAGCAGTTACAGCCATTCTATGAGCGCTTAAACTGTCCGATAGAGCGCTTACCCACAATCTATGATCAAACGCAAAAAAAACTGCAGATCCACTCCCGTTAAAGAGTAAATCTGCAGCCTATATTATCGATTATGCAGGCATTGGAGTATCCGTCGGTTTCGCGTAATCAGGTGTTCGGGTGTTCAAATATCCGGCTATGAGCGGTTACATGCGTGTATAGAGCGCTTAGGTCAAAACTATGAGCGAATTCAGCTTGCTATAGAGCAGTTACAGCCATTCTATGAGCGCTTAAACTGTCCGATAGAGCGCTTACCCACAATCTATGATCAAACGCAAAAAAACTGCAGATCCACTCCCGTTAAAGAGTAAATCTGCAGCCTATATTATCGATTATGCAGGCATTGGAGTATCCGTCGGTTTCGCGTAATTTCCATTACCATACTCTGTATCAATTGCGTCACGGATTTCTTTCATCGACTTGCCGTCTTGCTTCATTTGTACGGATTTCACTGCGATCTCCAGACAAACTAGGCAACGTGTGCCGTGATCATCCCAGACGACCGAGCCGTCTTCGCGCACTTCATCCAAGAAACAATTCATATTACTCTTGTGTCCGGCACTATCTCCGCAACCACAATAGCAAGGCATGTATTCTAAAATGTCCGTTGCATTGGCCGCTACTTGATAGACCATACGCATATCTTCTGGCTTATCATCTAGAAATGAAGGCAAGATATCCGCTGAAGCGGTCACTTCTTGCAAGTCTCCGTTTGGCAAATGTTCTGCGTGGTCATGTCCTGCTTCTGCACGCACGTCTTTCGGATCGACTTCAGCAGGCTTTTCTGTAGCGCCGTTTCCGCATGCCGCAAGCGCCAAAGTCAGCGCCGCCAGTCCTGCAAGTAACTTCTTTTTCATGTATATTCCTGACTCCTTCGTATAGACGTTATGCCTTTAGTATACAAGGTTTGCGGGAAAAACAAGCGTACAAATTCATGACAATTATGAGTTGCCCGTCATCTTGCTTGGGTCTACATATTCGTCAAATTGCGCTTCTGTCAATAAACCAGTAGATAGTGCCGCTTCTTTCAGCGTAGTACCTTCTGTATGAGCTTTCTTCGCAATTTTCGCCGCATTTTCATAGCCAATATGTGGATTCAATGCTGTAACTAGCATCAAGGAATTCTTTACTTTATTATCGATTTCTTCACGGTTCGGTTCAATTCCAACTGCACAGTTATCGTTGAAGCTGATCATACCGTCAGCCAATAATTTCGCTGATTGTAGGAAGTTATAGATAATAACTGGTTTGAAGACGTTCAATTCAAAGTTACCCTGACTTGCGGAGAAGCCGATCGTCGCGTCGTTACCCATAACTTGAGCCACAACCATCGTCAACGCTTCACTTTGTGTTGGATTCACTTTACCTGGCATGATCGAGCTGCCTGGTTCGTTTTCAGGAATCGTAATTTCGCCAATACCTGAACGTGGACCACTTGCTAACCAACGTACGTCGTTTGCTATTTTCATCAAGTCTGCTGCCAATGCTTTTAGCGCGCCGTGTGTGTAGACAACTTCATCATAACTCGTCAATGCGTGGAATTTATTCTGTGCAGATGTAAAGTCGATTCCAACTGACTTCGAAATCTCTTCCGCAACTTTCTCACCGAATCCAGCTGGTGCGTTCAGTCCTGTACCGACCGCTGTACCGCCGATTGCGAGTTCCTTCATCGTCTCGACACTAGTTTCTAGCATGCTGTGCGTTTTCTCAAGCATTCTGTGCCAACCGCTGATTTCCTGACCCAACGTCAATGGCGTCGCGTCTTGTAAGTGCGTACGGCCAATTTTAATAATGTCTGTGAAGTCTTCAGATTTTTTCTGAAGTGTTGCTGCTAATTTATCAATTGCCGGCAATACTTCGCGCTCTACCGCAATTACACCCGCCACGTGAAGTGCTGTCGGGAACGTATCATTCGAACTCTGTGATTTGTTGACATCGTCATTCGGGTGCAGGCGTTCTTCCTCGCCCCACTCTTCAAGCAACTGGTTTCCACGGTTAGCGAGTACTTCGTTCATGTTCATGTTCGATTGCGTACCGCTTCCTGTTTGCCAAACGACTAACGGGAAGTGCTCGTCCCATTTGCCTTCAATGACTTCTTCTGCTGCTGCTTTGATAGCTTTCATTTTGACTTCGGATAGATTGCCGAATGAATGACTTGCGATTGCTGCTGATTTTTTCAAATGGGCAAAGGCTTGGATTACACCAAGCGGAATGCGTTCCCCGCCGATTTTAAAGTTGTGCTTACTGCGCTGCGTCTGCGCTCCCCATAACTTATCTGCTGGTACTTGTATTTCTCCGAACGTGTCATGCTCAATACGATATTCCATCTTTACATCCACCTCTCAAAGTAATAATCAGACTCTCTATCTCTATCATGCCCTATTTTCGCGCAAATTTGAATTAAAAAGGATTGGAGGTGAATTACTTGGTGAGTACGAGGAGATCGAAGCTCCAGTTGGCTCACCGCGAGCCCTCTAGGAAAGCGTCCCCTCCGAAGCGCCAATCCCCCTACCCCATCACACTGCCAGCCTTATCCACTCAAACTCCTTGCATCCGAAACGCTTTCTGAACCACTGCAAAATAAATCACTAACGCCGCGGTACTGCATGTCAATACGATAATACTAAGCGGCCACGCCGAGCTGTCTCCCGCTAGTCCTACTAGTGGCGAAACAATTGCACCGCCGATGAAAGGCACCAGTCCAATAAACGCCGACGCGCTTCCTGCTGACTTCCCTTGACTCTGCATCGCTAGCGAAAATGCCGCAGGCGACACCAAACCAACACTCGACACCATAAAGAATAACGCCGTCGCAATTACAGCAAGCGGCCATTCATTCCAGACGGTCAACAAAAGTACAATACTCGCTGTGAATGAAAGCAACACACCTGCGCGCAGGAACTTCAACTCGTGAATTCTACCCGAAAGCCGCCCCGTCACTTGTGCCGCTGTAATGATTCCGATACCATTCATTGCGAAAAACAGAGAAAACTGTTGCGCAGTGATACCATAAATATTCTGTAAAACGAACGGAGACCCCGCAATGTACGCGAATAGGCTTGACATGATCAAACCTTGCGTTAACGCGATGCTTAAGAACCACTTATCCCTCAGTAGACCACTAAATGTCTTGATGACTGCCAGCATTCCACTCTCCGAACGTGCTTCAACCGGCAACGTGTCCGGCAAGAAAAACGCTGTGGATAAAAACATCAACAAACCGATGACTCCCAGTAACAAGAACACCGTTGGCCACGAAGCATAATTCAGCACAACACCGCCTATTATCGGAGAAAGTATCGGTGCTGATCCACTGACGATCGACAACATCGCCATGAATTTTGTTAATTCACTTCCTACATATAAATCACGTGCGCAAGCTCTCGCAATTACAATTCCAGCAGCGCCTGTTAAACCTTGAACGAAACGCAATGCAACGAAAATCCAGATATTCGGACTAAACGCACATAGAACGGAAGCGATTGCGTACACGCTAAGCGTAATGACGAGCGGTTTCCGTCTGCCATAAATATCACTTAACGGTCCAAAAATGAGCTGTCCTACGCCTAAGCCCAGCAGACAAGCCGTCAGACTTAATTGAACAAGTGAAGTCGAAGCATTTAAATCCTCCGCCACAATAGGCAATCCTGGCAAATACATATCCATCGACAGCGGACCGAATGCCGACAACGAACCGAGCAATATAACGAGCCAAACAGTTGGCATAGGAATCTTTTTTTGTAATGAAGTTTTCATATGTACATAACCCACTTCTTCTATAGAATTCATTTAGTATAACAAAAGTAGTTGTATTTGGTTACTTTTATACTATATAGACAATAAAGCTCCGCCTACCGCACCGGCTAGCACGACAATCCATGGAGGCATCTTCCAAAAAGTCAGCATACTGAATAAAACGGCCGCCAATGCAAAGTCTTCGGCCCGCAAAATCGAGCTCGTCCAGATTGGATTATATAACGCCGAAAGAAGTATTCCAATGACTGCAGCATTGACACCCATGACCGCACCTTTGATTTTCGGATGATTGCGCAAAACGTCCCAAAAAGGCAGTGCTCCGACGATCAATAAAAAGGCAGGCAAGAAAATCGCGACGGTTGCGAATAATCCACCTTGCCAACCGTTCATCACGGCTCCAAGATAGGCTGCAAACGTAAACAACGGTCCTGGAACCGCTTGCGTCGCACCATAACCTGCTAAAAATGATTCATTTCCAATCCATCCAGCCGGTACCAGCTCCTGTTCCAATAAAGGCAAGACAACATGTCCCCCACCAAATACGAGCGCACCCGACCGATAAAAGCTATCGAATAACGCGATCCAATAAGATCCTGTCAGTTCCCGAAGCAACGGCAACATGCCAAGCAAAGTAAAGAACAATGTTAAACAAATAACTCCCGTTTTCTTTGACACGAGGAATTTCGAGGAACTAGCATCTGACGAATCCTGAGCTTTGAACAACCATAACCCTACTAAACCCGCTACTATAATCACTCCAACTTGCGTAAAAGCCGCTTGCCATAAGAGCGTGACAACGAGTGCTAATAATGCGATCGCTTTTCGCTTAATATCTGGCGTTAAATTCTTTGCCATGCCGAGGACCGCGTGCGCGACAATCGCCACCGCCACGATCTTCAATCCATGGAGCCAGCCTGCATCACTAATATCTGAACCCGCTAGAAGCGTAGCAAATAAGATCAACGCCACGACAGATGGCATCGTGAAACCTAGAAAGGAAATAAAGCCGCCGACTACCCCTGCACGCGCCACACCGATTCCAATCCCTACCTGACTGCTTGCTGGACCTGGAAGGAATTGCGCTAATGCTACTAAATCCGCATACCCTTTTTCATCCATCCATTTACGTTTTCGCACATACTCTTCATGGAAGTAACCTAAATGCGCGGTTGGTCCACCAAATGAGGTCAATCCTAGTTTAAGAGAGACGATAAATAATTCTACTAGTCTTTTTGTGGAAGATGCTATATTATTCTTCATTTTGATCTCCTTCCGGCTTTTATAATGCTTTATTGCCGATCATCTCATGTTTAAGTTTATTTTCAATGAATTCATTAGAACTTAACGATAACTTAACAATAGTTGTGCATACTAAGGGCTAATTGAAAATCCAAACAAATTCTGCTGAAATTCTACACCGATCGCTATCTTTTTACGCGCGGTTTTTGTATGATGTAATAACTATCGATGTCAACAATAGATGGAGGAATTTAGATGTTAGGTCCACGTAAACCCGATCCTTTTTTTACAGCGTTATTGGACATCGCCAAGCATGTGCAAGAATCCATGCACTATGCGAACGAGTTTAAAGTCGATTCTGTCTCGGACTTAAAGGATGTCAGCATTCGCATGAAGGAATACGAAACAGCTGGTGACACGTTGATTCATGAATTAATCACGAAGTTGAACACATCGTTCATGACGCCGATTGAGCGCGAAGATATTTTGAGTATCGCGATTGCAATGGATGATATCCTCGATGGCATGGAGCATTTCCTTGCTAATCTCGAGATGTTTTCTCTCATTGAAATAGATGAGTACATGCAGAAGTTCATTCTCAACATTATGAAAAGTACCGATGAAATCGTTTTGGCGATGGAATTGCTGACGAAGAAAAAGCTAGTGGAAATGCGTACGCATGCTGTGCAAATCAAAGAGTATGAACGGATTTGCGACGAAGTGTTGCGGACTTCCATTAAGCAAATGTTCATTCGTGAAAAAGATCCAATTCGTATCATTCAATTGAAAGATCTGTATGAACTGCTGGAAGACACGGCAGACTTTTGTCAAGACGTGGCAAACAATATCGAAACCATTATCATGCGCAACGCATAAGGGGTCCTAACCAATGGATACGATTCTCATACTAACCATTCTCGTCGTGGTCTTTGCCTTGGCATTCGACTTCATTAATGGTTTTCACGATACAGCCAACGCGATCGCTACTTCGGTATCGACACGCGCTTTGAAACCTCGGACTGCGATTATGCTAGCGGCCACGATGAACTTTGTCGGTGCACTGACATTCACAGGTGTAGCAAAAACCATTACAAAAGATATCGTCGATCCGTTCGTATTAGAAAATGGTTCTCTCGTTATTTTGGCAGCACTCGTTTCCGCGATTATCTGGAACTTGGTCACGTGGTATTTTGGAATTCCTTCTAGCTCATCGCATGCATTGATCGGATCTATTGCCGGCTCAGCAATTGCAGCAGCCGGATTTGGTATTCTGAATTACAGCGGATTCATTAAAATCATTCAAGCACTGTTACTGTCCCCTATCATTGCACTCGTCGGCGGATTTCTTGTCATGACCATCTTACGTACGGTATTAAAGAACCGTAATTTATTTAAAGCAAACCGTCGTATTCGCTACATGCAAATCGGGACGGCTGCGATTCAATCATTCACGCACGGTACGAATGACGCGCAAAAGGCAATGGGGATTATTACGATGGCTTTGATCGCGGCAGAATTGCAGACCACCGACGATATCCAGTTATGGGTACGGATTGCAGCGGCGACTGCGATGGGAATCGGGACGTCAATCGGCGGGTATAAGATTATTAAAACCGTTGGCGGCAAGATTATGAAAATCCGGCCGATTCACGGGATTGCGTCCGATTTGAACTCCGCGGTCATTATTTTCGGTGCCACACTTCTTCATTTGCCTGTCAGCACGACGCATGTCATCTCTTCTTCTATTATGGGAGTCGGGTCAGCGCAACGCTTAAAAGGTGTGAAATGGGGAGTCGCACAAAAGATTGTTTTAACGTGGATTATCACGATGCCGATCTCCGCTTTAATGGCCGGGGTCGTCTATAAAATATTCACACTTTTCCTATAATCAAAGTGAAAAGGCAAACAGGGAATCTAGTAAGGGAATCCTTCAACTTGCTTTATCTCCCTTTTCTTGTTATGATAAAGAAGAATTATTTTTGTTCGACGCTGGTCTACGATTTTATCTCGACCGTTTTTGAGAAATTGAGCAAGGATAGTAATACAATGTGTACACGAGTGTGCACGAGGAGGAAACAAACATGGAACAAGGTAAAGTAAAATGGTTTAACGCAGAAAAAGGTTATGGCTTCATCGAACGTGAAGATGGCGACGACGTATTCGTACACTTCTCAGCTATCCAAGGTGACGGATTCAAAACTCTTGAAGAAGGTCAAGACGTGTCTTTCGAGATCGAACAAGGACAACGCGGACTTCAAGCTACTAACGTAACTAAAAACTAATTTAACTATACAAACCACTTCCTTTTAGGGAGTGGTTTTTTTGTGCGTTTCTTTCCATATTTTCGCAACATCTTCTGGTACTTCGTTGCTATGATAAACATAGAAATGAATTTACATGATTTCACACATCGTTTGAGGAGGAATGGCCTTGCAGAGATTCGGGAAGTTTGTGACCCAATCGTATAAATGGATTTTCATGTTTTGGATTTTGCTATTTGGGGTGATGACGTATTTCGCCATCCAATTGCCCGGCCTACTTGCAGGAGACGGCTTCCGTGTAGATGGCGAGCATGAACACGTCATGAAAATCGTCTCGGAAGACTTCGGATTGCCTGCCGAGTCATTATTTTTAGTATTTGACGGAAAGTCCGATGCAGAAATCGATGCATCACTTGATCAGCTAGAAAAGCTCGGTGTCATGTCCGATATCGTATCTCCTCTTGTGGAAAAAGAACAGTATACGAAAGATTTATCCTATGCCTTGTTGCAATTTGATACGGCACCTGACGATATGCCGCAAGTCGTCGAGGATATACGCGACGAAATCGGGGGTCAAGCTGGCGTAACACTCACTGGTGGAGGGGCATTTGAACACGATGTCAATCAAGCGAGCCAACGAGACTTGATGACAGCGGAAGCGATCGGTTTACCGATTGCGATCGTCGTGTTGTTGTTTGCATTTGGAACAATCGTTGCCTCTTTCGTTCCATTAATTGTCGGCATTGGCACCGTCGTCTCCACTCTCGGAATTTTAGCTTTGCTTGGCAACACGGTAGATCTCTCTATTTTCGTACTGAATATCGTGCCGATGCTCGGTCTCGCTCTGTCCATAGACTTTGCGTTGTTGTTCATTAGTCGGTATCGAGAAGAACTTAGGAAACGTAGCGTCGAGGAATCGATCATCATGACGATCCGTACTGCTGGCCGTTCCATTATATTCTCTGCAGTTTGTGTGTTTATTGGACTTGGTGCGATGCTGCTCATTAAGGTGGATATTTTCATGAATATTGCACTTGGCGGCATGATTGTCGTTGGAATGGCAGTCGTTTCATCACTTACTTTATTGCCTTCCGTCTTGTTGATGCTCGGTGAACGTATTCACAAGGGCCGTTTGCTGAAAGAGCGTAACGAAGATGCAAACGGTTGGAGAAAGTTTGCGAACGGTGTTATCAAACGTCCGGTAACCATTGCGATCGTAGCATTTGTGTTACTCGCAATTGCGGTTATTCCGGTGAAGAACATGGAATTGACGATTCCGCAGATCGACTCGTTACCGAAAAACTTTGATACACGTGTAGCATTTGAACAAATGGAAGATACGTTTGGCTTAGGTGACGAGAGTACCGTGTTCCTCATTGCTGAACGGGATGGTAGCTGGAAAACGACTGAAGGTCTGGCGGATATGATTACGTTGCAAGATCAATTGACGAATGATCCGGTAGTTAAAGAAGTTTCGACCGTCTTTACGCTCAGTGGTATAGATACTGTAAAGGAATGGGAGCAAACGCTGCGTATTCCGCAAATGTACGATCAACTCAATCCCGTGCTGAAGAACTTCACGGACAGTGGCAACCGATTACTTATCCCCGTTACGTTGAGTGCTGCCGGTAGCTCGAATGAAGCACAAGACTGGATTCGTGATTGGTCAGAGAAAGATACTGGCTTCAACATCTTGCTAGGCGGTGAACCGCGTTTCAATCAGGAAATCTTCGATGAAATAGCGGATCACATCGTATACGTATTATTAATTATCATCGTTTCAACATTCTTCATCCTAATGTTCGCGTTCCGTTCATTAGTCATTCCGGTGAAAGCAATCCTAATGAATATTCTTGGGTTATCGGCAACGTTCGGTATACTCGTGTATATATTCCAGTACGGTCATTTCGGATTAAATCCTGGTACCGTAGCGCTCATCATCCCAGTCATTGTCTTCAGTCTCGTGTTCGGCTTGAGTATGGACTATGAAGTATTCTTGATCTCACGGATGCAAGAAGAGTTTGCACAGTCATTCGATAATGACAAATCTACGGTCGAAGGACTTGCGACGACAAGTAAAGTCATCACGTCTGCCGCGCTCATCATGATCGTGCTAACAGGTGCCTTCGCGTTTACAGATGTAATGCCAGTCAAGCAAATTGGAGTAGGAATCGCGGTCGCTGTTGCGATTGATGCGACAATTATCCGACTGTTGCTAGTACCTAGTTTGATGAAACTGTTTGGTAAGTGGAACTGGTGGTTGCCATTTGGCAAAGGATTATACCGTTCCAACAGCCAGAAATATAGCGCAAAATAAAAACAGCCTGTCGGGAATTCCTGACAGGCTGTTTTTATTGCCAGCCGAATGTACCGATCTCGGTATACGACTGATTGTCCATCGACTGATGATTTTTCTGTGTGGGATTATTTTTAAACGTAGCCTGAACCATCAATACGACGCCCACTACCGCTACAATCAACACCACTACAAGCCAAATCGCGACTGTCTTACCCTTCATACGATATCACCCCTGTTGCAGTTATTTCGTTTTGACGGAAAAGCCTTCTTCTTTCAAATAGCTTGCCGCCTCGCCATAATCGCCAAAGCCCTCTTCCAAGTTCGCTTCGTGATAGACGTTAAAGAAGCCGTCTTCCTCAAGAAGTGTCAACATCTGGCCATTCGAATTCTGCCATGTTTCTGCGATCGGATCTGCTTCTTGTACCTCAGTCGCCAATCCTTCAACCGCTGCGCGGATCACTGCACGGAATTCATCCGCAGAGTAATCACGTACGTTCACTAGACCGCGGTCATCCGCTTCATAGCCTTCTACGTCTGCCACATAGACAAATGCATTACCATTCGGATGCAAGTGCTGCACGACGACTGTTTTATCATACAAAGACTCTTCATAATGATAGTTCAAGCGCTTCATCGATACTTCTTTCTTCACTAACTCCGGGAACTCTTCTATAATCTGCTGTTTCTCTTCAAATGTTAACATGTTTTTCCTTCTTTCTAATGAAATTCAGTGCTCATCTTGTTCTCCATTCCGTAATCAGGACAAACAATATGACGACCGCAAATGCGACAATATAAAACCAGGAAGGTATACTGCTCAAACCACCGAACATGCCATCCACTCCTTCCAGACTTTCCATTCTTTTTTTAGTATACCCTTTTTCCTGCTACTCTGGCGGATAATTTTCAACAATTAATAGTTACCGCTGTATTGCCGAGGTACAAACAGAGTATAATGTGAAAGAGGAGTGGGTTTCTTATGATAAAACGCCTGTTTCAGTTACTCTTTCTCGCAGTACTCCTCTACGCATTCAAGCCCTTCTGGGAAGGTCCCGTATCAGAATATGTGGACTTATCGTTTCTCGACCCAGTTGACGCCAAAGTAGAAACTGTACTGAACGAGGAAGTAGTTGGATCTGCGCTCGACTATACAAAACAATCGATCACCGATTTAATTACATTCGTTTCCGACAAAGCCGTCGGAAGCAGCCCCCCGGATGAAGTTGCCCAACCTGTGCTTGATGCACCTGCAACGGGCATTATTTCCATCCACAATATTGAAATTGGCACACCAGAAGCACAAGTGAAAGAAAAGCTCGGTGATCCGCAACGGAAATCCGTCAATGAATATGGCACGGAATGGCTGACATTCCATGATAACTACCAGAATTTCGTCATGCTGTCGTATGATATTAAACGTCGAGTCAACGCCATCTACACGAACGACCGTCTCATCGCTTCATCTATCGGCATTGAATACGGTGTGCCGAAAGAAACAATACGTGAAGGACTGGGTGAACCGATTACGGAAATACGTAAAGGTACCAATATTTATAAGTTGCAGGACGATGAAGGCATGGATGTTTTTCATTCCGACGGTCTTTATATGTACGTTTTTTATGATCTGCATAAAGAAAATACCGTCACCGCGGTTCAATTGATCGCGAATTCGCTAGAGTCAGGTAAGTCTGCGCTCTACGCACCACAAAACGATGCTATGCGCCAAGGCTTCGAGATGCAATTATTTGATTTGACGAACGCGGCCAGAGTGCGCCACGGTCGCTCTATTTTAACATGGGATCAACTGGCATCTGACACTGCCCGTCTGCATAGTACTGATATGGCAGTGCAAGATTACTTCAGTCATGAAAACTTGCAAGGCGAATCCCCTTTCGATCGCATGAAAAAACAAGGCCTTAAGTTCGTTAGTGCGGGTGAAAATCTAGCATATGGTCAGTCTAGCAGTATTTTTGCACATGAAGGGCTGATGAATTCCAAAGGTCACCGGGAAAACATATTAATCCGTGACTATCAGTTCCTTGGGATCGGTGTGGATTTCAATGACAAAGAACAGCCATTTTATACGGAAAACTTCTTCGCCAAGTAAGGGGATTTCCTTTCATTACGGCAAGTTATCCAGTAAAATAGAGACAAGGGCTTTGGTCAACCCAAGACCTTCATTACAGCATTAAAGGAGAATTTCAATTGAAAAAATTTGCTGCATTTTTCCTAGCCGCGACGTTGATTTTGTCGCCGATTGGGAACATCATCTTCCAAGATGAAATTACGGCCGAAGCTCGTGGCTATAAGTCTGGTAAGAAGAGTTTCAGTACACCTAACCGTGTGCAACCGAATAAAGCAGAAAAGAAACAAGATACCAATCAAAGCAATGATAAAGCAACGGCAGGCAAAACAGCTAAGAAGCCAGGCGGTATGGGTGGCGGCTTGATGAAAGGTCTATTCGTTGGTGGACTAGCGGGTCTACTATTCGGTAGCTTGTTTGCAAATATGGGTATGCTTGGATCCATCATGGGCTTGCTGATCAACGTGTTAGCGATTGTCTTCATCATTTACATGGTTCGGAAGATTTTCGCAATCTTCAAAGAGAAAGAGCGTAAGCGCAATGAGGATATGAATCAATGGAACAACAGATAATCTACGAACAAGACGTAGTGAATGCGGTGTGTGTATTGATTGCAAAAGAGTCACGTGCAATGCCAGACGACGTGGAAGTCGAGCTTGCCTACGATGACGACACTGGGTTTTCAGCAGATGCGGAGCTTAACGGCAAGATGCATCATTTGGATACCTCTCGTCTAGTCGAGGCGCTTCGCCTTTGGATCGAGCAGTATCTCGATCAGGATCCGATGGCAGCAGGCATTCAGCTGAAGCTGGATGATGAAGAAGGGATTATCGCGGTAGTGCGATAATCAACAGAACGCCCCTTTCCGGGAGGGCGTTCTTTTTTTGTGTTCAATTGGGTGAATTGGAGAGGCTGGCGGTGGGATTTGGGGTGGTGATTGGTGCTTCGGAGGGGACGCGTGTCCTATGGGTGGGCGGTGAACCATACCCCTTCGCTCGCTGGGTTTTTCACCTGTCAAAGCAAAGATGTGCTCCTAACGCTACGCTTTTACTCGCAAAAGCCGTTCTTCGTTACGGCTCTTCCATCCCAACGTACTCTACTAAGTAACTCACTCTTCCCAAGCACTTGTACTTGCACTTGCACTTGCACTTAAACAAGTCCAAACAACAAAAAAGATGCCCCGAAACCCCGGGACATCCTACTTGCTTATCACTTCATATTCTCAGACGTAATCTCAGCACAAGCAAATGGTGTTCCTGAGTCGCCCGCTGGATCCGTTACGTTATCATCCGGACCTTCATGGATAACTAACGCAGTACCATCCTCATCAATCAAAGAATTATCCATACCTGATTCAAGAGTAACTGCATCTGTCGTTATCGTAACTTTTGCATTTCCGTCTTCATCCGCCACTAAATTCTCCAAATCACCTGCGTGGTGTCCATCGGGATTTTCCAAACCATGCTTTTTATCCGTCGGGTTAAAGTGACCGCCTGCAGACTCTTTAAAGTCTGGCGCTGTACAAACGCCCGTTTCATGGAAGTGCATGCCGTGTTCACCTGGCTCAAGGCCGGTTACGTCCACGTCCATTGCTACTCCGGACGGTCCTTGCGTCAGCGTCACCGTACCGATCTCTTCCCCATCTACATTCATGACCGGCGCCATCACTTCTGGCTCAGCCATTTCCTCTTCTTCCACGACAGGATCACCACTGCCATTCACCGGCTCCTTTTCCTCATCTGCTCCGCCACCGCAAGCTGCCATGAGTAACGCGGAGCCCAACACTACACTTGATAATTTCCACATAATTAAATTCCTCCTAATGTAAGTTTTATATCGTCCTGTTCATTGCCACTTGGATAATGAACTCATAGTGTGTAGTGTACCCACTTTTACAGCTTTCTAACATTTTATTGCGGGTGCCTATGAGCGGATAACGTGCCCGATAGAGCGACCAACCATGTGGATAGAGCGCTTGCGGGACTTGATAGAGCACTTAACCCAGTGAATAGAGCACACAACCACGAACTATGAGCGCTCAAACGATTCTATGAGCGCCAGCCCGCTTGCTTGCCTGCCAGCCTACCTACCAACCCAACCCCCTCCCCAAGAGACCCAATCCCAATCCCCCAACCCACACAACCAACTAGCCAAATAAAAAAACACTCCAAGGAATCATCCCCAGAGTGCCTAAACTGCAAATCAATCTTCAATCAACGGGTATACGCCGTCTTCATCATGTGTTTCCGTTCCGACGAGTGGTGGGTTAAAGACACAAATCAAGCGCATATCTTCTTTACCGCCACGTAAATAATGGTCATCGTGTTCATTCAACGCATACATCGTACCGTTTTTAATCGGGTACACTTTGCCGTCCGCAATCGTTTCAATTTCTCCATCACCCGCTACGCAGTATACTGCTTCGAGGTGGTTTTGATAATGGATATGTGTTTCCGTTCCAGCGTAGATAATCGTTTCGTGGAACGAGAAGCCCATATTGTCTTTCTTCAGCAAGAATCGACGACTTGCCCATGTTTCTGCCTTTGTTTCATTTTCACTACCAATAATTTCATCCAATGTACGTACAATCAATGCGTATTCTCTCCTTTAGTTCTGCACAATTTCTTCAATCGCTTCTTCTAGAATATCGAATCCTTGGTCGATTCCTTTTTCGTCCATGATCAATGAACCGAGGAATTTGACGACTTCGCCTTCAGGACCCGATGTTTCAATGATCAAACCTTTTTCAAATGCTTTGGCACAGATTTTATCCGCATAGTCTTCCTTGCCTTCACCGCAGACGATTCCTTGCATGAAGCCGCGACCACGTGTTGTAGCTTTTAATTGTGGGTAATCTTCAACGATGGTTTCCATGCGCTTCGTAATGAGCTTGGATTTTTCTTGTACCGATTTAGCGAATTCATCTGTTTCCCAATACGATAGAGCTTCTGTCGCTGTCAAGATTGCCATATTGTTACCGCGGAATGTTCCGTTATGCTCGGCTGGGCCGAATACGTCATATTGCGGTTTGATTAGCGTAAGTGCTAACGGTAGACCGTAGCCCCCTATGGATTTTGACAAGCACACGATGTCAGGCTTAATGCCAGCTGGTTCGAAACTGAAGAACGTACCAGTTCGTCCGCAACCCGCTTGTACATCGTCGACAATTAGTAGAATATCGTGTCTTCTGCAGAGACGTTCAATTTCACGCAACCAGTCAAAGCTTGCAGGATTGATGCCGCCTTCGCCTTGTACCGTTTCGACAATCATAGCTGCCGGTAGATCCAAGCCACTGCTTGCATCGGCTAAATACTTTTTTAGGAAGTTCAATGATTGACCTTCTTCTAAAAATGTATCAAACGGCATAGAAGTCGTATTGTTAAGTGGTACGCCGGCTCCACCGCGATTGTAGGAGTTACCGGTTACGGACAACGCACCGAGTGTCATGCCGTGGAAACCGTTCGTAAAGCTCACAATATTTTGGCGTCCCGTTACTTTGCGGGCGATTTTCAGTGCACTTTCGACTGTATTCGTCCCGGTAGGTCCAGGAAACATCACTTTATAGTCCATGTTTCTTGGCTGCAAGATCACTTCGTTAAATCGTTCAAGAAATTCTTTTCGGACCGTCGTTGCCATATCCAGACTATGTGAAATTCCATCGTCTTGAATATATTCAATCAGCTTTTCTTTCATCTTATCGTTATTGTGGCCGTAGTTTAAAGCACCTGCGCCGGCGAAGAAATCGATATATTCTTTACCTTCCGTGTCCCACATCTTATAGCCTTTTGCTTTGTTGAATACTGTTGGGAAACTTCTGCTGTAACTTCTCACTTGCGACTCCTGATTTTCGAATACTTCCATTATCTGCTGACTTTTTGTCAGTACCACGTGTAATTAATTCCTCCGTTAGATTCTGTATTTTCCAGTGTCATGTTGCGGCAATCGGCTTGTTTCTCAGAATGGTCCAATGCGGAACAGTTCTTCTGATTCGTGCCCGCCACCAGGGAATTGATCTTTCGTATAGCCATCCGTAATCGTGCATTCCGTCTCCAAATCACGTGCCAAGCCTGTAAATAACTTAGTGGACGCCTCATTAGATGGTGTGACGGTCGCTTCTAGATAGCGAATATTCCGACATGCATCACTTTGCAAAATCGAATGCAGCATACGCGAAGCTATACGCTTACCACGTACTGATTCATCGACTGCGACTTGCCAAATAAACAATGTATCTTGCGCTTTTGGTTGAATAAAGCCTGAAATGAAGCCTACAAGCTTTCCGTGATCTTCTACGATAATACTCGTGTCACTGAATTGGTCTGCCCACAGCAAATAGCTATAGGAAGAGTTTAAATCCAGTACGTTCGTATCTTTAATGAGCTGCCAGATGAACTTTCCATCGTCTACAGTCGGAATACGAAATGAATACGGATCGTTCGGATCTAGCCCTGCAATCGAAACTTTGTGTTTTTTGTCCAAACAGTTTCTCCTCCAAGTTCTCTTACATGTAGTTGTACAAATATTCATCATCTGTCAATTTCTAAGATGTGCGCTTCGTTACCCGAGAACACGATCTACTTACAATACGTTCGTCGAATAGTCATCAATGTGAGGTTTTACGGACCGAGCACATACACTCGGCAGATTCTAGTTATGAATCTAGCGGATATAGCAAGGGTACTTACGTAGAAAAGCCAAAATGGAGATTCGTGCTGGCTACTATGGGTGCTATCTTTCTGCCTTGCGGTATGAAGAGCAAAAAAGAGCGCCTTTACAAAAGCGGGGAGCTTTTGTTCATGGAAACAGCAGATATATTAAAAATTCGCTGATATGAAAGACACTTTCATTATCTAAAATTTACTACCATACGCATTCATCCAACCAACGTTCCCACACTGGTGAAGAAGCAAACTATGTGTCGCCTGTGACACTGGTTGCTATTATAGGAAACTCTGAAAACGTTGTCAACAGTAAATATATCATTTTATTTATTTGATTAAAAAGTAAAGCTCAACTAAGCCAGTCAGCGTATAGCCTGAGAGAGAATATAAAAAACCGGAAACATTTTTCGTTTCCGGTTGAATTTTATGAAAATAATATCTTTTCTAATTCCATTGGCGCAATATATGTATCGCCTTGATAGACGCGCATATTGCCTCCTGAAATTTCATCGATCAACATGATATTTCGCTCAGGATCGCGACCAAACTCTAATTTAATATCATATAGCTCTAAACCTTTTTCTGCCATCTCTGATCGGACTACTTCAGAAATTTGCTGAGTTAATTCTTTAAGAGTTGCGTATTCTTCATGCGTCAAAATGTGAAGTTGTGCCAAAGCATCTTCTGAAATAGGTGGATCTTGACGTTCATCGTCTTTCAATGTCACTTCCACGAAAGCGTCGAGTACTTGTCCTTCTTCAGCATACGCACCGAATCTGCGCAAGAAACTTCCGACCGCACGGTATCGACAAATCACTTCTAATCCTTTACCAAAGACCGTAGCAGGCTTCACCGTCATCGTTACTTCGTCCAGATCGGCATCGATGTAATGTGTCGGTATGTTTTGCTCCGCCAATTTCTCAAAAAAGTATTGTGTCATGCGAAGTCCGGACTTTCCGGCACCATCAATTGTCAGGCCTACAGTGTTAGCACCTGGATCGAATACACCATCTTCCCCTGTTACATCATCCTTGAATTTCAATAGCACGTGGCCATCTTCCAAGCGGTAGACGTCTTTCGTTTTACCAGAATAGGTTAATTTCATCCGTACGATTCTCCTCTATTCATAAATGTTGTACTACTTATCCAGTATAAAGCACTTTGGTCAGAAGAAAAAGTCTTGTTTGACGAATCTTGACAGAGGTCAAGGCAGTGTACACAAAAATTTCTTATACTTAAGATAATAAATACAAACGAAAAGGATGAGGAAAATGAAAAAAGTCGTATTTTTAATGGAGCCATTCAGCTGCCCATCATGTGTTAAGAAAATTGAAGGTGCCCTATCCAGAGCGAAAGGCGTACAGCAAGTAAAAGTATTATTCCACTCCAGTAAAGTTCGGGTTGAATTTGATGAATCTGTCGTAGAAGCCAATGAATTGCAGGAATTGATTGTCAAACTTGGCTATCCAGTTCTCAATCAAAAAGTCTCATAAAGAGGAGGTATTCAAATGAATGCAAAACAAACTGTGCGCATCACTTCCTTATCCGCGATGTTGCTTGGTGTAGCGATCATCTTGCACTTCGCGGGCTTTCATGACGCGCGTCAGATTACATTAATCGCTGCCACTATCATTGCGGGTACTCCGATTGCCATAAAAGCGTGGAAAGCTATTCGAATGAAAGCTTTCAGTATTGAACTCCTCGTCACGATCGCAGTCATCGGTGCCCTATTTATCGGCGAATATGTAGAATCCGCAGCAGTTACTTTCTTATTTTTATTCGGAGCGTTACTTGAAATTCGCACAATGGAGAAAACGCGGTCTTCCCTCAAAGCACTTGTCGATCTGGCCCCGCTAGAAGCGAGTGTCCTTCGGGATGGAAAACTACTGACGATTGCTGTTGATGACGTAGAAATCGGTGATCGGGTAATCGTTCGCTCAGGTGAACAAGTTCCGGTAGACGGTCCGATTGTTTCAGGAAATGCTTCTATAAATGAAGCAGCCATCACAGGAGAATCGGTACCCGCATCGAAATCACTAGATGATCAAGTATTTAGCGGTACGTTAGTAGACAATGGCTATATTGAAATAATTGCAGAACGTGTAGGTGACGATACAGCATTCGCTCGTATTATCGAGCTAGTCGAAGAAGCACAAGAAGCGAAGTCGAAAACTCAAAAATTCTTAGAGCGATTCGCTAATATTTATACACCTTCCATCGTCATCCTATCGATTATCGTCTATATATTTACACGCAATATCGAAATGACATTAACATTCCTTGTCATCGCTTGTCCTGGTGCCCTTGTCATTTCCGCTCCCGTCTCGATCGTAGCTGGAATTGGTAACGGAGCCCGTCATGGTGTGCTCATTAAAGGTGGCGACGTGATGGAGCAATTGGCGAAAATCGACACTGTCGTCTTTGATAAAACAGGTACTTTAACTAAAGGACGTCCAGAAGTTACTGACATCCATAGCTTTGGCATCGACAAAGAAGAGTTACTCCGTTTAACTGCAGAAGCTGAACTGATGTCTGAACACCATCTCGGTCAAACGATCGTTCGTGAAGCAAAAAAACGCTTGATTCATTTAAAACACCAAGCACAAGACGCACAAGTTATTAAAGGTAACGGACTTCTTGCTGAAGTAGACGGCCAGCAACTGGCGGCGGGTAACCGAAAGCTGATGATCTCACAAGGTATAGCTATCTCTCCAACTATAGAAGAGTATGCATCCAAGCGAGAAAAAGCAGGTAACACAGCCGTGTTTATCAGTATTGGTGGAGAAATCGCAGGTATTATTTCCATAGCGGATCAAATCCGTCCAGAAGCCGCGGCTGCCCTAGCTAAACTACGAAGAAATGGTATTAAACAAATGATTATGCTAACGGGCGACAATGTACACACTGCCCGACTCGTTGGCGAACAACTTGGTCTCGACAGCGTCTATGCAGAGCTGCTACCTGAAGACAAAGTAGCCGCTGTCCAAAAGTTGAAAGCGCAAGGACATCGAGTAGCGATGGCAGGTGACGGAATCAATGATGCGCCGGCAATCGCCACTGCAGATATCGGGCTGGCAATGGGTAAAGGCGGAACAGACATTTCCATGGAAACAGCGGATATCGTCTTGATGGCGGATCGACTAGATCAATTCGCCCACGCCTATGCATTATCGAAAGCGACTGTGAACAATATGAAGCAAAACACATTTTTCGCAGTTGGCACAGTAGTTTTATTGCTAATCGGTGTACTGCTAGGCAAAGTCTTCCTAGCATCCGGCATGCTTATCCACGAAGCAAGTGTGCTTCTTGTCATATTGAACGCCATTCGATTAATACGCTATACTAGTGACAAAGCGTCCAAACGAAATGTAAGCGAGGTGAAAGTGAATGAGTCAGCAGCCCCACAATGACACGACCGATCATCGAATGTGTGTATCACTTGTTCCACTGTTCAATCACTTGGAAAAAGATCAGATGAAGCACATTGTAGAACTTGCGCGAAGCACCCCCTACCCGCGTGGACAAATTATTTACAATGAAGGCGACCGCTCCGAAGGCTTGTATATATTGCACAAAGGACGGATCAAAATATATCGCCTATCAGAAAACGGCAAAGAGCAAATCGTACGAATACTACAACCCGGAGATTTCACAGGCGAGCTATCGTTATTTGATGCTAAACCTCATGACGCCTATGCAGAAACACTTGAACCCGTAGAACTATGTGTTATTCAACGGGACCAAATGCAGCAACTTCTACAAGAGCACCCCGCGATTTCATTGAAGATGTTGGAGGAATTTTCCTCCCGCCTCGCCCGAACGGAACAACGGGCGGCACGAATCGGTATGGAATCAGCAGAAACGCGTATCGCCCTTTACCTAGTTGACTTATCAGAAGAACAAAGACAATTGATAGTCGAATTACCAATGAGTCGCAAAGACCTAGCCTCTCACCTAGGGACGACACCTGAAACAATCAGTCGAAAATTAAGCGCTTTCGAAGAGTCTGGCTGGATTCGCCAGCCCAGTATGAAAGCAGTAGAAATTCTAGATTTGGATGCTTTATTGCTTTTATAAAAGAAACGCTTTTCATTCTACCGTACACGTGATAGGCTAGTTCTGAAAACCAAATATTTTGACCATTAGGGGAATCCTTTACAAGGACTGAGAAAAGAGTGTGGCTCTGAAACCCTTATTACCTGAACAGGTTAGCACCTGCGGAGGGAAGTGGCGAGTCGTTCCGTATGTATTTCTGTCGACATTTCTACCACTTTCCGATTCGGGAAGTGGTTTTTTCTATTGGAGGGGAATGAATGAAGTTACTTGGCGTGACTGACGACCGTCTTTCGGTGGATGAACTGACACTACATTTGTTGCGCACAGCACCGTTTCTTGATGCCATCATTTTGCGGGAAAAGTCCAAGTCAGATGAACAGCTAGTAGATCTAGTTATGCGTCTTGCAAGTGCTGAATTCCCACTCGACAAGCTTACTCTTCATGCCAGACCTCACTTGGCTAGAAGACTGAAGCTCAAAAAAGTGCAACTGACTGGCTATGGTATGTCGGTACGGCGTGCACATCAAGAATTCCCCGAGCTCTCTTTCGGTTGCTCGATTCATTCATTGGAAGAGGCAAAGCTAGCTATGAATAAGGGTGCAGATTGGCTATTGTACGGGCATGTCTTCGATACGCCATCGAAACCTGGGCTGCCAGCGCGTGGAACGGAAGAATTGTTTTCTATTGCACAGTGTAGTTCGATTCCTGTGTATGCTATCGGTGGAATTCAGCCGCATCACTTACCTAATTTACAGCAAAACCACGTGGCAGGCGTCGCTGTATTATCCCCTATGCGTTCACTGAAAACTTTGCAGAGTTATAGAAAAGGAGAGGTATCTCATGGAGAAAATGATTGATCTGAACGGCAAATCGTTTCCCGTCATTCCTGAAGTAGGGACGATCCAGCAGTTACTTGAGCACTTAGGACTTGGCGATCGTATTTTGATCGTGGAGAAAAACAAGGAAATTTTGCAGAAAGATCACTACGACGCACCGATCATGGACCGAGACCAAATTGAAATCATACATTTTGTAGGAGGCGGATGAACATGTTAAAAATTGCAGATAAAGAATTCTCTTCACGTTTATTACTAGGCACGGGGAAATATCCTTCATTTGATATTCAAAAGCAAGCAGTGGCGGTATCAGAAGCAGAGATCCTGACGTTCGCAGTACGACGCATGGATATTTTTGAAGCATCGCAACCCAATTTTCTCGAACAACTTGATTTAACGCGCTATACATTGCTTCCGAATACCGCAGGCGCCAGCACAGCGGAAGAAGCCGTACATATCGCACGTCTCGCCAAAGCTTCGGGACTTTGCGACATGGTAAAGGTGGAAATCATCGGCTGTAGCCGTTCATTACTTCCTGATCCAGTGGAAACATTACGTGCGTCTGAAATGCTGTTAGAGGAAGGTTTCATTGTACTACCCTATACGTCAGACGATGTAGTACTTGCAAGAAAACTATGCGAATTAGGCGTTCACGCTATCATGCCAGGCGCTGCGCCAATCGGTTCAGGCAGAGGCATTCTGAATCCGTTGAATTTGTCATTCATCATTGAGCAGTCCAATGTACCCGTCATTATTGACGCAGGGGTCGGCTCTCCAAAAGACGCCGCTTTCGCGATGGAACTCGGCGCAGACGGTGTATTGCTGAACACAGCCGTATCGGAAGCCGCCAATCCCGTCATGATGGCAGAGGCAATGAAGCTCGCGATTGAAGCGGGACGTCTCGGTTATAAAGCTGGACGTATGCCAGTTCGTGATTATGGCGTGGCTAGCAGTCCGACTGAAGGGCTTGTGACGACTTGAGCAGTAAATATTCTCGGCAAGAACTGTTTGCACCCATCGGACCAATTGGACAACAACGTATACGCGAAGCAAAAGTTTTTGTCTTAGGAGCGGGTGCTCTTGGCTCTTCAGGAGCGGAGATGCTAGTGCGGGCAGGCGTCGGCGAACTGACCATTGTCGATCGCGATATTTTGGAATGGACTAATCTTCATAGACAGCAATTATACTCAGAACAAGATGTCATCGATCAATTACCGAAAGCAATCGCTGCGGAAAGCCGATTGCGCGTGATCAACAGCGACGTGAAAGTTCGTGGGATTGTGGCGGATGTCACGCCTGAAAATGTCCTCGAATTATTCGAAGGCCATCATTTCATTCTCGACGGCACAGATAATATCGAAACTCGATTACTCGCAAACGACGCCGCATTACAACTCGGCATCCCCTTCTTCATGGGCGCTTGCGTCGGTAGCTATGGGCTGACATTTCCTATCGGTGTAAAAGAAGGAGCGCCCTGCTTACATTGTCTGCTCGAAGCGTTGCCGCCACAGTCTTTGACATGCGATACAGTCGGCGTCATCTCGCCCATCGTCGTCACGACTGCCGCCCGTCAAACCGCAGAACTGCTGAAGTGTATCACGGGGGCGACGATGGAACCCCGTCTCGAATCCGTCGATCTCTGGACAGGCGAGCGCGCTGCCATGAACATACAAAGCATGAAGAAACCGAATTGTCCAAGTTGCTCAGATATCCCTGTCTATCCTTACTTGTCTGCCAATGAAGTAATTCGTACAGCCGTACTATGCGGACGCGACACGGTTCAACTGACATGGCCGAAAAATCGACAAGTTGAGCTGATACCATTTGCTAATTCCATTCGCGATATTGTTTCTAATTTAAAGCAAAATCCTTATTTGGTTTCCTGTGATTATAACGACCATCGCCTCGTGTTATTCCGCGATGGTCGGATGTTGGTGCATGGGACGAAGGATATTACGGCCGCGCGGAAGATCGTGGCAGGTTTGCTTGGCTGATTGTTTGATGTCTCTTGTTCTCCTTAGAGCGGTCGTGTGTGGTCTATGAGCGGTTAACTTGCTGGATAGAGCGAAGAGAGAGTCACATAGAGCGGATAGCTTTCTGGATAGAGCGGATAAAACGCCACATAGAGCGTTCAGCCGGTTCCATTGAGCGACCACCACAATTTTACGACCTAACCCACACAATCCACCAACAAAAAAACGCTTCGGAAAGCCCTAAAACGGCAGTCCGAAGCGTTTATTTCATTAAAAACCTAGCACTACACTTACTCAGTCACATCCGCCTCAGCCGAACTCTCCAGCTTCAACACACCATCCGTCATCTTGTACACTTTATCTACGTACTTGATCAACCGTACGTCATGCGTCACGACAATGGTTGCCGTTTGATTGGACTTCGTTTCATTTCGTAATAACTCCATTACTTCAAACGCACGATCAGAATCGAGCGAAGCAGTAGGCTCATCTGCTAAAAGAATCGCCGGCTTACTAAACAACGCTTTAGCAATCGCCACACGTTGCCGCTCACCGCCCGATAAATCGGAAGGATAATTCTTATGCAACTTGGTAATACCTAAATCCTCGTATAACTTACGTTGCTCGTCTTTTGACATATTGTCTTTCTTCACTTTATTCAGCAATTCCAGCTGCTCGTCAACAGTTAAGAACGGTACGAGGTTGGAAGCCTGCAATATAAAACCGATTTCCTGCAAGCGAATTTTAGAACGCTGCTTTTCATTGAGCTGCGATAATTCTTTACCATTGATGATCACTTGACCTTCACTTGGAGTTTGCAGACCGCCAGCCACCGTCAGGAACGTACTTTTACCTGAACCGGATGGGCCAATGACAGCGACCAATTCGCCACGTTCGACTACAAAATTGGTCTCTTTCATCGCCTCGACTAGCGTATTGCCTTCACCGAACGTCTTTTTCGCATTTCGTAATTCTAGTACCATCGTTTATCCTCCTATCGCTTCGAGCGGATCAATTCGGATAATCGTCCAAACCGAAATGACGGCTCCGAGAATCGCCACTACTATTAAGACCAAACCATAAATAATCATGGTAGGTATATCAAACATGATAGGAACGGCATTTGGCAGGAAGCTTCCCGCAAGTAATGTCAGACCGAATGCGAGGACAACCCCGATTAGCGCAAGAATGAATGTCTGCGCGATAACCGATCGTGCCAAATACGCACTGGAAATCCCCTGCGCTTTCATCAGACCGAACATGCTGATTTTCTGCACAGTCAATACGTACAAGAAAATCGCAACGATTGCGGCTGAGATAATGAATAAGAAGTAGATCATATACGTTAACGTCAAATTTTGCTCAGTATAACCCGGCAGATTCTCAATGAACGTTTCCGTTTCAATGATTTCCGTATTGTCTGGCAAGGATAGTGCATCCCATTCTTTGTCTTTAATGACAATCGCGTTGACAATATCTTTATTCATTGTATACGCGTCTCCAAATTTGATCTTCTGCATGTCATTTAACTTCATGTAAAGTATAGGTGATGCATTAAAACGAGCCTTTTCCGTAAAGCCAACAATCGTCAGTTCCGTATCAGATGAAGATAGCTCCAGCGTATCGCCGATCTTAAAGCCTTCATCTTTCAACACGTCCGACGCTACCACACCGTTTTGAACATAAAACGTTGGGTCCCCTTCACTGACTTTTGGCTTGATGAACTCATCTCGGTCAATACCGAAGAGCATAACGTTTTGCTTGGTGTCACCGTTGTTCGCGATGGCACCCATTTGGCTGACAACAGCCGTTTCTTTCGCGCCTAGCTCATCGGCTACCTCCTTGTTGAGCGCCGATTCGTACAAGCTCTTATCGGATTCCTCCGTCAGTAGAACAGCATCTACTTTCCATGTGTCGATCGCTTCCCTATTCATGCTAGCTAATCCATTAGCTAGACCTGATAGGAAGAACACAAGGAACGATACCAATAGCAAAATCGACGTAATGAGTAAAAACCGTAGTTTATTCTTTTTAATTTCGCTCCAAGCTAAAAACATTCATGCTCACTTCCTTTTATAGGACATCTATCGCTTCTTCTAATTCATAAGAAGTTGAAACTACTTCTCTTGATACGCCACCAATCGATGTAATAACGTCCTGCAGATTTTTCATATGGTCTGAAAAATGCCGGATATCATCAATCGTCAAATGGACTGTATCTGTTATGTTTTGGAATGTTTCTCTCGTTGTTTCAGTCTCTTTCATACCCATATCCGCAAACTTCGTGACCGTATCAATGGCAACATGAACGGCTTGCGTCTTTGCTTTTGACTGCGCGACAAGTTGCGCAATATTATCTGTCGACTGTTTCGTCTGATCGGCAAGATTTCGTACTTCATCCGCAACGACCGCGAAGCCTTTTCCATGAACACCCGCACGTGCCGCTTCAATTGCGGAGTTGAGTGCCAACAGATTCGTCTGATCAGCAATATTTTTCACTAGTTGTACAACCTCTTCAATTTGAATGGAGGCACGGTTCAATTCTTCAACCAATTCCGCCATGCCCTTCGTTTCTTTAACAATCGTCTCTGATGTCACAACCATCTGCGCCATCTGCTCGATTCCCGATTGCGCTTGATTGGCAGAAGTCTCGGAACGTACGATACTTTCTTGTATTTTTCCGTCTAGTGTAGCAGATTGCTCAATCAAATCATTGACTACTGCGTATGTAGATTCAGACTTTTCCTCGATTTTAAGCGCAATGCTGCCAATTTGTTGTTTGACGCTATTTTTTATTTCTTGTTGGTTTGCACGGATTGAGTCATTTGTACTCTTCTCAAACGCTTCAAGAACCAACTGCTTTTCAAAATTCAATATTTTGCTTAATGCCACAATCATTTCTCGCTCTTCCGCACGATCTAATTCAAGATCAAATAATATGTCGAGCATCGTGGAATGCAAGTTTTGAAAAGCTGCGATATACCATTTCGGTTCCAGTCCAATTCGTAAATGTGCGTTCGCCACTTTACTACGATTGATCAAATATGCTTCGTCAATTACACCGTCGAATAATCCACCGAGATGTACGGCTAGTGTTTTACTCAAATATTCCGTCGTACTGTTCTTTTTAATTATCTGGGACAGCTCAGGAACTGCGGTCACACTTGAATAAAATGCTTTTACAATTTCATCGATCCGAGCGCTCATCGGTTCTTTTAGTGCACGTAATAGTTGTAGATCCCGCTCTCTTAATTGAATCGCATCCAACTGCAATTGAACTTCTTTGGTCGGTACTTGCATTTTGACAGGGACAGAGGAAATAGGTTGTATTAATGATAATGTCTTACGTCTTTTTGTGATCCACATAGTAGTATTCTCCTTTTTCTTCAACTGACACGAACAAATTGCTGCTTTTCTAGGTTGTTTAGACTTTGTACAATGTTGTATACTAGTCAATTATACACATAAGTAATTCCAAATACTAGAGTTTGTCATTAGAATAGGCCTATTCTATTCTTTCGGTTTCCTATTTATCAAAACCCCTACAACGAAACCGTACAAAGCATGACCAGCGACCCACCACAACAAAGAAATTATGTTTGTAACACTTGGCGTTCGGTCAGAAAATGATGTCGTCGGATACAATAACAACCCTATGGCGACATTCACTAGAAGAGGGAACAGAATCGCATGGTTACGTATGAAACCCCTACTCTTGTCATACAGGATCACGAGTATGATACAGAGTACGACTGAAACGATGAGATGAAAAAACACTTCAATTACTTCTGGAAATTGATACTCTTTTACGATGGGTATGTAATCTACGTTCAGTAACAGTGTATATACTTTGTCACCTGTTATCGCTTGCACCATTTTCAAGACAACAGCGAGGAGAATCCCTGTTACAATGCCTATCCAGGTGCCTTGCACAATATATTTAGTTTTCATTTATACACCTTCCTACAATGTAAAAATAACAGATTTGACTTGTCTCGTCAAATCTATGTATAATGTTAGACATGTAGAACAAGGCAATTGGTCATTGTTCATTCTAGTATAAAGAAAGGTTGGTTGCTTTGAAGCCGTCATCTGAAACCCCGACGTATACAATTAAACAGGTTGCAGATCAAACAGGCTTGTCGAGGCAAGTCTTGAGGAAATGGGAAGAACGTTATGATATTGTGATTCCACACCGTCTCGATAATGGATATCGAATCTATCATGACGACGATATTCGGTTATTTTTACTGATGAAACGTTACGCAGAAGATGGCTTTGCACTATCACAGGCAGCCGAAATGGCCAAGTCCCAGAAGAAAACTGACATGCCATCAAATTCCGAAGATACGTATTTAGAGGATATATTGAATGATTTATTGCTTCACGGGAAAAATTGCGATGAATTAGAATTAAACTTTTCCCTTCAAGCCGCCTATCATCGATTGGGCCTTGAACACTACCTAAGCCAAATCGTCATTCCTTTTTTGAAAGAAGTAGGCGATCACTGGGCAAGTGGTGAGTGGGACGAGTATCAGGAAGCTTTGTCTAGTCTGGTCGTACGAGATCAACTCGTCCAGCTACGACGCAACTTCCAATACCGTGAGGACTCTCCTATATTATTAGGCGCGTGCCTCCCTAATGAATCGCATGAAATTCCGGTGCATATTTTTTTATTACAATTAATGCTCAAGGGCTGGCGTACAGCGATGATCGGTTCGTCACCAGCTCCAGGTGCTATTCAGTCACTTATTGATAAGATCAAGCCCGTCAAAGTATTGCTATCAGCTTCCACTACATTTCCGTTTGAAAAGAATCCACAGCTCATGCAGGAGTTGGATGATTTTGCGGGTAAACATCCTAATACCGAATTTTATCTAGGTGGATACGGCGCATTCATTTGGGCTGACAAGCTACATTTACAACATATTCATCTGCTTGAATCCATTGATGAAATTTAAGTGTTTTTGCATGTATCATACGCTGCCAATGCGCGCGCACGGGCAGCTTGATGATCAACCATCGGAGCTGGATAGGTCGTACCGATTGTAACTCCCGCTGCTTTTAGCACGTCATCCGGCGCTTCCGCAGGTTCAAATACAAACTTTACTGGCATGTCCGTTAACTCGGGCAGCCATTTTTTTATATACTGTGCGTCTTCATCGAATTTCTTTGCCTGAAGAATCGGATTAAACACCCTGAAGTACGGTGAGGCATCAAAGCCACTGCCCGCCACCCATTGCCATCCCATCGCATTATTTGCTATGTCCAAGTCCACAAGAGTTTCTTCAAACCACGCCATACCTTCACGCCAATCGATCAATAAATGTTTAATCAAAAATGAAGCTACAACCATTCGTACTCGGTTATGCATATAACCTGTTTCCCATAATTCACGCATCCCCGCATCGACTAATGGATAACCGGTATGCCCTGTTTTCCATACCTCTAACCTACTATCTGCGGGTTGCCACGGAAATTTTTCAAACTCCGGTCGCACAGGTTTCGTTATCATCTCAGGGAAATATAGCAACTGATAATTATCAAAGTCACGCCACGCCAATTGACGGATAAAAGCCTCTACTTGCTGATCACCGACATCATCTGCCGCAGCAATCGCCCCGTGCCATAACGAACGCACACTAACATTTCCCCATGCCAAGTAAGGAGACAATCGTGAAACACTAGCTTGCGCAGGAAGGTCTCGCCCGACTAGATAATCATATAATCCACTGTCCCGAAACGTTTCCCATCGCTCCATAGCGGCTACTTCTCCAGGTTGCCAATGATTCATTAACTTGTCATACCAACGATTAGCCGATAAAAGCCCCCATTCGCCTGAAGACAATGAATAGTATTTCACAGTAGACGGTATAAGTTCAGGTGTCGCAAACGGTGCTGCTATGGGTTCTTGCCGTAGTCGCTTCCAAAACGGAGTAAATACTTTATACGGCTGATTGGTTTTATTAAAAATCACATCAGGCGCTACAAGGAGTGTCCCTTGGAATGAACGGACTTGAACGCGCTGTTTCTCACAAGCTTTTGCCAATTCACGCTCTATTTCCCGGCTTTCCGGATCGTATAATTCATTGAAAGTAAGTTGATCCGCTCCGCTTTCCTCTATCAATTTCATCAACTGTTCAACAGGTTGTCCTTCTCTTATAATAAATTGGATCTGTTGGTCTTCAAAGCGCTGGATGATTTCTAGTAAGCTGTGATGCAGCCACCAATCCGATGCCGCATGACGCACTTTTGGTAAAATGAAAACGGGCAACACCTCTCCATGTGCCGCCGCTTCCACCAATGCTGGATGATCATGTAAACGCAAATCTTTTCGGAACCAAACTATTGTTTTGCTCATTCTGTTCTCTCCTTTTACACACCTTAAAACGCACCCGAACCACCGCCACCTCCACCGGTTCCTCCTCCGCCACTGCTGCTACTATCGCTACTAGGCGCGTTGTTTGATACATTCGACGAAGCTTGGTTGAATGATCCTGCGAGAAACACCGGATTGTAGACGGAGCCTTCATAGTAGCCACTTCCATAATACCCATCTCCTGTATCGTGTCGTGATTTTGTACGATTCTGATCCAGTTGCTTCTGAGCACTGACAAAGTCTTTATAATACGCGTCCAACTCTGGATTCTTCACCCCTACACCATAAATCAACACACGGAATCGATCATCAAGTGAGAGTCCTTCCCACTTCTTCGTATCAAGTTCCTTCATCCACTTATCCACTCGCTCCCACTCCAGCTTCAGCAAAGTTCCTTCATAATTATACGGACTATAAAACAGTGCGAAGCCAAAAGCTACCAACGTCAAAATCCCTACTAACACCAGTTGCGCGTACAACTCATAATAGACAAAAGCGATAGCGAATCCGATGCCAAGCACCCCGATCAAGCTCAGGATCACACGCTCCTTCGTTGTCTTTACCTTCATTTCATACTGATTCAATTCTTCTTTTACAAGATCTTTCCACATCGTAAACTTTTTATCGAATGCTTCATAGTTCTTCTTTTCTTTCGTATAACTATTCAATTCATTCAATGTAAATTTTTTCTCCTGTCCGATTTGGTAAAATAGTAATTGAATCAACTGCTTCTCATGCTCTAGTTTGACGTTCGCATCGATCAACTCAAACTCGTCATCCGATACTTGCTTTACATGCCCTTTGCGTACGAGATCAAGCAACGCCGCGGACATCAACTCTACGGAAGCTACGCCATTCTTGAAAAGAAGCAATGCTGGTAAGCTCATATTATTGGAAGGAACGTAGAAACCATTCGCATCCATTTCATATTGCGCTTCCTTGCTATACCTTTTTCTTCTGGCACTCGCAAAGAATCCAATCAGACCCACTCCTAAAATACCGACCGCAACACTGACACTACCAAATATACCGGTAGTCCTTTGATTTTGAATGAACTCTTCACGTTTTCTAATTGCCGTTTCCTGATCCTCTTTCACTGATGGGCGAATATCTTGATCACTTGCGGTCATTCCTGGAAATAAAGACGGTTCATAGACAACGCGGATATCACCATTGTCCCCGGCATCAACTTCTCCCAACGAAAATACAACCGTTCCATCAGGCTGTACCTTACCAGTCCCTTCCGCACTGTCGTATCCGATGAACAACACATCAGACGCATCAGCAGGCGGTACAATAGTAATCGTCATATTGCCATAATCTGTTTCATTACGGCTGTCAAAAAATGGCCAAAGGAATTGTCCGCCATCATTATACATTTCCATTCCATTGGTAATCGTATACTGCAAATCGAACGTTATGACTTCGCTGTCTCCTTTGCGATGTACTCGATATTCTGTACCGCGCTTTTCGATCTCTAATTCTTTACCCTTTTCATAAGCAGTAAAGCCTTCAATCGAAGCCCCTCTTTTCGGTTGAATTTCTCGAATGATTCCATTAAATTCACTGTCAAAATCATACGTATGCTTCTCCTCTACCCGAACAGTGCCATCAGGTTCCAACTGCGCATTGATTTTCACATCCGGAATGCTAAAATCTACGGCTCCCGCTGTCATCGGTAGAACTAGAAAAGCCAGTAAAGCGACAATTAATAGTTTCCATTTCATAAAAAATCACCTCTTATCATGAGTATACGATAAGAGGTGATTAATAGATTCATTTGTTGGCAGAGCATTTGGATTTTCGTTATGGATATTCTATAATTTCATGGCTTTATAAAAGTATATACCCATTGAACCAAAAAGCAGTACCAAGATCATGATAAAAATGGGCATGTTCAACGTAGCGATTTTGGCCAAGGCAATGTCTGTCATTTGCCAGATCAAAAAGACAAACAACAGGGTTGAAATGTTTTTGATGACGTTCATAAACAGCACGCCATAACGATAGTGGATTTCTATGTTATCAGGCCGCAAATTAATGTAGTTATACATATGCGGATACTTTTCCAATATCCCCAACCCTACCCACATGACGATACCAATAATCGGCAACAGCAGTAATTCCATTCTCGTTCCATAGCGATCTACTTCACCATCCGCACCAAAATGTGCAGGAATTCGTTCGGGTAATTGACTCCACTGCAGGAGCAGATAGACGAGAGCAGCAGCGAATAAAGCGATAACCAACACATCGAACACTTTTGCTACAGCAGGTTTCTCTATGTCGAGCTTCGGTTTTTTCATCTCCATACTCTCGCCACCTAACTTATGATTCTTTTGCGCTCGTCATTTCAAAGACATCAAAAACATTTTCTTTAATATTGAGCGACATGATCTTGCCTTGTTTTTCATAGAAATGGATAGATCCTCTACGGTCTTCCACCTTTTCCGTCCATCCCCAGTCCTCAATCGTGCGTAAATAATGATCTGGTGGATTGCCGTCTGCGTCACCGATTCCTTTTAGCTTATACTTTGCTGATTTAGAAATCTCTCCTATGCAATCTTCAGCTTTCACTTCATACGCTTCTTTCGGCACAGGGAATCCTTGATTGATGATGGCCATCCGGTAGCCGTCTTCCTGACTATACACATTGGAACAACCAGTTATCCAAAAGACAGATACTAACACCAACAGCGCAAGTATTTGTTTCATATGTCTACCTCCCGTTTTACGACTTCGTTACATCCATCGTACTAGGAAATATTGACATTGTCACCAAACGTTTTTGTGACGAATTAACGTAATTTCTGCACAATAACTACTTTTAAATAATTAAATTCAGGATAGTCCCTCGGTGTGCGGAAATCTCTTGGTAACGAAGACTCTTCCACTACTTTATAGCGCATATCCATCTCTTTAAATGCTTGCTCAATGAATCCTTTGAACTTCTTCATACTGAAGCTTGCGTTATTCGTAGAAGCTACGATATAACCATTCTTCTCTGTAACCGCGATCGCTTCTTTCATTAGCATAGGATAATCCTTCGCTGTACTAAATGTATATTTCTTCGAACGTGCAAAGCTTGGTGGATCCAGCACAACAAGTCCAAATTTCATGTCATGACGCTTCGCATAACGGAAATAATCAAAGACATCCATCACTTTGATATCTTGCTGCTCATAGTCAATACCATTGACGCTGAACTGTTCAATTGTCTTCGCGACACTGCGCTTCGCCAAATCGACATTCGTCGTTTTCTTCGCACCACCTAGTAGAGCCGCCACGGAAAACGCGCCTGTATAAGAAAATGTATTTAATACTTCGCGACCTTGCGAGTAATTATCGCGAATCGTCTCACGAACATCACGCTGATCCAAGAACACACCTGTCATCGCGCCATCGTTCAAATCAATCGCAAAGTTCATGCCATTCTCCTTGACGATAATCGGAAAATCTCCAGGCGTTCCTTTGACAAAATCATCCTGCTCGACATACTGCCCCTTCGAATCAAAGCGCTTCTTCTCATAGACTGCTTTATAATCGCCACGCTTGTCCAACACATTATAGACGTGGTGACGGAACGCATAAATACCTTCACTATACCAGCTGACCATGTAATAACCGTCGAAGAAATCAATCGTCAAACCACCAATTCCATCGCCTTCTCCATTGAACAAACGATAAGCCGTCGTATCCGGATCTTCCGCGTATACCTCACGTCGTTCAAAAGCCGTTGCCATTTTTTGATCAAAGAAATCAAAATCGATCTCTTCTCTTTCATTCGAAGTCAGCACCCAGCCGATTCCTTTATTTTGAATTCCATAATACCCCGTAGCCAAATACTTATGATACCGATCCGTCAGACGAATCAAACTACCTTCCTTCGCCTGAATCTCACTACTCATCACAGCATCCTTCAAAACCAACGGATACCCCTTCTTCAAAGCCACCGTGCCCTGTGCATTCAACTGTATTTCAACTAATTTACTCATATCGTCATCCTCAAAGTGTATTTTCTCTATTATCGCATGGATGAACCAAAAGTGGAAGCGGCTCGTCAGGATCGACAGGCATAAGACGGGCTGGACTTGAGGCGCTCTTTGCCTCATGACCAGCACGACTTATGACCCGAGATCCTAGCCGCTGCAACTGGATGACACAAAAGTGAAAGGTGGCGCTTAGAGTCGGCAGGCATAAGGCGAAGATGCGAAGCGGCGTTTTTTGCCGCACAGCAGCTTTGACTTATGACCCGAGACTCTGCCACCTGGAACTGGATGACACAAAAGTGAAAGGTGGCGCTTAGAGTCGGTATCCTCAAAAACACATACTTTTACGACATTTACCCATCCTTCACTTACAATGAACATACTAAAACAACCAAACAGGAGGAATTCACATGAACATCATCCCATTAGGTATCTGGGGCGGCTATCCAAAAGCAAGTAGCGCCACCTCTTCATTTCTCATTGAACACGAAGGATTCCATTGCCTTTTCGACTGCGGCAGCGGCGTACTATCTTCCTTGCAAAATTACATCGAACTCGACCAACTCGATGCAGTGGTCATCAGCCATTACCACGCGGATCACATCGCAGACATAGGAAGCCTGCAATATAGCCGATTGATTCAATACTACTTAGGACAACCTTCCCCACCACTACCGATTTATAGTCATGCGCGGAATAGGAAAGAATTTGCGAAGTTAACGTATAAAGAACAAACGCAAGGTATCGAAATTCGGGAAAATGAATCCGTTCAAATTGGTCCATTTACGGTTACGTTTTGTCCGACAATCCATCCGGTCTACTGCCTCGCAATGAAGTTCACAGTGGATGACAAGTCAGTAGTTTTCACGGCAGATACGGAATGGTCGGACAAGCTCGTGCCTTTCGCACAACACGCGGACATTCTATTCTGCGAAGCTAACCTGTACGAAGAGCATCTAGGTAAGTCACCGGGTCACATGGCAGGTAGTCAAGCAGGCGCACTGGCGCAGCAAGCCGAAGTAGGGCAGCTCATCCTCACCCACTTGCCGCATCATGGTGATATCAATGAGATATTGAATGAAGCAGGAAAAACGTTTAGTGGTTCAGCGGAGATTGCGGAAGTTGGGAAGAAGTATACAATGCTTTAAGAATAGGGGAGTAAATTAGTAAGCGCTTAGGAGTGGTAAGTAAGTTTGAGAGTACGAGGGGATGGAAGCTCCAGTTGGCGGACGCTTTCCCATGGGCCCGCGGTGAGCCATCGGGAGTCGCCGCCAACTTCCGCTTCCATCCTACTTTTATAGTAGAAGGATTTAGAACACTCACTAGCAGTAGAATGTAAATTATTGTTTTCCTTAAACTTATCTAAGGTCAAAAACAGAAATGTTTACAACACATACTTTAATGAACTTTGATAACTATCACCCACTCACATTGCGAGTAAAAGCGAAGCGTTAGGAGCACATTTTTGCACTAGCGAACAGTTGGCTCATCGCGAACCCTCAGGAAATGCGTCCCCTCCGAAGCGCAAATCCCTTCCCCTATCCCCCGCCAGCCTATCTATTTCATCCCATAAAAAAGACGACCTCTGCCACTTACGCAAAGGTCGTCTAACTTCTTATAAAAACACAATTGCAGCCAAAATCACTGCTAGCACGATACGATAAATCGCAAACGGCATCAACTTGACTTTCGAAATCAATTTCAGGAAGAAACGGATTGAAATCAGTGCGAACACAAACGCACTCAAGAAACCAACCACGTAAAAACCAATGTCATCCATCGACATATACTCCCAGTTCTTCAACACCGACACAAGACTCGCGCCCATCATGATCGGAACCGCCATGATAAACGTGAAATCAGCTGCTGTCCGATGATTCATCCCGAACAACACACCGCCGGAAATCGTCGCTCCCGAACGGGAAAATCCTGGCCACAACGACAAACACTGAACAAGCCCAACTGTGAATGCCTGTCTGTATGTAATCTGATCCAATGACACCACACTTGGATTTTTCGGTCCAAACTTATCCGCTGCAATCATCAAAAATGCACCGGCGACTAGCGCAAAAATAACTGTTTCCACGCCGAATAAATAATCATCGATCAAGTCCTTAAACGCAAAACCGAAAATGACAGCCGGCAACATGCCTACGATAACGTGAAGCAAATTGAAACGCTCACTCATCTTGACATTGCTATCTACTTTATACAAACCGACTAAACTAAATAACCGTTTCCAAAATACAACGACTACAGCTAGTATGGATCCGAGCTGAATCACAATCTTAAATGTAATGGCAGGATACTTTCCTAAGAACTCTTCCGTCTTCAGCCACATATCATCAACAATAATCAAATGACCTGTTGAAGATACGGGTGCGAATTCAGTCATTCCTTCTACGAACCCTAAAATCAACGCTTTAATTAAATCAAATAATTCCATATGACTCTCTTTCCGCGAAGGCTGTCCTTCTGCTATTCTATTTTCTGTTATACAGTCTACCATGACGACACAAACAGTGGATAAGTTTCCAAAAAATATTTCTATCCACATGTACATACTTTTTTATTTTGCATATAACTGAATACTTATACACATTGCGCGTGGATAGTTTGTGGAGAAGTTCGTAATTTCAGTTTATTCCTGCCGAAATCAATGCTTATCCACAACTTCACCGTCTATCTACTCATATGTGGCGACTTCTACTTGTAGACTATCAATTCGTTAATTTATTTTGAAACGCATAAATAACCGCCTGTGTGCGGTCTTGAACTTCCAATTTGGATAATAGATTACTGACATGGGTCTTCACAGTTTTTAACGCGATGAACAGTTCATCCGCTATTTCCTGATTGGATTTGCCCTTAGCTAATAATAACAACACTTCCAGCTCGCGGTCGGTTAAATCTTCATGCAAGGCATGTGTTTGACCACCGCGCATCTTCGTCATCATTTTCGATGTCACTTCAGGCTCAAGCACCGTTTGTCCTTGCACTGTATCTCGAATAGCATCTGCCACACGTTTCGCATTAGACGTCTTCAAAATATAACTGACAGCTCCCGCTTCAAGTGCAGGATATAATTTATCATCATCAAGGAAACTGGTGACAATAATCACTTTCGCTTCTGGCCATTTCTCGATAATCGCAGCCGTCGCTTCAGCACCGTTCATGACTGGCATAACCATGTCCATTAAAATAATATCCGGTCGCAAATCCAGCGCTTTCACTACTCCGATCTGGCCATTCTCTGCTTCCGCAATCACTTCGATATCCGGTTGCATTTGCAAATACGTCGATACGCCAATGCGCACCATTTCATGATCATCCACCAACAGCACTCGAATCATCCGCCAGCTCCCCTTTCAAAATCGGTAACTTCACTTCCACAATCGTCCCTTGAGATGGTACCGAGACAATCTTACAACTACCGCCAATCTCAATCGCACGCTCTTTTACGTTCTGCAAACCGTACGAACCGCCTTTGCCGTCATCTTGCTTAAATCCGACGCCATTATCCTGCACGCGTAAAATCGCCAGCCCATCTCGTTCGATTAATAAAATCTCCACTTCTGTCGCTTTTGCGTGACGAAGCGTATTCGATAACGTTTCCTGAGCAATCCGGAATAAATGATCTTCCGCGCCTTTAGACAACTCGATATCCTCTAAACGATGTGTAATATCAAACGTCACTTTTTGCTGTAATTCACTTAATAATTCTTCCAGACCTTTCGCAAGCGTCTGATTATGCAGAGCAGCCGGACGTAAATGAAGAAGCAACGCACGCATTTCCAGTTGTGCTTGCTGAACCATTTTCTCCACTTGCAATAACGGCTTGTGAATCGGACCTTCTTCTGCCTGTTCCGCAAGTGCCGACAATAGCATCGAAGCCGCGAACAATTGCTGGGACACTGAGTCATGCAACTCCCTTGCTAATCGCTGGCGCTCTTGTATTATACGTTCCTGAATGAGTTTGTCTTGCGTCTCTACTCGTTCATCCGTAATACGGCGCAAACTATTTCGCTGCGCTTCTAGTACCTCGTATAGTTGTTCAATCGAGCGGTTAGTCTTCCTCTTCACTTTATTCGACTTCGTAAATTCCTGCTTTGCGTAAAGATCCTGTAATTTCCCGATGATAATATTCTCTTTTGTTCTGCCATTCTGGCCAATCCAACCCGCAATTACCAAGCTAATAATGAAAATCGTCGAAAATAACCAAGCTATGAGGGGCATATCCGCAGCTTCCATATTGAACAACAAATACTGATATTCTACGAGTGTGACATCAATGAAAAATAGAAAAAGACCGCGACGATTGCGCTGAATGTTAACGTCAATAGAATGGTGCGACCAATGATTGCCTTCATTTTCTACGCACCTCCACATCACCAATCCAAGTGAATACCGAAATAATCAACTCAGGATCATTCGGACGCTTCGTTTCATATCCATCATACGCTTGCACGCTTTCATTGAATAGCTGCTGCGGTGCATTTCCTAGAAGTTCTGCTTCGCCGTATAATGTTGCATAATGAATTCGAACCGGAATATCATAGGGCAATTCAATCAGAACCTTCCCGAAGATTTGCCGAATCGAAATGAACGAAGCTCCTCTTGGCAAGACCGTATCCGTTACATCGACATGTACATCGCCGAAAAAACCTTGCATATGCACGTCTTCCCACTCGTACGTCGAAAGCGGTGTTGACTGTATGGAAAACAATCGATTTCTCCACAAACCTTGCGACCGTCTCTCTCTCGGTTTCTGTAGATTACCGAACACTTCGCTAGCAGGCGTGCCTCTCCATAATTTCATAATAATATACAAGACAATTACTAAAATCAGCAGTCGCACACTCCACAATGTCAGGAGCGCAATGACGATGAAAACAATTCCTGTTATCGCTGTCCACTTTCCGCGTTTCCGATATCCATAATCAAGAAATACCCAACCGAGAAGGAGGAAGATGAAATTGCCATTTGAAAACAGTATCGATTCGACGAAAGCAATCGCCAATAGAGCAAGCAAGTAGACCGAAACTTTAGTTGAATCCCTTTTAGCCATTCCATTCTCTCCCTTCTCGATAGAGGAAGCGTGATGCTTCCTCTTACAGTTTACACAATATCTTGAGTTTTTGCGTTAGATTTCTCTAATGAATCTAATCGTTGTTCCATCGATGAGTGGGATTGCGTCGTTCTTCTGCCACTACCCAGGTTTTCGATGTATGAATGCAAGTCATCGAGTGTGGAAAATGATTGATCCGGCTTAACAAAACGATCCATCTTTTCCTTCGCACGCGTAACGTTCTCTTTGCCCATCAATTGCAGTTGACGAACACGCATGTCCTTCACACGGTGCTTCATCTCTTCGAATTTCCGTTCCAATGAAAGCAATTCTTGTGTAGCATCTTGAATGCTTGCCGATAAACGCGCTACCCGTCCTTCATACGCTTCCACTTCTTCTTGCGCAAACGTAATTAATTCAGCTTCTCCCGTCTCCTCAGCAAGTTCTAATTGATGACGACGCTTCATCGCCATTAACTCTGCATCCTGACGTTCATTTTCCAATTCCTCTTTCAGTTTCCCTTGACGTTCCAACAACTTACCAATTTCCGCAGTCTGCTTTTGCGCATCCAGAAAATATTGATTGAGCATTTCTAGCGGGTTTTCTTTCCTTTGTGGCTTGTCCATCCACTTATTGAGATCTTCTTGTACGGTATATTTTACTCTATGCCAAAATGCGTTCATACTGCATCTCTCCTTTTATTTTGTAAGTTCGTTCCACTGGCGTTCAAAGTTTGTGAATGGATCATCCGAAATGACGTTCGGGTTTACGTTACGGTCGTTCCACTTGCGGTATACGTAGTAGATTCCAATTACTGCGATGATACCGATGAATGCACCGACGTTTGAAATTGAGCTGATGACGCTAATAACCAGGACTGTCATCCAAAATACTTTCGCGAACATCGAGTGACTCTTTCTCCAGTAGTGGTAGCTAACGAGCGCGATTGCCCCTGTGACAGCTAGCACGACGATGGATCCAAGATTCAATACGGCTGCCAGGCCTGCGATAATGCCGAGCAAGAATAAACCAATTTTCTTCATGTTGATGTCCTCCCTTCATTTGTAACCTTAGTTTATAATGAATTCCCGCTTTCTCCGACGGTCCCATAGCGGATTTCTAACTCAGACTTAAGGCTGAGTGTGAGTAGGTATCGAAACTAGGAAAGGTTTGGTGGAAGGACTTTGACGATGTGTTTGCGGGTTTTTGATACTTATTTTTGGGGCGTGGCTCGACTGGTTGTTGGGTTATGAAGTCAGGGAGCGTCTGCTTTCTGGATTCGCGCAGGCACGTGGGGGATTGCCTTCAGCCATGAGCCTGCTGTGGTAGGCGTAGCGAGGAGACAAAGACAGGCGCACTTCCTGTCTACGGCTCCTCGCGAAAGCCATCCACCAGCGCCGTAGTGGGGACAATGGACTTGCTTCTTACCTACTATTTGAATAAATCCCTAACTCAACACAAAAAAGCTGTTCAAGAAATCCATTACGATCTCCTGAACAGCTATATTTAATTTTATTTATTTGCCTTAAGTAGGCCATCAATCAAACCGGCATGCATACCTTCATGCCATGTTAGAAACTGCAGAACTTCATCGACGGTTTCCAACGTAATGAACTTGCCGATAGAAATGGGTGTGTTCAATCGATGCGTTAGCTGTAGTTCGCTCAGTTGCGAAATCCGCTTGCCTTGACCTTTCATCGCAACGATTAACTCCTCTTTTGCTGGAGGACTGCTTGGCCAAGTAGATGGACTCGTTCCTGGCGCAAAAAACTCTGCCCATTCCAACTTATCGACTGGGTAGTCATTCATTGAACGGTTAAGAAGATCCTCAGTCAATGAATAAATATGTCCTACATTCCATTGAACGGTATTAGAAAAGCCTTCAGGTTGAGCGTCCCACGCATGTTCATCCGCTCGTTTAATGAGGCCTAATGTAAACCCTCTTGCCATTGAAAACTGTTGCAATGCACCCATTCATTCCACCTCTTCTTCTAATCTAAAAACAGCCTTGCACTTAGGCAGGCTGACTTTACGATTGATTTTCTTCTTGCTTTTTGATATTTTTATGCTGATTCCACTGGTCATGCGCTTCGGTGTTGTATTCACGATTATATTCTTCCTGATCTCCATAAGGGAATTTCTCACCCGGTGTCAGATCATGATAGTTTTGGCTCGGTGATTTATTTTGACTGTAAGCGGATGGTTTATGTTCTCCTGAGTCATCTTGAGCGTTTTCCCTGAACGATTCGCTTGAATCAGAATCTGCTGGATCCGCAAGTGGCAATTCATCAGGTACTACTACGCCTTCAACTGCATCTGTTTGTTCATCCATCTCTTTAACTTTTGGAGTTAGATCTCTTTTGTTTGGATACTTTCCATCAACGATTGTCATATAACCATTCCTCCCTTTCATGCGGTCAATAATAGATAGACTGCACTCCCTATACTTACCCTTATTCGCCACAAACAAAACGTAATCCTTTTAAAATTTTAAAAACAGAACAAAACAGGAATTTCCTCCCATCCTGTTCTGTGTCCATTTAACTACCGATGATATCAATCGTTACTTTGAACAAATCTCCGTCGACTTCCACTTCCATTCGTCCTCCATGTAGCTCGACAATAGATTGCGCAATTGCCAATCCTAGACCAGAACCTTCCGTTTGTCTAGATTCATCGCCCCGTTTAAAGCGCTCGAATAACTCATCTGTATTATCTCCCAGCTCATATCTAGCGACGTTTTTTAAGATAATGCGTGCGTTTGATCCAACTTGCTGGAGATTGACGTACACTCTCGTTCCTGGCAATGAATATTTCCACACATTGACAAGCAGATTGTCGAGCACTCTCCACCATTTTTGACCGTCTACCATCGCAAAGACCGGTTCGTCAGGTAAAATAGTTCGAATGTGCAAATCTTGCTTAACAAACTCTTCCGCATGTTCCGCCAATGCCTGTTGCATCAACTGATTCAAGTCCACACGTTGCTTGACCATTTCCAAATTACCACTTGCCATTTTCGAGACTTCAAATAAATCTTCAATAAGCGTTTTCAAGCGCTGTGATTTCTGATCTAGAATGCCGACATACTTCGCACGGTCTTCTGACGACAACGTTTCGTCTTTCAATAAATCCGTATACGTAATAATAGAAGTAAGCGGTGTTCGTAAATCATGACTAACATTCGTGATCAATTCCGTTTTCAAGCGTTCACTTTTTGCTTGCTCATTAATTGAGACTCGCACACCTTCACGTAAATTATTCAAATTAGCTGCGTGTTTCGCAAGTTGCGACTTGCCCTTGACCGGAATCGCCTGCGTCAGGTGACCCGCCGCCATATCATTTGTCGCAGCCAATATCCGATTCAAATAGGCTGCCCTTCTTACAAAAATAAATAAGGCAGGTATGGCAACAAACAGTACACAAAAAATGTAAATGACAATGAGCGCCGGATCCATGAACCCACCTACGAACCCTATTCCGGCTAGGAAAAATATAACGAGTAGTAAGGACAGCTGGATACCGATCGACCGGTTGCTGAATACATCCCGTACATCACGGATGAATTGCATACTATAGCTTTCTCGAAACGCTCTTTCTAGTGCTCCGGACTTCCGATATTGTTCAACTAGATGAGTCGCTTGGAATGCCAGTAACGCAGTAAATAGAATACCCAATAGCACAAAACTAACGATCACGTTCCCTATGACACCTAGTCGTAAACTGGTTAATTGATACATTGCATTGTAAATAGCCGATTGTATATAAAGAGCCAATATACTTCCCGTCAGCAACAACAGGATTACTTTCACATCTATTTTCCAACGACTATACATCGTTGCGAATCGCGACTCAAGCACCCATTCTTTGCGGAACTTCATAACTGTGAACAACGCCACCAGCGCTAATGCTCCTATAACCCACAGCGCATAGATCATATACTTCCCACGTATAAAGTTATCGTTTTCTTCCGCAAGCGAACCTAACACAGCTGCATCTGATGGAATAATAATAGTCCCTTCAAAATATTGCGGAGGATTGCTGATCGTCGCAATCTCCTCGTCGGAAAATGATATTCCTTCCTCCATTGGGTATTCATATCCATTATCAAACTGAGCTGAATCTGCTTTAAAATAACCTCGTGCATCGTTGAATTGTTCCGTGAACAGCGACGTCACTTCGACATCACCTCTAGTAAACCGTTCGCCTGTTTCTGTGTTGACTAGGTCATAGGCGATTGGAATATTCGTTTCTTGATAATTTTGCGTTTCATTTATTGCGCGCTCTAGCTTTTGAGCTTTTTCCGCACGAATTTTATCTTTTACATAACTATCGCTTTCAAAGTTCTTCTTAATATCATCTAGCTTGATATTCCGCTCCTTGACGAGCGCTAACAGCAATGTTTCGTTTTGATCTTTTTTGCTTCTGTGATCTTATCTGCATACTGTTGCTGGATATTGTCCAGCTGTTCAGGTAGCGTACCATATCGCTCGCGATACTCACTGATGTCACCATCTGAGACATATAGTTCCTTCTCCATCTTTTTCAAGTCTACGGGATTCAGAGTAGACTCAGACAGATTCGTGTACACTTGCTCCATTCGATATTTAAAGTCATCTTGATCAGTAAACGATTTCCCAATCAACTGCGGTCCATAATGAATGATAGACGGCAATGCGATTAACACAAGCGTCACAAGCGCTGACCAAATGAGTAGCTTTATATTTTTATTCATCACGCGTTTCCTCCCCTTATAATTCGTACAAAGTAATCGGTAGCTAAACTTATTCGATCCAAACCGTTGATGAATAAATCAATCGTAAATGAAGCACAGTATATAAGAGTGCAGAATGCGAGCGCAATCGCAAACAGTGACCAAACTATTCCACTTTTATTTCTCGATTTTATAGCCAACACCCCACACCACCTTCACGTAACGCGGATTTTTCGGATCTACTTCAATCTTCTCCCGGATTTTCCGAATATGCACCGCCACTATATTTTCCGCGTTATACGCTTGTTCATTCCATACGCGTTCATATATTTCATTGATCGAAAACACACGTCCTGGATGTTTCATAAGAAGTTCCGTAATCTTGAACTCAATAGGAGTCAGCCGAACCGGTGTCCCATCCACCGTCAACTCCTTCGCCTCTTCATTTAAGACGAGACCATTGACTTCAATCACTTTCTGTCCTTCATACGTCCCAAGCCGTATATATCGGCGAAGATGCGATTTCACGCGTGCCATGAGTTCCAATGGATGAAACGGCTTCGTGACATAATCGTCAGCGCCAACCGAAAGTCCGTGAATCTTATCCGAGTCTTCCGCTTTCGCACTTAGCATGATGATCGGAATATTTTGCATTTCCCGTATTTTGAACGTCGCCGTTATCCCATCCATATTCGGCATCATAATATCCAATATCAACAAATGAATTTCATTATTTTGTAGTAACGCCAATGCCTCTAGTCCATCTTCCGCCTTCAACACATGATATCCTTCATTTTTCAAATAAATCTCAATTCCATCACGAATTTCCTTATCATCATCCGCGACCAACACTGTAAATTCCGCCACGTCCGTCACCCCGTCTCACTAATAACTTCATTCTATCACCCAACTCTTAACAAAGAACGAGGATAAATATGAAGAAATTCTTAAGAAGTTTTCGAATGAAATTCTTTGCGCTCATTGCTTTGCCGCATCCGCTCTTAGAAACCTGCAAGTGATCATAGCCAGTGCGCTAACGCTCATAGATCCGTTTAACTGATCATAGACGACCAGTAACCGCTCATTGCGCGTCGTTAACCGCTCATAGCCCATGCATAATCCTTCAAAAACGAGCCACACTTCTATAACGGAGGTGACAAACATGCCAAACAAGAACAAGAACAACAAGAACAGCAAGAACAATACTAACAACATGCGTGAGGAATATGGTTTCGGTTATGACCTGAGTCCCGATGATTTTGATGTAGTCGGACAAAACGACGCGGCCAAGAAGAAAAATGCCAATGCAAAAAAGAATCCATTGACTGAAGAGGATCACCCGATTAATCATCCTTAAATTTAGAATGTAGCACTAGTAAATCGTCATTTTGAAAGTGCTGAGACCTAAGCAGAAAATCTATTCCAAGTAAAAGGACCAAAATAAAAACCGCGTGAACCCAATGTGCTGGTAAATTGGATTCACGCGGTTTTTCTATTTCATTAGGTTTTGTCTCAGCCTTTCCTATCCAGGCTGTTCCTGCAACAATCCATACTTCCCCTGAATTCGTCGCAAGATCTTCATCCAACTGGCACTAAACACTACAATGAAAAATACATTCGATACAGCATGCGCCAAGTCAAAGTAGATACTCGAAACGAAGATTCCAACGACATAACTCCACGTCAGCGCTTCGATATTTCCAACAATCACCCACATATTCATGATCCAACCGAAAATATAGCCCCAGATGAAACCAAATGTACATTTCCCCCATAATGTTTTCATCCATGACGTGTTACGCAATAATCCGGCTGTCATCCCCATCATGCCCCATCCGTACATCTGCCAAGGCGTCCATGGACCTTGTCCTAGGAAGAAATTCGAAACAATCGCCGCCACTGCTCCAACGATAAAGCCCGACTCCGCCCCAAAAACCAATCCTGCCATAATGATAATAAATGAAGTCGGTTGGATACTCGGAAGTCCTGCAAATGGCACGCGCCCGACTGCTGCAATAGCTGCCATCATGGCTAGTAAAACGACTTCCCTTCCCCCTACATCCCGCCACTCAAAACGAGCAAAGAAAGGTATCATAATCGCCGCAATCATAATCATACTCAATAGAAGATAGGCTTTATAATGAAAGAAAACAATTGAAATCACGAGTAACGCCAATAATATGACCGATACTATCAATAAGTACTTTCGCGAACGCCCCATGTGGCAGCAGCCTCCTCATACGTCAACACTTCCGGCCGCCTAGTTTCCCTTGTCGCTCGATTAATCGCCGTCGTGTAGAAATAATTGCCTTTGAATAATTCATCTGGTGTACCGTCTGCTGCTATTTCACCGTCGAACATCATCGCACATCGCTCTGCATAACTCGCTGCAAAGCCGATATCATGTGTCACCATGAAAATAGTCAGTCCGTCTTGCTGCAACCCATATAATAACTCGCCGAGATGTCGTTTAGACACTGGATCCATCCCCTTAGTCGGCTCATCAATGAACAACATTTCAGGCTCACCCATCAGAATACAGGCAAGGGCCGCTTTCTGAACTTCGCCACCTGAACAATCATACGGATGACGCGCACGTAAATGGGAAATCCCAAACGACTCAAGCAGACGGTTCATACGTTCTTTCGTATCGGATAGCTTTAAGCGCTCCCCAATCGTTTGCATCTCTTCTTCAATCGTTTGCTGAACAAAATACGTTCGCGGATTTTGCGGTAAGTAGGCAATTTTCCCAAGCCACTCAGAATCCTTCATCTTCTTCATGTCTTGCCCAAGTAAACGCACCTTACCTCGCTGTGGTTTAATACTGCCAAGACCTGCACGTAATGCAGTCGTCTTCCCGCTACCATTTCCTCCGACCATCGCAAAGAACTGGCCTTTTTGGATGCGCAACGTAAAACTCTTCAAGATAAAAGGCGCTTTCTTTTGATATTGGAAAAACACATCATCCATTTCAAGTATTATTTGCTTCTTAGATAGGATAGATTGCAATTCAACAGGCACGATCTGCCGCTCTTCCCGGCCAATCCACTGTTTACATTCTTTCACCGTAAGCGGTATTGCAGAGACAACGGGATTTTCTTCAAATTCCATATAAAGCCGTGCAAAAGCAGGTACATACGGAAAGAACTGCGACGCTTCCTCTGCGTACAGATTACCGATCACTTGTCGACTATTCCCTTCATATCGAATCTTTCCTGATTCCATCAAAACGACACGATCTGCCACTGCATATAATTCTTCCAAACGATGCTCCACCAATACGATTGTCATACCAGCTTCTTTATTCAATCGTTCCAGCATCAGCACTAATTCTTTTGCTGCCACCGGATCAAGTTGTGATGTCGGTTCATCGAGTAATAGTACACGAGGCTTCATGAGCAGTACGGATAATAGATTCAATAATTGCTTCTGGCCACCAGACAACTCGGAAGGTTTTGCATTCAACAAGCCCTCTACTCCGAAAAAATGCACCATTTCCGCTACACGCTTGCGCATTTCAAACGTTGAACACCCTAAATTTTCTAGCCCAAAGACAATCTCCTGCATCACTTCATCCATGATGATTTGATTGTCCGGATCTTGGAACACATAGCCTACTTGTTCGACCATCTGCCTCTCTTCCCACTCGCTGATCGGTTTATTTTTATACAAAATATCACCTTCGAGCTTCCCGACAGGCGTCAATTCCCTCTTCAGCAGTTTCAATAAAGTCGTCTTGCCACTGCCACTAGCACCGCCAATAACGAGGAATTCCCCTTCATTAACGGAAAGTGTAACGTCCGATAGCACTTGCTGATCTGTAGTAGGAAAAGAAAACGAGACGTGCTTCAAATTGAATAATTCCATTTCAGTTGTTCTCTCCCCTCTACAAATACTGGAAACAACGCAATGGCCATTCCGCAAATGAATACTATCCAATCAGAGAACGACAAATGCAATGTACCTAGTTCCGGATAAATCATGATTTTTCCAAACCCCATCAACCCACCCGTGACACATAAAGCAAAAAATAAAACTAAATAGCTCAACCAGTACGTATCAGATTTCGTCATGCGATAGGGGATATAAGGTCGTCGTTTACCTAAACCATAGCCTCTTGCTTTCATCGAATCTGCTGTTTCTACAGCTTCTTCCAATGACCACGACAATAGAATTTGCAACATCGACATGCCACTCTTTGCTCTTTCACGCAACGTCCCTTGTGTCATAGTCATTCCTTTCAACCGTTGTACATCCTGTATTTCCGTTAAACGTCTTTTCAATAACGGTACGAAACGAATCGACATCATAATCAAAAAAGCGGTACGTGGTAAGATTCTTGCAAATATGTATAATAATTTATTGCCATTCAACACATTGTTTAGCGAAACGAAGACTAGCAGTATCATCAACAGCGACAGTGCCGTCACGACACCATATAGCGTCGCTTCGTACGTCACTTGTTTCCTGAAAATATAAAACCACACATGCGTCCCTCTTGAATTAATGAACGGATTGATCACAATAATAACTACCGTCATCACGATCATCAACGGTGCCCACTGCTTCATAGCTCGACCGCCGTCATGTGATAAATTGACTGCAATCAATGAAAGACTGCCCCCCAGCAAAAAGAGCGGGTGGTTAAAAAACATCGCAAAAAATCCTATGCAAATATAATAGAAAAACATTACGAAAGGGTGAATTGCCTGTATTCCATTGCCCACAGCCCTTCCCCTCTCTCTCCACACAATCTACGATAAAGACAGATAATCTTGCACCACGTGGATGCAAGATTGCCTGATCATTTTGTATTCAAAAACTCGATTAACATTTTTACTGCATGTGCACGAGACGTAGAGTTATTTGGCATGAAGTTGCCTTTTTCTCCCTTAGCCATATTCAAATCATATAGCATCGTCATCGCCCGTATCGCTTCCATATTGTATGAATGAATATCACGGAAAGGCGCTACTTGCTTAATCGTATACGCTTCACCATTCTTCACTTCATACGCACGGAATAACATCAATGCCATTTGAGCACGCGTTACTTTTTGTGCCGGCATAAATTTACCGTCTTTTCCATTCACAATACCATTATGGTAGGCAGCCGCAATTTGTGCTTGCGTGCTTGACGCATAATTTTGCGTATCCAAGAATGGTGCTTTCTTATCCGTCTTCAAGTCCAACGCCCGCACAATAATAGATACCGCTTGAGCACGCGTCAATGATTGATTCGGCTTGAACGTATGATCCTCATAACCGCTTACGATTCCTTGCTCAACCGCCTGATTAATATATTCATTTGCCCAGTGCCCTGTAACATCCGTAAACTGTGGAGTTGGAGTGGGTTCTGGTTCTGGTTCTGGTTTCGGATCTGGGTTAGGTGTTGGTTCAGGATCTGGCTTTGGTGCCGGAAGAACCGGTACATCTTTGAAGTCGTACAATACACCTTTATTTTTCGTGAATAAATCAAATGCTACTAATGCTTGCAAAGCTTGCTCTGTGGCCATGCTATTCGATCGGCTATCACCCGCTGTATGCTGGAATCCACCGTCAGATGTCTGGAAACTCAATAGGTGATCGATCAAGTTAATGCCGTTCTTTGTAAACATGGGCATACGTGGATCGATTTGATTCGCAGTCAAGCCGATAATGACTTGTGACGTCGCTTCACTGGAAATACCACCAACAAATGCTTCATCAAAACCACCTGTTGGACCTTGTGCATCCGCCAAGAACTTCACTGCCCGGTCCATCGCTTGACGAACTTTCGGCTGATCGGTATACGGTGCAATTCCGATTAACGCCATTGCCGTAATATCATAGCTCGTTGATCCTTCTTTACTCGTTGACAGGCTCCATGAACCATCGTCTTTCTGATGTTTCAATAGTTCTGCAACTAGACTTTCACGCGTCCATTTCGAATGGCTCGGCACTTGATAATTTCTAGTATCCAATGCAATTAACGCGAAGATAATACCGTTATTCCCTTGATACGTCAGGCTATCTGCGCCTGTCAAATGCTTTTCACTATTTAAGATTTTATCAATTAAATTAAATCCTTTGCCGTCTGCGTTCATCGGATCAATACCGATTGCTGCGGCTGCCATCGCTAAACGTTCTACATCCGTAATCTTCATGCGACCTTTGCCAGATCGGCTCGTCACTTGATCCTTCAGGTTTTCATAGAACGCTTTATTATAAGAAGCCGGAACTTTCTTACCTGCTTTCACAAGTCCGATTGCCTGCCATTCACTTTCGATCGAACTAGAAAGCATCTGCGCACTTGCCTTGTCGATTGCTGAAGTGACAAGCTGAGCATAATCTTTAGCAGACGGTGTTTCCGGTTCTGGCTTCACTACCGGTGGCTCCGTTGGTGGGTTTGGGTTTGGTACTGGGTTTGGGTTTGGATTTGGTGAAGGGTTCGGTTCAGGTTTCGCAGTTGGCGCGTACGTAACCTTCATTGTTTTCGTAACCGAATCATTCTTCGCATCCGTCGCCTTCAAAACGATAGTATTCTCACCATTTTGCAATACTGCGTTTACTGTATTTCCCGTCACAACTGTTTGCTTACCATTTACAGTAGCAGTCGGCTGAAGTGCTGTGCCGAAATAACTAGCTGCGTTCACTTGGAAGGAAAGAGTAGACTTCGTAACGGTTGTTCCGGAAGTCACTCCTGATACTGAAATCTTAGGCTCCAAGTCTTCACGGAACGGGAATAGATCCGCGTTTAGATCCTTACCTAAATCCGTCGTATATTTCCATTCCACTTTATCGCCAGGGATAAGCTTAATGACACCGGCTCCACGATTCGGGAAGGTACCGTTGACGCTGTACATCCAGCCGCTGCCTTGTCCGCGGTCGAATTCTGCTACTTCATTAATTGATTCAACATAAGCGGTCTCGCCATCGCCGCCTCTATATTTCATTTTTATGTCGTTAGCCTTTACGCTGCGTTTTAATACGCTTAGAACTGTGTCACCTTCATGGACTTCCACAGTAGAAAGAGGCATCGGTATCTCTGTAGAAGAGATGGTAATAGAGTGCTGTAATGTCTGTGTAGATTGATTTTCATAGATCGGCGTCGGTTGCTCTGCAAATGAAGGAGCAATCGGCATGAGGACAGCTGCACTCGCCAATGCGAATGCTGCTGTTATTTTCGTGAAATTTTTGATGATAGAAATAACGCATACCTCCTATGTTCTTCTTTTAAAAAGTGTCTTATTGGATGATGAATAGTTTACGTGTTGCTTGTTTAAGTGTTGTATCTTTATCCGATACCGGTTCAACAATAAATAATGAATAAAGTCGTCCACTTGTATAGTTCGATTGCGGTGTAACAGTCACTTTATTTCCATTCGCCGTTACATTTACTGGAACTTTACTACCTTGGATATCTTCAACGTAGATTTTTGAAAGGTTATCTACTGAATCCTTTACCGTTTCATTAAATGTGATTGTCCATGGTTTGTTCGGCGTAACTACAGCAATATCGAAATCCTTATATGAACGATCGTTATCGACTAAGAATACTTTTTTCGTTCCATTCGGTACTTTCACTTCTTTTTTAGTACCATTTTCTCCAGCTTGAACGATGAAGTATCCTTCTTTGGCTTGTGCATTTTCAAGTGCTATAGGAGACCAAATATTATCTTTACTCTTCTGAATGTTTAATAGACTACCATTCAATAGACCTTTTAATATAGCCGTATTTTGTTCAATTTCAGGGTTGGTCTGTGAAATTTCTTTCGAAAAGTCATATAGACGTCCTTCACCTTTTGTAAATAAGTCATACGCAACTAAACCTTGTAGTGCCTGCTCAGTTGCCATACCATTTGAACCCTTTTCACCAATTGTATGTTTGAAACCACCATCCTCAGCTTGGAAGCTTAAAAGATGATCGATCAAGTTGATACCATTCTTAGTGAACTTTTCACTTTGTGGATTAATGTTATTTGCTGTTAATCCGATAATCACTTGTGAAGTAGCTTCACTTGAAATACCGCCTACAAACTCCTCATTAAACCCGCCAGTTGCACCTTGGTTCTTTGATAAAAAGTTTACTGCCTGTTCCACTGCATTTTTAACAGCGGGTTGATCCGTATAAGGAGCCAATCCTATTAGCGCCATGGCAGTAATGTCATAGCTAGTCTTTCCTGGAGGATCATTTGCAAGACTCCATGATCCATCTACTAATTGTGTTCTCAATAGCTCAGCAACAATCTTTTCACGATTCCAACGGGCATTCTCTGGTACGGAATAGTTTTTTGTATCCAATGCAATGAGTGCAAAGATTGGACCATTATTACCTTGATACGTCATGCTATCAGAGTCTAGGTAAGTCCAGTTTTCACTGTTGTAAATCTTCTCGATTAAGTCAAATTGCTTTACATTCTTTGGATCTTTTCCAATAGCGACGGCAGCCATTGCTATTCTTTCAACATCCGTTATTTTCAGACGACCTTTTCCTGTTTTCTTTAAGATTTGATCCTCAAAGTTACTATAAAATGATTCTTCATAATCAGCGTGAATATCAAAACCCGCTTTTGTTAATCCAATTGCTTCCCATTCACTTTGGATTGGACCTTGCATCATTTGTTTTGCCGCTTTTTGAATTGCATCTTGAGTTCGTGTTAATTCCTCAGTAACTTCAACAGTTAATGAATTCGCTTTTCCCCCTACTGTCACCTTGTCTATAGGAGTAATTTGAAAGAATCCTTGTTCTAATGTTCCTTTGAATTGAATGACTACTTGTTGATTTGATTTTTTCGTAATTGAAATGATTTCCACATTCGACTGATTGCTAACCCAATTTGTTGGATTCGTTGCATGATCAGTAAACGTATCGCCTTTTAAATTTACCGTAATTGATGAATCTGAGCCTGTCTGGATACTTCCAGACGTAGATAAACTTGCGTAACGTCCATAATAGAAGCGTAATTTGTCTTGTTGCTCTAGTACGTAAGCCGATGCACCGACATTTGGTTCCTTACCGTTAACCGAGTACATCCAGCCATCCCAATGTCCTAAAGAACCTGCTTCTTCATTATTAATAGAAGATACATAAGCTCCCCATTCACTTTCTGTGATTGAGTAGTCTATGCTTTTACTATCCAATGCTTTCTTCAGCGCATCTAATGCATTTTGTCCCTCTGTAATTTGAATCGGTTCCTTTAAAATCACACCCGCTAAGCCTTCTACTTCTATATCTATCGTATAAGTAGCAGCTTGCATGCTCGTGTTAGTCTGCTGAACCTCCGTATTAGCTAAAGCAACTGAACTACTTCCAGGTAACAGCATCGTTACTGCTAGTAAAACACTTGCCATGATGGATACATAACGCTTAAACAAATCAATTCCCCCTCGTCCTAGTTTGGTAAATTGAACACAAAAAAGCCCTTGCCTCCAGAAAGAGACAAGGGCACTATGTATAGACGGACTTCAGCTACTAACTTATTACATCCAATACAATATGCATACCTCTTCCTGGGAGGCGTAACGCATGTTATTTTGGCAAGTCTCCTGACTTATGGATCATCACATCTTCAACCTTCCCAGTTTTTCACCAGTGGTATTCTGAAGATACTTCCCATTTACAGTGGCCGGACCGTACAGGAATTTCACCTGTTTCCTTTTTCATCTTTACAGTAATGTAAAGAACCAAAATATTCTATTCAATTTTACAATAGTATATCACAAGCTTGCTTGCTACTTTTGGTTATTTTAAAAGAATAGTATAAAAGACCAATGAAAGATTTCTTTCATTGGTCTTTTTTTGAATACTGTTTATTTTATTTCAAGCCATATCATCGAGTAAAAGCTTACAGTTCCTGATAATCTCGCTGGTACACTCCGCCGTCTTTCACTTCTGCGTGATAGAGTGCTTTTAAAGCAAAGCTTTTTTCAAGTTCGTGTTCTTTCATGATTTCTTTCAAACGTCTGTTCAACTCGGGACTATGTTTTACAAGCTGAAGCATTTTAGGTTGTGAATATTGCATGGTAGTCTCCTCCTCATATCTTTTGTTTCTTTAGTATAACACGGCTGTACTTTCTACGTTACACGAACACTACACACTGCTATACGTGGAAATTCTTCACCAAGTGTTGTACACTGTCACAATGCATCCGACACGAAGTTCCGTAAAAATAATCCAGTATATAGTCGAATCCCGCATCTGTGCGTGAGAAAAATTTTTCTTACTATGAATCATTGTAGTAATAAGACCGTAAAGGACATGTAAAAATTTTAACGTTTACACGCTACGAATGTGGGTAGTGTTAAGTGTATGTCTGTAATTTTACGAAGACGATGCAATTATTCAGCTCCAACGTGGGACTACATGAAATATAAGGAGGACATATGAAAAAAGTATCGATATCATTCTATATTACGTTAGTGGCTGTCGTATTGGCAGTCGGTTACGGCGTGATTGCGCCCGTGCACTTCGAAGAAATCACATCTACTATAAAGAACTTTATTTCAAATTCATTTGGTTGGTACTATTTACTAACTGTTTCCATGTTGTTCTTCGTTTCAGTATATTTAATATTCAGTCCGATCGGTAGAATCCGATTGGGGAAAGATACGGATAGACCACAATTTTCATTATTTTCATGGCTTGCTATGTTATTTTCAGCAGGTATGGGGATCGGTCTTGTATTCTATGGGGCAGCAGAACCACTATCGCATTATGCAGTAGACCCTGCTACAACAGCTCCTGAAACGAAAGCCGCTTATAAAGAAGCAATGCGCGAAACATTTTTCCACTGGGGATTCCATGCGTGGTCCGTTTACGGTATGACGGCTTTAGCATTAGCGTACTTCCAGTTCCGTAAAGGGCAACCCGGCTTAATCTCCGCAACACTTCGTCCAATCTTTGGTGACCGTGTGGACGGAAAACTAGGGACGGTTATTGACGTATTCGCGATATTCGCTACTGTTTTTGGTGTAGCTACATCACTTGGATTCGGTGCGGTTCAGATTAACGCCGGACTCAATTACTTATTCAATATCCCAATTGGATTCTGGTCACAGTTCGTCATCATCGCAATAGTGACGGTATTATTCATGATTTCCGCATGGAGTGGACTTGGAAAAGGAATAAGGATTTTATCCAATACCAATATGATATTGGCATTAGCTTTGTTAATCTTCATTATCGCGCTCGGCCCAACATTATTAATCTTCAACATGTTCACTGATTCTATCGGAGGGTACTTGGAACATCTGATTCGAATGAGTTTCCGTACAGCACCGCTGACGCCTGAAAATCGCTCATGGCTCAATGACTGGACGCTTTTCTACTGGTCTTGGTGGATAGCTTGGTCACCATTTGTCGGTATGTTCATTGCACGCGTTTCAAAAGGCAGAACGATTCGCGAGTTCATGATTGGCGTACTCGTTGTACCTACAGTATTGAGTATGGTTTGGTTCGCAGCATTCGGTACTACAGCGATCGAAACACAAAAAGCAGGCATTATCGACCTGGCTTCAAGCGCAACTGAACTGACAATCTTTGAGATGTTCAGTGGACTACCTTGGTCATTTGTGATTTCCATCATCGCCATCTTGCTGATTACATCATTCTTCATTACTTCAGCGGATTCGGCTACATTTGTACTCGGCATGCAGTCGTCGTACGGTTCATTGACTCCACCTAATAATTTAAAAATTGTATGGGGTGTCATTCAATCTTCCATCGCAATTATCCTACTTTATGTGGGTGGATTGGACGCATTGCAAAACGTCATTATTATTGCCGCTTTGCCATTCTCCATTATACTGATTATGATGGTTACTTCCCTGTTCAAATCATTGAAGGACGAACGAAAACGAATAAAACGCAAGTAAAAAAAGGAACACCAACGCAAATTTGCGAGGTGTTCCTTTTTTGTATATCAATTTGATGCTTTTTCAATTGCTTGTTTCAAATCCGCAATAATATCCTCTGCCGATTCCAATCCGACTGATAGACGGATTAGTTCTTCGCTTACACCCGAGTTTTTCAAATCCTCTGCCGATAACTGTTGATGTGTAGTCGAAGCTGGATGGATGATCAACGACTTTGCATCCCCAACGTTCGCGACATGAGACCAAATCTCCACATTATCGATAACTTCGCGACCTGCATCGCGACCACCTTTTATTCCAAATACAATGATGGAGCCGTACCCGTTCTTCAAGTGTTTAGTAGCCAGTTCCGCTGTAGGATGATCTTCAAGACCCGTATATGTCACCCATTCTACTGCATCATGACCTTGCAGGAATGCCGCCACTTTCTGCGCATTTTCATTGTGGCGAGGTACGCGTAAATGAAGTGTTTCTAGGCCTTGCAACAAGTTGAATGCACTGTCAGGAGCTAGACATGGACCAAAGTCTCTTAGCAATTGCACACGCAGTTTTGTTGCGAAAGCAGCCGCTGCAGTGTCGATACCGTAACGTAAGCCATGGTAAGACTCATCAGGCTCTGTGAACCCAGGGAATCTTCCTTGCGTCCAGTCAAATTTACCTGCATCGACCGCTACTCCACCAATTGTCGTACCATGCCCACCAATCCATTTCGTTGCTGAATGAATAACAACGTCCGCACCGAATTCAATCGGATTCGAGCCATATGGAGATGGGAATGTATTATCGACAAGCAATGGAATCCCATTTTCATGCGCGATATTCGCAACAGCTTCCACATCCAGAACCTGCAAGCTTGGGTTACCGATAGTTTCTGCAAACAAGGCTTTTGTTTTATCCGTAATGGCTGCTTCAAAATTCTTCGGGTCAGAAGCATCAACAAACTTTACAGTAATACCGTAACGCGGTAATGTCACAGCGAATAAGTTGTATGTACCACCGTACAGATTGCTAGCTGCAACAATTTCATCGCCAGCTTCGGCAATGTTCATAATAGAGAACGCAATGGCCGCCATTCCGGAAGACAACGCAACCGCCGCAGTCCCTCCTTCAAGCTGTGCAACGCGCTCTTCGAAAACAGCTACTGTCGGGTTCGTGATACGTGTATAGATATTGCCTGCTTCTTTTAAGGCAAATAAGTTTTGAGCATGTTCCGTGTCTCTGAATACATAAGAAGTCGTACGATGAATTGGCAACGCACGTGAACCCGACTCCGGATCCGGCTTTTGCCCTCCATGTAATAAAATCGTTTCTGGCTGTAAATTCGTCATAACCATTCCCCTTTTTTATCATGTATCGATGGAACACTCGAAAAGCGGCAGAGGGCGCTTAGCTGCGACAGGCGTTGGAGGGCTGAACGCAAAGGAGTGTTCTTCTCCTTTTCGTTTAGACCGAAACGTCCCGAGCAGCTGCCCTCTGGAACTAGACACAAGAAAAGTGCAAGAGGGCACTTAGGTACACAAAAAACCCTTCTTCCTAATAAGAAGAGGGCTGCGCTTTCGCTTATTCCTCCCTTATCTTCCAAACTACTTATAGTTTGTAGGAAGTAGCACCTTTGCTTTCGCCGGTTGCCGGGCATCACAGGGCCTAATCCCTCCGCCGCTCTTGATAAGAGTGTGTCTATTCGTTTTCCATCGTTGAAAAATAGTATACGGCTATTCCGAGTCTATTGCAAGGTAATTTAATAGAATGTTTTGAAATTAGTATAAGTTTTGACATGTTGACATGAAAAATGGAACAGTGAAACCACCGTTAATCTAATGTTAGTGACGTGTGAAGTTTTTCCACTTGCCACTTCACTAAAAATCGCCAGAAACATGTTCAATGAACGATGTTCTGGCGATGTTGATTTTATTAGAATATATCCCACCAAATCTTCACGGCCGATGCCATAATGAGAACGGCAAGGATGCTTTGTAGGACTTTGGTGTTTACTCTACGGCTGACTTTCACACCGATTGGAGCTGCGATAATGCTTGCGATTATCATAACGAGAGCAGGTCCGTACGGCACTTGCCCAGTGAAGAATTTACCTGACGCCGAACCTACTGATGATAGTAATGTGATGGCCAATGATGTAGCAATTGTAACGCGTGTTGGGATCTTTAGGATGACGAGCATAATCGGTACCATGATAAATGCACCACCAGCTCCAACGATTCCCGCTGCCAATCCAACAATGAATGCCGCACTGGAAGCTATGATGCGATTAAATGTAATTTCTTCAATCGGCTGATCATCCAACCCCTTTTTCGGAATAAACATCATAATTGCCGCAAGCACAGCCAGAATACCATAGACGATATTTACAGTCGCTTCTGATAGCATGCTGGAACCTGCACCGCCGATCACACTGCCGATCAACACACTAATCCCCATATAAAGAACAAGTGGCTTCAAAATCAGATTACTTTTTCGGTACGCCAAAACTCCTGAAAGTGACGCAAAGAATACTTCAACTGCAGTTATACCAGCTACTTCATGTGGTGTAAACGCAGTAAAACCAAGTAGTGCAGGAATAAATAACAACATTGGATATTTGACAATCGCGCCCCCGATTCCCATCATTCCGGAAAGGAACGAGCCGACGAGTCCAATGAGGAAGATCGTAATAATAAATGGAATGGTCATGATGTTCTCCCTTCTTCCTGATGAAAGAGGGAGACAGCCATTCCCTCTACCCTAAGTTTACCCTTTTTGGATCCAAAATTTAAAGACATCGGACTCTTGTTGCTGGTCTTTTATTTCATGATTACCAGAAGCCGCCCATGCTGTCAGGTCGGATACCGATCCTTTGTCTGTCGTATGAATCTCCAGAACATCTCCTGTTTGCATATCCTTCATTGCTTTCTTTGCACGTACGATCGGCATTGGACACGCCAGCCCTTTTGCGTCTAAAAATGTTGTTGAACTCATATTTATCTTCTCCTTTTAATGTGGGTTATTGTTTTACAGCTGATTTAATATAACTATTTACCGTACCGCACAGCGATTCGGGCCAATCTCCATCTCACGTTGCGTTTCTTCGTCAGGTTGGATTTTCCCCATATTCATCTGTCGTATTTCCTGATACGCGTTCGGTTGCGGAGGCAAGTTCCCCGTGACTAATTCTCTGAACTCTTTTTCATCTTCAATGCTCAAGCCGTGGTTTTGCTTATACAACACGCCAAGCTTTTCCGACACGCTGCCGTCTTCATTCAACTCATCTATAATCATGAAGTGAGCCGGTAAAACCGTTAGTTCTTCTGACAATTCTTTATAACGACTATACAAGGACTCACGTAAGTCGCCTACCCAATCTTCTGCCAATCCTGCCAAATCCGGACGTCCAATCGAATCAATGAACAGAATATCACCGGTCATCAAATAGCTATCATCGACAATAAATGAAGTCGAACCAATAGTGTGTCCTGGCGAATAAAGTGCTTGAATATCAATTTTAGTATCACCTACTTGAATCGACGTATCGCCTTCTAATGCAGCATATTCAAATACGACTTCTTCTGCATCTTTTGGCGGTAGCCAGTACGTTGCCCCCGTTGCTTTTGCAATCTGACGACCACCTGAAATGTGATCCGCATGCAAGTGCGTATCGAGTACATTTGTGATCTTCACACCGCGTTGCGTAGCAAAGTCCATAAACACATCTGTCATCCGCGTCGCGTCAATGATTGCCGCTTCTCCGCCTGATATGACCATATAGGAAAGACACCCTTTACCAAGACGGACGAATTGATAGAGCTCACCACCTGATTTCAAATCGGCAATCTTCACCGGCTCCAAATACTCGCTCCACGCTTTCATTCCTCCTGAAAGATAGCCTACTGAATAGCCTGCTTCTTCAAGGATTTCCGCCACCATGACGGACGAACCTTCTTTAGCACAGACTACTAGGATCTCCTCATCTTTTGGCAATTGGTCTTCAATTTCTTCGATGCCATCCAATAAATCAAAGTACGGTACGTTTAAATAGCGCACTTGGTCACCTTCGATTTTCCAATCTTCAAATGCAGTTTCATTTCGAACATCCAAAATGAATAATGACTCTTTCGCAATAACGCGCTTTGCTACTTCACTTGATTGAATGATTCTCATTTATTCATACCCCCTACTGTATTTTCTATTTCACCATTCCATTTTGACATACCAGGAATTACATTCGTGACATCTTCAAAACCCTTTGCCACTAGTTTTTGACATGCCATATCACTGCGGTTACCTGTTCGGCATACAACGAAGAGCTTCTTGTCTTTACTGAAGTACGACATTCGTTCATCCAATTGGCCAAGAGGTATGGATAGGGCACCAGGTATATGAGCAAATGCGTATTCTGCTTCTTCGCGAACGTCTAGTAACACAGCATCAGGGTGTTGCAGTTGATCTAACAACTCATTATTGTCGACTGTAACTGGATATTCTTTTTGTGACTGATCTTCCTGACCCGCTTTTCGTACGAAGTGGCGCCATACATCAGCTTCTTTCACATTACCGACGTATTGATGCCCCACACTTTCCGCCCATGCCTGTAAATCTGCCGTGGTCCCTGAATCTGTCGACTGGACTTCGAGCACTTGACCGTCATCCATCTCTTTCATCATCTTTCTCGTCCTCACAATCGGCATTGGACAAGCAAGCCCTTTTGCATCTAACACGTTATCTGACTGAATCATTGTACTCCTCCTATACACCCGGGGGTATTCATTTGTATAAAAAAATTAAATAAACAAGTTCACTTGACCATCTTGCGCCTCACCTAAGTAAGCTGCCACACCGCCATACTCCACTTCTTGTAGAAGCTCTCCTTCATTCAGTCCTAGCAAATCCATTGTCATCGTACAGGCAATCAATCGTACGTCCTGCTCTATTGCCATATCGATCAGTTGTGGTAATGTCATCGCGTTATGCTTTTTCATTACTTGCTTGATCATCTTAGGACCCATTCCTGCAAAGTTCATTTGCGATAATCCCATTTTATCTGCTCCACGCGGCATCATTTTACCGAACGCCTTTTCAATGAAACTTTTATTACTTTTAATCGGTTCATCTTTGCGCAATGCGTTCAATCCCCAAAACGTATGGAAAATTGTTACTTCATGATCATATGCCGCTGCGCCGTTCGCGATAATATAAGCCGCCATCACTTTATCGTAATCCCCACTAAATAATACAATCGTTGTTTTCTTTTGCTCTGTCATGCTCTCGTCTCCTTCTATTTGAAAATCATTTTGCTAAATACCTATGGGGGTATATTATATGCTATAAAAAAAAGAGTCAAGTGATGTTGCTCATCGACTCTTTACTAGAAGATCCACGGCTTCACTAATAATAGATTCATGTGTGCGTTCATCTGCTTCGTCTAAGTTTTCAATACAGGCAATCAAGTTGGAACTAACGATTACGCCAATTGTACGATCAATAGCAGAACGACTGGCTGATAATTGCGTGATCACTTCTTTACAGTCCTTGCCCTCTTCCATCATACGCAAGACGCCTTTGATTTGACCCTCTAGACGCTTCAAACGATTTTTGACTTTGTCATCATACTCCATATCGCTCAACCTCCTATATGTTATCCTAATAATATACCCCCAGAGGTATAATGTCAACCAATTGATTTATATGATGTAGTATATCACGTCAGCTTCTATCTATAACGATCAATACTTTCTACTTCATCAAATGATTATACAAAATACTTGCCCAATCGACAAAGTTCTAGTATGATGAATAATTTCCCGAAATGTGTTATACTAGATCTAGTAAGCTATTGTACGCATTTTCCGTTTTGTTTTACTGACAAATTGCGACAGACTAAATTCCACACTACTGAAGGAGTTGATTCGATTGGCATTCCCACGAAAAGATCGTCCAGTTTCTGATTTTGTAGCATCACGGTATGTAGACGAAGTCATATCTTTCAACCGTAATGATTATGAAGTTTCCGGGACTATACACAAAATCCTTGAAAACTCCGTCATTGTAAAAATTTCTGAACAAGACGCTGAAAATATTGGAGCAGCTTCCAACATGACTGTCGTCGCACACAAAAATTATACAGTTCAATAATGGTGTGTTCGATGCCTTGCAGATTATTGCAAGGCTATTTTTTCACAAAAAAACCAGTCACAACTACAAGTCATTCACTATAAAAATGTGTATTGGAGATGATTGATTTGATTAATCATACAAATATAGATTTAACGCAAACAACCTCACTAAAAGGAACTTTACGTATTGGTGCTTCACCAGTTATTTCGCAAGCTATTTTACCAGACGTACTCACTCGTCTACACGCGAAGTATCCCGATATGCGGCTCGAACTAACAACTGCTCCTTCTTCTGACATTGCGCGATTACTGAAAAGCCATAAAGTCGACGTTGGTTGCAGTGAACTGGACAACCTACCATCGGCTGAAGCATTTATGCAAGACGAACTAGTACTTATTGCCTCTGCTACACACCCACTTGCACGTAAGAGAAGCTCGTCTATCCTAGATTTGCAAAATACACATTGGATTTTACCTGATACGGAAGATCCTAGTCGTCTATTAATTGATCAATCGCTTAAACAGTATGGAGTCCAAGTACAGCCTACTATTATGAGCTCGCCAGAAAGTATCAAACAAGCCGTTCTTAGCGGGCTGGGCATCGCTATTTTGTCGCGCCACAGTTCCAAACAGGAGCTCGCACAAGGTGATCTAACCATATTGGATTATAAAGTCGCGCCAATTAAACGTGCTTTTTATACAGGCACTCGTTCTAAGACGAATGAAGTCCAAGCATTTCTCAGCGAGCTTCAAGCTTATTGTCGTCTATGGCAAGTCAACTAGTCCTCTTCTAAGCTCTCGTTTGCTACGCCAGTTCACGAGGAATATTCCCAAACTGATGAGCATACCTCCTAAAATCAATGACATGGATAACTTCTCATCCAACAGAACCCATCCCGACAACGTCCCGAAGAATGGTGCCAAAAACAAAAACGCACTCGTTCTCTCGGGATTTCCTGTCTGTAATAAATAAAACCAAATAGAAAACTGTACAATGGATGCGGCAATCGCAAGCCATCCTAAAATCGCTAATGACAATGGATTCGCTATGAAAAACGGTTCTTCAAGTACATAACTCGCTACAAATAAGATCAATCCGCCAAATAGCATTTGATATGCAGTCATTACCCACGTATCAAAACGATGCCCATGTACTTTGACGAGCAATGTCGCACAAGCCCACGCTACAGCAGATAAAAACCCTAACACTGTACCAATCTTCCAGTCTAAATGACCGCCCATTGTAATGAATACCCCAAACAAACCACAAACAACACCAATCCATTGTTGCAAGCGGTAATGTATTTTCAATACTAGCGTCCCGATGACAACGACAAGCAACGGATTTGTAAATGTTAAAATAGATGTTTCACCTGACGTGATCGTCCGAAGCGCCATAAATATACATCCCATGACCGCAGCTGTCTGCAATGAACCAATCAGCACAAGCCACTTCCACTCTCCAAATGTTTTCGGGTGTGGTTTTTTTAATATCTTTACTACCACGGCCATGATGACGCCTGCAATCGTAAACCGCATTGCCACTAGCAACAGCGGTGAAGAGTATTCCAATCCAATTTTCCCAATAGCAAATGACGAGCCCATTAAAGCGGTCGTAATAACGACTAATATGCCGAATAAAAATTTATTCATTCAGTTTCCCCTCCCTCTTTCGACTTTACAGAGGAATCTCGCCGCATTTGCATACTATCGATCAACACCTCAATAGCTGGTGGCATATAACGCTTTTCCAAATAAGTTAGATACACTGTACGGGCTAACGTCTTTGAATTGGTTGTTTTAATGACAATGGTCGGATCAGGCCCGTGCGCAAAATACTTTTGTGGAATAATCGAAATTCCAATATTCTCCCGTACAAGTTCTACAATCGTTTCAAAGCGCTCTACTTCGTAACATATATTCATTCGCACGCCTTCTTCGGCAAACGCAGCAAATATATCTTGTCTCGTTTGCAACCCAACACTCGTGACAATGAATGCCTCATCTTCTAAGTCGGCTAGCGTAATGGAATCCTTGCTCGCCAGACGATGTTCAGGATGCATGACAACTGCTAATTGCTCTCGATACAAAGGTATCGAGACAATATCCGAAGCTTCTATAAATTGATTGGTTAAACAGACATGGACAGCGTACTGACGGAGCGCTCGCTCAACATCTCCACGGCCTAATACTTCTATTAACTTCACATGCATCGATGGAAACTCCTGGCGATATGCAAGTAATATAGAAGGAAGCCAATTCTTCACGGATTCAATCATCCCGATCTGCACACTTCCATTGCCTGTCCACTTCACCTCTTTAATCTCTTGTTGTAAAATATCTGCCTCATGAAAAATTTGCAAGGCACGCTCATAAATTACGCTACCTGATTCCGTTAGTTGGACACGTTTAGTCGTTCGTTCGAGTAACTGAAATCCGACTTCTAACTCCAAATTCTTGATCGCTTTGCTGAGCGAAGGCTGCGAAAGATGAAGTTTTTTAGCCGCTTCAGAAAAGCTGGATTGCTGCACCACCATGACAAAATACTGCAATTGCTTGAATTCCATTCATCTCACCTCCACTTATAGCCTGCATGCATGAATATATGAAAAACATGTATTAGAATTAATAAATACAAACCAGTATAGTAAGAATATCACGTTGGAAAGGGTGAAGTATATTGTTAATTCCATCAAATGAAAAATACTGGTCAGGTCGTACCGATAGTGAGACCGACAGAGCTGCATTCCGAATGCATCAAATCATCCAATTTTCCGAATTAAAAGAAAGCGCTACCAATAAAACATGTACCCTCATCGGATTTTCTTCAGAAGAAGGTGTACGTCGAAATAATGGCAGACTCGGTGCTGCAGAAGGACCGAATGCCCTACGTAACGAACTAGCGAAACTACCTTGGCGTTTGCCTGCTGACCGTCAAATAATTGATGTAGGCACTGTCATATGTGAGCACGGTCAGCTAGAACAAGCGCAAGCTGAATTAGGCACAGTCGTTCAAAAGAGCCTTCTCCATCATACGAAACCCGTTATTTTAGGTGGCGGACATGAAACCGCTTACGGTCATTATACAGGAGTTCGAGACTTCCTAGGCCCTGACGCAAAACTTGGTGTAATAAATATTGATGCTCACTTCGACTTGCGTGGCTACGATGAACAACCTTCTTCAGGCACGATGTTCAAGCAGATGCTCGACGCCGATCCGCATGTTGACTACCTTGTGCTAGGTATTCAAGAATTTGGCAATACAGACGCATTATTCGCAGAAGCCGATGCAAAAGGCGTGACATATGTCACAGAACAAGAAATTTCGACAAGTCCTTTAGATGATACATTGCAAAAAATACAGTTATTCATTGATAAACAAGACGCTATTTTGTTAACATTGTGCTCGGATGTCCTGAATTCTGCGTTCGCTCCAGGTGTAAGTGCGCCATCTCCCTTCGGATTAGATCCGTTGATTGTACGCTCTTTCATTCAAACGGTGGCATCGCATGAGAAAACACTTTCATTCGACATTTCCGAAATAAATCCGTCACTTGATCATCATAATCAAACGGTTAAGCTGGGGGCCTATCTTACAAATGAAGCAATCTTTGCATTGCTGGGAGGTCGAATCACATGACAATTGAGCTAAATCAAATTTCTACGCTGTTTTTAGCGTTAGCTCTCCTAACACTGGGTACGATGTTAGTCCGTAAAGTCGGCTTTCTCCAGAAATTCTGTATCCCTGCCCCTGTTTCGCGTTTTTAGCGACTATTTTGAAGTACTTTGATTTAGTGAGTTTTTCTTTAGATACTTCATTGCAAAATCTATTCATGCTGACATTTTTCACAACAGTCGGTCTGGGTGCTAGTTTCCGTTTGATTCGTCTAGGCGGAAAGCTATTGATGATCTACTGGGTAGCTTGTGGCTTCTTAGCACTGATCCAAAACGTCATTGGTGTATCCATGTCCTATATATTTGGATTACACCCGTTGATCGGTATGATGGCTGGCGCTGTCTCGATGGAAGGCGGACACGGTGGTGCTACTGCTTACGGGGAAACATTAGAGAGCCTTGGGATTGATTCAGCCCTATCCGTTGGTATTGCAGCAGCAACCTTCGGACTCGTAGCAGGCGGTCTAATCGGTGGTCCAATCGTTAAATACTTGATCAATAAATATGATTTAAAATCTACGGAAGTCGAGCATGAAAAAGCATATTCCGTGGAATCATTGGAAAAACCAATCAACACAGATAACTTCCTAACACAGACGTTATTGATTACTCTTTGTATCGCAGGCGGTACATTTATCGGGGATCTGTTCTCTAGTGCCACTGGTTTCGTCATGCCAGGTTATGTAGGCGCGATGTTCGTTGCAGTTATCGTTCGTAATATTGTGGATCGCGTGAAGGAAGATGCGGTTCATATGACAAGCATCAATTTGATCGGCGACGTTTCACTCGGTATTTTCTTATCGATGGCGTTAATGAGCATCAAGCTGTGGGAAGTTGCAGATTTGGCACTTCCATTGTTGCTGATCGTCTTTGTACAAGTGATCTTCGTCGCGTTGTTTGCGATCTTCGTCCTGTTCCGTTTGCTCGGTAAGGATTACGACGCAGCCGTTATGATCGCTGGTTTCGCAGGCCATAGTTTGGGTGCGACGCCAAATGCGATGGCGAACATGGCAGCCGTCACAGGACGCTATGGTCCGTCACGCAAGGCCTTCTTGATCGTCCCCATCGTAGGCGCCTTCCTCATAGACGTCGTCTCGATGCCGATCATCATCACTACGATTAATATATTTGCTTGATTGTCGTAAATTAAACACTTTAAAGATGTAAGCTAATTAGTGAGTGCGAAGGGATTGAAGCTCCAGCTGGAGACGCTTTCCTGAGGGCGTGGCCCGAGCTTCCGCTTCAATCCTACTTACCAAGTGGGGATACTTATATCGCTCATTGTAGATAGTGTGTGAATTATTGTTGTGTTTCAACTTATTTAAGTTCAATGACAGATCAAGGTCTAGATCAAAACTAATTTTAATAATGAGCGGTAAGTTTCAACCACTTGCTATGCAAGGGATTCGAGCGAGAGCCGTAGCGATGGACGGCTTTTGCGAGTAATAGCGAAGCGTTTGGTGCAAATCTTTGCACAAGGAGCGGCGACCCGCCTAGAGCGCAAACCCCATCCCCAACACTAACTAAACCTTTATAATTCCCCAAGAACCGAAATTCTCGGTTCTTTTTTTATTCCTTTTAAGCGTAATTTTCACACCCTTCTGTTAAAATGAAAACATTAATTCGCATCTTGGAGAGGAGCTTGCTTTATGAAAGAAGAACTAATCGAACGACTCACACGCTACGCTAAAATCGACACACAATCCGACGCTACTTCGGACACAACACCGTCCACAGAAAAACAATGGGACCTGTTGCGGGTACTCGAAAAAGAGATGACTGATATTGGTCTCGAAGACATCTCAGTCGACGAAAACGGCTACCTATTTGGTACGCTGCCATCAAACACGGAAAAACAATTACCAACGGTCGGCTTCTTGGCGCATATCGACACAGCTCCTGACTACACGGGTACGAACGTCAACCCACAACGTATTGATAACTATGACGGTAAGGACATCTCATTAAACGAATCAACAATTATGAGCGTACAAGCATTTCCAGAGCTCAACAACTACATTGGCCATACCCTGATTACGACAGATGGCACAACTTTACTAGGTGCTGACGATAAAGCTGGAATCGCGGAAATCATGACAGCGATGCACTATTTAGTCGAGCATCCTGAAATCAAACACGGGAAGGTACGCATAGGCTTCACACCTGACGAAGAAATTGGGCTTGGTCCACATAAGTTTGACGTAGAACGTTTTGGCGCTGACTTTGCTTATACAATGGACGGCGGACCACTTGGGGAACTACAGTATGAAAGTTTTAACGCGGCAGGTGTTGAAGTGATTTTCCACGGTGCGAATGTCCACCCAGGAACAGCTAAAGATAAAATGGTCAACTCCTTGCTAATCGCGGCAGAATTCCAGCAAGCAATGCCACAACACGAAATTCCGCAGGAAACGGAGCATTATGAAGGCTTCATTCACTTAATGAATATCGATGGTTCTGTAGAAAAAACGACCTACCAATATATTATCCGTGACTTTGATAGAGATTCTTTTGAAGCTCGCAAGCAACTTGTACAAGATACTGCTACACAGCTTCAGGAAAAGTACGGTCAACATGCGGTAGAGCTAACAGTAACGGATCAGTACTTCAATATGGGTGAGAAAATTACGCCTGTAATGGAAATCGTCGATGTAGTAGCGGATGTCTATCGGAGTCTTGATATTGAACCGAAAATCGCACCCATTCGTGGGGGTACAGATGGTTCCCAACTTTCCTACATGGGAATGCCAACGCCAAATATCTTTACGGGCGGCGAAAATTACCACGGTAAATACGAATTCATCTCAGCAGACAATATGGTGAAAGCTACACAAGTTATTATCGAGACATTGAAACTTCAAGAACAACGCGGTTAAGCGTATGAAAGCAATTTGGATTGGCATTTTATCCGCACTATTCTTTGCGGTGACATTTGTATTGAATCGATCCATGGAACTGGATGGCGGTAGCTGGATGTGGAGTGCTTCACTGCGCTATTTCTTCATGGTTCCATTTCTACTCGTCATTGTAGCGATGCGTAGAGGATTGCATGGCGTCAAACGGGGAATGACTGTTGCCCCCTGGTCCTTTTTCATTTGGAGTTTCGTCGCATTCGTTCTATTCTATGGTCCGCTGACGTTTTCAGCTGGCTATAGTCCGGGATGGCTTGTTGCAGGAACATGGCAAATGACGATTGTGGCTGGGGTTTTGCTAGCACCCTTCTTCACGTTCCAAGCGAAGACGGAAACAGGGGGATTCCGCACAATCCGCCACCGTATTCCTGCAGCATCGTTGGTAATTTCATTGGTCATCTTCGTGGGTGTCGTGTTGATCCAGATTCCACATGCGAGTAGCGTATCGACGAAAACTATTATGTTCGGTACGTTGCCGCTTGTCATTGCAGCATTCGCCTATCCACTTGGTAATCGAAAAATGATGAACCTAGTAGGCGGACGTCTTGATATGTTCCAACGTGTACTTGCGATGACACTGATGACGATACCGATTTGGTTAATCCTTGCGTTATATGCTTGGTCGACGGTCGGATTGCCTTCTACAAGCCAAGTGGTGCAGTCATTGATTGTCTCGGTGAGTTCAGGCGTTATAGCCACCTCTCTCTTCTTCATGGCAACCGATATGGTGCAACATGATCAAGGAAAACTAGCGGCAGTTGAAGCTACGCAGTCTGTCGAATTAATTTTCGCCATGCTTGGTGAGATGTTGTTGCTAAGCTTGCCATTACCTGGCGTTCTTTCATTAGTAGGCGTGCTAGTAATTATCGGCGGCATGTCGTTGCATAGTTATCAAACTGCATTGGCTACTAAAAATCCATAGAAAAGGGTTGTCCCATAGTCAGTTTATGACCCGTTGGACAACCCTTTTTTTCATATTTTACGTTCTTTAATTTGTGGTGGGATGCGCTTTCGCAATAATTGCGGTCTGACTTCAGATAATAAAATGGCGATAAAGATAATCAATGCGCCGAGAAACATTCGAAATGTCAGTAATTCGTAAGCTAGGGCCACGGAAAAGACCATCCCCCACACGGACTCCGTTGACAAAATAATAGCAGCCTTCGTTTCCGACAGATGCTTCTGTGCAACGGTTTGCATCAAAAATGCTAGTGTCGTCGAGAATACTGCCAAGTACAATACTGAACTTAAGGCTGCCGAATCCATCGAGAATGAAGTCTCACCTATTACAATGACCGTGATACAGCTGATCACCGCGGCAACCGTCATTTGCAATAATGTCAGCAAAATAGGATCCACCGAACTGACGAATCGTCCTGTGTAGAAGATATGGAATGCGAACATCACGGCGCAACCAAGTGTCAGCAGGTCTCCTATATTTATGCTTGAAGACCACTGCAACGATAATACTGCTACTCCGATGAGTGCCAAAACGGCACCACCTAACTCAAATTTGTCGAGCTTTCGCTTATATAGGATAAATGCGATAAACGGTACAATCACTACATTCACACCCGTTAGAAAGGCATTTTTTGAAGGTGTTGTGAATTGAAGTCCTACTGTTTGCAGGGCAAATGCTGCGTACAGCAAGATCCCGAGCACTGTTCCTTGCCATAGTATGGATTTGTTTAGTTGGCGTAGCCGCTTGTGGAATACGAGTGCTAGTAATAGTGCGCCAATTGTGAAGCGTACTGCTAAGATTTGATACGGTGTGTAGTAGTCCAAAGCGAGCGCGCTCATCACAAAGCCGCTACCCCAGATGATGGCGGTGATTGTCAATCCTATTTCGCCTATGTATTTTCTCATTTCTTTCACCATGCTTCCGCTAGTCAGTCGTATTATTCTAGCACGAATTTCTGTCAGATTATAGATGAATTTGTAATTGGAGCTTCTTTTGCGAATGGTAAGGGACATTGTGAGTGTGATGGGATGGAAGCTCCAGCTGGCGTCCCATCCGAAACACGTCCGAGCGCTAATCCTCCTGCCAGCCTATCTAATTCCACATCAAAAAACTGTCCATGAAGTCACACCCATCATGACTTCCTGGACAGCTGTCTACCTATCACTCTTCATATAACCCTATCTCCTTAATAGCACGCTCGACTAGCGATGGATCTACAGACTTGTCAAAGTCGATTTCCCCACGTATAGCGCCATTAGCTTTGTACATCTCATACTGCTTCTTAATATCGTCGATGAACATCTTACCGTTCGGATCGAGCCCTGTTACGAATACTCTCTCCCATAATTCATGATCCTTCAAAGCCGTATGTTTCACCATGATGTCGATAATTTCATCTTTTCCTTGATCCTTAAAGAACGCGTCGTTGTAGTCACGCACTCCTTTAAGGTAGGCTGCCATGAAGCGCACCGATAGATCTTTATTGGCCATGAACTGCGGTGAAGCCAATACCATGGCGATCTGAGACTCGGGTGCATAGTCTGTCGCGTCCCCGAAGCGTACGTGGAAACCTTTGTGGATTCCTTGTGCGATCAATGGTTCAATGTTCAATGCAGCATCAATTGTTCCTGAATCAATTGCTCCAAGCATCGCACCAAAGTCTGCGATATGGACATATTCCACATCGTCTTCTGTCAAACCTGCGTGCTTTAACATTTCTTCATAGATATACCCATCAATCGAATTCCTTGATGACACAGCAATTTTCTTTCCTTTGAAGTCGCTGTACTCCTTGATTTCATCAACCATATGATTACCAATGACGAAACTGAAGTAGGACTTGCCAAGCATATTATGTCCTTTATCTGCGATAATCCGAACATCGATTCCTTGGGCAATCGCGTTGAAGAATGATGCTGTAGAAACGCCACCCGCGATATCCACTTCTCCGGCAGCTAGTGCAGGTAACATATCATCGCTGTTGGCAAAGTCCGCAAAATCTACACGTATATTATAGTCGTCAAAATAACCCTTTTCCTTCGCAATATAGAAACCTGCTCCAGAAGCAGCCCCATCTTCCGCAATGAATACCTTCGCCTGCTTTTCAAGCGGAGCTAAGTCACCGGATATAGGCTTATCATCGTTCGCTACAGGCTTCACAACTTCTTTTGGAGAGCACGCACCCATTATCAATACAACTGACAATACGCTGAATAAACCTGCCTTTTTCATCCACTTCCCCACATCATCTCTCCTTTTATCATTTATTCTCTCGATTTCAGTACTTCTTCTTGCAAGTGATGCCAAATCTCAATGAATTTCGCTGCCATTTCAGGATCTTTCCGAATATCTTCCATCTTTCTCGGTCTAGGTTTATCAATGATAATCTCTTCGATAATTTTTCCTGGCTGTGCGCCCATCAATAGAATTCGATCACTTAACAACAATGCTTCATCGATACTATGCGTAATGAACAACACCGTCTTTTTCGTCTCTGCCCAAATACTCAATAACTCTTCCTGCAAAATAAAGCGATTCTGTTCATCGAGCGCGCCAAACGGTTCATCCATCAATAGAATCTCCGGATCGTTTGCGAATGCCCTGGCAATACTCACCCGTTGTTTCATTCCGCCAGACAATTCCTTTGGATATAGCGAAGCGAATCGCTCCAATCCCGTCTTCTTCAAATAAAAGTCCGTTCGTTCAGCAATGAATGCTTTCGGCAAATTACGCATCTTCAAACCAAAGGCGACGTTTTCGCGTACCGTCAGCCATGGAATAACCCCACGTTCTTGGAAGACCATTGATTGCAGAGGCCGATCATTCGATTCTGTTTCAATCGTAAAAGTGCCAACACTTGGTTGTTCAAGTCCAGCAAGAATCCGCAGTAATGTCGTCTTGCCACATCCACTCGGTCCGACTATACAAACGAACTCACCGTCTTTTACAGTCATGGAAATATTCTCAAGCGCGACGACACTGTCTTGTTTCTTATAAAAGGATTTCATTAATCCATCTACTGAAATTTTAGGCTTCCCCTCCATTTCCCTCACCTCCATGGCAGTAACTTATTTTGAAGCGCACGCAGTAAAAGCGAGAATAAATAACCGAAAAATGAGATCAGAATTAATCCCACATACATTTCGGGTAATAAAAAGGCCTTATAGGACGTCCATATCAAATAACCAATCCCTGAAGTCGCTCCCATCATCTCTGCCGCCACAATCGTCAACAACGCAATCGCCTGCCCCATCTGGATTCCTTCGAGCATGACAGGCAACGCACCGGGAAGGGCAATTTTGAAGAAGAAATTCCACTGGCTCGTTTGATAGTTACTCGCAACATCCAAATAAATCTTATCAATGTTCAGTACACCTGCTGCTGTGTTGATCACAACTGGGAAAAACACACTGCCTGCAATCGTCACGACTTTCGACAAATCCCCGATTCCGAATAAAATAATAATGATCGGCAATAACGCCAATGTCGGAATAGGCATAAGCGCCATAACAATCGGCTGTACAAAATGCCGGATCGGTGAATATAATCCCATCAGCAAACCGACAATAACACCTGGTATTACACCTGCCAGAAATCCGATGAATATTCGATACAACGATACGCCAACATGCTTCGCCATCGCACCGCTCACAATCATGTCATAGAAAGTTTGCACAATTGTACTAGGCGGTGGGAAAAAACGAATATCCAAGAAACCTGTTCTCGACATTATTTCCCATAATACTAGCAAGAAGATCGGCGACACAATCGTCAGCAACTGCTTGCCGCGTTCTTTACGTTGCCGCATCTTCCATTCTCTTTGCTCCACCTCAAATGATTCATTACGAGCCAATTCTTGGGTCTCCACCCTTCACCACCTCTTCACTGCCTATTGTATGTAAAGGCCTAGGAAACTGGTTGGGCAGGCATAGCATTCAAGTTGTTTCTATCAAAATAATTGATTATACTGAAACCATGACTACACTTACATCAGACCAAATCAGAGAATTGAATAGTTACAGCATCTACCTGAATCCACCAGCACATCCCGTCTTTACACTAGCGGATGTCCTGGACCCTTCGAAAGTACAGAGTATTGTACAAGTGATCCAAACCGTCAGTCAAAGTCCAAATGAAGTCGTCGCTACTTCGTTCTTCGTTCGCAGACTCGGTATGTTTTTCGCTATGCAGTTGTATAATCTCGCTGCGTATGACGAAATGTGGAACGGATCAGCGGAAGATTTACAATTTGGCGCTCTAGAAGAGTTCGGCAATAAAACGATCAGCACTTTTGCAGATAGCTCAGATTGGGAAATGATTGATGACGAAGATCGCCAATCGCATATTAGACAGATTCTGGATGATGCACACGCAGTGATTGCGTCATTGCGTACAGCTGTCTCCGTATCTCCCTTAACCTTATGGGAAAACATCTTCGGCTTCTGGCTATGGCAGTATCATGTGCTATTGTCTGATCCTGGATCGGAAATGGAAGCGAGAGAAGATTTAGACATACTAAAAGACGACACCACATGGACGGGTATCGCCGATCACTCACGTTTCGCAAGCTATTTGAATGGATCAGAACCGTCCGCTTTATTAAACACCACTGTCCGCAAAACTTGTTGTTTTTCTAAAGATGTACCAGGATTGATGCGCTGTGGATTTTGTCCATTACCATGAAAAAGCAGGCTTTCGCTCATTACGCGAAGGCCTGCTTTTAACGTTTACGATAGGCATGATAGGATTGTTTGATCGAATAGATGATCCCCATTGCCGCACCACTATAAAAAAATCCCATGAAGATTCCGGCAGATAAGTTTTTCGGATGGCTAATAAATATCGACAAGCCGAGCGCAACTACTGTGGATACCGTCGAGAGCCAAGTAAGCGGTACTTTAAATAACCACTTAGCAAGCAGTACCACAATCAAAACGACTGGCACACCCCATATCGCATCCCACACATTGGTATGAATAACGGGAAATTCCGTCAGCATATGCTACATCCTCTCGTTTTCGTTAGGATGTGCAATTTTGTTTTAATTATTCACCAAAAAACCTTCCAGTCCGAAGACTAGAAGGCCGGTTCGCCGCTATACGTTCTTCGTGGCGGCTTCACTAATTTCTTTTCGCATTTCATAGATGTTTTGCACAATGACTTTACCTACCGCATAAGCAGGTACAGCTACTAGGATGCCTAGGAATCCTGCGAGACTTCCCGCTACTAGCAACACCGTAATGATGGTCAGTGGATGAATATCAAGAGACTTCCCCATGACGTTCGGCGTAATTAAGTTACTGTCGATTTGCTGTGCGACCAACGTAACGACTCCGACCCAAATAACTAACTTCGGTTCCTGTAAATACGCAATTATTACAGCAGGCGCTACCGCAATCCATGGCCCGATAAACGGAATAATATTCATGAACAACGCTAGAATTGCCAACAATAAAGCATACTGCAATCCGATAATGGAGTACCCAATTAAAATAAGTGTTGCCAATATTGCACTAATCAATAATTGTCCTTGAATATACGAACGTAATACGTGATCAATATCCTCTAAAGTTTTCTTCACCCATAAACGTCGTTTTCCCGAAAACAGATTGTAAATTCTTGGCGCCAATTTTTCATGATCCTTCAACATAAACAGGAAGAAGAACGGCACGAGCAAGAGTAAAGCTACAGCCTGGATGAATGATTGAACAAATTGTACGAGCCACTTTCCAAATGTTACTGCGAACGTTTGAATCGATTCAACTGCCGAATTCAAAGAATCCTGCAATCCTTCAGGGAGATTATCTTTTTCGTTAAGAACTTGATCTTTCAGTTGCTCAATTTGGCGAGTAAGAGTAGGACCATTATCCACTAAGTTATTCACTTGTTTCGTAACCATTGGACCAATAATTGCAACTAAAATCCAAATAACAGCTACAAGTATAAGCATAATCGTAATGATACTTCCCCATCGCGGCATGTTCTTCTTTTCCAAGTAATGTTGAATGGGTACTGTAATATAATAAAGAAGTCCGCCAAAGATCAATGGCATAATAATAGTCTGTAAGATAATACCAACAGGCTTAAAAATATAATTTACTTCTAAAAAGTACTTGGTGATCAATAGCGCCAATAAGACGCCGACACCGACCTGAAACCATACCTTTTTCGTCAAAGCTTCACGTCCCTTCCGTAAAATTTTATGTAGTTAGCTTAAGTATACGTTGTAGAGCTCTCTATGTCGAAAACCAACCAAGCTACTTCGATAGTATAATCACAGGTTTTTCTCTAATTTAGCACATGGCTTTGTATTAGAAAAGTCACTGGCTCGCTACTTGTACTTCTTTTGTTTTCCCTACATATAAACTTTTTCAAACCTACTAAATTATGATAAATAAGTGATACTTGGATAACAACTTGCATCCAGTTTACTCTTCACGCACGACTTAACACCTTTCGCCGCAAGCGGATCATCAATACGTAGACGACCGGTACGACAGCCGAAAACATCGCAAGTCCAGTCCAACCCGCAAATTGCCACAACGGCGTTACAAGCGTACTACCCGCTGCCATACCTACATAATAAGATACCAAGTATAGACTCGCCGCACTTCCTTTATGATGCGTCGCCTCCTTGCTGACTGAAGCCGCCGTCAAAGAGTGAGCTGAAAAGAAGCCTAAACAAATTATACAATATCCGATAATAATCAAAGGTAATTTGACGGCAATAGTCAGAAGGCAACCGATAGCCAACAAGAGGACACCCGTAAAGCGCACAGTATTCATACCATACTTGACTGCAATTGAACCAGCCATTGGAGCGCCGATAATACCAAATGCATAGGCAAAGTAGATATAAGACACTTCATCCAGCGTCAGACTAAAAGGTGATGCAGTTAAATGAAACGGTAGGAACGTCCACATGCCCGTGAAGCTGAGTTGTAGCACAATACCCAAGCCAAAAACAACGAGCAAGGTAGGATTCTTCAAATGATAGCCGAAGCCCTGAATATCCTTTTTTATCGACTCTACACTTGGCTCGAAGTACGCAGATTTTGGCAAGAAGAACAGCAAGATAGCAAACACCACTATGCCGACAACAGTTAATAACTGAAGCGATAGTTCCCACGACCAGCGTTCCGCCAAATAACCTGTCACAAAACGTCCGAGCATGCCTCCTGTCCCATTAAATGAAATATATAACGCAGTCGCCAAACTAACAGACCGTTCATGGATTTCTTCATTGATATAAGCAAGTGCTGCCGCAAGTACCCCAGACATAGCAAAGCCCTGCAGGAATCGCAGTATGAGTATGACAGTGAAAGAGTTAGTCAAAAACATCGGAATGAATAAAAGCGCAGTAAGTAAAATGGATACTTTCACAAAAACGGATCTACCAAGACGATCGGAATAAAACCCCAGAACTACAAGCCCTAAAATAAGTCCGATGGTGTTGATGGACATGGCCAAACTCGCAGTGGATACAGAAACGTTAAATTGCTTTGTTAATATAGGCAATAAAGGTTGGATGGCATACATCGCAGCAAAGATTAGCACAGATGCGATACCGAGACCAATGACAATCCGCCAAAATCGTAAGTCACGAATTGTCGATTTAGCTTGTATATTCATGTTGACACTTCCTGTCCGTTTAATGCGAATACTGGAATTATATCATCATAACGTCAATTAAACAGGAAATAATCAGATAAGCAATTGCTTTATATTTAGTTTTTTGTATATTACACGGAATATGCACCATACTGTATGTCGGAGGTGTTGGACAAATGAACAAAATGGCGATGACAGCTGTCGGACTTGGCGCACTATATATCATGCGAAATAAGCAGTCACGGGAAAAACTTATGGAGCAATTTAGTCACCTTGCAGGAATGAACAGTAAACCGTAATGCCAGACATTTGCAGACACTTGAAAACCGGAGCCTAAAAAGGTTTCCGGTTCTTCCCAATATGTGGCGTTTATAAAAACATGTTTTCACGTTCGAAAAGTGGGTATTTATATAGTAACAACGAAACGGAGGAGATAGTATGAGTAACAATGATCATGGTACAGAAGATAAATTAAAAGGCATGGGAAACAAACTTAAAGGTAGCGTAAAAGATACAGTTGGCGATTTAACCGATAATACAAAAATGCAAGCTGAAGGTAAATGGGATAAAGCAAAAGGCGCTGCACAAGAAAAAATTGGTGAAGCGAAAGAACACTTCAGCGATGACGAAGCGCATCCTGAAAAGTAATATAAGTACAGTAAGCCTGCTGCTCAATCAGCAGGCTTTTTCACGCACACAAAAAAAGAAGGATCTTCCATTACAATGGGAGATCCTTCTTTTTCACAACTGGTCTGTATCTATTCGAGGACTATTTGGAATAGGATTCCCTACTTCTTCATTTGGATCACCATCCAGACTTTCACCGCTATCCGTTTGCTGTCCAGCACTATCATGCAAGTCTACAGATTCCGCCCGTTCCCCATCTGTTAAATGATCGACAAACAAGGCAATACCGCCTTCTTTTAAATCATTATAGAATGTTTTTGATTCTTGCTTCGAAAAACCCATTTTAATAAATATCGTTAACATTTCGTCCTTACTATTGAACAACCGACGCGTATGATCCCATAGCGAACCTTCTTGAATACCGATCAACTCGATTTCAGAATCACTTTCTAGAACCTTTAAATCATCGCGCACGTTGGAAACTGCACACATATGATTCTTTTTAAAACCTTGCGCTTCAAGTTCCGTTATTTTATAAAGGACATTATCGAGAGAGTGAAACGTACCCACATATTGTTTATCAGCCATTTTTGCACCTCCTTTTGTTAACACTCTGCTTTACTTCTACCCATCGAGGACTATTTTCACACATGGTTTAACATACTTTACATATAACTAACACATGCATAGTTCTTCACTCCTTGCACAAGCTAAAGTTATCACGATGAAAAGGAGTGGTTGAGTAGTGGGAGTAAAAGACAACGTAGAAGCCGAAATCTCGAAAATGGGTGAGGAAAAGAAAGAGCAAATTTTGCAGAACTTCAATCATTTTAAAGGTTATCTTGCTGACAAAGTAGAAAAAGGTGAAAGTCTTGGCTTAAGCGATGAGCAGTTGGCGAAAACGACTGCGTTTATTGCCAATTATTTATCACGCAATGAAGAGCCTCGTAACCGTGAACAGTATTTATTGCAGGAGTTATGGGATTCAGGTTCTAAAGAAGAGCAACATACCTTGGCGCATATGCTTCTAAAAATGGTTCGTCAAGCATAATAGGAGGCGATTTGATATGGTATCTAAAGAAAATAGTGCCCCTCACTATCATCCGAATACGTATCGTCTGATTCAAACACATCCCGAAAATCTACGAACGAATACAGTTAGTCTGTTCGATTTGCATGAAGATATGCAAACGGTCGATTCCATCTCGTTGCCCGACCAAAGAAAAGATATGATGAAGGAAAAGATCAACCACTCCCCTCGCTTAAGTGGCGGCAGCTCGTCGGATGACTACGGCGCACCCCACTGATTTGCCAATAAAAGTCGTACGGTGCAAATTGCATTGTACGGCTTTTCCACATTCATTCGCAGTAGTTATCGATATTTCCCGGGAAATGAGACGGATAATACACAATCTGAAAGACCATTTCCGTGATATACTATGATCCGATGGAAATGGAGGTTGTGTACATGAAACCGTGGATGTATCCGCTGCTCGTTGTATTTGGGGCTGCGAGTTATGGAATTTTATCGACGATTATTAAATTAGCAATTCAAGACGGCTTCACCGCTTCAGAAGCAGTGACGAGCCAATATTATACAGGATTTCTTTTGGCACTTGTTATATTTATTGTTGTTAAACGCTCTAAACCAATATTTCGCGGTAGTTTTCCAGTGTTGATTGCAGGATTATTTACTGCGATTACTGGCACCGTATACGGTAAATCGGTAGAGTATATGCCTGCATCACTAGCAGTTGTCCTATTGTTTCAATTCACATGGATCGGTATGTTGTATGAGTGTGTATTAGCCAAGCGTTTACCAAAACAGTCCGAAGTTGTATCACTTCTGTTTTTATTTGGCGGGACCATTCTAGCTGCAGGTTTGATCGATGTGGACTTGAATGATATTCCGTGGCAAGGATGGGCATGGGGAATTGCTGCGGCATTTAGTTTCGCTGCATTCGTCACGGCAAATCAAAAGCCCGTTCCTGGGATGGATGTCGTGACGCGGTTGTTTTTGATGTCATTTTATGCAGCAATCGCGATTACATTTTTCCAGTCTCCGGAAATTTTATGGAATGGAATGCTAGGCGATGGATTATGGATTTACGGTGCTATTTTAGGTGTGTTTGGCATTGTTCTACCTATATTTCTGTTTTCAGTCGGAGTGCCGAAAGTGGGCGCCGGTATGTCTTCCATTTTGAGTGCTGTGGAGTTACCCGTGGCAATTATCGCTTCGATGTTGCTGCTTGGTGAAAGACTAACGCTGCTGCAGTTTCTTGGAATATTCTTGGTATTGTTCGGGATGACTTGGCCTGCCATGTTGCAACGGTTTGCGATGAGAACTAGAACGCGGTTAAAACGGGTGTAATAAAGGGAACAATGTTGATTAACTAGATATTGATTTGAAAAACAAACAAGACATCACTGAATTAGTGAAGTCTTGTTTGTTTCATATTCTAACCAATCCACTCTACGCAAAGCTGCGATAAGGAATAGAAGAATAATATCCATCGCCACAACTGCAAAACTAGTCGCGATAAAAAGTGTGGAAAAAGCATGATCGCCAAAGTTCAATGAAAATGCAGTCATCAGCATCATCAAGAAATTAATACTCACATACCAAATATAGGACATGTGTAGACGATTACGAATATGCGCTTGACCGGTTTGTTGTGTCATGGATTTCCAAGTACTGAACAAGTAATATACAACGATTACTTTCCAGACGAAGAGGAATTCTGCATACAACGTCCAACCACCACTTGTGACTTCGCCTAAGTTCACAAAAACACCAGGCACTGAAATCAACATGCCAATAAACGCAGTAAGTTCCACTTTTTTCGCTATCGGAAATCGTTCGGCAAGTAGTCCTGCTCCCGAATAAATCATATAGTAACCGATCGGTGCTGCTAGTATGTCGATACCTATTTGTAAACGAAAGAATACGAAGAGATAGCCCCAGAAAAATAGCCTGAATGCTTTATTCATGATGGGCCACCTCCACTCGCTCGTCAATAATTTGTTGAATGGAATCTTTCGTCAAATCCGGTTCGTACTGGAGATGACCGACTTGTGCAGTAAATGGTTTGCCGGTTTCCGTCGTACCAGACAAATTAATCTTCACGTCCATGGCGGCATGCAGTGAAGGATCAGCATAACTTTTCACGGTCAGCCAGTCACTTTTATCCAAATGCAAAGGAAAATTCACCTCACGCACATCACTACCTGTCGCTTTATTCCACTCGGCGTTTTCTATTACTGGATTGGGTTGTACGGTTTCATTACTATTTGCATTTTGCAATTTGATGTGAAATCGATCTTGTAATGCGTCATCAAATGCCGTACTTACTGATTCTAGTGCTAATGCTTCTGTCACATTCAGACGTGTCTCTGTGTACTCACCGGATGAGCCCGACTTAAACGACAAAGGATTCCGCTCTTCTTTTTCGGGTTGGAAAACGATTCGCCCTATTGGATAGTTCGTTGTATGATTTTCCGAGAAGTAGACCGTCATTTCATCGAACTTCTTCGTCTCACTGGGAGTCACATATGTTTCAGGATTAAATTGGATATACACTCTCTTTAGCGAATACCTACCGAATTGCTCCATTTCTTCTATTCCATTATCTCCACGGAATTGATCTGGCATTCCACGAATACTTCCTAATTCTACCGTTTGAATGAAAGACGTATCTTCTTTATTTGTAATAAAATAAAACGGAATATACTGTTCGTAGTCCGCGTTTAAATCCAGATAGTGATTTAGAAAGACCGGATGCTTGAGCTTATGTTTTTCCGCGTATATATAATTACCAGCCCAAATAAGCACAATTACCAATAAAATTGCCCAAAACGGTTTAATCTTCATCGGACCAACTCCTTATAGTGACTGAATAAACGTCACCAAGTCTCGTTGATTTTCGGGTGTAACTCCATGTCCGTCTTGATAGGTCTTGAATGTTACATCCGCACCGAGTGATTCGAAATATTCCTTGCTTTCGACTCCTGATTGGGAAGGAATTACATAATCAAAGTCGCCATGAGAAATGAATATTTGCTGATTTTCTACTGATTGTATAGCATATTCATTTTTTACGAAATCGGGTACATACCCGCTAAGGGCTACTACGCCACGAAGTGATGGGATCAGAGTTAATCCAAGTGCTTGTGCTAACACGGCTCCTTGGCTAAAACCAACGACTGTTAAACGTTCTGGATCAAGATCGTACTCCTGGATGGCTTCGCGAATAAATGATTGAATATAAACTAATACTTTATCAAATACATTCCGTTCTGGTCTGCCCTCTTCTTCAATCGTGAAGAATGCATAGCCTGGTGCATGTACGACGGGTCCTCTTAAACTGAAAATATGATGTGTTTCTTTAAAGTCTTTGACTAACTGCGGCAAGTCTTCTTCATGACTCCCCATTCCATGAAGTAAAAATAGTGCAGGCATTTTTCCTGAGACATTCGTCGGTGCAGTGTGTACAAATGTAAATGGTGATTGCATGGATATCTTCCCCTTTTCTGTTCTATATTCCACTAGTTTACCACAGAAAAAAACGCCTGCCACTTTATGTGACAGACGCGTTGAAGAGCTTGTTTCTTTTCAGGTTTCGCTAATACTTCGTCCCAGTTGATCGTTCCATCTTTAATTTGATCGCGGCATTTTTTTGATAGGACATATGTTGCCAAGTCACTTGCACATTCATTCCACGATATAGCCGTCACGCATCGTAATAATACGATCTGCGTAAGGAAGCATTTCTTCATCATGCGTCACCATCAGCGTCGTTAAATTCAGTGTACGCGTTAATTCCTGCAGTAATTCCATGACACTTTTTGAGCGTTTAGTATCAAGACTTGCTGTTGGTTCATCCGCAAATAAGATTTTAGGACGATGAATGATTGCACGCGCAATTGCCACACGCTGACGTTCTCCCCCAGATAACGAAGAAGGATACGCATCTTTACGGTGTTCCATATCGACTAACTTTAAAATATCTGCTATGGCTGTAGTCTGCTCTTTTTTACTCATTTTCGTTTCCGATACATCGAGCATCAACTCTAATTGCTCTTCTACGGTTAGGAACGGAACTAGGTGAGAAGACTGAAAAACAAATCCAAAGTCTGTCGCACGTATATGACGAATTTCTTCTTGGCTCATTTTAGTCATGTCTTTTCCTTCGAATAAAATCTCACCACCGGAAGCTTTCTGCAATCCAGCTGCAATCGTCAGAATGGTAGATTTACCAGAACCTGAAGGGCCGACCAACGCTGTGATCTCTCCTTCTTTTAACGATAAATTTACACCCTTTAATACTACTTCTTCAATTTCACCGTTAGAAAATGTTTTTTTCACTTCGTCAATTGTAAAGGTAGACATATTACATCTCTCCTTGTTGAATCGCTTGTAGCGGTTCGATTCTTTTCACTTGGAATCCAGAAATTGTTGCTCCTATAAAACCGACTACCATAAATACTGCGGACAGCATCAATACGGTATCCATTGTTAAATGGAATGGCATGCCATCAGGGGCAATAAAGCTAAATGCTTGGCTGAGCGCAATGGAAAGCACGAGTGAAATAGCTGTAATCACAAGCATTTGATACCAAATCATCTTAAATAATGACATAGTCTTCATGCCGATTGCTTTTAATATTCCGTACAAACCAATTTTTTGCACGTTCATCATATAGAAGAAAATCGCAAACAACATACCGCTGATGATTACAAGGAACCAAACAATCATATTCAACGACATCTGTTCCGCACTGTAACTTGGAATGGCATTCAGAAATTCTTTATTAGAGAATGAATCTAGTGCACTTAGTGTTGATGTATCTTTGCCTGGAATGAAAATCGTCTGCATTTCCATTACACGATAGATTTCTTGATAGTTAGTCATGTCGATGAATGCGACAGGTGCGTGACTATATTTTTGCTGGTCAACGAACCCTTTGACGACGAATTCACCGCTAAATTGATTATTTGTTAAGACATCCCCAACTTTAATGCCCTCTTCTTTCAATGTACTATCCAGTACAATCTCGCCTTCTTTGACGTTTTCAAACAGCTGCGAGCCGGTAGATGCAACGAACGCAACACTATGCTGTTTGTCTTCCGAATCATTGACAAAGCCCATCTGAACCGAAAATGCAGTTGCATCGGGTTGATCGATGAGAATTTGTTTCTGTACTTCTGCATCTATTTTTGAAAGATTATACGTACTGTCTGCATCCTTATCCAAATAAAACTGCCCTTGCGGTAAATCTTTGATCAACGCCGCGTTGTCCTGTGATAATCCATTCGCTAATCCTGAAATAATAAATGTCAAAAAACTGACTAAGAATATGATGGATCCTAGAATCAAGAACTTTGCTTTACTTTTCTTCATTTCTTTCCACGCGATTTTCATATCGAGCGCCTCCGTATTTTTCTTTATACTTATATCGTATCTTGTGAAGATGAACGGAGAATGAACAGCATATTACACTTCACAACTTTTATTATTCTGTTTAAAGTGATATAACTTTCTATTTTTCTGGTGATATGTGAAAATTATAACAACAAAGGAGGGATGTTAATGATTCGTTTTGAAGAAGTCTCAAAGAGTTATGATATGTCGCATTTAGTCGTGAATTCAGTGAATCTAGAAATTAAACGGGGAGAGTTTCTTGTTTTGGTCGGACCCAGTGGTTGCGGAAAAACCACAACACTCAAGATGATCAACAGGCTCATCCCACTTACAAAAGGAACAATTTGGCTTGACGATAAGAGGATTAGCGACTACCCAATCCATGAGCTGCGCTGGCAAATAGGCTATGTGCTACAGCAAATCGCTTTATTCCCTCATATGACGATTGAAGAAAATATTGCAGTTGTACCCGAACTCGTCGGTTGGAAGAAAAAGAAAGTCCGTGAACGTGTAACTGAATTACTTGAAATGGTTGGTCTCGATCCCGATGTTTATAGGAAGCGTAAACCGAATGAACTGTCCGGTGGTCAACAACAACGGGTGGGTGTGGTGCGTGCACTTGCTGCAGATCCCGAGATTCTATTGATGGATGAGCCATTCAGCGCATTAGATCCAATCAGCCGTTTGAAGCTACAGGATGATTTGCTTGAATTACAGCGCAGAATCCAAAAGACCATTGTATTCGTAACGCATGATTTACAGGAAGCGTTTAAACTAGGGGATCGTGTCTGCATCATGAACGAAGGAAAAATCGAACAGGTAGATACACCTCAGAAAATTCTCATTCAACCTGCTTCACCGTTCGTACGTGAATTTACAGCTTCCGCTGCTGCACAAACATTTTCTATCAGGGACCATATAGAAGATATTCCAACAGATCTGTCACTATCCTTTGCAATTCCAATTAATTCCGAATGGGGCCCATTGCTTCAGTTTTTGGCTTCGGAAGATCAAGTGGCGATCCAACAGGATGGACAAGTGATTGGAATGGTTACCCGAGAAGGTATTCTTCGTTTCTTGGCTGAACAAGCGGTGAAGGGAGGAGCATCCAATGAATAATTTCCTTGATGTTTTCCAAGACCGTCGTGGACAATTACTTGAAGCACTCATTGAACATATTCAGATTTCATTAATTTCCTTACTCATTGCTGTGCTGATCGCTGTGCCATTGGGGATTTATTTAACCAATCGGCGAAAAATAGCGGAATCTGTCATCGGAGTGAGTGCTGTGATGCAGACGATACCTTCACTGGCACTTCTAGGGTTATTGATCCCACTATTCGGCATCGGAAAAGTGCCGGCCATCATTGCGCTAGTAGTTTATGCATTGCTGCCTATTTTACGCAATACGTATACCGGTATTAAAGAAGTCGACCCTTCCCTTCGCGAAGCTGCTACCGCAATGGGCATGAACACGCGAAAACGATTAATGAAAGTCGAATTACCACTAGCCATGCCGATCATTATGGCGGGTATCCGTACATCGATGGTGCTCATCATCGGAACTGCGACACTTGCAGCATTGATTGGTGCAGGTGGACTCGGAGATTTAATATTACTCGGAATTGATCGGAATAATCCTTCGTTAATCATACTAGGTGCAATACCAGCCGCATTACTCGCATTGTTCTTTGATTTCGTATTGAAGATATTTGAAGGTCTTTCATTCAAAAAAGCCATTACGGCATTTACAATTTTTGTGATTGCCGCCGTCTTGATGATTGCCGCACCATTCATAGGAGGCAGCAAGAAGGACGAATTAGTGATAGGAGCAAAACTTGGTGCAGAACCTGAAATTCTTATTAATATGTACAAGTTGTTGATCGAAGACCAAACAGATTTATCTGTCGAATTAAAGCCAGGGCTCGGCAAAACTTCATTTGTATTTAATGCGTTGAAGTCAGGAAGCATTGATTTGTATCCTGAATTTACAGGCACTGCTATATCGGAGTTCTTGAAAGAAGAAGCCGTCAGCAATGACCGCGATGAAGTATATGAGCAAGCACGAAAAGGACTTGATGAACAGTTTGATATGACACTTATGACACCGATGTCGTTCAATAACACCTATACTCTCGCTGTTTCCAAAGCATTCCAAGAAGAGTACGGGCTAAAAACGATGTCCGATCTAGCTTCTGTGGAAAATGCAGTAAAAGCAGGATTTACACTGGAGTTTAACGATCGTGAAGATGGCTATCTTGGAATTCAAAAGCTTTACGGCATAACGTTTTCCTCCATTAAAACAATGGAACCGAAACTACGCTATCAAGCAATCGAAGCAGGCGAAATCAACTTGATGGATGCCTACTCGACTGACAGCGAACTTCGGGAATATGATATGACGGTGCTCGAAGATGATAAAGAACTATTCCCGCCATACCAAGGCGCACCGCTACTTCGAAAAGATACGCTGAAGAAGTATCCTGAACTCGAAGATGCGTTAAACAGTCTTGCAGGAATCGTAACAGACGATGAAATGCGCGAGATGAACTACCAAGTGAACTCTGAAGGTGCGAAAGCTGACGAAGTAGCAGAAGCATTCTTGAAAGAACAAGGTTTGTTGAAGTGAAGATAGAAAGAATCAAAAGTGAAAGGTGAAACGCTACCTACTTGCCTTTCACTTCTACGCCTAAATAAAAAACAGTCACCAGCAGATAAAAATCTACGGTGACTGTTTTTTTTGATTTAATTAATCCATCCAAGGAACTTCTATCATTGTACGACCGATCCATTCGCGCAGCACTTCGTTTGTTGGTCCCATGATTGCACCAGCACGCCCGTCACGCACGAACTTTTCCACTTGGCCTGTCATATAACCGCGGCCACCTGACACTTGCAACGCCATATTGGTAACATCAATTACCATGTCTGCCGCATGCGTCTTCAACTGCCATAACGGGTACAAACACTCGGATAACTCTTTGCCTTCCGTATTGCAACGATCTAGCGCTTCTGCTGTACGATACAACATACTACGTGCGCTATCTACTTTAATCTGCGCCTTCGCCAACTCATGACGAATCACTTGATAATCTGTAACAGATGATCCTGTATCTGCGTGGACTCTGCGTTTAGCACCGTCTGTAGCCATATTCAAAGCGCCTTGTGCAATACCAACCCAACAAGCTGCTGAACCTAGTAAGAAAAGAGGGTCGATTGTGTTATCGTTGAAATAACCCATGCCACCTTCGCCACCAATACGGTTTTCAAGAGCTACTTGCACATCTTTAAAGTTCATCGGACCACTTGCGTTTCCGCGTAATCCCATTGCATCGAACGGGAATGCTTCAACTCCCGGCTGATCATTTTCGACCAATAAAAACATTAAATTATCCGGATTATCCGTTTCAGGAGATGTCGTTGCAACTAAATAAAAGTCTGCTTCTCCACCACTTGTGACGAATGACTTTTCAGCGTCCAGCAAGTAACCATTTTCATTTCGTATCGCTTTACTACCGATATTCCAGAAGTGACCCCCTGTCGCTCGTTCACTAAACGCTAGGCCACCGATTTGTCCTTCACGCAAGCGTGGTAATAGACGCTGACGCTGTTCTTCTGTTCCCGCTTCATAGATCGTATGTGCTGTAGTCATATGCATAACCCAGCACATCGTCGTAGATGGGCAATAATGCGCAAAGCTTTCGGAAAGTACTGCAAATGCTGTGAATCCGTCTTTCAGACCACCCGCTTCAACCGGGATGGTAACAGCCGAATAACCAGACTTCGCAACTTCACGTAAACTTTCACGTGGATAACTTCTCTCTTGATCAGAAATAAGTGCACGCGGCAGCAATTCTTTCTTGCCTAACGCATGTGCAGCTTTTTGTAATTCTTCATGCCCTTCTGGACAAGTCCACCATTCAGGAATTTGCATAATTCCATCTTGTTGTTTTTGTTTTTCCATCATAGCACTTTTTAACAAAATTACCACTCCATTTTATCATTTACCTACTTTTCTATTAGCAAGCAAGCAGGCTGTTCTCTTTCAACATTATCATGTTTTATTAAATAGTAAAGATTGGTCTATAAAATAAATATCTTTTTTATTTTAAATTATAATAAAACATCTAATAAATCCATTCAATTCATCCTTTGAATTTGTGGCGTTTTCTCAAAATTAAAATGGATAAAACCTTGGAAACACTATATTACATATGATGTAACAGTCATTTCAATTCCATAATATCCATCCGAACTTTTATGTCTTTTATATTCAAGTATTACTTATTCGATAAATTTGGACACATTTATATTAAAAGCTATAAAAACACGTAACTATTACGGGCAGTACGGTAAAATGCTATAATGAATTATATAGAGAAGGAGGCCTAGGCGATGAAAAAATGGACAAGTATAATGATTTTAAGCTGCCTATTAGTTCTCAGTGCATGTGCTGCAACCGACACGAATAAATTGACGATACCTGAACTTACAGATCGTGAAAAACAAATACTTGAAACAGCAACAAACACAGCGTTTGTGTTCGATTACACAGCAGATCAGACGTATACGGACGTTTCTCTTTGGGTGGAAAAGTACGAAAAAGGAAAATTAGTGGCTGAGCCTATAAGCGAGTTAAAAACTCCTTTGCCTGGCGAATCTACGAAAGGTAGTATCATCATGACAGTCACACAAACACTCGAACAGGAACTATTATTCTCCGCGAGTGTAAGTGATGCAAAAGGTTCCGCAAGTGTCAGTAATCAGGAAGAGTTGGAAGAGTTAAAGGACATGGCGTCACTGTTCAACACAAATCCGCAAGAAGGATTGCCACTTTCAGATAACATGTTGTTGGCAGGTCTCATTTATACTTCCACGACGGCAGGATCACCGACTAGTGCATTGTCCAGTGATTTCTACGAACAAAAAGATGATTACTTGGATGAATTAAAAGAATACGATGTAGTATATATATTACGCGCTTCATTTACAAACGCGAAAAAGCCGGTCGACAAGTAACTTATGTCAACCGGCTCTTTATCCATAATTCAGTTTTGCAAATACTCTTTCACGGCCTGCGATACGGTCTTTCCTTCCGCACGTCCCGCCACTTCCTTCATTACAACACCAATTGTCTGACCCATTGACGCTTCTTTTGAAATACCTAATGAAGCAATTAACTCTTTTACTTCTTCCACATTCATCTGTTTCGGCAAATAAGATTCCACAATTGCAATTTTCGCTTTTTCTGCTTCCACGATATCTTCACGATTAGCTTTTAGACCTTCATCAAGCGATTGTTTTGTTTGCTTAAGCTCACGCTGAACGATTTTGATTTCTTCTTCTTTCGTCAGTTCGCGCTTTAATTCAATCGATTCATTTTGTAGACCTGCGCGCAGTAAATTAATGACACCTTTCTTCATTGTGTCTTTTTCCTTCATTGCAGTTCGGATATCGGCCATTAAACGATCTTTTAATTCTGACATGGAAATCCCTCGTTTCTATAGTAGTATGCCTAGTATACAAAAAAAGTATGTGCTCAGTCGCGTTTTTTAACTTATAAGAGAATCGGGATTGAAATAAGTCTATCATTCTCCTCATTGATTCCCGACGATCAAATATAGCTTAATTGACGAAACTCAAGTACTAGTTTACACTTTTTACTACTAGCTCCTTCAGATAGCATAAGGTTTTCCAATACCTTATTCGCTTGGAGGAGCTCTTCGATATGTATATAAAAAAGGAGTTTATCATATGAAAAAAAGTGTAGTACTGGCGGAAAAGCCATCTGTTGCACGGGATATTGCCCGTGTGCTGAACTGCAATAAAAAAGGGAACGGCTATTTGGAAGGCGATAAATATATCGTGACATGGGCACTCGGACACTTAGTGACGCTCGCTGATCCTGAAAACTACGATACAAAGTATAAAACATGGAAACTTGATGATCTACCTATGATGCCCGAGGATTTAAAACTGACGGTCATCAAACAAACGAGCCGACAATACAATGCCGTGAAGTCGCAGCTTGTACGCCCTGACGTTTCTGATATTATTATTGGAACAGATGCAGGACGCGAAGGAGAACTCGTTGCACGCTGGATTATCGAAAAGGCAAAGGTCAATAAACCAGTAAAACGTCTATGGATTTCCTCCGTCACGGACAAAGCAATTAAAGACGGTTTCGCCAACTTAAAACCTGGCAAAGACTACGAAAATCTATTCGAAGCAGCCGTCGCACGCTCTGAAGCTGACTGGTACATCGGGCTGAACGCTACGCGTGCCCTGACTACAAAATTCAATGCACAACTCAACTGCGGTCGCGTCCAGACGCCTGTCGTCGCAATCATCGCGCAGCGCGAAGATGAAATTAATACGTTCCGTCCAAAAACATTCTACGGTATTGAGGCTCAATCCGATTCTAACTTGAAATTGACATGGGCAGATTCCAAAACGGGTGATACGCGTTCATTCGATCGGGATAAACTGTCGGCTATCGTCAAAAAAGCGGACGGCAAAGCTGCAATTATTGAAAATGTCGAAAAGAAAGCCAAAAAAACATTCTCCCCAGGCCTTTACGATCTGACGGAATTACAGCGAGATGCCAATAAAATGTTTGGCTACTCAGCAAAAGACACATTGAATATCATGCAAAAATTATATGAGCAACATAAAATACTGACCTATCCACGAACGGATTCTCGTTTCCTCTCAAGCGATCTCGTTGCAACGCTTCCTGAACGCTTGAAGACCGTCGGCATAGGAGAATACCGGTCACTTGCAAACAAGATATTAAAGAAGCCGATCAAAGTGAACAAATCATTTGTTGATGACAGCAAAGTATCTGATCACCACGCAATTATTCCGACTGAAGAAATCGTCTTGCGAGACAAACTATCGGACCGTGAACGAAAAATCTATGACTTAGTCGTCAAACGATTCCTGGCTGTCTTATTCCCTGCGCATGAATACGAACAGCTGACAGTTCATGCAAAAATAGCAGACGAGAAATTCACAGCGCGCGGAAAAACCATTCTAGTCGCGGGTTGGAAAGAAGTCTATGACAACCAATTTGATGAAGATGAAATCGAACAAGATGCAAAAGAGCAATTGCTTCCTAAACTAACAGCAGGTGATAAGCTCGACATCAAACTTATTAAAGAAACATCCGGTCAAACAAAGCCTCCCGCTCGTTTCAATGAGGCAACTCTTTTATCCGCCATGGAAAATCCGACGAAATATATGGGCACACAGGATAAGAAACTCGCAGACACATTGAAATCTACAGGCGGACTCGGAACGGTCGCAACACGTGCGGACATTATCGAGAAATTATTCAACTCTTTCCTAATTGAAAAGCGTGGTAAAGATATTCACGTAACCAATAAAGGGAAACAATTACTCGAATTAGTACCAGATGAACTAAAATCTCCTTTACTAACGGCTGAATGGGAACTAAAACTAGAGAAAATTGCCAAAGGTCAGCTGAAAAAGAAAGCTTTCATCAATGAGATGAAAGGCTATACGAAAGAGATTGTATCGGAGATTAAAGCTAGTGAAGCGAAGTTCAAGCATGATAATATCTCAACAAAATCATGTCCTGACTGTGGCAAGCCGATGCTAGAAGTAAACGGCAAACACGGCAAAATGCTTGTCTGTCAAGATCGTGAGTGCGGCCATCGTAAAAACGTCTCACGCGTCACGAACGCACGCTGTCCACAGTGTAAGAAGAAGATGGAGCTTCGTGGTGAAGGCGATGGCCAGATCTTCACATGCAAATGCGGCTACCGCGAAAAGCTCTCGGTATTCAAAGAACGGCGTGAGAAAGCATCAAAAGGCAAAGTAAACAAGCGCGATGTGCAGAAGTATTTGAAGAAGAACGACGAAGACGAGCCGATAAACAATCCATTCGCAGATGCGTTGAAAGGGTTAAAGTTGGACGACTAACATCAAAAAAGGCTGACATTTGTGTTGGGGTGGTGATTTGCGCTACGGAAGGGACGCTTTCCTAGAGGGCTCGCGGTGAGCCAACCAGTCGCGGTGCTCCCTTGGTTGTCTCGCCTGTCGAGCTGATCCTCTGGGAGTCGCCCTTCCTACGCTCCAATCCCTTGCAGTGCGAGTGGGTAACACTTTTTGTTGTGCTTTAAAGTTAAGATTGTGATCGATCTTAAACTTCTATAATTGAACTTAAATAAATCCAAAACACAGTCATAATCCACACTCTATCGGCAATAAGTGTTCTCAGTCCCTACATTATAAAAGTAGGATGGGAGTGGAATCTTCCATCCCATCGCACTCACAAAGTCATCTCTTACAGCATTCCAACTAAACATCACTGAAAAAAGCTGTCCCACGAAAACTTCGTGGGACAGCTTTTGATTTCTCTATTAGTAAGAACGTGCAAACCAAACGGTATGCTTCGACTCATTTCCACAATTAATACAAGTGGACTTCTCTGCTGGTGGATCGAACGGAATATTACGTGTCGTAAACTTCGTCTCATCTTTCACATGCTCTTCACATGCATCATCGCCACACCAACCTGCAAGAATCCAACCAGGGATCTCTTCGTTAGTTGCACTATCTTCAATATGCTTCTTTAACTCATCGAGCGTATCGATGTTCGTATGAGAATTCTCATCACGGAACGTACGCGCATTTTCAAGCAAACGCTTTTGCATCGTCTGTAGTTCTTGCTCAATGCTCGCGACAGCTTCAGCCAGACTAACAGCCACTTTCTCGCCACCGTCACGCGCTTTCATTAATGCTTGATCATTTTCAAGATCACGTGGTCCAAGTTCTAGACGTACCGGAACACCTTTTAATTCATACTCGTTAAACTTAAAGCCTGGAGATTGGTCTGAATCATCAAGACGTACACGAATACCTTTAGACTTCAATTCAGCGTAGATTTCATCCAGCTTTTCCATGATTGCCGGATTCTTCTTCCAAGGACCAACTGGGATCAGCACAACTTGCGTCGGTGCAACGCGTGGAGGCAATACAAGACCTTGCTCGTCACCATGGACCATGATAACAGAGCCGATCAAGCGTGTTGACGTACCCCAAGATGTTGTATGCACGAACTGGTGCTTGTTTTCTTTAGTTAAGTATTTGATATCAAATGCTTCTGCAAATTTTGTGCCGAGATAATGTGAAGTTCCGGCTTGTACTGCCTTACCATCTTTCATCATCGCTTCAATCGAGAATGTATCAATTGCACCCGCAAAACGCTCAGATGGTGTTTTCTGACCATCATATACCGGAATCGCAAGTAATTCTTCAACAACTTCTTTGTAGATTTCCAGCATTTGCATCGTTTCATGACGCGCTTCTTCTTCATCTACGTGTGCAGTATGTCCTTCTTGCCACAAGAATTCAGACGTACGAATGAATGGTAGCGTCTTTTTCTCCCAGCGGAATACGTTTGCCCACTGGTTGATCAGTACAGGAAGGTCACGATAGCTTTTAATCCAGTCAGAATACAAATGACCAATCATCGTTTCAGACGTTGGACGTAGCGCCAAACGTTCTTCCAATTTCTCGCCCGCGGCTTCTGTTACCCATGGCAATTCTGGAGAAAATCCTTCGATATGATCTTTTTCTTTTTCGAAAAATGACTCTGGAATTAGCATAGGGAAATAAGCGTTACGGTGACCCGTCTCTTTAAAACGACGATTCATTTCATCCTGAATATGCTCCCAGATTTCATAGCCGTCCGGTTTAAACGCGATACATCCACGCACTGGTGTATAATCCATTAAATCCGCTTTCTGGATTGTATCGATATACCATTTCGTAAAATCATTTTGCTGATTGCTCATTACTTCATTTCCTCCTTAGTAAAAACCGCACTCTTGTTATTCCATACTGTTAATCATATAACAAATCAAGCATTCCTACAATTGAATGCCGTCACAATGCCTGCCCGACATCATAAACTCCACAAAAAAACTGTCCTCACTCACGAGGACAGCCTTCCATTAAACTAACTTCTCTTCTGCAAAGACAAATTGTGGTTCGCGTTCTACCTTCTCAGTATCCTCACCAAAGCGACCTTCCCACTTCGACATTACTACTGTTGCAAGTGCGTTTCCGACTACGTTTACTACTGTACGTGCCATATCTAGCAAACGGTCGATACCCGCGATGAACGCCAATCCTTCAAGCGGAATGCCCACTGTTCCGAGCGTTGCAAGTAACACGACGAATGAAACACCAGGGACGCCCGCAATTCCTTTAGACGTAATCATCAGAACTAACACCAATGTAATTTGTTCCGTAATGCTTAACTGGATTCCATACATTTGTGCAATAAACATTGCCGCCAATGCCTGATAAAGTGTAGATCCGTCTAGATTAAACGAATAGCCAGTCGGTACTACGAAAGATACGATGTCTTTTGGACAACCGAACTTTTGCATTTTCTCCATTACTTTCGGTAACACTGTTTCTGAACTGGATGTAGAAAATGCTAGAATTAACTCATCCTTTAGGATTTTCATTAAGTGGAAGATGTTCACGCCGACCATCTTCGCGATCCCGCCTAACACGACGATGATGAAGAATATCATCGTTGCATATACAAGAACCATTAATTTACCCATCGGAATGAGTGATTCCAAACCGAATTTAGATACCGTTACACCAATTAACGCGAATACGCCGAACGGTGCAAACTTCATGATCATATTCGTTACCCAGAACATTGCGTCTGCGACCCCTTGGAAAACATCCAGCACCGGTTTGCCGCGCTCCCCGATTGCCGCTACACCTAATCCGAATAACACAGAGAAGAAAATGATTGGCAACATATCGCCATTTGCCATCGAGTCTACAATATTACTTGGTACGATGCCGACTAGCACATCCATGAAGCCACCATTTTGAACTTCTTCTGTCGTTTCTACATATTGCGAGATGTCACCTTTTTCAAGAGAAGACATATCGATGCCTTCACCTGGCTTGAAAATATTTGCTGACATAAGACCCACAATAATCGCAATCGTTGTTACAATTTCAAAATATAAAAGCGTTTTACCGCCAAGTTTACCTAATTTCTTAATATCACCAGTACCTGCTACGCCGATTACTAGCGTGGAAATAATAATAGGTACCACAATCATTTTAATCATATTGATGAACATCGTGCCGATTGGCTGTAAGTATCTCTCTACATTAGGATTACCATAGAAGATTGCACCGACTGCAATACCTAAAACCAATCCAATTAATATTTGGTAAGCCAAAGACAATTTAAATATCTTTTTCATCGATAATCCCCCTTAGATGTTCTCTGAAAACGCTTTCCTTCAGTAACTTATTCATATCTTACGGGGGCCCTACAAAATTCTACAACATCCTACAAAAACTATTTTCGTCCTTCTATTGTTTCCATATATAACACATGCAGAAACTTCTTACTGTTCACTTTAACTGGCCTGACTTCAAAGTTTTCTTCTTGAATCTGTTTCATTCTCAGACTAATCTCTTGGAAATCAAAGAAGCGTGGGGCATAGTATTCGAATTCATCGATTGTATAATCTACCGCGCCAAGTGATGCTAAATGTTCCATCGCCGTAAGGATGGAACGTCGGATTCTTTGCTCCATCGCCTTACTTTCTTTGGAGATGTCTCCATCTGGCACACCCAACTTTGTCAACGCAGCTTCATATAGTTCCTTTAGAGGCGGTAATTGAATAGCTCGCTGCTCGTTCAAGACTTCCATGATGGCTACGATGTCGCGACTCGCGCTATCACTGAAGATTCCCATATCATGTAGCTTCTTTAGAACAACATCTTTCACTGATTGCTGTGCTGTAGGTTGTTCAACAGAACCGAATTGTGCCAGCGATTCCCGAATCGTTAATAAGGAGTTTTTCAGACGTAACTGTTCCGCTGTACGTCGCACGATGCTTTGCACTTCTATTTGATTGATTGGCTTATGTATGAAGAATTCGACACCAACTTCATAGGCTTCGCCAACCATTTCTTTGTTCACTACTTGGCTCAGCATAATAAATTGTCCACTATAGCCTTGTGTTTTCAACTGTTGAATTGTTTCGATCCCGTCAAGTTCAGGCATCAATAAATCGATCAATACGACGTCTGGTACCAAGGATAGAATTTGAGGAATGGCTTTCACGCCACTTTCCGCCTCACCAATCACAATTCCTTCTTGCTCTGCCAAAATATTTTTCAGCATCACACGGCTTGCTTTGTCGTCATCTACGATAAAATATCTCATGCTTCTATCTCCTCCATAATGGATTTCATAGGGATTTCCACTAGTACATTCAGTCCTTGATCGAGACGCTTTACCACAATTGCACCTTGCATTTTTTCGATAATTGCACAGACATGCGATAATCCGATACCTGTTGCTGCTGTTCCTTGATCTGTAAATTTCGTTGTATACCCTGGTTCAAATATGATGTCTTCATGTTCAAAAGGAATTCCTTTTCCTGTGTCACATACACTAAAGCGCACCCACTCTTCATCGGTTTCGACAGTAATGAGTACTTGACCTTTTTCATCTATGGCCTCTACAGCATTCGCTGTCAAATTATTCAATATAGCTAGCATAGGGACATGTTGGCTTGTTTGAAGGTCCCCATCAATTACTGTTTCCAACGTGCATTTCTTACCGATCATTTCACTGTACTTTTCATTCGCAGTGACAACCATATCGAGTAAATCAGACAGGTAAAACACTTCTACTTGTTGCCGTGTTGTCCACTTTGATAACCCTGCCAAAATTCGCTGAGAATCCTTTTTCACTTCATGGATCTCCTGCGCAATGTGTAACGCTTGGGTGCTAAGTTCGGGTTGATTCTCTTTTTTGAGCTTGCGATATAAATCATGACTCGATGCAGTGATTTGTTCTATATGGTTCATGGACTTTTGTAAATACAATGCTTCCGCATATAACTCCGAACCTACCCCAAGCATCTCCTCTACACGCTGCTTCTCTTTTGATATTGCCACTGAACTATATAATCCCACCGTGAAGAAACTTCGCAATAATGCGACCCCCACTAGAATCCCCCACTCCTTACCAGTAAGCAGTGAACTATGTAACCACCAGTTACGCAGTGCATGCTCTGATGTGTTGCTCACTACTTCAAATACGAAAGCTAAGGCACCTAGTCGAAGTGGTAAAGATTTATACTTTTCAAGACCGACAAAATGCCAGCCTACCGCCACGATAAAGTAAAACAAAAAGACAGGTACATGCATTTGTAAACTCTCAAGCAAATCAGCACCAAGCCATAGTTCCTTCATCACACGAAATATTACTACCGTAACTGCTGTAACAAATCCCGTGCGCAAAATAGAGACAGGTGGATAAATAAGTATTAATAAAAAGAATACTATACCGCCCAGCGCAAAACGGAACATCTCGTCGTCAAACGGCATCACTTTCAACTCGCCGGTCAGAGCTGTCAAGATTGCAATAAAGGCAATTCTAGCCGCTTCCGATTGATATATTTGGCGCCACATTAATTTTACATTCATCATTCTGCTCCTAATAAATAAGTAATCGTACACGTATTATAGCAACCAGAAAAACATTGTACAGTTTTGGACTTGGATATTACGGGTACTGTAAGAAGGTACATTTATTATATTTATATATCGAAAGGATGAAAATACATGAAAGTTTTAGTTGTAGGTGCAAACGGTCAGATCGGAAAACAGTTAGTTTCATTGATTCAAGACAGCGATACACTGAAAGCAAAAGCCATGATCCGTAAGCAAGAGCAAGCAGAACATTTTGAGAAAATCGGTGCGGAAACCGTGCTTGTAGATCTTGAAGGCGAAGTGGACAATATCGTAAAAGCAGCAGACGGTGTAGATGCGATCGTCTTCACAGCAGGTTCTGGTCCAAAAACAGGACCAGATAAAACTATGATGATCGACCTTGACGGCGCTATTAAAACTATACAAGCAGCGCAGAAAGCCGATGTAAAACGCTTCATCATGATTAGTTCATATGACACAACACGTAAAGCGATCCAGGAAGCACCGGAATCATTTGCTCCGTACGTTGTCGCAAAACACTATGCAGATGAATGGTTACGCTCGACTGACCTTGACTATACAATGATTCATCCAGGCGCTTTAACAAACGACAAGGGAACAGGCAAAGTAAAAGCCGCAACTACTGTCGAGCCTAAAGAAGTACCACGTGATGATATCGCAGAAGTTATCCTCGCTTGTCTAGAAAACGACTCCACAATAGGCAAGGAGTTTCAGGTAATCGGTGGGTCCACACCAATTACAGAGGCAATTGAAAAACTATAATTTCAGTAATTTAAAAATAGTTAAAATAAAACGATCAGAAGCATAATCCTTCTGATCGTTTTTACGTAAGTTTTTTAATGATCTCTTCGTATTCAGGAAACTTCTTCAATAAATCATGCCGCTAAAACAACTCAAAATCTGCAAAATCAAACCCTGGCGATACTATACAACTAACTAGCGCAAACGTATTAGGCTCTTTCACCGATGAACCAAAGATTGTATCTATCGGCACGATAAATTGTGGCATTTCCCCTTTGTGTAGATCAAGACCCACTGATACCTCTTCATACAGCCATTGAGGCGTAATCATATGTACCGCTAATGAGCTGCCCCCATGAAAATACCAGATTTCACACGACTGCAGGCGATGAAAATGAGATACATCTTCTGAACGAAGAAGAAAATAAATACTCGTATACATAGGTCGCTCACCTTGCGCACAATTCGCATTTAGATCCGACCGATACGTCGATCTATAAAACCCTCCTTCAGGATGAGGTTCCAACTGTAAATATTCAATCCATTCTTCTGCGTTCATATCCATCACTCCTCGTTTTCTGTATGTAGCAGTATAACAGGTTCGTTCTTACTATAATTAACGAAACAGATACTGAGAACGACGAGCAACAAGCCAACCCATAGCGTATGTGTCATCGCTTCACCGACAAATACGGTGCTGATGAACACTGAAATGACTGGAACTAAAAAGGTAAACACTGCTATCTTACTTGCCTCTCCAGCACGAATGAGAGAGTAATAAATGATGTAAGCTACTGGGATTCCCATCGTCGCACCAAATCCGAGGCCGAATAGATACATCGATTCCCACTCAATCGCAGACCAACTCTCTGTCAGGGAACCAAGTACAAGCAGGACTACGCCACCTATAGTAAATTGCATCGCGACCATCCAATATGCATCGACTTCCTCACTGACTTTCTTGACATACACAACGCCCAGTGCCCAAAAGAATGCCGTCAGCACGCCCAATACCACGCCTAGTATGGAAAGCTGGGCTGTAAAATGTTCTGCGCTAACTACTATAATGCCGATGAACCCAATCAATAATCCTGTTACCTTAATTGGTGTCATAGTCTCACCCAACCACATCCACGCAAATAAACCAAGAAGAACCGGCTGAAAATATACGAGTACCGAGAATAACCCCCCTGGTAAATAGTGTAGGCCTATCGTATGCAAACCAAAGAATAGGACGGTGTTGAACAAAGCTGAAATACTGTACTTTCGCCAATGCTGACGCCATTGTAATCTGTCACGTAGCTTGAACATCAGTAATATGATCAGACTACCGCCAAGCAGAGCACGCATTCCTGAGAATAATAACGGCGGAGCATAAACGATTGATAGTTTATAAATGGGCCAACTTACACCCCAAATCACAACTAATACTATCAGCGCGAAAGTTGATTTTGTAAATAGCTTGTTCACTCCCCCATCCTTTCTATTTACGTTTACCCGATTGTTATAGTCTATTCCCACAAACTTTTTATGACTCCAATTGAAGACAAAGGTTTTCTTTTGCGCAAAAGTTCCTTATGATTACTAATGGAGGCGATTTTACTTGAAAAAACTATTTATGCTGATGATAACTGCTGCTTTTCTCGCGGCTTGTAGTAATGACGAACCGAAAGAAGCGGTTGAATCTACCGAACCAACCGAAGAAACAGCACCGACAGAACAGACAAGTGACGGTGTAGAAGAAGGTCTTAAAGAAGATACAGTCGAACGAGAGTATGCCGCGTTCGCTAACGATGAAGTACCTGTCAATTCCAAAGTAAAGTTTCTTGGAAAGGTAACAGCAGTTGATGAAGAAGAAGTTTATTCTGTAGAAAGCGATGCAGATGAAACTATATACGTGAAAGATATCCGACTAGGAGATCGCACGGATATTCTGGAAGGTTTCGACGTTTCCGTTTACGGAACGTATGACGGCAAAGATGATGAGGGTGTACCTGTTATTAAAGGAATTTTCATTGATGCTGACTGACCACTAAGAGTATCAACCCGTGTTTGGTAATTTACAAGTTTTAATAGGTTGAACGATAGGTATAGTACCTTTACAGTTGAAAATCTATAAAAGTACAAAAGTGGCATACTATAGTATGTCGCTTTTTTCGAAAGAAGGGTGATTGAATGCAACGAAGACTACTGGATTACGCCGCTTTGATTGTAGGATCATTCATCTTCGCAATTGGAATTAACTATTTTGCGATTCCGAATATGCTATCTGAAGGTGGCGTCATCGGGATTACGATCATTACATACTATTTATTTGAATGGTCACCTGGCGTTGTCAGTTTCATACTTAACTTGGTGCTCGTTGCGATTGGGTATAGGTTCTTCAGCAAACGAACAATTATTTATACTGTCATCACAATCATTTTCATGTCTATTTTCCTTGAACTGACAAAGAACTGGGGAGAACAGTTGGGCCATGATACTTTACTTGCTGCTTTATTCGCTGGTTTATTTGTAGGTGGCGGCCTTGGGTTGATTTTCCGTGTCGGTGGAACTTCTGGAGGTGGCACTACAGTTGCCCGCATGCTTCAGCAGTGGCTAGGTTGGAGTGTAGGAAAAGCGGTCCTAGTTATCGACATTACTGTCATTTTATTGTCTGCTTTTGTTATTGGTAAAGAAAAGGCAATGTTCACACTTGTAGCGGTATATGTAGGGGCAAAAGTAATTGATAAGATCGTAGACGGTGCAGATGATCGAAAAGCTGTAATGATTATTTCAAAACACCAGGAAGACATTCGCAAGGAATTGCTCACTACGATGGGTAGAGGGGTCACCATTCTTGAAGGTCGTGGCGGTTATACGCTTGAGAAACAAGCAATTTTATACATTATCATTAACCAAGGGGAAATCGTACAGCTACGACGGATTTTGGAGAGTGTGGACGAGGATGCTTACGTTACAATCAATAATGTACAAGAGATTTTCAAACGTGGTTTTAAAGAGAGACGTCCAAAGTAAGTTGTAGACCTAACGATAACGATTCAAATATTTCGAGTTCTAACGTAAACCAAAAGGGTTCACAATACCTTTCTACCCATCTAATTATAGGTGGGTTTTTTCTCGTTTTTTTATTATTCACCCTTCTCCCAAGACTCGCAACAATCTTCCAATTTAATTATTTCAATAAAGCATTTAACTAAATGCAATTCTCTTATATACTTGACTTTGTCTGAAAAATTAATACTTTTTCGTGATAGTTAGAATAGCATTCTTTAAGCGAAAGGAGATCATCATGAATACGCAGAAAAAAGGATTTTTCCAGAAGTTTTTGGATATGATCGAAAAGACCGGCAACCGCTTGCCGCATCCGGTTACATTGTTTGCCCTTTTGGCTTTACTAGTAATCGTCATCTCCGCAATCGTTTCGTACTTCGGTGTTAGCGCAGAGCATCCAGGTAAAGAAGGCGAAATGATTGAAGTACATAATCTCCTTAGCAGTGAGGGTATACACTATATCATTACGAATATGACCGATAACTTCATCGGTTTTGCTCCACTTGGTGTCGTATTGATTACGATGCTTGGTATCGGGGTTGCAGAAGGATCGGGCTTGATCAGTGCATTGCTTCGCGGCTTTGTCATGTCCGTACCAAAACGTTTAATCACCCTCGGACTAGTGTTTGCAGGGGTAATGTCTAGTGTTGCTTCTGACGCAGGATACGTTGTTTTGCCGCCACTAGGTGCTGTATTGTTCGCGGCGCTTGGAAGACACCCCCTTGCAGGTCTAGCCGCAGCATTTGCCGGAGTTTCGGGTGGGTTCAGTGCAAACTTACTTCTTTCCGGTACCGATGCATTGCTTGGTGAATTAACCATTATGTCTGCAGCGATCATCAATCCCGAGTACGCAGAAGGTATGAACATTGCCATGAACTATTACTTCATCGCATTTTCCGTTATCGTTCTGACATTCGTCGGTGCGTGGGTTACGGAAAAGATTGTGGAGCCACGTCTTGGTGAATATACTGGTGAATTCCGTGAGAAAGTTGAAAAACTAACTCGTCTAGAAAAGAAAGGTTTGATTTTGGCTGGTGTTTCTGTTGTAGTGGCAGGAATACTCGTTGCACTTCTTGTCGCTTTCCCAGGTGCTCCATTGCGTGGGGATGAAGCGGATATGCCAATCATCAAATCGCCGTTCATGAAATCGCTTGTGCCGATCATCGCGTTCATGTTCTTCGTACCGGGTCTCGTCTACGGTAAAGTAACGAAAGAAATTCGCAATGATAAAGATGTCGCAGCTATGATGTCTACGACGATGGCTGCTATGGGTATGTTCATTGTTCTGTCGTTTACAGCGAGTCAGTTCGTTGCATTCTTCTCTGAGTCGAATATGGGCTTGGTATTAGGAGTCTACGGCGCAAACTTCCTTGACAGTATTAATTTAAAAGGAATACCCCTATTACTGATGTTCATCGTCATTGCGGCGTTCATCAACTTATTTATCGGCAGTGCATCCGCGAAGTGGGCCATGATGGCGCCAGTCTTCGTACCGATTATGATGCAACTTGGTTATTCTCCTGAATTGACGCAAATGGCGTATCGTGTGGCGGATTCTTCAACGAATATCATTTCACCGCTCATGACGTATTTTGCGATCATCATCGCGTTTGCGCAAAAGTATGATAAGAAAATGGGTATCGGTACGCTCGTTTCCGTTATGTTCCCTTATTCCATGTTCTTCTTGCTGTTCTGGAGTCTCACGTTGATCGTATGGATGTTACTAGGAATAGATCTTGGACCTGGTTCCCCTATTTATTACTTGAAATAAGATGACCATTACCCCGTAAGAGCTTACTTTGCTCTTGCGGGGTTTTTTATGGTAGTATAGTAGATGATAATGATTTTCATTTAGCGGGATTTTATCTATTGAAAAGGAGTTTTCAATTATGAGCTATGAAGCAAAGAATGACGTAGAAAAGTCGATCATGGGTAGACGCTCGATCAAGAAGTTTAGTGCTGACCCAGTCGATATAGACGAGATCATCGAATTACTGAATGTAGCTAAATGGGCACCCAATCATAAACTGACAGAACCTTGGCGATTCCAATTATATGCGGATGAAGGCAAAGAGAAATTTATAGAAGCATTCCTAACTTCTCAGAAGAGAGATGGAGAAGTGACAGATAAAGCAAAAAACAAAGCGGCCTACTTCCGCACTATACCATTGCATTTAGTTGTCATCATGCCCGAAGATTCACGTAAAAAGCGTTGGGATGAAGATTACGCTGCGGTTTCTGCAATGATACAGAACTTCCAGTTAGCAGCATGGGAACGTGGTATCGGCATGATCTGGCGTACGAACGACTGGACGCATGATCCTGTATTTAAGGACGCAATTGATGTGAAATCAGATGAGAAAATTGTTGGAACCTTGATGATTGGTTACCCAAAACATGTGCCTCGACCTGAAGAGCGCGCGGATATCCGCAAGGTCTTGAAAGTTATCGATAAATAAAAAATACGATTACCACTTCACTTTATAGAAGCTGGTAATCGTATTTTTTATTTGATACTAGTATATTATTACTTGATTTCTGTACAATTAGGAATACACTAGAAAAAGAACTTTTATAAGGGGCAACGATCCAATGAAAAAAATGATTCAACCTATTTTCCAACGCTATTGGAACCCTTATCTCGTCTTATTGATAGCTGGTATTCTTAGTGCAGTATATTTCGGCTTAACTTCGACCGTTTGGGCAGTAACTGGTGAATTTACAAGACTGGGAGGCGACCTCTTATTATTATTTGGAGTCGATATCTCAGGCTGGCAATATTTCGACATGGTACATCTGCAGGGAGCGACATGGAACCGACCAGATGGCTGGATTGTCTGGGGAATGTTCGCGGGCGCACTCATTATGGTGTTGCTTAGCAATAGTTTCAAAATCCGATTGCCGCAGCAGAAACGTCGTTATGTACAAGGATTAGTTGGTGGAATTATTGCAGGATTCGGTGCACGCTTGGCACTCGGCTGTAATCTAGCTGCATTCTTTACAGGCGTTCCTCAATTCTCTTTTCACTCATGGATCTTCATAATGGCAACAGGCATCGGTACTTTCTTCGGAGCCAAACTGACGAAAACACGCTGGTGGAAAGGCAAGCCTTCCTTGATTCGCGGGAACGCAAAGCCGACACAACTTAAAAAGCGGGTAATCCAACCGTATGTCGGTGGAACAATCGCAGTCCTCTACATCGGACTCACTATATACTTCTTTGCATCCGGACAAAAACTGCTTGGCCTTGGTGCGCTTTTCGGCCTGGCCTTTGGTATTTTGATTGAACGGGGACAAATTTGTTTCACTTCTGCATTCCGCGATTTATTTCTCGTCGGACGTAGCATTATGGCAAAAGCAATTATTATAGGTATGGCCGTCAGTTCCATTTTGACGATCATTGTCATTTCCATCTATGACTTAACGCCAATTACACAAATTGCAGCACTTAGCACATTTGTCGGTGGCATATTATTCGGACTTGGCATTGTCATGGCGTCAGGCTGTGAAACCGGTATGATGTATCGCTTGATGGAAGGACAGTTACTGTTCTTGCCAGTATTTGCGGGCAATATTATCGGGGCAACATTCCTTGCCTATGCTTGGGATCACCTTGGTGTCTATAATGTATTGGTCAAGAGCGGTGCAAAAATCAATTTACTCGATACATTAGGCCCAATTGGCGCAATTTCTGTTACGCTGCTCATGCTTGGTGGACTCTATGCATTAACGGTGTATGGAGAAAAACGCTACCATCGTAAGTTAACAATAAAGAGAGGAATGAATGTACATGCAAACTGAATTAGAAGCGGACTTTACACTCGACTTGCGTGGCGAGTCGTGTCCCTATCCTGTAATTTACACTTTAGAAACACTTGACGGTATGAATAACGGCGAGTTACTACAAGTCATCACTGATTGCCCTGGCTCTTTCCGCAACGTACCGGAAGAAGCGATCGCTCACGGTTATAAATTTGCGCAGGATCCTGTAAAGAATGGACAGGAATACTTGTTTCATATTTACGCATGAGAAAAGGCAACTATCCGCGGATAGTTGCCTTTTCATATTGAATTAAATACTTACAATATGCGTTTTCATAGTCGTTTCTTTTATTCCAGCTACAATGACACTATTAATCGCGTTTATATAAGCTAGTGCACTCGCTTTCAAAATATCCGTGTCTGCTGCTTTTGCGATATAGTTTTCTCCTTCATGCGAAATGGTAATTTTCACTTTTCCTAGCGCATCTTTGCCCCGTGATACACTGCTAATATCGTATCCAATCAATTTCACTTGAATATTCGTAATTTCTGCAATGGCGGAATATAGCGCATCAATCGGACCTGTTCCAACAGCACTCGATTTAAAGACTTCTTCACCTTTGCGAATCTTAACGCTCGCTGATGGGAAACTTGAGTTACTGACAACTTGCAGATCTTCAAATTCAAAGAAATGATCGCTGTAATTTGTTACATTGTCTTGATCATGTTTTTCGTAATAATTTTCTACAATGATATACAAATCATGATCATATACTTCCTTTTTCATATCTGCCAACAGTAAGAACCCTTCAAAAACCCCTTCAAATTCTTCAGGTTTCATATGAGTAAATCCAAGCTTTTCAAGTGCATTTTTCACCGCATGGCGTCCTGACCGCGCTGTTAAAATCAGTTCCATATCATCCAGTCCTACATCTTCTGGATGAACAATTTCATACGCATCACGGGATTTCAATAATCCGTCCTGGTGTATTCCGGACGAATGGGCAAAAGCATTGTCTCCTGTAATCGCCTTATTCACTTGCACATCCAATCCCATGAAGCTAGATACTAGACGTGATGTATTCATAATCTCTTTCGTGTTGATTTGTGTATTGACATTATAAATGGAGCTTCTTGTTTTCAATGCCATTACTACTTCTTCAAGTGCCGCATTTCCTGCTCGTTCCCCAATTCCGTTAATTGTACACTCTACTTTATCTGCGCCGTTCTTCACCGCCGCTAAAGTATTGGCAGTCGCCATCCCCAAGTCATTGTGACAGTGGACGCTTAATAGTACATCTGGATTCAGGTTTTTCATGCGATCATTTAATTTGTAAATTAACGCCCCAAATTCTTCCGGCTCCGCAAAGCCAACTGTATCAGGTACGTTGATCATCGTGGCGCCAGCTTTCATGACAGATTCAATTGTATGCCACAAGTACTCAAATTCTGAGCGTGAAGCATCTTCTGTTGAATACTGTACTTGAGGCATTAATGTCTTTGCATACTTTACTGCATCGACACCTATTTGAAGGATCTGATCTTTTGATTTATTGAACTTTTTCTCCACATGAATATCTGAAGTTCCCAGCACCATATGAATCATCGGATTTTCTGCGTACTTTACTGCGTTATATACTGAATCGATGTCTGCTTGGACTGCGCGTGCCAGTGCAGTGATCATGATATCGTTTGTATTACCTACCCTCTCAGCGACAGCTTTCACCGCATCGAAATCTCCTTGAGACGAAGCAGGAAATCCCGCTTCGATAATATCGACACCAAGCTTTTTGAGTTGTTGCGCAATCTCCACTTTTTCATATAGATTCAATTTAGCCCCTGGCACCTGTTCTCCATCGCGTAATGTCGTATCAAATACCCAAATTTTTCTACTCATCTCTATGCACTCCTTTTTTATAAAAAATAACAACAAAAAACCCCGCCTCTATATCGAAATATAGAGACGAGGTTATACTCGCGGTACCACTCTAATTGATCTGCCTATGAGACAAATCCACTTATCGACAGCCATCACTGTCTATCCTATTAACGGAGGAAACCGACATCCCTTACTGTAAAACTTTCAGGGAGTGACTCATGGATGAGTTCAAAATGTGCGCCTACTGATTTCCACCAACCATCAGCTCTCTACAAAGACACAAAACATTTCTACTAGTTCCACTCTTAGTCTGCGATATACTATTGAACGTTATATTACATATCCCTGAGATCTTTGTCAATAGATTTAAGTAAATTGTTTATATTTTCTGTCAAAAACCTTCGTTCTAATGCTGCGTCAAATAGCTAGGACGTATAGGCGACATGATGAAAACTAGGAAAGCCAAATATCTTTGTTTAGAAATTTAGTAACTCCATGTAAATAGCGAAAAAGGCAGAAGCCCGTGGGCATCTGCCTTTTTTCTATTTATTCACTTCATCATTTCTTCTATAAGCGCCACTGGGACATACGTTTTATTCGGTTCAAGAAGCTCTGGCGCTACTTCAAACTTCATCAATGATTTATTATAGCCGTATTCCTTCTGACCACGGGTAATCGTGTAAGATGGTGCCCCCTTTGATACTATGGCACCAACACCCGTAGAGTCTACTACATATCCAAGTTTTTCGGCAAGCAGACGTAGAGGAACCATCTTCACACCATCGACCATGTACTGATCATTTTCGATAATCTGCTCAACTGTAGCATCCTCGTCTACTGCTTCTATCTCATCAAGCAAAACAACTTTTTCTGGTGAAGTCTGCGCAGGAATACTTCTTGTTGTCACTTGATAAAATACTAGCAAGTCGTTCCCCTTTAAATCATCCACCTTCACTGGATCACCTGAAGCACTTGAAATATCTGAACTATCATCTACATTTAGCTGCAATTTCAAGTATGGATCGACCAATTCATCGTCAAATATTCCAACTACCGCCGTGCTTTCTTCATCCTTTTCCACAATGACTACATCAGGTGTATACTGCGGAGGAAAAATCAGGATCATTGGTTTATTCGAATCTGTATACGCAGATACGCTATCTCCTATTTTCAGTTTGGTCTTTTTTCCGGCATTATCGTAAATGAGCGTCTCTTCATTCACAGCCAATACGAATTGTTCTTCTTTTCCATCAAGTGTATAAAGAGTCAAGCCATCATTTTTCTCAACATCTTCAATTGTTCCTTCCACTTTAATAAAAGCTTTTAAATCCGATGTCATTTCTGTCTTCACATTCTCTTTTGCAAAAGTCATTCCAGGCACCGCTACACTTCCTACAAGTAATGCAGACAGCGCAAACGGGATAATTTTATTCAATTTCATGAAAGACACGCTCCTTTATATATGTTCTATTTAGTAGTCGTATGAAATATGAAAAGGTTACAACGTTTAGAAAAGCATTTGATCTAATCGCTTTTTTAGTACGCTCTTTTGTTAGCTCCTCTACTACCTTCTAAACAATTCCCCTCCATAAGATCCGATCCAATTAACTATAATCAATCAGGTTAGTACTGAATATTTTCAATAAACTTGTAAAACAAGAGCCAATCGAGAAACGGATTTTTTAATTGATAATATAGTAGCTACATCCAAGGATACAAACTTCCCTTTTTAATAACAATATAGATAGATCATAATAGTAAAACCTTTCAACATACACAATACATATCAATCATATCCACTCTTCAAAGTGTAAGTGTTGACAATCAATTACACTTATACGATAATGATTATGTAATTAGAATTATTATAGTTAGTTGATGGCGATTAACTTTTATAGTGAATGCGGTTTAGATTTTAGTAATATGGCCAAAACTAGCTATAAATATCATTTAGGAGGAATTTGTTTATGTCACAAATTGGTAAAACAGTAGAATCATTTAAAGCTTCAGCTTACAATGCAGGTAGCGGAGAGTTTATCGACGTTACGGATGAAAACTTGAAAGGTCAATGGAGCGTTGTTTGCTTCTACCCAGCTGACTTTACTTTCGTTTGTCCAACTGAACTAGAAGACCTTCAAAATCAATATGCAACACTAAAAGAACTTGGCGTAGAAGTGTACTCTGTTTCAACAGATACACACTTTACACATAAAGCATGGCATGATCACTCAGAAGCAATCAGCAGCATTAGATATATTATGATTGGTGACCCATCACAAAAGATCTCACGTAACTTTGATGTGTTAGATGAAGAAGCTGGTCTTGCTCAACGCGGTACATTCATTATTGACCCAGATGGTGTTGTACAAGCAGCAGAAATCAATGCTGACGGCATCGGTCGTGACGCAAGCACTCTTGTAGGTAAAATAAAAGCAGCTCAATATGTTCGTAACAATCCAGGCGAAGTTTGCCCAGCAAAATGGGAAGAAGGCAGCAAAACACTTAAACCAAGCCTAGACCTTGTAGGAAAAATTTAATTTAAACAGCGGGGGCATCCCCGCTTTTTTTAAAAGATAAAAATATTGAGGAGTTTGATTAATCTTGTTAGAACCAGATATAAAAGCACAATTAGCTCAATACCTCGAAATGATGGAAAATGACGTGCTTCTGAAAGTTAGCACGGGGTCTGATCAAGTTTCTAATGACATGAACGGTTTAATGAATGAATTAGAAATGATGTCACCCCACATTAAAGTAGAGAGAACTGAGTTGGAAAGAACGCCTAGTTTTAGTATAAATCGTATCGGAGAAGATACTGGCATCACTTTTGCAGGTGTCCCACTTGGACATGAATTTACTTCATTAGTACTTGCTTTATTACAAGTAAGTGGACGTGCTCCAAAAGTTGATCAAAAGCTGATGGATCAAATCAAAGCAGTTGAAGGTAAATACCATTTTGAATCGTATATAAGTTTGAGCTGTCAAAACTGTCCTGAAGTTGTCCAAGCTCTCAACATTATGAGTGTCCTAAACCCTAACATAACTCATACAATGGTTGATGGTGCGGCATTCAAAGAAGAAGTTGAAAGCAAAAAAATCATGGCTGTTCCAACGGTATTTTTAAACGGGGAAGAATTCTCAGGCGGTCGTATATCACTGGAAGAAATCCTTGGCAAAATGGGGAGTGCTCCAGACGCTTCGGAACTTGAAAATAAAGAGCCGTTTGATATGCTCGTCGTCGGAGGAGGTCCAGCAGGTGCAAGTGCTGCTATTTATGCGGCGCGTAAAGGGATTCGTACAGGTATTGTAGCAGATCGTTTTGGTGGTCAAATTTTGGACACGGCTACGATTGAAAACTTTATTAGTGTTACTCGCACTGAAGGTCCAAAACTTGCCGCAAGTCTTGAAGAACACGTGAAAGAGTACAACGTAGACGTGATGAATTTACAGCGTGCGAAACGTTTGGAAAAGAAAGACCTAATTGAAATCGAACTGGAAAACGGTGCTGTTCTAAAGAGTAAATCCGTTATCCTTTCAACAGGTGCCCGTTGGCGCGACATTGGTGTACCTGGCGAAGCCGAATTTAGAAATAAAGGGGTCGCATACTGCCCACATTGTGATGGTCCATTGTTTGAAGGCAAAGATATTGCGGTCGTTGGCGGTGGAAACTCTGGCATTGAAGCAGCAATTGACCTTGCTGGTATTGTAAAGCATGTTACAGTTCTTGAGTTTGCTTCCGAGTTGAAAGCCGATTCTGTTTTACAAGATCGTCTTCATAGCCTTTCGAACGTCACTGTACTGAAAAATGTTCAAACGAAAGAAATTACAGGTACCGATAGTGTAAATGGAATTACGTACATTGACCGTGCCACAAATGAAGAACATCATATCGAATTAGCTGGCGTCTTCATTCAAATTGGTCTCGTACCGAACACCGACTGGCTAGGTGACTCAGTTGAACGTAATAAGTTCGGCGAAATTGTTGTCGATAAGCGCGGCGCAACAAACGTGCCTGGCGTATTTGCTGCAGGAGACTGCTCGGATAGCGCGCACAAACAAATCATTATTGCAATGGGATCAGGCGCCACTTCTGCTTTGAGTGCGTTTGATTATCTAGTTCGAAATTAATGGCTGGGCATGATTTATTGCAATCATGTACCTAAAGTAGGGATAAATAAACGAATCAGACTCATGACTCGTTCGACCCTTTCACCCTATCGTACGTACAAGCTCACATACGGCAATTTAATAATTTGAGCGTACGAACGGGTACAATTCGGATCTATACATATATCCGAATTGTACCCGTTTTCTATCTGTTAAAGACCTACGGAGTATAGAACCTACGAAAATCCCCCAGTAACCCTTACGATGATTTACTTGAAGAAGACTTCCACGCTTCTCTTTCAAATAAATTAATCAAACACTACATTATGCGATAACCCGCACGTCTATTTTAGCTGTATTTCCTTGTAGTAATAAATTCCGCACATTTTTTTATATCGAAGTACTTATAGGGAGCACTAGGTTCCAAAATATTTCTGAGTTCAATGAAAACTAGGCATCCTATAACAATATACTTACAGACTAGCCCTCCGCCCCTGAATAAGCTATCATTATAGGATAACTAATCTTTGTATATCTGAAAGAGGTGCCCCATGAAACCAGTAATCCTAGCCGAAAAACCAAGCCAGGCAAAAGCGTATGCCGATGCTTTCACTTCTCGAAAACATGACGGCTATATGGAAATCAATCCGTGCCCGACATTTCCGGAAGGGGCTTTTTTGACGTGGGGTGTCGGGCATCTCGTGGAATTAAAAGAACCGCACACGTACAACCCGTCCTGGAAACGTTGGTCGCTTGGGAGCTTGCCCATCTTACCCGAGCGTTATGAGTTTCAGGTAGCCCAGGGGAAATATAAGCAGTTTCAGGTCGTGAAGAAATTGATTCGCGGAACGAATACTGTCATCAATGCCTGTGACGTACACATATCTCTATAAAGTTATATGTACATAATAAACAATCTTATCCTTAGTAAGATACTACATAGATATCCCGCAAAATTTTCAATTGCACGTAAATAAAAAATGCACATAATCAGAGTTAGCATCTGGATTTATGTGCATTTTCATTTTTTTTCTCATTCATTTTTTTAATTATTATCATCTAGTTTCTACGATTGCTCAACCATTTCTAGAATGTTGCTTCAAACCTCTTTCTTTATGTTTTTATTAAATGTACAAGTATTTATATACGTAGATTTAATAAACTCCAAATCAAAAAGTCCCATTACTTTTAAATAGATGAATGGAAATGGTTATTCTTAGTAACCGTTCAATTTCCTTTAGTCGATATTATAAATAAGAAAAAGATACCAGAGCCATAAAATTTTAGGTCAAAAAAAGCTGTGGGTCCCTATTTGTGTATAAGCAAATGTGAGACACAGCTTTTTTATAGAAATAGCCTTGTTCGATAGGATGTGCATTCGGATGATTTGATGTCAGCCTAGTTGTTAAATAGTGTTCTATAGGGTTTTGGCTTTCAGTCAATTCTTCAATACTACACACTTTCAACCATCCCTTGTCCAAACTCCCCTTCGAAAAGCTCTTCCAATTATGCGCTGATATAAGAACATCATCTATTAATTTCAATAAATTTATATATCTCGTCTGTCAGCAAAAAGCCGAAACCCATAATCTCACCGTCGGCTCCATCATTGCTCGCATTCGATAAGCCAATCACTTTCCCATCCTCATTGAATAAAGGAGATCCCGAATTGCCATGTGTAATGAAGGCATCGTATGCTAGGTAGTTTTCGCCTAAAAACATTAAAACTTTCCCTTTACTATCCCATAGTGTTCCATCTTCTTTATCACCTGGATAGCCGATTGTGTTGACGGCATCTCCTACTTCGACTTTCTTTATATCCTCCAGTGAAGCAAGCTCAAAATGCTCAATATTGTCATCGATTGTTTGTCCATCCTCGGTCGGACTTACTTCAATGATTGCCAAATCTATTTCTTCAGTTTGAGAAGGCGTGACCTTTTTCACTTTATAATCAATCGTCTCACCAGAATCATTTTTTACACGGACAATCATCTTATTTTCCTCGACAGAGTCTACGACATGCCTATTCGTCAAGATTTTATTATTGCCCATCAAAAATCCTGTACCGTGTTCTTTTTTTCCTGCTTCTCCAATCCATACAATTGATTGGTATTTAGTATTTTCAACCTGTTGAATTTCAGTTCTACTTTTATCTTTATCTTCGTCTTCTATTTCAACCGTCTTTCCATTTTCAGCTGCATCTTTTTCTAGCTCCGTTATCGTTTCTTGGTCTACTTTTTCCTTCGTCATACCGCAACCGGTAAGTACAAGTATCCCCCCAATTAAAAGAGCTTTTAGTCCAAACTGTCTTCTCATAATTTTTTTCCTCTCTAGTTCTTTTTGTCGACACTGCTAATTTACAATGGCAATATGAAACGTAGATGAAATTAAATAATATTTATCGGTTGATATGAAATAACCATGCATTGGTAGTATGATCATGTTGATGAAATACAGCAGAAATGAGGAATCGACAATGAAAAAAAGGATTTTAGTAGTAGAAGATGAGGAAACGACACGAGAAGGCATTGCCGAATATCTCACAGTGAAAGGGTATGAAGTGGTGGCTGTAGAGGACGGCGAAGACGCGATTCACGAATTTAGCCGCACGGTTTTCGACTTAGTCGTTTTAGATATTATGCTTCCAAAAGCGGACGGCTTTGACGTTCTGAAGACGATTAGGGATTCAAGCCGGACTTCGGTACTTATGCTAACTGCGATGGACGACGAGTACACACAAATCATGAGCTTCGAGGAACAAGCGGATGATTATATGAGTAAACCATTTTCCCTTGCCGTGCTAGAAAAGCGGATTGAGGCCTTGCTCAGAAGAAGCAGGCCTGATTATAACAGGGAATTATGGATATATGGGGATGGAAAAGTGGATTTCTCCGGCTTTAGTGCAACCTATCAAGAGGAAGCGGTCGATGTCAAACCGAAAGAAATTAAGTTATTGCAGCTATTGGTCGAGCATCCCGGACAAGTCCTTACGCGCGAGCAAATTTTAGACAAATTATGGGATTATGAGGAGGCACCACTAGACCGTGTCATTGATGTGTATATTAAGAATCTTAGGAAGAAGCTTCATCTTGACTGCATAAAAACCGTAAGAGGCGTCGGATATAAATATGAGGAATCTGTATGAAAAAGCTGAAACTATTTCCGAAGACCTTCCTCTACACGATGGGCATTATGAGCATTATCGTCTTGCTCGTCCACGGGCTCATGTATGTCATGCTCCCCTCTTTTTATCTTGAACAGAAGAAAGAAGAAGTGAATGTGAAGGCGAATGAGCTGATGAGCGCATTGGAGAAAACAAATGAAGCGCAAGCCGTGAAAATCGCCGAGCAATATGCGATCCAGCATAACGTGAATATTACGCTTTTTATTAACGATAAAGCTTACAGATACCAAGGGTTTACACCTATTGATATTTTCTTCGACCCTGGAATGGAAGAGGAGCTATTCGAAATCCCTTCAGAGGTGGAAATCAATACAGCTCAACTAGGCGAAACAGAGTCACCTCAAGTCATCCTTGGGAAGCGTACATTTGAAAATGAAGATTATTTGCCTTATGAATTTCATCTTTTATTAAGCATTCAACCGGTAAATGAGACGAAGCAAGTGGCTTTCAAATTACTTCCTTATTCGATAGCCATCAGCTTTATCATTTCCCTTATTGCTGCCTATATTTACAGTTCGGTCATTACAAGGCCCATCAAAAACATCCTGTCCGCCACAAAAGATATGGAAAAACTAATCAAGGATAGCCATTGCCTTGTCGAAAGCGAAGACGAAATCGGGATGTTAGCAGAAAACATTAACTCTCTATATGACACCTTATGGAATACGATTGAATCGCTTGAACAAAAGCTCAATGATATCAGCGAGGTGGAAAAAGAAAAAGTAGAATTCTTACGAGCTGCTTCCCATGAATTGAAAACACCGTTAACATCCTTACATGTTTTATTGGAGAACATGAGATATGAAATTGGTAAATACAAGGACAGGGATTTCTATTTGGGACAGGCCCAAGAGATGGTAATGGATTCCACCAAAATGGTGCAAAACATATTAAATACGAGCAAATTGCAGACCGTCTCACACGAAGAACAGAAGGAGAATGTAGATGTCAGGGAAGTTTTATTAGAGACAGTCGATTCCTATAAGATTTTGGCGAAAGCAAAAGAAATCCAATTGACCCTACAAATAGAAGATACTTGCTTCATCTATATGAATAAGAATGCTTTGAGAAAAATATTCTCCAATCTTCTAGCGAATGCCGTCAACTATACTCCTAGGGGAAAAAGAATCGTACTCCGAATTGCGGAAGGACAGATTTCCATCGAAAATGAATGCACGCCACTTTCAGAGGAAGTATTGGCGCAAGTTTTTAAAGCTTTTTACCGACCAGACTTCAGCAGGAATCGAAAAGACGGTGGAACGGGTTTAGGCCTGTACATTGTAAAAGATATTTTGACACATACAAATCTCCGCCACTCTTTTACGCCGACTGACATAGGGATGAAATTCATCATTGAATGCCCCCCGACTCAATAGGAATAAAGTGATCAAGATAGTTTTGTAGAAAATTCCTCTACAGGCTATCTTTTTTCATTTTCTTGAATTCATATAGGTTTCATATTGCATCTGTAATCTATGTTTTGTAAAGCAAAGGAGGCATTTGGAATGTCAATGATAAAACGTGCATGGTATTACGTCACAAGAAAAAAGAGCAAGTCGCTGCTCATGTTCCTCATTCTGTTCGGAATCGCCACTGCGACAATTAGCGGAATTGCAATTAAAAAGGCGACTGTAGATACGAGAAGCAAACTCAACCAATCGATCAATGCTAGCTTCACGCTAGAAAATAATTTACAGAACAATATGGGAGTTGGTAGCCGTGGCCTGGGGAATGTACCCGCTTCTGCAGTCGAACAGATTAAGTCGATTGACGGAATTACAGAAGTCAATGCAAGTATGCTAGGTGAGGTTGATCTGATTGATTTACAAAAAGTGAAACTTACGAATCCCAGGGTCCAGTATAATGAGTCGCTTGAAGCGTATAAGAACTTCTCCGACTTGGAAGGAATGACAGATTCTTCTTTAGATAATAAATTCATCAGTGGAGTCCTTTCGCTTTCAAAAGGAAGACATATTACGAAAGAAGATACACAGAAAGTGCTAGTGCATGAGGAATTTGCAGAACTGAACGATCTAAAACTGCATGATAAAATTTACGTACAGGCAAGTGTATTATCTTCGGTTCCACCAAACGAAGCTGTAACAAAAGAAAAAATGGCGCTTGAAATTATAGGGATGTTCAGTGGAAGCAATATGGATAGGGCGACGACAGAGCATGAACTAGTAGAGAATGCCATCATCTCAGATATGCAAACAGTTAAGTTACTGAGAGGGTATAACGATACGTCGGCCATCTACCAAAATGTCAACTTCTATCTAAATGACCCGAAAGAGCTGCCCACCATACTTGACAAGGTAGGCAAACTGCCGATTGATTGGTCAAATTACCAAATCACAAAGTCTTCCAATGACTATCCGGCGTTAACAGCTTCCTTGGATAGCATGGATGAACTCATCAATAAGATGCTGATTGGAATTATCGTCATCAGCGCAATTATCTTATCGTTAGTTCTTGCTTTTTGGGTGAATGGAAGAATTCATGAAACAGGTGTCTTACTATCATTAGGCGTCTCAAAAATAAACATCATCACTCAATATGTTGTTGAATTAGTAATTATAGCTGTCGTTAGTTTCGGTCTGTCCTATTTCTCAGGCCAAGCGATTGCGCAAAAGATTGGGGATAGCATGGTTCAGCAGGCTAGTGAAGTAGGTGCAATGAGTGCCCAGCAAGATCTTGGAGGGATGCAGCTAGGAGCGGATCCCAATTCGGGTACATTCACAAAAACATTGGACGGTATCGATGTATCCATTACACTCGCTGAAATGGGGTATGTATGGTTCATCGGTGGATTGATCATCTTGCTGTCAGTCAGTATCTCTTCCATCTTTATCATTCGGTTGAAACCGAAAGAAATACTTTCGAAAATGAGTTAGGAGTAGATGAACATGGCAATTTTACAACTGAAAAATGTTTCATATGCATACAAAAACAACAAGAATAAAAAAATATTGAACAGTGTAAGCACGGAATTCGAGAAAGGTGTGTTTTATGCCATCCTTGGTACATCCGGATCCGGCAAAACGACATTATTGTCGTTGCTTGCCGGATTGGATGAGCCACAATATGGCGAAGTGAAATTCACCGGAGAAGATATTAAGGTGAAAGGCTATCGGCATCACCGGAAAAACCAAATTTCACTAGTCTTCCAAAATTATAATTTGATTGATTACATGACGCCTTTGGAAAACTTGAAGCTTGTCAACAAACGGGCTGATAAGCAGATCCTGTTAGATTTTGGATTGGATTTAACGGATATCAAACGTAATGTTTTGCAACTATCAGGCGGGCAGCAGCAGCGTGTGGCGATTGCAAGGGCGTTAGTGACGGACGTTCCGATCATTTTAGCAGATGAGCCAACCGGTAACTTAGATGCAGAGACTGCGGATGATATTATTGGAGTTTTAAAGCAGAGTGCGCATATGCAAGGAAAATGCGTCATTGTCGTAACCCACAGTAAACACCTTGCGAATCAGGCCGACGTGGTTCTTGAATTAAAAAATCAAAAACTTTTGCAACTAGAAAAAACCATGCCAACGCGATTCTGATTGATGAAAATAATCGATTGAAAGAAAACCATGAGGAATCCAAGAGGGATATGCTCTAATGATACTTGTATTGTAAAAATAGGAGAACAAGATTATTGTTACTTATCCGCTGACAAAATGTCACGATTGTCGGTTTTAGATTCCTTAATGCCATTCATTTACGCATAGAATTCGGAAAAGGGCTTTGAGATGAATTTTAAAGACTATATATCAATCTATGAGATTTCAGTTGAGAAATTTAATAAAAATCCAAACAGCGTATACTTTATTAGTAAATTTAAAGAATTAATACAGAGGCTACCAGCTGAATGTAAAATAATATAAATTGATTTAACAACTAATCACCTTATAGAAAAGCACAATAAAAATGTTAAAGAATTATTTTTAAAAGAATCAGTGAATCACTTTGTTAGGAACATATATGTTCTTAATTGGCCTTAATAATGCATTTGGAAACCACCTCCGTATATGCGATAATTCAACTATAAGAACTACTGTATCATCGCAAAAAGAAAAGAGGTGTTCCTATGAAACCAGTTATTGTAGCCGAAAAACCATCCCAAGCAAAAGCCTATGCAGAAGCTTTCACGGTGAAAAGCCGCCACAAAACACATATCGAACTTGCCAATAGTCAACTTTTTCCGCACGGCGCTATTATTACCTGGGGTGTCGGCCACCTTGTCGAATTAAAAGAGCCTAAAGCCTATGATGCACGCTGGAATCGGTGGACACTTGGCAGTTTACCAATTTTACCCGAACGCTATGAATTTCAAATTGCGAAAGGCAAATATGCACAGTTTCAAGCGGTGAAAAAATTTATTTTATCAGCTTCAACAGTGATTAATGCATGTGACGTACACATATCTCTATAAAGTCTCGTGTACATATCAACATAAAATATCCTTATCACTGCACTATATAGATATCTAATAAATACTTGTAATGTACGTAAATATAAAAATGTACATAACCAGATTAACAATCAGGATTTATGTACATTTTTATATTGCGAAGCATTTTATTAGTTCTAACTTTTAATGATATTTACTAAATCAAGAATAATTTCGATCATATCTTTTTAAGATTTCAAGTGTTGATATTTGCACAAGGTTTAAGCGAAATATGGAATCATCCTCATTTGAAAGTCCAGGATGGGATCCCTCTGGATGAAGTCGTTTCCAAAACGTCTCAAAGAATCCTTGGCCATTATCTAACCACTCATTTAATTCTTTATAAAATATTGGAGGATCTACTTTTGATAATTCAACTTTAGCCATTTGACTACTAGAAAAAGGCTGTCCAACTATTTTTTCGGCTAATTTATTTAACAATTCTTCGACGTAGCTCCTTAGTTGACTATTGCAAGCTGCCCAATCACCACGATTAAATGCATTAGTCGCTTGACTATAATGACCTTTTGCTATTTCTAGATTATGCTCATCAAGTAATTTTCCCAATAAAGTTTCGTTGGTATTAAAGTTTATATCTGTGTCAAATGTTCTAGTTAATTTACCATCTACTATTACGAATCCATCTTTCAATAGAAGTCTTCTTAACTGTGGATAATTAATAAATTCATTGTTATCGGTATCGAAATGATAATTATTTGATATCGTCTTGCTAATAACATCTTCAACAATTTCATATGTCAAATTGTCACCTAGAATTCCAGGAGTTTTTGGATTTTCCAATAAAAATTTACCAATAGCTAGCACCCTTTCATCTTTATTATTTCCTACTGCAATTTTATCTAATTCATATCTGAAAGCATAAGTACTTAATTCAGCGTGAGAGTTTAAGTCCCGTAATAAATACATAAAATCCATTATCGTTGCCCTTGAAAACATCACTATTCCCCCTTTATTGATATTATATTGGTCTGCAATTAATTAAACAAAGGTTACGTACGAAATATGCTTATTTTCTAAATATAGTTTACCATTGAATATAAATACCTAATAGAATAGGAGCAATGAATCATGTATTTAGCGGAGTTAAAGATCTGGAACTTTAGAAAATTTTCCTCAAATGAAGATAGCCCTGGCTTAGCTCTTAATTTCACTCCTGGATTAAACCTTTTAGTTGGTGAAAACAATTCGGGAAAAACAGCAATTGTAGATGCAATAAAATACACCATACATACTCAGAGCTACGAGAGCATTAGAATTGAGTATGAGGATTTCCATCTATCTGTCGGAGAAACCGATGAAACAAAAAGAGCTAGTGAATTTCGTGTCGAGTGCATTTTCAGAGGATTTAGTAATGACGAGGCAAAAAATTTTTTAGAGTGGCTAGGTATGGAGAAAAATAATCAGGGCAAATACGAATATTATCTTAAAGTATTTTTAATTGCAAAAAGAAAGAAAGACACTATTTATTATGATATTAAAGCAGGACCGGACCATGAAGGAAAACAACTTAGTGGAGAAGCAAGAAACCTTTTAAGAAGTACTTACCTTAAACCTTTACGAGATGCTGAAAAGGAAATGTCACCCAGAAGAAATTCTCGATTAGCACAAATCTTAAACAGTCATGATGCATTCAAAGGGAAAGAAGAAGAACATTATATTTTTGAAACTATTAAGGAAGCAAATGAAAAGATTCAAAGTTACTTCAAAGGTATAGATCATGCCGGAGCACCATTACCTGACCAAGAAGGTAAGAATTTATTAGAGGAAATCAATAACTACTTAGAGGAGTTCGGAGGTATTAATAATAAACTCCAATCAAATTTTACTTTAGCAAGATTAAATCTGAAAAGCATACTTGAAAGATTGAACCTAGAAATAACAGATAACAAATCAGGACTGGGTTCTCAAAATTTACTATTCATCGCAACGGAATTGTTACTTTTAAAAAGAGACTCATATCAAGGCTTAAAACTGGCACTGGTCGAAGAGATTGAAGCTCATCTACATGTCCAAGCACAAATTAGACTGATTGATTATCTTCAGGAAGAAGTAAAAAGTTCCGATGTTCAATTAATTATGACTACGCATAGTACTGACCTTGCATCAAAAGTACGACTAGAAAATTTAATAATCTGCAAAGATGACAAAGCTTTTCCTATGGGACAAAATTACACAACTTTAGATAAAGGCGACTATTTATTTTTAGAACGCTTCTTAGACTCGACTAAAGCAAACCTGTTCTTTGCACAAGGGGTCATTCTGGTGGAAGGTGATTCTGAGAACTTATTATTACCGACAATCGCAGATATAATAGAGAAACCTTTCTCCAAGTACGGTGTAACTGTAGTTAATGTGGGCAATACAGCTTTTTTAAGATATTCAAGGATTTTTAAAAGACAACATCCAGAACTCGGAGTGTTAAATATTCCTGTTGCAGCAATAACCGATAACGATATTAAGCCCGATTGTTACAAAACGAGAGAGCCAGAAGTTAACACAAAGAGCGATTTAGAAAAAGTGAAATCTATAGAACAAAGAAGAACTGATAAAAGCAATAATATAGATGGTCAGAATGTAAAATTGTTTATATCTCCTGATTGGACATTAGAATATGATATCGCATTGGGTAGACTACAAAAAGAATTATTAACAGCAGTTCTTAGTGCAGAAAAAATAGGAAACAGTAATATCATCGGTTTAACACCTGAAAAGGAGAAAAAAATTTCAAAGGACATTGACAAAATATATGAAGAATGGGAGAAAGATGGCACTTCTAATGAAGATAAGGCTTTTTATATTTATTATGATTTAGTACTAGGAAAAAAAATATCAAAAGCAATAATCGCTCAATGCTTTGCCGAGATTTTAGAAAAAAAGAAAGAAGAGGATCACCAAGATATTAAGCACAAGATTATTAGTGATTCGCAATTGCAGTATCTTGTACTGGCAATTAACCATGTCACAAATGGAGTTGAGTAATTATGCTACTTACGGATGATGATATTTTATACGCGGAAAGTTTATTATTAAAAGAGGGGGAATCTTTTAACGATGAACGAAGAAATATTATTAAAAATTTAGATAATGTAGATATATTAGCGAGTCCAGGTAGCGGGAAAACAACTGCCTTACTAGCGAAACTAGCAATTTTAAGTACAAAACTTTCATTTGAGAATAATAAGGGTATTTGTATTCTTACTCATACCAATACTGCCATTGATGAAGTGAAAAGTAGATTAGGTGTATCAGGAAATAACCTTTTTAGATACCCAAATAACTGTAGCACGATACAATCTTTCGTTAATCAATTCTTGGCAATCCCAGCCTATGTACATTTCTATGGAAAAAGGCCACTCAGGATAGATAACGAAATATACAATGAAGTTATCAGTAAAGAATTTTATAACCATTTACCTTGGAATTTACAATATGGTATACAAAAAATGAACATAAATGTAACAAAGATTAGATTCAATTTAAACGATGCTACTTTGGTAAATGGCTTGTATGGAAACCCCATTTATAAGAATCGCGAGAGCGCTAGCTATATTGCTCTAAAAAAGTTGAAAGAGAATATAATGGAAGAAGGTATCCTTTGTTATGATGATGCATATTACTTAGCTTTTAAATATCTCAGAGCGAACCCTGATCTTAAAGAGCTATTTTCTAAACGATTTCGTCATCTTTTTATTGACGAAATGCAAGATACAATGGAACATCAGATTGCTATACTTGGTTTGATTTTTGATGAAACGGTTATTATCCAGAGAATTGGCGATCCCAATCAAGCAATATATGACGGCTCCAATGCCACCGGAAGTTGGGATATTAACAAAGAATCTATTCTTCAAATATCGGACAGTAAGCGTTTTTCGCGTAAAATAGCATCTGTTGTACAAAATATATGTATTACTCCGCAAGAATTAGTTGGAAATCTGATGATTGAGGAAATAGCCCCTCGTATTTTAGTTTTTAACGAAGATAACCAAGAAAATGTATTCTCACATTTTTCGAGATTAATCATTAAAAACAACCTCCATACACATGATGAAAGTATTTTTAAAGCCGTTGGATGGGTAGCAGAGCATGAAAATGAATCAGGTATAACCAATTACCGAAATTCATATAAAAAAGAACTTAAAAAGAAACAAGATTTTAATCATTTAAAGAGTTACTTACTAAAAGGCAATAACGATGAAATTATAAATAACGGTAGTAATTACTATAGATCAAGAATTCTAAGAGGTCTTTTAAAAGCACTAAGAATAATGAATGAAAAAAACAACAACAAATACTTTACAGGTCGATCGTTCTTGATATATCTCCAAGAAAATAATGAAGATGTTTTTAATCAATTATTATTAAATCTTTCTATATGGTGCTTAAAAATTCAAAACGACGAAGAAATATTGGACGAAGTAATTTCCTTCATTACTTGTGAAATTAAAGAGATTTTTAATTGGAGCGACATTTATAGATTAGATGTTTTTCTTCAAGCAAATTTAGAGGATGTAACGGTGGAACATCAGATACCAACTAACGTTTTTACTTTTTCAGAAGATGATATAGAAGTTAACATAGCAATTTCTTCGATTCATGGTGTTAAAGGCGAGACGCATACTGCAACACTTTATCTGGAAACCTTTTATTATGACTATGATATTAAACGAATAATTGAGTATTTGAAAGGACAGCACATTAAAACCACCGCAAAAAGAAAATTACAAAACCTAAAGATGGCCTATGTCGGAATGACACGCCCCTCCCATTTACTCTGTGTAGCAGTTAGCGAAGAGACTATAAGTGGACATGAGGAAGAATTGAAGATAGCTGGTTGGGAAATTGAGTACCTTGATAAAGTAACAATAGCCCAACCTTAGAATTATATAGCCTTTTTATCTGTATAGTATAACTTGTATATTTAATTTAGATATATAATTCACAAATTTATTATTTAACACTAAATGGAGTTGTAGCTTTGAAAAAGAAAATAATTTTAATATTTTCAACTATTGTTTTAGTTATAGGTATCACTCTATTTCTTATGCTTATAATACCTACCGAGGATATACCAGCCGACTATGTTTTCGAGATGGAATATAAAATAGCGGATTTCAGTAATGGAATACAGGAGCAGAAAAAATCATTGAATAATGTAGATTTGAATGATAGGGATTCTATTGTTCTAAATTTATACAAATTTTCGGTTCTTACGCGAACTTGGTGACATGACAATCAGAAAGCTAGATTGGTATAATAAAGAGAAAGAGGTGTTGAAGATGAACCTTTTAAGCTGGACGCCTCCCGACACTTTTATGGAATTGCTTCATGTGGAAGCAGCCTCTGAAATAACCAGACTGATTGTTGAAAGTACCCGATCCTCTTCCTGCTGCCCCACTTGTTCTCGATCCAGTAACCAATCTCATAGCCGATATACACGCAAGGTTCAAGATGAACCTTACAATGGCCGTCCTGCGGAATTGCTGATCCTCTCACGGAAATGGTTTTGTGAATATGAGGATTGCCCGGTGAAAATTTTTACCGAAAGGTTTGATGGTCTGTCGCCTAATCGGCGCCGTACTCAGCGTGCGGAGGATATCCTTCGTAAAATTGCCTTCTCCACGAGCTGCCTCACGGCCGAGAAGATCGCTCATGCCATCCATATGCCAATCAGCCACGACGCACTATTGGCTTTAATTTACCGGACAGACATCATATCTGAGGTGTCTCCCTTTCCTGGGAATTGACGATTTTGCATTTCGAAAAGGACATACGTATGGAACGATGATCTGCGATCATCAGCAAGGAATTCCGCTGGCTTTGTTACCCGATCGCCGTCCCGAAACCGTCGCCAGATGGCTGAAGCGTTTTCCATCGGTGCAAGTGGTAAGCAGAGATGGTTTCACTGCCTTCCGGCAGGCGATTTCCAGAGCGAACCCTGCCATTAACCAAGTGTATGACCGATGGCACTTGATTCGAAATGCCAAAAAACAAGTCGATACACATTTGGCGTCTCATATGCCTGCTTCGATTAACTGGAGTGAAGCAGCGGAAGGAATGCCGATCCCTTTGACAGCTTCTGAAAAAGCTGCGATTGCACGGCAGTCACAAAAATGGTCTCTAATCCTAGAGATTCAAGCGGAACATAAAAGCGGAAAAAATCTCTCCGAACTCTCCAGAGAATTCCAATTGGATTGGAGAACCATCCAAAAATATGTCAATTTACAGTCTCCGCCAATCGATCGTAGAATCCGTGCGAAACCTATTGACGCCTACGCTGAGGAGGTTATTCAATTAGAACAGGCGGGCCATACAGTCAAATCCATCTATCAGCTCGTTCAAGGACAAGGTTATGAAGGAACCTATTCGGCAGTGCGCTCACTGGTTCAATCAGAAAGGAAAAAGCGAAAATATAACGTTCCAAAAAAGATATCGGTATCACGGCGAAAACTTGCCGCTATTATCTGGAAGCCGAGAGATGAACATAATGAGGAAGAACAAGTACTGCTTAAACAATGTCTATCTCTTTACCCTTCGGCAAAAGAGTTTGTTGAATCAGTACAAGTGCTTCGCCTATCCTTCTCTAAGCCAAATGAGGACCAGTTTTTACAATGGATGAATGCCCAGCTCTTGGACCGAACCTCTCCCTTTCATCATTATGCACGCCGTCTTCGAAGCGATTTGCAGGCTATCCGGAATTCTTTCATACAACCGTATAGTAATGGCCGGCTGGAAGGGCAGATTAATCGTCTCAAAACCATCAAACGGGTTACTTATGGTCGTGCAAGTTTGAAATTGCTGGAGAAGCGTGTACTTTACCGCACTCAATGATATTTCAGAAAAATAATTAAAATACATAACAATGAGGTGCATTCTCATTCACCAAGTTCGCGTAAGAACCAAATTTTCTTTACCATTTTTAAGTCTCAGCATAGATCTTAGAAAAATGGATGAGCCCGATGAACAAGATTTACAAGTGTTTCATAATGATTTTCAAAATTTAGTAAAGGGATACAATGAATCTAGTAATAACTTTGTTAATGCAGCAAAAGAGCAAGATATTCAACTCTTCAAAGTTTCTGAAAATGAATTAGTTCTTTTAATTCGAGAATATAATGATATGCATGATCGACTTGAAAAATTAAAAGAAAAATATTATTGAAAAGTAGTATGCAGTAAAGAGGCTGGGACATAAGTAGAAAAACTAGCTCAATTAACCAAAAGATCAGAATGAAAACCGCGTAAAACCAAGGTTCATAGAACTTGGTTTTACGCGGTTTTCATTTTACAGGGTTTTGTCCTAGCCTTTTTATAAGAAAAGTCTTATTACTTAGATTAACACTAATACTTTTACTTTTTAATATTTACTAATAGATATTTTAAAGGTGAGCTTAGCACAATTTTATCTACCTAGAAGCTCTCACTTATATGCTCGTAATTCAATGTAGCAGAATCAGGAAAATAAACAATGCGGCTGTCTCCAACATTCCACTCTATTACGGGAATTCCTAGTGCATTACTTACTTTCTTACCCTCGCCGTATTTTGCCTCTATATTATTCAGAAAAATCTCATTATCAAAAGAATTATCTTCAAAATAATATGTAGCTTCGAATAACACTGGTTCAGTATAGACTTTTCCATTTAGATTTTTTTTAAATTCATAGCTAATAAAAAACACATCTTGATCAAATTCTATTATATTCTCGTAGTCTAATACTGTTACTTCTCCCTGTCGCTCATTATTTTCTACTGATTTTTCGTATTCAATATTATCTAAATATTTCTCTTGCTTAACCACATCATCTACTGTGGATCCCCACTTACTTCCTCTAAAAGAATCACTAGATGAACAAGCATTAAATACAAGTGCAATTAAAATAGTCGTTAATGTTAATATAATTTTCTTCAAAGATTGATTCCTCCTTTATTACAATTGATAAAACATGTACTGAAGTTAATATAGCCTCCTATTATTCTATCTACATTAGACAAGAAATAATCTACTTATCCTTATTATACCAGTCTATAAGACTATCTCTACCAATAAAAACAAAAAAGTAATTCAATAATAGCTTCAATGATAAAATAGTTATTCATTTGGGATTTACTCGGAGTGAACAAGAATAGTTTTTGAATTCGTCATTCGCTTAATCCCATACATGTTTGTTATACTTTTGACTATATATTAAAGTAGTCATCTACAATCTACTAGGCTATCTCTAAATACAGTAAATGAAAGTCTTACAACAAAAGGTAGCTAAAATACAAAGATAAAAAAGGTGATCAGTTATGAGTAAAGTAGCCATTCTAGCCGAAAAACCATCTCAAGCAAAAGCATATGCAGAGGCTTTTTCAGTAAAAACTCGTCAAAAAACTCATATTGAGTTGAACGCGTGCAATACCTTCCCATCTGGGGCAGTCATTACATGGGGAATTGGACACTTAGTAGAGTTAAAAGAGCCAAAAGAATATCGAAAAGAATGGGCATCTTGGAACTTATCTTCTTTACCAATCCTTCCTACAAATTATGAATATAAAGTTTCCTCAGATAAAAAAGTTCAGTTTGCATTTATTAAGCAATTGTTTAACGATCCTAATATTTCTACAATTTTAAATTGCTGCGATTGTGATCGTGAAGGATCTAATATTTTCTACTCTATTTACTATATGACAGGTGCTAAGAATAAAACGATCAAACGTCTATGGATCAACTCCCTAGAAGCTGACGAGGTGCGAAAAGGCTTCAATAACTTGCAGGATAATCAAAAAGATTTATTGCTTTATTATGAAGCAAAAACAAGACAAATTAGTGATTGGCTCGTCGGCATGAATGGCAGTCGCCTGTACACTCTCCTTCTTCAACAGAAAGGATTTGGTGAAAGCCTATCGATTGGACGTGTACAATCACCGACAGTATATCTTATTTATCAACGTCAAAAAGAAATTGAAAACTTTATTCCCAAAGCTTTTTATGAAATTGAAGGAAGCTTCACCGCTCAAAATGGGATATATAAAGGTAAAGCCAAAATTAAAAGCGAGAAAAAAGAAGTTGTAGAGCAATTACTTCAGCACCACGGTATAGAAAAAGTTAATGATGGTTTTGTTAAATCTATAATAAAAAGAGAGAAACGAACTAAATCACCTAAATTGCATGCTCTATCGACACTACAAGCCGTTGCTAATAAAAGATGGAAATATAGTCCTGCTAATGTTCTAAAACTCGTACAAGGTCTATACGAGAAGAAGCTTGTTACTTATCCAAGAACGGACACACAATTTATAACCGAAAATGAATTTGCATATCTTGCAGATAATGTTGAAGCTTATCAAAAAGTTGCCGGTACCACGTTTCCAATCGCATCAAAAAAAACCAATAAACGATACGTAGATAATTCTAAAGTAAAAGAGCACTATGCGATTGTTCCAACAAAAAGTATCCCTACCGAAAGAAAGCTTCAAGGATTATCTATTGAAGAACGAAATTTATATTTCGAAATACTAAACACAATGTTAGGGATGTTCCATTCTGATTATATTTATGAAGAAACAAAAGTTACTACAGACGTGAATAGTCTTGATTTCATTACTACTGGAAATACTGAAATAAGCAAAGGTTGGAAAGAGCTCTTCCAAGAAAGCAACAAAGAAATCTCTAATAAACAAAAGGAAAGCTTACAAGCTATCCCAGTGCTCACAGAACATGAAAAGGTATCAGCGGTCGTGAAAATGATTGAAGGCATGACAACGCCTCCTAAGCCATACACAGAGGGTCAATTAATCGGGATGATGAAGACTTGCGGTAAATCCATAGGTAACGAAGAGGAAATGGAGATTTTAAAAGAAATTGAAGGTTTAGGTACAGAAGCTACGCGAAGTGGAATTATTGAAACTATAAAACGACATGGATACATTGAAGTGAAGAAAAATATTGTAGATGTGACTAAAAAAGGAGAAATCCTTTGCCAATCAATTGAAGGTAATCTCTTATCAAGTCCTTCTATGACAGCAAAGTGGGAAGCATACCTCAAGAAAATTGGAAATGGTGAAGGTTCACCTCAAGTCTTTATCTCTACCGTTGCCAAATTTATCAATAAATTGATTCTAGAAGCTCCTGGTCAATTAAAAATTGATGATTTAGAATCAAATATTGCTGAAACTCAAAAGAACAGTGAAATCGCAATATGTCCAAGTTGTAAAAAAGGCAGTATTGTTCCTCGTAAAACTTACTATGCTTGTACTGAGAATACTAATGGATGTAAAGTATCCTTCCCTGGAAAAATGCTTGGGAAAAAGCTCGCGGAAAAACATATTAAAGATTTATGTACGAAGGGAAAAACGAGTGTCATTAAGGGAATGAAGTCAAAAGCAGGGAAGAGCTTCAATGCAGCATTAAAATTTGAAGAAGATAAGATCAAATTTGAATTTGAAAATAGATAGAAAAATAGGCAATAGCAAAAGGAAGCATTTTGTTTACTAACTTAATGCTTCCTTTTGTAATCCTAGCATTGTATACACCCAAAGTATGCACCACAACTGCTATAGTTTTCACTATCGATTGCCGCAGATTATACCAATGACTGCGAATAGGTTTACCAGCTGCGAAATATTAAGAGTATGGAAAAACAAAGCATTGATGACGAAAAAACAAAAAACTAATCCACCGCACTATAATTATTATTTAAGGAAGTTTGTTTAGATCAGATTGATAGACCGGAATTTCTATACCTAATATTTTTGTTATAGTTTTTTTAACTAAATCTAAAAACCAATCAGGTGAATTTGGAGATAAATAGACGGATTCAATAAGTTGGACTGTATCAAACTCTACATTAGTTCCAACACCGTATGGTCCTTTTTCTATATTCTTCAAGTCTTCGGCTGATGGAATACTTTCTGGAATTAAGAATAAACGAAATTCATTTTCATGTGAAAAAGACATTCGTTTCATAACAAAATACTCAGTTAGGTTATCTCCCCAATATTCATGAGTATCGTAATCAACGTATTTTACAAGTCCACCAGTAATACCTCTCTTATCGATAATAGAATCTTTTAACCTTTTAAAGTTCGTTTGAATTGCTATTCCTTCGTTACTTTGAAGATACAATTTCCACATTGCAGCCGATTCATAATCATTTTGATGCCAACAATTTATATAATAAAGCTTTCTTAATCCTTGTAAATATTCGACACTATCGTAATACTCTATAGTAGCGTACGGATTTCCAACAGCCTCTGCAAACTTCAAAGTACCCTTTGTAGGATGTCCCTCAAAAGTATCTTCAAACTTATCAATTCTACAAAAAAATTGTGAGTTACTTATAAGTAAATCCACGAATTTAGTGAAATCCATATATCTCCATAACTTATTGTTATCTAGCGGCACTTTCCATTCGGTATGTGGTTTGTACATTTGCATCTCTCCTACTTAAGATAATCTAATTGTAGTAAAAAGACTTTATAAATGATTGATCTAACTTATATTTAAGGTATAACGTCTTCATTTCTGAAATCTTTTTAGATTTATCCAGAAGTTATGAAATGATAATTCTTGTTGATTATCATCAAATACATTACCTTTAATAATCAGAGAATTTTAAAGAACTATAAAGCTCTTCTCCTCTTCAGTAAGACCATACAGTTTTACTACTTCTTTATTAATTTCACTATGCAATAGCTCCCCATCCTCTTGTATCTTATTAAGTTCAGCTTTTTTTGTTTCAAATAATTCAAAAAGATAAAACTCATCATTTTGTGATAGTTTGATTTTTTGTTTGTTCAGCTCTTTTACAAACTCTTGGGACGGAATTGAGAACCACTTCTCCATTTTTTCATTTACATTTTGTATTCCAAATTTCTCTGTAACAAATGACAATACACTATCTTGGAATCTCGATTCTAATATAGAATGCTTCATACTGTCTTTAACTAGTCGGCCAAGACTTTGATCTGTTCCGACGTTTATATATGGTATCCTCGTCATAAAAGTATTCTTGAATCGTTTGTACCCACCCTTTGCATCTGTTGAGACTAAATTAAATAGAAAATTAAATATTGATGAGTTTAAAATAGCTAACTCTCGATAAGGTTCTTTGGTTTCTATCCAAAATAATGTCATATCTAAGACAGCTCCTTTCGTCAAAGCAAAGGAACTGCGGTTAGCAATGTCAGGATAAGTTATATAAACTTTGTCGAACGAAAAAGATTTGTTCATTTGCTGGTATTCGTACCACATCTTCATACCACTTTCTAAACCGTCTTTAATAATCGCTCTTGCCTCTAGTTTTTCTTTAAACTGAGCAAGGTGTTGTTCAACTAAAGGATAATCCTCTATATTAACAAGTTCGAGTTCGCCTTTTTCTTTATTCTCTACATATGGAAATATAATTGAATGTTTTGGAGCTGCTTGATAAGGTTTGACATCCTTTCCATTCATATAAGGTTTTATAATCTCTTTATTTACCTCGTCTTTTTCTATCAATTCTTTTGCCTGCTGATTAGATAATATATATGCAGGATTTCTTCCAGTTTTTATTCCGGCATTTGGTTTTCCAAGAATATTTCCCAAGGTGTCATACTTAGTAAGAAGCTTTTCATTTAATGCGTATATGTTACTCTCCAAGAAATTCCACGTATCTGGTACCATGTCTGATTGTTGATACGGTCTCCAGTTCTTTTCAAAGTAAGAATCTAAAGCAATATCTAACTCCTCGAAGTGACAGTACTTGATTTCATGGTCTTTAAATCCTTTTTCCTTATCTGCAATAAAGATTGAAGGGTATGCAATAATACCTTTAAACACGTCAAGATCATCAAAATCCATAAAATAACGAATTCTAGCATTTTCTAAGAGATAAGATTTTAATGGATATCCATAAGTTGTTGTCGTATATTTCGATGAACATATATAGCCCATTTTGCCACCAGGTTTTAATACTTGAAAAGCCTTTTCAAAGAAATATACGTATAAGTCGGCCCTACCATGGTATGTCTCTTTAAACTCCTTACTTAGATGTTTTTTAATACCGACAATTAACTCTTGTCTTACATAAGGAGGATTTCCTATTACGATATCAAATCCTCCATTATCAAATACATCTTTAAATGAAGATTGCCAATCAAATGGATTAGCGTCGTAGTCGGAATCATTAACAACCGAATTTCCACAAAGGATATTTTCATCTAGAGATGTTAAAGGATCACGTTTATTAGCCGTTTTTAACCACAGAGATAATTTTGTAATCTCAATACTTTCTTTGTTTAAATCCACACCGTATAAATTATATTTCAAAATGTGCTTATCTAAAGCAAATAGATCGGGTATTCTTGTTAGTTCTTCAATTTTACTACTAACTTCAGTACCTACTTGATGTAAATAGTCAAACGCAGCATTTAAAAATGCTCCAGACCCACAAGCTGGATCTAAAATTTTTATTTCTCGTATTGCTTCTTGCAATCTGACATAGAAGTCGACGTGTTTCTCTAGATTGGTTTTCTTTTTAATTCTTTTATTTTTATTTTTCTCTGCTTGTTTTCGGAAATCTTCTTCAGTCAACTCTATTAATTCATTTTCTCCAAGATCGATACGCTTTTGTTCAAACCATTCCCCAATAGTTCTTCTTACAATAAACTGGGTTACGAATGGAGGGGTATAAAATACGCCTTCCTTTTTTTGTTTACTCTTAGTTTTATCAAAATCCTCACCACGTATTTCAGCTTTTAGTTCTTCAATATCTGCTATAGATTGTTCGAAAATATGACCTAGTAGATTTACATCCAGTTCTGAGTCAAAATCATAATCAGTAATTTTTTCGAATAAATAGAAAATAGTGTCTTTAATAATTAATCTATCTAGAACATCGTCTTCCTTAAATAATCCACCATTAAAACGATTGATATTCATTGGTTGGTTACCTTTGTCGATAGATGAGAACAGACCTTTTAACTGACTCCATATTCTCTGATCACTGAACTCGTAAGACGATTTTGCTGTTTGTACTAACTGTCTAAAAACATTAGTTGGCAACAATTTGTTGTCTTCACAAAAACATATAAAAATAAATCTATCTAATATCTTTTGTGTCTTTTCTAAGAGGGTGATTTCATTGATCTCTTTATTTTCATCTACAAGATGTTGATAAAGTCTTTGTCTAGCAATTTTATACTCTTTGTAAAACGCCTCTGATATGTTAAGTTCTTCAATTTCATTTTTCGCGTGTAACTCATCTACGAAAGAAGATCCATCGCGATTTATTAAATTTTCAAAGCTTAAAAGGTGATAAAATTTTATAAATTCATCTTCATCAGCTGCTAAGTCTTCTATTAAAAACTGCTCATATTCAGTCATAGTTGAGGAATTGTATAGTCTTATTTCTTTGAAATTAGAAACAATGACCCACTTACAATTACGATGCTTATATTGATATGAAAAAGCTTGTTCAACAGGAGATTGACTATTACTCCTTTTTTGCTTTGTATCTAAATCAGTCCTTGCGTCTTTGAGTTCAATGACAACTCTAGTATCACTAATAGTGTCAGAATAAAATCCTAAAGAACCGTCAGCAACAGTTCCATCCACTTCAGTTGTTTTTTCAGCCTGAATATTCCATATTTTCTTCCCTATACGCCCATTATAACCAAGTACTTCTGTGAATATTTGAGACAGAAAATCTCCTTGAATGGATACCTCTTTTGTCTTAGTTAAATTACTTTGAGTAAGAGAGTAATTCCAATTTTTTATTATTTTATGTTTTTCACTGAACTTATCGATATTAGCAGTATTCCAACGAGCAAGATTTTCTTTTATATATTTGCGGTTAAATATATAGTTCTGCAAGATCTCATCTCTCCTATTTCTATTTCTATTTCTATTTCTATTTCTATTTCTATTTCTATTTCTATTTCAGTATGATATATAACTAGCAGCAAAATAGAATAGAACATCTATATACTATTATTAATTTTCCGATAATAAAATTCTAACATACTATATGTCATCTGAAATTCCTAACTATAATAATATATTATAATTTAATTAGACAGATACTCTATTTTACTTAACTTAATACTTCTTGAGTTGCTATTACAAGAGCACTCGGTAAAACATCTAGCCCTTTTGCTAATGCAAAAACAGTATTCAAAGTTGGATTTCTTTTTCCTCTTTCCATAAGACTAATATATGTTCTATCTAATTCGCATAGATGAGCAAGTGCTTCTTGAGATAATGATTTTTCAATTCTAAAATTCTTCAATACACTTCCAAAAGCCACTTCAATTTCCATGAACCACACCACATTCCTTTTCTTTTAATACTTAAAGAAATGTGACATTCAGTCCACGGACTATAGTCTGCACAACGTATATATATGCTATAATAAATTTATTATTAATCTAATTATGGAAGAGGGGAGACTGGTGAAGGACTTTTCAACAATCATTGCTAATATGGATTTACCTAGCCAGTTGAAAGAGTACTTAAACAACAGAAAAGAAATGCAGAACATTATCACTAAAGAGATTTTAAAAGAAGTAGAAGAAATATATGTATTGTATCGTTCTCTTTACTTCTTTGATACTACCGAGTTTTCACTTTATTCTATAATAGTACTTAAAAAGTCTCCTGAACTCGATTCTGTCTTCTATTACTTACGAAAAGTAATAGATATCGAAGTTCCACTTATCTCTAAGGGAGACGAAGATAACTTCATATTAGTAAAGAGCAATTTATTTGACAATGAATTCAAGAAATTCACAACGTTATTTTCTACTATTGCTGATAAGAATTGCAATGAAGAGATAGTAGATCTTAAAGATGTTTATCAAGCTCTGGGAAAATTAGATTTGATAAATGAAATAGTTATTGATGAAGATTGGAAGCAGTTATTTAATATGGGGAAAATCTTAGTAAAGAATTATGAAAGTAACATACACGACAAGTATATAAAGTAACTACGTAAATAGATTGTAAGCGTCAAAAAATGAACACGTTGTTTCATATAAAAGAAAATGCCCCAAAGAATCGATTAAAGATTCTTCGGGGCATTTTCTATTTCTTTGACTGGATATAACAATTCTTTGGTAAGGTCTTCGACCAAGGCATCAAGTCTTCAAACTCCTCGATTTTTTCAAGATTACGTTGAGGAAGTTCTTCGAAAAGGAACTGCAGGTAGAAGAAGGGGTTTATGCCATTCTCTTTTGCGGTCTCTACGAGACTATAGGCGATTGCACTTGAAGTAGCACCTCTTGTGGAAACTGCAAAAAGCCAGTTTTTTCTACCGATTACGAAAGGTTTTATTGATCGCTCTGCTCGATTATTGTCGATCTCGATACGACCATCTTTCATAAATGTTATCAGTTTAGGCCATTGTTTAAGCGTATAGGAGATGGCAGTCCCAGTTGCAGTCTTCGGAGCGACAATTTCTTTTTGTTCTTTTAGCCATACCAAAAAATCATCCAGCACAGGCTGACTGTCGTTTTTCCTTATTTCAAGTCGTTCTTCAGGCATTTTATCTTTCGTCTTGCGTTCAATTGCGAACAATCGGTTGCAGAAATCGAGTCCCTTTTTAGCGACCGTCGTTCGACCTGCACCAGCTGGCGCACCTTTTAATGCCTTGAGTGCCTCATCGAATTTACGGCGAGCATGGGCCCAGCAGCCAGCGAGCTCCACATTTTGAATAGACTCGTAGGCTGCATAGCCATCCACATGGAGATAACCCTGGTAGCCTTTTAAAAACTTTTGCGGATTCTCTTTGGCACGACTTGCTTGATAATCAAAGAGTACGATCGGTGTCTTAGAGTCTCTACCTGTCCGATAAAGCCACATATAGGATTTTGATTCCGCCCTTTTCCCTGGTTCGTCGAGAACTTGCAGGACAGTTTCGTCCGCATGGAGAACCTTTTCCTCACGAAGACGACGATAGAGTTCATCATAGAACGGCTTGAGCCATCGCGTCGTACTCGAAAGCATCCAGTTCGATAACGTCTGTCGATTCAATGGAATGCCCATCCGTTCGAGTTGTTTCTCTTGTCGATAAAGAGGAAGCCCATCAGCAAACTTCTGCGTCATCACGTATGCAATGGCAGATGGAGACGCTAATCCCTTCGGGATCACCGGGTTCGGCATCTCAGCTTTCTTAATAGGTGTTTTGATCGCATGTTCTTCACAATGACGGCAACTGTAGATATGCTGTACATGTTCGACAACTGTTACTTGCGCCGGGATGATCTTCAGTTCTTTGCGTATCTGTGTGCTCATCTCGTGCATGGAATGATCGCATTCTAAACAGACCTTCTCCGAATCAGAGAGGTCATAGTGAATCATCTCGACCGGCAGGTCTTTCAACTTATCTGCACGTCCGATTCTCTTCTTGCGTGTATAGTTTATCGTCTCAAGCGTAGGCTCTACAAGAAGGATCGCTGAAGAAACTTCTGCCTCATTGAACAACGGTAATTCAAACTGGTCCTTGTTCGTCTTCTCACTAGAAGTTCCGAAGCGTTTCTGTTGGAGTAGAGTGAACTGTTGCTTGTACCATTCCATCTGAGCCTCAAGCTTTTTCTTCTCTTGCTCGAGTTGTTCGTTCTTCTTCTCGAGCTCTTCAATTGTAAGTTGGGTTTTCTTGTCTGGTTTTCTCATAGGAACAATAATAGCATAAAATTATTCCAAGGAGTAGACTCAAATTACTTTTTTCGCCGAGACTGAAGGGTGTGCGTCACGTTGGTTCAACGGTAACCCATCCAGGAGCCAGTTCAACTGTCGGCTCGAAATGGAAAGTGGTTGAACAGACTCAAGATCCGGCCAATCGAACAGCCCTTTCTCGAGTCTTCGGTAATAGAGCCAGAATCCATTGTGATCCCAGAATAGAATCTTGAGTTTATCTCTCTTCCGATTACAGAAGACAAAAAGTGCTTTGGAGAAAGGATCAAGTTGGAACAGCTCTTGGACAATGACAGCTAGTCCGTCAATCGACTTCCGAAGATCTGTCGGACCAGCAGCCAGATAGACGCGCCCAACGGCGCGATCATTCATCATATCTGACGTAGCGTCCGGATCACTTGAAGTAACAGAGTTTCATCATAGCCACTTGTCACCTCGATATCCACATGATTTACTTTCAAGGAAATCGAGTTCTCTATCGATTCTTCCACTACACAGGAGACCCAACTGGTCTCCTGACGTGCGGTATGATTAACTGGTGACTGCTTCCTTAGCCAATACTTCATATTGTGCACGGCAACCTCTGCAGTTTCACACCATTCAGAAAGCGCTAGTCCACTGTTTTGATATTCATCGATCTTCGCAGACCAGTATGCTTCTTTCTCTTTTCTTTTCAAATAAATACCTCCCAAAATGTGTTCTATGGGAGGAGTATCTCACGAATCTTCTTCTATTAATATGTGTTCACTATTTGACGCTTACAATAGATTAAAGAATTAGAATGTAAAAAAAAGCCCAAGTCCATCTTCAATAGTATTGAGGATGGGCTTAAGCTTGTGATTTTAAAAGTTCGTATTCTTATTACTAGACCCGAATCGCTTCATACAGTTTTATCTTTATTTCTTCATTATTATCATATTCTCCTATTAACATTAAGGAAAATATCTCGTGTAATAATTCTTTATTAATATTACCTGCTGCCACATGAAAACTAATATTCTCAGTTTTACCTATAAAGTCTTTAGCTATATACATGTATCCATTTATCAATAAAAATTGAGTGGACAGTGTTATAGCTAGTCTTTTATTTCCATCTGCAAAACAATGGAATTTACAAACACAAAAAAATAAATGCGCTAATTTATCTTCAATATTGGGATAGTAATCATCATTTTGAATGTGTGTTAGTATGCTATCCAATCTATTAGAATCTATACATTGATCCATACCTCCTCCACTATTAACCACTGTTCGAGTGTGTACATAAAGAGCATCTTCTAAAGAAATATAAGCTATGGAACGCATTTCTTATCGCTCCTTTAATCTTTTTAAGACATCTTTATTTTCCTGCATCAACTTTTCTATTTCCAAAGCCTCTGTACCTAAAAATCTATTGTATTCATCCTTCGGTAACGGTTTTACATATTCTTCAAGTTGTTGATGGAATGCATCCCTTAAAGCTAAGTCTCTACTCGCCATTTTATTCCGTCCACTTGTAATTAGAGGTATCCAATGAGATTGTTGCTCAAAATCTTTAAAGATTTTATCAACTTCCCAATTTGTAAGCAACGCACCTTTATTATCAAACTCTTTACGAATTTTTTCTGCTAATCCACACTCATATGATGCCACTAAATCTAGTATCTCAGAATAAAATGTATCTCTTACTCGATCTTTACTTTTTAACTTTAAAATTTCTCTATATTCTTTTGCGTTTTCTTTAAAAATACTTGTATATATTTTATCAGTGTAAAGGGCATATTTGTATTGATTCATATCAACACAATCATTTAATGCGTCGGTAAACTCTCTTCGATAATTTTCTTCTTGTAAAAAAGCGCCTAAAAAATCTCTATCACGCTGGTTTATATACTTTGTAGACCCTCCGGTCTTTGAATTGATAGTATCTATTACTATATCTAAAATCGTCTGTCTTAAGACCCTTGCATTTTCACTCTCAACTAATAGCATACCCACATTTAAAAGTGTTCTAAAATCGAATACACCAAGGACCGTTGTTTTGGTACCGACATGAATGTCGGTACCAAAATCTTTACTATACGCACTCATAAAGTTTTTCAATCTCTTTCCCCTTAATAACTCATAACCATTGTTCTTCAATTCTTCTGAATGACTAGCCACATAACGTTCAATAGTTCTATTATCAACATCATAAAAAATTGCCAGCATTTCTTTGGTAAACATTATCTTTCCTTCAAATGAGACACCTTTTATTCCCATACTTTGTTCTATTTCGCTTATTGCAAATTCATTGTTTATAATATTTTGTCTGGCTGTGTTTGAACTTGTTAGATCTTTAACCATTATAATGTCCTCCTATTTATAAACCTAACTTGCTTATGAAATGAATCAGCGAAGTCATTATTAATAATACTTGTGTTTAGTTCTTAATTACAATTTTTCGATATTCATATTCAGACATCAAATTTATTTAATAACTTTTGCATATTTTGATTTTGATTTTCACTCTCGTTAGTTACATCTTTTATATCCGGAAAATATGATGACAAATTTTCTAACTTTGTGCTATTATCTATAGAATCTTCCATGTTAATAAGCTTTTCTTTTAGGTTTAGCTCATTAACTTGTGAGCGCTTTTCTCCTTGCAAGTGAGAGAACACACTTGAAACGACAATATTATTATAAAGCTGCTCGTAGTGTAGGGCACGCTTTCTTTGTTTTTTCAAATCATCTTTTAATTCTTGAATTACTGCTAAACCACTTTCAAAATGTTCTTCTTTTTCTTTATAATCTTTTAATTGCTTGTATAAGTCATATAGTAAAATTTCAAGGTTGAGCAATTCATTTTTCAAGGATATCTTATCATTACCATACTTTTCAAAGATTAGATCGATACTTGGGAGTATAGCTTCATTCCTACCATCTAATGAAACACTTGAAACTACTGGAGCATTCAACTCATCTATATAATCTTTCATTCGACGCGTCCATGTATTACGCCCTACTTTAGTTTCCTTTTCGAGGAGAGAAGGAGTTAACTTTTTTCCATTAAGTTTAAATTTAATATCTAAAGCTAATTGTTTTAACTCTTTATCGGTCCACTCTTTAGGTCTACCTTTCCTTTGAGTCTTATTATCCTTAGCCAAACACATCGACCTCCATAATTCATAAATCGCTGCTGAATTCTATATACACTGCATACTCAGTAATGCTTCCGTTATTTGTACTCCTTATTAAAGGCACTATCTTTCAATATTTTTGAATCAATCGTTGCTTTCATATCCATGTATGTCATTAATTTTTGAGATGAAGATTTTAATAACTCATCATTTGACTGGATGTATGTTTTAGCAAGATTTGTCGATAAATCTTTCATTAATTCAATGGTTGTGCGGATTCTTTCTTCAATATTTATTGAGGTTTTAGATAACCAATCAATTGCTTCTCTTTGCTCATTGATACTTGGATTAAATGCATACTTAGAACAAAACTCACAATATTCTACACAAGTTTGAGGGAAAATACTTTTTTCTTCGGTGCAGTATCCATATTTCACAAGCCCTACAATGTTTTCTGATTCTTTTACATCAGTTAACTTTCCCTTATCATAAATATATCTTTTCCATCCAAAGAGGCCACTACTCATTTCGTCAGCAACTTTATATTCTACTTTTTTCTGAGCTAAACGATAAACATAAGACTGTGCAAAATGCTCTGCATGCGAGTAATAGCTATACTGACTGCGTATCGCTTCATGACCAGCCATTCTTGCGATTGAAAGCATATTAAAGCCTTGTAAAGCCATGTTAATGATTGCGAAGTGGCGTGTGTCTCCTAACCTTATTCTTTCTAAATCATAAATACCATAAAGGCCTTCAACAATATTTTCATAAAAGTGCTTTCTCATTAAATCAAAGTCATATCTATTAATCCTTTCATTTTTCTTTGGCAATGTTATTTTGCGGTACCTCCATAGTAACTCTACTGGAAATAAGTATTTAGAGTTAGAATCGATTGTATTTAAAGAGTTTATAGCACTTTTTATTATAATATATGCTTTTTCATCAATTTCAATAAAATCCATTCGCTGATTAATTCCTGGAGAGCTAGATTTGTTTTTAATTCTAGGAATTTTAATTCTATATGCAGAAGCAGAGTTATTAGTATAATCTAAGCAATCTTTCTCTAGCATTAAAAACTCAGTTGGACGCATTGGTAAAACATTTGTCAATAACCACCACATCATTATAGGCATGTATTCCAAAGTTTCTTCAATTGGATGATTTTTAAAATAATCATTTACAATATCATCAAAAGTCATAATATCATCAAAATTGGGTAGTACTCTAACAGCTTCCTTATAAGTTAGATACTGATTACAGATATCGATTATTTTCGCACAATTGTTAGGTTGATAAAAAGAAATAAACCTCTTTGTATCAGCAGACATTCTATATCCTTGAGATTGATATGTTTGAAGTTGCAGTTCTAAAAATCCTTCTAATTTATCAAGTGATTTAAAACCATTACTTTCTAAAATCACTCTTTTTAGTAAGGTGAGCTCATTATAAACTGTAAATGCGGTCCTACCTGACAATATGCGAACTATAGAATAAGCTTTTAAAGCTTCATTTAATTTATAAGAATTCTCAATATCAAATGAAATTATAATAGGGTAATCTGATATCACACATGGTAATTTCCAGGATTTTTGATTGTAATGACCAATTATATGATTATCCCTTACAAGCTGATCAAACATTTCTTTATATTTTTTCGAATTAAAAGTATCGAATTTCACATTTTGTTTTCTTTCTATTACTGTATCTTTTTTTGTAGAGTCAAGTGTCACTCGTATTTCCACTTCTAAATCTTCTCCCAACTAATCCATTAACAGTTTATGAGATATGCTTTCAATTCTAAGCCATGTTTTTTTAGTATTAATATACGCATTAACTTTGTCATTTCCAAACTGAATACGTGCCTCTTTCCATATGAATAAAGCATGCATCAAGAGCATTGAATCTCTTTTTAAAATCACTTCATTTTCCATGCTATCAATATTTTCGATTAATCGAATTATCTCTTCATTTAATTGGATAAGCATTAAGTTTCCTGGTATTACATACTCACATGAATAGCAGTTTAAAAGCTCTTTATTTTGACAAATAGGATGGACCAAGCACTGCGCATGCTCACTTTTTGATGTCATTTCTCCATTTGCTAATTTTAATATAATCTCTTTAATTTCATCTTTTGAATACTCTTTAAGCTTAGAGATAACCGATTGTCTTTTTGAATAAATATTTTTTATTGTAGTTTCCATATTTGCATTGTAATCTTTTGATGGAAATGAGATTAAGTAGTTATTAGCGAACATTGCCACATTCTCTAATCTAGCTGGAGATATCTCACTCTTTAATTCTTCAATTAAATTAGTTCGTTGCTCCAAAGTATCTTCTCTATTTTGGAATTGTGAAACATATAAAATCAAATAATTATATAGCCATCCAAAATGACCGCGTTTAAAAAGATTGTATGACACTCTATTAATAGAGCCGTCACGATTGGTTGCTTGAATATATTGACTAGTTGTATCTGAACTCTTGTGTGATCTAGCTACCTTTGTTAGATGCAGTGCTAAGTCACTATCTTCTCCATCTTCTTCTGTTACAGAATAGAATAGGTATGTAGCAACTGAGCGATTCATGACAAGTGAACTGAATTTAAACTTTTCAAATGTTTTCATTTCATTGAAAAATATGTGATGTCGCACTTTCCCACTAGTTTTAACAGCATTATAACGACCTTCTATAAACGTACTTAAAAGCATTTCACTTCCTTCATTTACACGATGTAGTTCAGAAACGACTAGCGCTGTAGCTAAGGATAGTATCAAGTCTGGAGCAACAATAAACGTTAATAACGTAAGCGTCAAATAGTGAACACATATTAATAGAAGAAGATTCGTGAGATACTCCTCCCATAGAACACATTTTGGGAGGTATTTATTTGAAAAGAAAAGAGAAAGAAGCATACTGGTCTGCGAAGATCGATGAATATCAAAACAGTGGACTAGCGCTTTCTGAATGGTGTGAAACTGCAGAGGTTGCCGTGCACAATATGAAGTATTGGCTAAGGAAGCAGTCACCAGTTAATCATACCGCACGTCAGGAGACCAGTTGGGTCTCCTGTGTAGTGGAAGAATCGATAGAGAACTCGATTTCCTTGAAAGTAAATCATGTGGATATCGAGGTGACAAGTGGCTATGATGAAACTCTGTTACTTCAAGTGATCCGGACGCTACGTCAGATATGATGAATGATCGCGCCGTTGGGCGCGTCTATCTGGCTGCTGGTCCGACAGATCTTCGGAAGTCGATTGACGGACTAGCTGTCATTGTCCAAGAGCTGTTCCAACTTGATCCTTTCTCCAAAGCACTTTTTGTCTTCTGTAATCGGAAGAGAGATAAACTCAAGATTCTATTCTGGGATCACAATGGATTCTGGCTCTATTACCGAAGACTCGAGAAAGGGCTGTTCGATTGGCCGGATCTTGAGTCTGTTCAACCACTTTCCATTTCGAGCCGACAGTTGAACTGGCTCCTGGATGGGTTACCGTTGAACCAACGTGACGCACACCCTTCAGTCTCGGCGAAAAAAGTAATTTGAGTCTACTCCTTGGAATAATTTTATGCTATTATTGTTCCTATGAGAAAACCAGACAAGAAAACCCAACTTACAATTGAAGAGCTCGAGAAGAAGAACGAACAACTCGAGCAAGAGAAGAAAAAGCTTGAGGCTCAGATGGAATGGTACAAGCAACAGTTCACTCTACTCCAACAGAAACGCTTCGGAACTTCTAGTGAGAAGACGAACAAGGACCAGTTTGAATTACCGTTGTTCAATGAGGCAGAAGTTTCTTCAGCGATCCTTCTTGTAGAGCCTACGCTTGAGACGATAAACTATACACGCAAGAAGAGAATCGGACGTGCAGATAAGTTGAAAGACCTGCCGGTCGAGACGATTCACTATGACCTCTCTGATTCGGAGAAGGTCTGTTTAGAATGCGATCATTCCATGCACGAGATGAGCACACAGATACGCAAAGAACTGAAGATCATCCCGGCGCAAGTAACAGTTGTCGAACATGTACAGCATATCTACAGTTGCCGTCATTGTGAAGAACATGCGATCAAAACACCTATTAAGAAAGCTGAGATGCCGAACCCGGTGATCCCGAAGGGATTAGCGTCTCCATCTGCCATTGCATACGTGATGACGCAGAAGTTTGCTGATGGGCTTCCTCTTTATCGACAAGAGAAACAACTCGAACGGATGGGCATTCCATTGAATCGACAGACGCTATCGAACTGGATGCTTTCGAGTACGACGCGATGGCTCAAGCCGTTCTATGATGAACTCTATCGTCGTCTTCGTGAGGAAAAGGTTCTCCATGCGGACGAAACTGTCCTGCAAGTTCTCGACGAACCAGGGAAAAGGGCGGAATCAAAATCCTATATGTGGCTTTATCGGACAGGTAGAGACTCTAAGACACCGATCGTACTCTTTGATTATCAAGCAAGTCGTGCCAAAGAGAATCCGCAAAATTTTTTAAAAGGCTACCAGGGTTATCTCCATGTGGATGGCTATGCAGCCTACGAGTCTATTCAAAATGTGGAGCTCGCTGGCTGCTGGGCCCATGCTCGCCGTAAATTCGATGAGGCACTCAAGGCATTAAAAGGTGCGCCAGCTGGTGCAGGTCGAACGACGGTCGCTAAAAAGGGACTCGATTTCTGCAACCGATTGTTCGCAATTGAACGCAAGACGAAAGATAAAATGCCTGAAGAACGACTTGAAATAAGGAAATACGACAGTCAGCCTGTGCTGGATGATTTTTTGGTATGGCTAAAAGAACAAAAAGAAAAAGTCGCTCCGAAGACTGCAACTGGGACTGCCATCTCCTATACGCTTAAACAATGGCCTAAACTGATAACATTTATGAAAGATGGTCGTATCGAGATCGACAATAATCGAGCAGAGCGATCAATAAAACCTTTCGTAATCGGTAGAAAAAACTGGCTTTTTGCAGTTTCCACAAGAGGTGCTACTTCAAGTGCAATCGCCTATAGTCTCGTAGAGACCGCAAAAGAGAATGGCATAAACCCCTTCTTCTACCTGCAGTTCCTTTTCGAAGAACTTCCTCAACGTAATCTTGAAAAAATCGAGGAGTTTGAAGACTTGATGCCTTGGTCGAAGACCTTACCAAAGAATTGTTATATCCAGTCAAAGAAATAGAAAATGCCCCGAAGAATCTTTAATCGATTCTTTGGGGCATTTTCTTTTATATGAAACAACGTGTTCATTTTTTGACGCTTACTTAATAACTCTCCATTTTTATTTGCTCTCTTATAACGGAAATGAGTATATAATTGATTTATGATAGTCTGCGCCTGTTCTTCTGATAATTCGTTTTCTTCAAACCAATTTAATGAGCAGATTCCCAGATTATCTAAATCCAGATTAGGCGTATTTACTATTAAATCTTGACCTCTAATAAAGTCTGTTAATAATAATATAGTATATGCCCACATATTCGCATAACTATAATCTTTTATAGCAGGTGAAGAATGATTTTTTATATCATTTACATATTTATAAATTTCATGAAACAATTCAGGCGAATAAATTTCTTTGCTACTTATTTTATCGGTATTAGTTAGATAGCTAAATTCTTCCTTAGGTTCAATGTTTTTTTGTCGGTAAGTATATCTTAAAAAAACAGTTAAATTCTTTTTTTCATGCGATGTCAAAATTGAATTTTTATCAAGTAAAGATGAAATCATATCAGGTGAGGCGTGAAAGATTTCTTCCTCTATGAGACTAGCTATTTTTTCATATAGTCTTAAATACATTAGAACTCGACTTTTCACATATCGCATCGAACCTTTACAGTTATTCATTTGTAAAGTACAGAATTTTAGATATAGTCTATTAGTTTCTCTTGATTTCTCTTTAACATATAAAGAATTTAAGCCTGTGTTTAACTCAGCAAGTGCTGTTTGAATAGTGTACTCTGAAGCATCGGTAAATACCGTTTTTTCTTCGTACTTCTCAATATCTCTTAAAGGAATGCGCCAGTAATTATCTATCTTAAATGCATTTGGAAATTTATTTTTCAGATTTTGAGTAATAACTGATCTATTCACATTTATTCTATGAGCAGTTTCCATAGTTGATAGTGTATTGAATTTCTTTTTTTCGTTTTCCTGTATTTCTTTTTTCAAATTTTCAATTTCTACTTTCAATATCAACCACTTATTATTATGTTTAAAATAATTGATAAATCCACCCTTATTAATGATGTTAATCACTTTTTTTTTGCTTAATTTAAATACTTTTTCCGTTTCAGATACATCAATATAGCCATGGGTATTAATTTTAAATTTAAAAGGTATTTGTATTGGTTCTGGTGCTGGTTTTATCGCTTTTTTAACGCTTTCTTTTTTTTGAAATTTCCACTGTATTCTTTCAAAATCAGTTATTGGTATCCAAATCTTTTTTCCAACCTTAAATGCATTTGGAAATTGATTATTTTTAACTAATCTATTTGCTGTTGTAGTTGACTTATAGCCAAGCTTTTCAGATACCTCTATAAGGTCTATACAGTTATGTGTATTTTGATTAGCTATAAAATCCTTGATATCTTTCAAAGGTATTCTCCATTTACTAAAATCATCTTTAAATGCATTTGGGAATTTATTCCTCCTGAGTAATCTATGAATCTCTACTCTGGATTCTAAATTCAACTTCTTAGCGGTGCTGTCTGTATCTAGATACTCTAAACTTTCCTGTTCAATTTTTCAATATCGGATATTGGTATCCACCAAGAACCATTAGCTTTGAATGCATTTAAAGTTGTGGAGTTTTCTATTAATAGTAGTACTGAATATTTATTCTTATAGCCTAATCTTTCAGCAGCTTGTGATGTATTTAAGCAATCTTTCGTTTTGGATGAATAGTTCTCAAAATCGCTAATTGGAATTCGCCAGTTATTATTTATCATAAAAGCATTCGGAAACTTATTCCTTTTCACATGATAGAGAACTGCCTTTCCTGATTTGAGTCCTAACATTTGAGCAACCTCAAAAATACTTAAAGACTTCTTTATATCTTCAGTATTTTATTTTTCTTCATATTCTTCTATATCTTTGAGAGGGATTTTCCATTTCAGATTAAAGTCTTTGAACGCATTTGGAAATATACCCTTATTAATTAAATTTAGGATATTTCGGTGTGATGTTAGATTTAGTTGCTTGTAAGCCTGCGTTGTATTTAATAATTTCGATTCTTCTATTGCTAATTGTTTAAGATCACTTTTGGGAATCCACCACTCACCATTAAATTTAAACGCATTAGGCAATCTTGAATTCCTAATTAAAGTACGAATGGAGGTTATACTTTTATTACCATATTTCGAATTTCCAGCTGCTTGCTTAATAGTTAAACAACTAGCCACTACGTTTAATGTTTGTTCATATTTTTCAACATCATCTACGGTGATATGCCATAAATTATTTATCTTTACTGCGCTTGAAAAACATCTTTTTTCAATGAGTAAATAAACATCATTAACATTATTTAATCGAAGCTTTTTGCAAACTTGAGCTATTGTTAAATATTCATCAATATAATTATCCAAATCATCACTCCTTTCTAGTAATCAGTTTGGGAATATAGGTTTCATGCATATTTGAAAATTTCTCTTCTATTTTTTTGTGGAGTCTATCAGTAGAAACCATATATATTAGTGAAGAATTAATATTTGAGTCTCCGCGTAGATGAGCAATTTCGTATGGGTTTTCTGCATCTTCTGCAATCATATTAGTAAATGTTCCTCGTCCAATATGTGTTGACCATTTCATATGTTTTAAATGTTTAGCTAAAATTTTTTGTTCAGTATCTCCATTGTTTTCAAGTAATTTAATGAAATTATCTTTCACCTTTTGAAAATATTGTCTATAGCTTCTTTGCGATAATGCATTCCCATCTCTATTAACAAATAACGCTTGAGTTCCATCAGTGGGTTTATATAAATTTATATGATCTTTAAATAGATTATGGCCCCAATCATTAATTTCTAAAACACGTTGTGTTCTAACTTTTTTAACTGAGGAATGTTCTTTTAAATCTGTCCTAAAGTTCTGGTTCTGCAATTTCAATATAAAATCGCCTTCCTTCATTCTTCTTCCAACTTGAGTTCTTTTTAAATTGAGTACTTCGGAAATTCTTAAGCCACCAAACAATTGATAATATAAGCCTAATGCAATTGGTTTAGCAACAGAAATAGCGACTTCTAGTAGCAAGGGTATATAGCTTATAGGTAAAGTATGTTCAATTTCTTTAGTTGATTTAGAAGGATATAGTGGATGGAATGGTGATTCAAGATAAGTACCTAAATGATTTTCTTTTTCTTCAAAAGAACTTTTCGTCGCAAGTGAAAGAACTTCTATTTTCACTAACCAATAGTAAAACTTAGTCAAAGTTCTTTCTGCATCTTTCACCGTGGACTTTCTAACACCTTTTAAAGCTAGATAATTTAAGTATTCTGTTCCAGTATTTATCTGTATATCAGAAAGCGAGTGTAAACTTAATTTCTTTCTATTTTCTATAAGATAATTTAAAAACTGAACTAGATTATTTGCATGCTTACGCTGAGTGTTATATTGCCTATTTCTCCAATTGTCTATGATAAACTCACTGATCGGATGAATAACATGTACATCAAGCTTCATATCCTTTAATCCTATAACTGCACAGTGTTTCTTTTCTACTTTGCCATTACTGTGAAATATATAATCAATCCAAATAGGAATTGTGCTAAATTTTATAAATTGATTCTGATCAAAGCGAAGTAAATTGTTTTTCATAAGTATTCCTCCTATCAATTATTATGTACATTTTATATCTCTATAAATTATGGCAGATACATTTATAACTATCCATATTAATCATTTTATTATGTGCATACCTTATTTAATCTAAATCCTCTTCAATCCTTAATTCCATTGACTTTTCAGATAATAATATTATTATATATATGCATTTGTATTATGTACACTTATATAGAGATAAGTGGACCGAGAAGGATCAAATATCTTTTATTCGATCTACTATATGACCGGTGCCCGCAATCAATTGATCCAGCGACTGTGGATTAACTCGCTGGAAGCAGATGAAGTGCGTAAAGGATTTGAAAATTTACGTGACAACAAGAAAGACCTGCAACTATACGAGGAAGCGAAAGCCCGTCAAATTAGCGATTGGTTAGTTGGAATGAATGGTTCTCGGTTATATACCCTTCTCCTAAAGGCAAAAGGAATTGAAGAAGTATTTCCGATTGGCCGCGTTCAATCGCCAACAGTGTATTTAATTTACCAACGTCAACGCGAAATTGAAACATTTGTGTCTGAACCATTTTTTGAAACAGAAGCCATTTTTACTGCGGAACACGGTACATATAAAGGAAAAGCAAAGCTCAAGGAACCAAAACGTGAATTAATTGCGGAAGCATTAAACAGCCGCAATATTACGAAGCGGACGCCTGGTGTAATTAGCGAGCTGACGAATACTGATAAACGAACACCGCCGCCACAGTTGCACTCTCTTTCGACGTTGCAGGCAACAGCCAACAGACGCTGGAAAGCAAGTCCCGCAACCGTGTTAAAAACGATGCAGACGCTCTACGAGAAAAAACTAGTATCGTATCCAAGAACCGATACACGTCATATCACACCCAGTGAATTCAATTACTTAGTTGAGGCGGTTGAAGATTACCAAAAGTTAATAGAGCATCCGTTTGAAGTTGCTTCACGTACACCCAAAAAACGCTATGTTGACAGTTCAAAAGTACAAGAACACTATGCGATCATCCCGACTAAAAAACTGCCGACTCCTGCCGCACTGACAAAGTTGTCACCACTCGAGCGCAATCTGTATGAAGAAGTTATACGCACTACACTCTCCATGTTCCATAGGGATTATCTTTATACTGAAACGAAAGTGATAACAGACGTCAACGGATTGCCATTCTTCACAACAGGTAAAACAGAGCGCGATAAAGGCTGGAAGGAACTTTTTGCTGCACCCACCAAAGCAAAAGATGCAGAAGAACCTACCCTACCGCCACTTGCGAAAGAAGAAACGGTTCAAAGTGAAATCGGTATAAAAGAAGGCGCGACACAACCTCCGAAACCGTATACGGAAGGTCAACTCATCGCCATGATGAAAACGTGCGGGAAATTAGTGGAAGATCAAAACGAAACGGATATTCTGAAGGAAATTGAAGGTCTCGGAACAGAAGCAACACGAAGCAGCATCATCGAGACTATCAAAAAACACGGATACATCGCTGTAAACAAGAATATCGTATCCATTACAGATAAAGGACGCGTACTCTGCCAGACAATCGAAGGCAGCCTGCTTGCCAGCCCTTCCATGACCGCAAAGTGGGAAACATACTTAAAGAAAATCGGCAATGGTGAAGGTACGGGGCAGCACTTCCTCGGCAGCGTAACAAAGTTCATACAAAAGCTGATTGAAGATGTACCCGTCCAATTAGAAAAACAAACGATTGATATCGTGCTGCCGCCACGCCCTTCTTCAGGAAGGAGCTCGTACACCCGAACTGAAGTTGCACCTTGTCCAAAATGCGGTAAAGGCATGATTATTGAACATCAAAAGTTTTTCGGCTGCAGTAACTATAAAAACGGCTGTAAACAAACTTTTCCAGGTCTGTTCTTGAAAAAGAAACTGACCGTCCCACAAGTCAAATTGTTATGTACCAAAGGTAAGACTAACGTCATCAAAGGATTTACCTCCGCAGATGGCAATAAGTTCGATGCTTCACTGGAACTGAAAGAAGGAAAATTGAACTTGGTCTTTACATAACGTAAAAATATAAAAAGGAAGCAGCCCCATGCTGCTTCCTTTTTATATGATCGTATGCACATCTACATTAATCAATTAATAGTGCATTACGCACTTACAACCATTAGAGAATAGGCGATAATAAACGAGAAATCGATTGCTTAAACTTAATGAGCAATGATCGCTCTTCATAGCGCTCTTTCGTCAGTTTCGAACTCAACTCGGTGTCTTGACGGAATAGATCAGTTAATTGCGCCGCTACTATCTCATCATAAACAATAGCAGTTACTTCGAAGTTCAAACGGAAACTACGTGAATCAATATTCATAGTACCTACTACTGCTACTTCTTCATCCACGACAATTGTCTTCGCATGTAAAAAACCATTTTCATACAACAATATTTTCGCTCCATAATTAAGCAAATCACCAACATAAGACCAAGTAGCCCAGTAAACAAACGGATGATCCGGCTTACATGGAATCATAATCCGTACATCCACACCAGATAATAATGCAATTTTACAGGCGTCCATAAAGCTAGTATCCGGGATAAAATAGGGTGTCTGAATGTAGACAGTCTTTTTAGCCGATAATAATAACTTGATGTACATATTTTTTAGATGTTCTGTCTCGGAGTTTGGTCCACTTGAAACAATCTGTACTGGACTAGTGCCACTTTGTTTTTCTGTCTGGAATAAGTAGTCTCCCCAATCACCTGGCTCTTTCTTACCCGCTTGATGCCAATCAAGAATGAACTTTCCTTGGATGTGATTGACTGCCCCACCTGTCATCCTGAAATGTGTATCACGCCAATACCCAAATTTCTTATTAAGACCTAAGTATTCATCCCCCACATTGAAACCACCAATATACGCAATTTCACCATCAATAATACAGAGCTTCCGGTGATTTCTATTATTGACCCGGAAGTTCACTAGACGGAACATGGATGGAAAGAATACTTCTACATTTCCACCTGCTGCACGTAAATCATTATAGAATTTAGGTGGCGTCTTCTTAGATCCTACTTCATCGTACAAAAGTCGAACTTTAACTCCTTCTTTTGCCTTTTGAATTAGGAGATCACGCAGTTTAGTACCTAAGGAATCGGACTGAATAATATAGTACTGAATATTAATCTCTTTAGTCGCCAAACTGATATCTTCGAACAACGCAGCAAATTTCGCATGTCCATCATCAAATATTTTTATATGATTATCTTTGGAAAGTAGTGCGTGAGAGGATTTTAAATTCATATGAATTAATTCCCTATGTTCTTTTAATAATGCATTATTTTCAAGTATGGCCAAGTTTTCGGGTAGTAGTTGTTTATCCACTTCCGTTTTCTCAGCCTTTCTTTCTGCGGCTGAAAGATTATAGAAGTTTTTCTGTTTCAAACTGCGACCGAAAAACAGATAAATAAAGAATCCGGCAATAGGAATGAATACCAAGAGCATGATCCAAGCCCACGTATTTCCAATATCTCTTCTTTCGATAAATAATACTGAGGCCAGTAGCAGAATGTTTAATATGGTTATAAGAGATAAAAGAGTTGTTAGAATATTACCCAATTCCATACCGACCATCATTCCTCCAAGCTCTATCATTTCTTCCACCCCTTTCTATTAAAAGGTAGTCTTTAATATAGCATAGAGCCTACGCTATCGCAGTAATTTAAAATATACTATGTCTAGTATTTTAAATTGACTTCCTTATTACTATATTATTGAAAGGGTACGTATTGATACATAGAATGGCCGTTTTTAATGTAATTAATTCTTCTCGTAGCAAAAAGCCAGTCCTATGGGAGACTGACTTTTCTTTATAAGCAAACCCATACTATACAATCTCTTAGCTTATATAGTGTGAGTTTAGTAATTTCCCGGGAAATGTCGCTAGTTATTCCTTCAAACTTTCAACTTACGCATCTCTTTGTATTAACGCTCTACTATTACCCGTGCCTAGCAAGTTCCAAGTGTTACACTATGACTAAGCTTCATCTTCCATACTTGTGAAAAACTCTTCCTTAATCCGTTTCCCATAAGCTTGTCCACTCTCTCCACGTTCTCTTGGAAACTCTTGCATAACAAGTGGCAAAACTCTTTCCCATAGTACATTCATCACATAGACATCCCTATCGAAATAATAGTCCAGTTCATTCAATGTTAATTGAAGGGACTTCGCATACTTTCGTTTTTCAGCATCCCAAACTGTCGAAACATTCTCTTTGATATAAGCGTCTATTTCATCTTCCGTTACCGTAATACCATAAGCTTCTTCCGCTATTTCCAGTGCATCTTGATAATGATCCGTTTGCTTCTCCGCAATTCCTTTTAGGAATGGTGAAGAGTGCTCCTCTCCTGTCAGATTATTGTTCACACGCAAACGAAACTCTGTCTTATTTGTTGAAAATGAGCTTTCAAGTTTGTTGCTACGAATACCAGATTGAATAGATGTCAGCTCTTCTACCATTTCAGGCATATCTTTTAACACTTTCTCAACCGATTGGTTCATTTGAGCATAATCAATTCCTATCGTTTCTATCTTCCGTTGTTCTGAACTTGCTGTCTGTTTGATCAACAACGTCCCGGCAATCAAGACAGTAAAACAAATCATAATGAGGTGAAACCGATTGCGAGCAGTCATGGTCATTCGCTCCTTCATTTGTTAGGTCGTTCTAGTATGTCATAGGTGTCTTGAATTATTTGTTGAATCCGCTGATTATCACTGAAAACTTTCCCTTATAATTCGACATTAAAAAACCCAAGACCCCGAATGAACCGGATTCTTGGGTGATGATTTATTTACGCACAGCAGGTGATTTTTCAATCATAAACGTTACTACTACGAATAAAGCAAAACTTACTAATAGTACAGTACCGCCTACAATGTAAAGCACAAGAGAGAATACTTCATTGATATTAAACGGTTGAAGAAATTGTAACCACATGCCTGCGGTTAAACCAATTGCACCAATAATACCCGTCCAGCCTTGAAGTGTTAATAACTTTCTTGCACGGACACGGTAAATCTTGTAGAACACTCCCCAAGAAAATACCGACAACCAACCCACTAACAAAATATGCGCGTGAATTGGACGAAACGCATAAGAACCTGCTCCTGCCATATGTGAACCTAAAACTGTACCTATCAAACCAAAAATTGCTGCAATACGTATCAATCGAATACTCCACTTTTCTTGCATACTATATTTCCTCCCGTCATCTTTCTACTACACTCATTATAACTCACCAAGATGAACGGAAGATGAACTTCTGGTTACAGCTTTGGCAAGTGTATGATAAATTCCGTACCTTCACCAAGCTCACTGACTACTTCTACACGCCCATCATGGAGACGCACAACTTGTTCAACAATTGACAATCCAAGACCCGTACCTTCTACTTCACGCGTTCTTGAGTGATCTGCACGATAGAAACGGTCAAATATTCTATTCTTTGTTTCTTCAGTCATACCAATGCCGGTATCTTTAATCGAGAAAGTGACCTCATTTGACTGCTCGGTCAGCTGGATATCAATCGACCCTCCATCCGGTGAATACTTCAGGGCATTCGACAATAAATTCTCCCATACTTTCTCTAGAAATGCAGGATCCCCTTCAAAAATGATGTCGTCAACCTCAAGCATGACAGACATCTCTTTCTCTTGTACTAACCACTGGAATTTACGAACCGTTTCTTTCACTTGTTGATCCACGCGGAAGTCTTTTTTTTGCAGCGGTGATATCAATTGATCAAGCGACGTCAATAGTAGCAGCTGCTTAGTCAATGTCGAGAGTCGTTCCGTTTCAGATTGAATGATTCCCGCATATCGTAAACGTTCATCTGTCGGCAACGCTTCATCCGATAATAAATCCGCGTAGCCTTTAATATTTAGTAAAGGCGATTGGAAATCATGCGATACATCACTAATAAACGCTTTACGTATCTGATCATTCTCATTAAGACGATGAATCATCTGCTGAAAACTCTTCGCAAGCTGCCCAATTTCATCACTTCGATCAATAGACAGCTCACTAGTAAATTCTTCTTCGCCAACCTTTTTCGTTGCCTTAGTCAAAGCTACAATCGGCGCAATCAACTTACGCGCTACAACGAGCATCGATAGAATACTGATGATGGCCATGACGATCACCATACCACCTAGCAAATAGTGAATTTCTGTGAACAGCATCTTAATATCTGGTCGCAAGAACAATGCATATGTCTGCCCACCGTACGTAAAAGGTACTCCTACTGTATTGGCAGATTCATTGGAAAAGTATCCAGTCACAAATGTCTCCGCCTTTAAATCGCGCATACCGTGATATACTTCGCCAGCGTAGACTTTTTGAATCGCTTCTTCTTCGAGATTATTATCACGGAACGCTTCGCCATAGATAGTGGGACTACTTGTCGGTGATATAACCAATAGCTTATATCCCACATCGGCTAGCATATCAAAGTACGAGGATAGATCCATTCCATCATTTTCTTCAACAAAAGACGCAATCCCCTCAGCCACTTTGACATTCTTCGTATCGTTTTGTGCTTTTAAATATCGATGATAATACGTGTTCACTGAAAGAAAGGCTAGAATTGCACTTAGCATCATAATACCAACCGTCAACAGCAAAAACTTTCCGTACAGCGATTTCATTCAGAAACCTCAAGCTTATAGCCAACACCGCGAATCGTAACGATCTTCACCTGATCTGTTAGCTTCTCCAGCTTATCGCGCAACCGCTTAATATGCACACTCAATGTCTGCTCATCCCCTTCATAATCAAAGCCCCACACGCGCTCTACTAGCACCTCGCGCGTGAACACTTGGCTATGACGTGATGCGAGCACCGATAGCAATTCAAATTCCTTCAACGGAAGCAGCAACGACTTCTTTCCAAGCACAACTTCATAACTCTTTCGGTTAATCAGTAACGGTCCAACCTGAATCATCTGATCTACCGCTTTATCATAACGACGTAAAATGGCATGGATGCGGAACAATAATTCCTTCGGCTCAAACGGCTTCACCAAATAATCATCTGATCCAGCTAAAAAGCCGCGCTCCTTGTCCTCCATCTCACCCTTTGCTGTCAATAGCAACACGGGAATCTCCGTATCTTCACGGAGCCTCTTCGTCAGTTCATAGCCATCCATACCAGGCATCATCACATCCACCACAGCTAAGTCGGGCCACTCCTTGTCGAGTACTTCAAGTGCCTCCAATCCATTCATCGCCTTCACAACGGTATATCCCGCCTGCCGCAAGTGAATGCTAACCAAATCTAAAATATGTATATCATCATCTACCACTAAAATCTTCATTTAGACCGCCCTTTCCTTCTCCACTCTGCATTCAATAGTCCTGAAAGAATAATAATCACTGCTGTTAAGTAAAACCATAACACAAGCATGATAATTCCTGCCAATTGTCCATACAGCCTCGAATAATCTACCCGTGATACATACTCCCCAAATAACAATGAAACAAACTGCCAGCCAAATGCTGAGAGTATTGCACCCGGTAATGCCTCTTTCCACTTCATCTTTCCAGTTGGCATCAATTGATAAAATAATAAAAAGAACAAGAACAAGAAAAACGTACCGAGTCCCCATTTAATATTCGGCCAAATATATAACCAGCCTTCCCATGCATCCAGCACATCATAATATGCAATCACGGTATGTAAAAGCTTTTCAATCAAAGGCAAAAATAGCGACATCGGAACGATAAGCATGAATAGAATCGTTACACCTATATTACGGATTATATTCACCCACAACGGCTGCTGATAAAGCCTCCTGTTTGCTAAATCCAATGATCGGGCAAAGGATTGGACCGCAACAGACGTCGTCCACAACGCGGCCAACGCGCTCAACACGAGCAACTTGCCATGACTTTTATAAAGCATAGACTGAACACTCTGCTCAATCAGCCGAAAAGACTCCTCTGGGACGAACGGACGTAATAACGCTAAAATACTAGCCTCTTGCACAGGCAGAAATTGTACAATCGATAGCACTACAAGTAAAAAAGGCAACACGGAAAGCAACATGTAGTAAGCATTCTGAGCCGCCTGATCAAAAAAGCGTTCTTTAAAAAACCGCTTGATTATCGTTATAACCATAAAATCCCCTCCCCTGCTATCGTACGTCTCTTACTATCAATATACCCTAACTTTCCATAGACTATTAAGTTAAATGAGTTTTTGTAGGGGAAATAAATAGTCTGGTTTTTTTGTTTTTGAGAGTACATGACACTGAGTTGCTGGTTCTGGAAGATAGTTCGTCTGTATTTTGGATAGAGAAGGGAGAGTAAGTAAGTAAACACGTAATGGGAGCTATGAGCGATCTTGGGGGATTATAGAGCCGTGAGCGTGGTTGATAGAGCGGTCAAGGTGAGGGATAGAGCACTTAGCGGCGTCAATAGAGCGTTCAACTGAGTTAGATAGAGCGCTTGTGGTGAAAGATTGATCGACACATAGTTTTTGGTGGAAATTAGATACATATTGAAGGCTATGAGCGGTTATGGGGGATGATAGAGCGGTGAGCGTGTCAGATAGAGCGGTCACGGGGAAGAATAGAGCACCCAGCAACGCCAATAGAGCGGTCAACGCAGTAGATAGAGCGCTTATAGGGGATAATTGATCGACACAGATAATCATAGTGGAAAATGAAGGCTATGAGCGGTTTTCAGAGGCTATAGAGCGTTGAGCACGGCAGATAGAGCGGCCACGGCGAGGAATAGAGCACTCAGCGACGCCAATAGAGCGGTCAACGCAGCGGATAGAGCGCTCACGGAGAAAGATTGATTATACTGGATAAAAAGGTAACGCAATAACTAAAATGGGATCATCTCCTCTTTAATGCGATTAAATTCTCCCTGAAACCACAAAAAAGCCACTCCCCAAAGGGAATGGCTTCGCGTGCCTAGCAACGTCCTACTCTCACAGGGGGAAACCCCCAACTACCATCGGCGCTGAAGAGCTTAACTTCCGTGTTCGGTATGGGAACGGGTGTGACCTCTTCGCCATCGTTACTAGACTCTTTGAGTAAAGCTTGTTCACTCAAAACTGAATAAAAGACATTGGCGTAGTTCAAGTAACTACTTTTTAAAATAGGTTAAGTCCTCGATCGATTAGTATCTGTCAGCTACATACGTCGCCGTACTTACACCCCAGACCTATCCACCTCATCATCTTTGAGGGATCTTACTTACTTGCGTAATGGGAAATCTCATCTTGAAGGGGGCTTCATGCTTAGATGCTTTCAGCATTTATCCCGTCCATACATAGCTACCCAGCGATGCCTTTGGCAAGACAACTGGTACACCAGCGGTATGTCCATCCCGGTCCTCTCGTACTAAGGACAGCTCTCCTCAAATTTCCTGCGCCCGCGACGGATAGGGACCGAACTGTCTCACGACGTTCTGAACCCAGCTCGCGTGCCGCTTTAATGGGCGAACAGCCCAACCCTTGGGACCGACTACAGCCCCAGGATGCGACGAGCCGACATCGAGGTGCCAAACCTCCCCGTCGATGTGGACTCTTGGGGGAGATAAGCCTGTTATCCCCGGGGTAGCTTTTATCCGTTGAGCGATGGCCCTTCCATGCGGAACCACCGGATCACTAAGTCCGTCTTTCGACCCTGCTCGACTTGTAGGTCTCGCAGTCAAGCTCCCTTATGCCTTTGCACTCTACGAATGATGTCCAACCATTCTGAGGGAACCTTTGAGCGCCTCCGTTACTCTTTAGGAGGCGACCGCCCCAGTCAAACTGCCCACCTGACACTGTCTCCTGCCCGGATCACGGGCAAGGGTTAGAAGTCCAATACAGCCAGGGTAGTATCCCACCAATGCCTCCTCCGAAGCTAGCGCTCCGGAATCCTAGGCTCCTACCTATCCTGTACAGGCTGCACCGGAATTCAATATCAGGCTACAGTAAAGCTCCACGGGGTCTTTCCGTCCTGTCGCGGGTAATGCGCATCTTCACGCATATTATAATTTCACCGAGTCTCTCGTTGAGACAGTGCCCAGATCGTTACGCCTTTCGTGCGGGTCGGAACTTACCCGACAAGGAATTTCGCTACCTTAGGACCGTTATAGTTACGGCCGCCGTTTACTGGGGCTTCAATTCAGAGCTTCGCTTGCGCTAACCCCTCCTCTTAACCTTCCAGCACCGGGCAGGCGTCAGCCCCTATACGTCATCTTACGATTTTGCAGAGACCTGTGTTTTTGCTAAACAGTCGCCTGGGCCTATTCACTGCGGCTCTCTCGGGCTATTCACCCTACCAGAGCACCCCTTCTCCCGAAGTTACGGGGTCATTTTGCCGAGTTCCTTAACGAGAGTTCTCTCGATCACCTTAGGATTCTCTCCTCGCCTACCTGTGTCGGTTTGCGGTACAGGCACCTCCCGCCTCGCTAGAGGCTTTTCTTGGCAGTGTGAAATCAGGGACTCTGGAGATAAATCTCCTCGCCATCACAGCCTAGTGTTATATGAGAACGGGATTTGCCTCGTTCTCCACCTCACTGCTTAGACACACAACCAACTGTGTGCTCACCCTATCCTACTGCGTCCCCCCATTACTCAAACGGCGGGGAGGTGGTACAGGAATATCAACCTGTTGTCCATCGTCTACGCCTATCGGCCTCGACTTAGGTCCTGACTAACCCTGAGCGGACGAGCCTTCCTCAGGAAACCTTGGGCATTCGGTGGAAGGGATTCTCACCCTTCTTTCGCTACTCATACCGGCATTCTCACTTCCAAGCGCTCCACCAGTCCTTCCGGTCTAGCTTCAACGCCCTTGGAACGCTCTCCTACCATTGACCCTAAGGTCAATCCACAGCTTCGGTGATCTGTTTAGCCCCGGTACATTTTCGGCGCAGCGCCACTCGACCAGTGAGCTATTACGCACTCTTTAAATGATGGCTGCTTCTAAGCCAACATCCTGGTTGTCTGGGCAACGCCACATCCTTTTCCACTTAACAGATACTTGGGGACCTTAGCTGGTGGTCTGGGCTGTTTCCCTCTCGACAATGGATCTTATCACCCACTGTCTGACTCCCAAACATAAATCATCGGCATTCGGAGTTTGTCTGAATTCGGTAACCCGGGATGGGCCCCTCGTCCAAACAGTGCTCTACCTCCGAGATTCTTTCGTTTGAGGCTAGCCCTAAAGCTATTTCGGAGAGAACCAGCTATCTCCAGGTTCGATTGGAATTTCACCGCTACCCACACCTCATCCCCGCA